>NZ_BAAAHV010000016.1:0-320204 GCF_039525725.1 Amycolatopsis albidoflavus
GACGACGGTCAGTGCGGCCGGATCGCCGGGCCGGTGTCGTTCTTCAACCGGCTCGGCGGATTGGCCGGTCCGATGGTGCTTTCGCCGCCGGTCACGCCCGCGCCCCGGAAGCGCTCTTCGGCGAGCCAGTCCCTGCCCATGTCTGTCCACAGTGGTCAAAACCGCCGAGCGAACGGCAGCGGTCGACGCATCCTCACCAGCAACAGCAACGGGATCAGCACGTAAGGGAGGTTGAACGCGAGGAACTTGCCCGGGTTGCCGGTACGGGTCGCCGGGTCGCTGAAGAACTCGACGCCGAACACGACGATCCCGGTGAGGGTGACGATCATCGTCGCGTAGATCACCGCGAACAGCTGGATCCCGTTGCGGCCGGTGACGAGACACCAGACGAGCACGACGTAGAAAGGCAGGTAGACGAACGCGGACAGCCCGGTGACGATCCGCATCCAGTCCGGCGGGTGCATGAAGAGCGGGTCGGCGTCGTGGGCGTACCAGTAGTTGGAGTCGACGAAGAAGTTGCCGGTCGGCCGCGAGAAGTCGACGCCGATCGTCGGCAGCAGGTCGCTGATCAGCGACGTCACCGTGAAAACCGAGAAGATCACCGCGAAGAAGAGGTCGATCTTGCGCTCGCGCAGGGGCAGGTTCGCCGTCATCGGCGGATTCTAACGGCGTCGCGCGGGCGATCCCGGCAGTAAAGTCGCGGTCATGAACGCGTTCCAGGTGTGCCTCTGGGTTTTCGCGGGCGTGTGCGCCGGCTGCTGGCTGCTGTCGGTGCTCACCAGGGAGCACTCCTGGGTGGACCGGATCTGGTCGGTCGTCCCGGTGGCCTACGCCGGGATCTTCGCCGGTCACGCGGGGTTCGCGGACGCCAGGCTGAACCTGCTGTTCGCGCTCGTGTTCCTGTGGGGCGCGCGGCTGACCTTCAACTACGGCCGCAAGGGCGGCTACGCGCGCGGCGGCGAGGACTACCGCTGGGCGGTGCTGCGCGGCCGGATGGCTCCGTGGCAGTTCCAGCTGTTCAACCTCTTCTTCATCACGCTCTACCAGAACGTGATCCTGCTGCTCATCACGCTGCCCGCGTGGACCGCGCTGGATCATCAGACGCCGCTGGGCGTCGCCGACATCGTGCTGGCGGTGGCGTTCGTTGCCTGCTTGGCTGGCGAAACCCTCGCCGATCAGCAGCAGTGGAACTTCCACCAGCGGAAGAAGCGCGAGACGGCCGCTGGGCGCACCCCCGACCCGCGGTTCGCGCAGACCGGGCTGTTCCGCTTTTCCCGCCACCCCAACTTCTTCTTCGAACAAGCGCAGTGGTGGCTCGTGTTCCTGCTCGGTGTGTCCGCGGCGGGCGCGGTCACCTGGACGATCGCCGGCGCGGTCCTGCTGACGGCGCTGTTCATCGGCTCGACGATCTTCACCGAGAGCATCACTCTCGGCCGCTATCCGGAGTACGCGGACTACCAGCGGCGCGTTTCTCCCATCGTGCCGTGGTTTCCGCGCCGAGCGGCGTCCGCGCCCGCGCGCGAGGGGTAGAGCCGGTACGTCCGGAATGTGGCGGTGGTCACGTCGATGTCGTGAACCGGCGTCATGTCCGATGAGTCGGAAGGATACCGTTCGCTCAGTAGGGTGACGGTTCATACGACTGGGGGTGGACCCATGATCGGTTTTGAAACCGACGTGAAGGATCTGCGCAAGGCGAGCGGGTTCGTCGAGGACGCCGGGCACGCGGCGGAAACCGCGCGCGACGGCGTGCGCGGGCTGGACATGCCCGAGGCGACCGGACCGCAGGGCATCTTCGGCGGGTTCAACCCGTTCGGCGGAGGCCCGACGACGGCGTTCGGCGGCTCGCTCGGCATGCGCCAGGTCGCGGCGGCGTACGAGTACCACCGTTCGAAGGTCGAGGAAGCGCTGGCGAAGCTCGCTTTCACCACGCAGCAGGCGAGCGTCGCGCTCGCGCGCGTGGCCGACCTGTACGAGAGCGCCGACGGGGAAGCGCGGATGGGCGTGCGCAACGCGGCAGGGGAGGGGCTCTGACGTGAGCGACCAGGAAAACTACTTCGGGCTGAGCGGCGGTTCGGACGAACGCTCGCGCGAGCAGCTGCTCGAAGGCATCTGCGAGGACCTGCGGCAAGGCGCGAACGACGCGCTCGACGGCGTGCTGGCGTTGCGCTACGCGGAGTTCATGCTGTTCCAGATGATGGACGGCCTGTACGAGTCCTATCAGGACGAGGTCACGAGCATCTTCCGCGAGTTCTCCGAGGCCGACCTCAAAGACACCGGCGCCGGACTGCAGTCGCTGATCAATTCTTACGAGCACATCTGGCAGAACCTCGGCCGCGGCTCGATGACGGAGCTGCGCCGGGCGAAGGAACTGATGGGCTCGTGGCGCGGCGAGGCGGCCGAGGACGTGAAGACGTATCTCGACCGGCTGTCGGAGACCTACGACCAGATGGCCACTGAGATCTCGGTGCTGGAGAGCGGCGTCGTCGCGGGCCGGGACAGCGTGTGGGGCGCGCGGGACGACCTCAACACGCTCGGCAAGTCGTTCAAGGACGCCGCGGAGAAATACCAGAAGGACAAGGCCAAGGAGGGTGAGATCTCGCTGTCCAAGGTCATGACGACGGCCTTCACCGCGGCTTTGGTCGGGATGCTCGCCGCGGTCGCGACCCCGGCGGCCGCGGGCGCCGGGCTGAGCCTCGCCGCCGCGGGCACGCAGGCCGCGGTGGCCGGTGCGGGCGCGGGGCTGTCCGAGGTCGTGGCGGAGGCCTCGGCGCGGGTCGAAGGGGAGTCCTCGAAGGAGATCTTCGAGAGTTTCCTCGACAACGTCGAGAAGATCCGCTCGGGAATGGACCAGTCGACCGGACGGCTCGCGGACAAGATCCGCGAGAAGGCCGACGGCCTGCCCGACATCCCGAAGCCCGCCGACGTGAGCCCCGGCGATTCGTTCGACCCGTCCAACTTCGAGACCTCCAACACCCCGAAGGACACCGAGAAGAAGGTCCGGGACCGGAACGTCGACATCGCGCCGGACGGTTCGGTGTCGCAGCCGCTGTCGCCGTCCACAATGGACTGACGTGGCCGATCCGGAAGAACTGCTCCAGGCACTGTCCGCGTTGTCGGTCGAGGCGTCCTCGGCCGACAACGCGGTCACGGCCACGGTCAACACCGACGGTGTCCTCACTGGACTGAAACTCTCCGGCGCAGTGCGGAATTTGCCGCCGGAGGAGTTGGCCGCGCTGGTGCTGCACACGTACGCCGAAGCGCAGCGGCAATCGGCGCACCAGACGGCGTCGTTGCTGGCTCCGCTCGGCACCCGCGGGTACGTGATGGACCGGCTGATGTGGCGGGCCGGGTTCACGCCGGACGTCGCTCCCGCTGCTCCGGCCGCTGCTCCTCGGCGGCCTGCTCGGCCCGTTGAAGCGAAACCGCCCGCCGTGCCGGTCCAACCGAAACCGGCTGCTGTGCCGGTCCAGTCGAAACCCGTTGCTGCATCAGGGAATCCTTCCGCGCCGCTGGCAACAGCTCCCGGACCTCGGCAAGCAACGGGCGGCGCTTCCGCGGCTCCGGGAGAGGGCGACTACCTCCGCAACCGCACCGCCGACCCCGAGCAGCCGACGGAGCCGGAACGCCCGGTGAGCGACGAGGACTGGTACGAGGGCGGCGTGCGGTTCGACGAGGCCTGGTAGCCGCTCAGCTGAGCGTGCCCTCGTCGCCGAGCAGCTTGCGCAACCCCGGCAGGACCGCGGAAAGGTCTTTGCCGGTACGGAAAGCGACGACCGTCGTCTCGGTCTCGCCGGTGTTGCCGAACAGCGCGACCGTGTCCGCCATCGCGGCGTCGAAGGCCGCCTCCGGGTCCGCCGTCTGCCCACGCAGCCAGCGGCGGAGGACGTGGTTGTGCGCCGTCACCACGGCCGCCGCCATGAGTTCGGCGCGCAGTGCGGTTTCTTCGCCGCCGCCCATCCAGCGGTGGACGAATTCCTGGAACAGCCGTTGATACTGCCGCGTGCCGGCGATTTCCCGGGCGCGCAGCGCGGGAACGCTGCGGGTGAGCCGGTACCGCGCCAGCGCCAGGTCGCCTTCCGCGACGTAATGCCGCAATACCAGCCGCGAGGCCTCGGTGACCGCGACGGTCGCGGTGCGCGGGTCGGAACCGGCCAGCCGGGCCTCGATCGCGCTCAGCAGCACCTCGTGGTCGGGGAAGATGACGTCCTCTTTGGACCGGAACGCCCGGAAGAACGTGCTGCGCCCGACGCCCGCGCGGTCGGTGATGTCGTCGACCGTCGTCTGGTCGTAGCCGCGCTCCTCGAACAGCGCGAACGCGGCCTCGGTCAGCCGTTGCTTGGCCGGTTTGTCGGGCATCGGGCCACCTTTCGCACGCACGCTGCGGCCAGCCTAATCGCCTCCTGGCCCGAGCGAGCAGGGTGAGGTGGACCACCCCGCTCTGGCCTACCGGTCGGTACTGAGTACCGTCATCATGAAACCAAGTACCGGAGGGATGGGTGAGGCACGTGGAGCTCGTCGGCGTGGTCGGCTGCGGCCAGATGGGGGCGGGGATCGCCGAGGTGTGCGCCCGGGCCGGGCTGGACGTCGTGGCGGTCGAGTCGACCCGGGCGGCCGCCGACGCGGGCCGGGCGCGGCTCGAGGCCTCGCTGGGCCGGGCCGAGCGCAAGGGGAAGATCGCGTCCGCGGCCGACGTGCTGGAGCGGATCCGGATCACCGAGGACCTCGACGACCTGGCCGACCGCACGCTCGTCGTCGAGGCCATCGTGGAGAACGAGGCGGTCAAGGCGGAGCTGTTCGGGAAGCTGGACAAGATCGTCGCCGCGCCGGACGCGGTGCTGGCCTCCAACACGTCCTCGATCCCGATCATGAAGCTCGGCACCGCGACCGCGCGCCCGGCGCAGGTGCTCGGCATCCACTTCTTCAACCCGGTCCCGGTGCTGCCGCTGGTCGAACTGGTCCCGAGCCTGCTCACCGGCGACGAGACCACCGCCCGCGCGCGGAAATTCGCCGAGGAGACGCTGGGCAAGCACGCGATCCTGTGCCAGGACCGCGCCGGGTTCGTGGTGAACGCGCTGCTGATCCCGTTCATCCTCGCCGCCGTGCGCATGCTGGAATCGGGCTTCGCGACAAAGGAAGCGATCGACGAGGGCCTCGTGCGCGGCGCCGCGCACCCGCAGGGCCCGCTCGCGCTGGCGGACCTGATCGGGCTCGACACCACGAAGGCGGTCGCGGAATCGCTGTACGAGGAGTTCAAGGAGCCGCTGTACGCGCCGCCGCCGCTGCTGGCCCGGATGGTCGACGCCGGCCTGCTGGGCCGCAAAACCGGCCGCGGCTTCTACACCTACTGAGTTCCGGCGAGGAGATCCCGATGAGTTTCGACCTGTTCAAGATCAACGAAGACCACGAAGCGATCCGCGAGGCCGTCCGCGCGGTCGCCGAAGAGCAGATCGCTCCGCACGCCGCCGAGGCCGACGAGCGCGAAGAATTCCCCAAGGCGTCCTACGACGCACTGGTCGCGTCGGACTTCCACGCCCCGCACGTGCCGGAGCAGTACGGCGGCGCCGGTGCCGACGCGTTGGCCACCTGCATTGTGATCGAGGAAGTAGCGCGAGTGTGCGCGTCGTCCTCGCTCATTCCCGCGGTGAACAAACTCGGCAGCCTGCCGTTGATCCTGGCCGCGAACGAGGACGTCAAGGCGAAATACCTGCCGCCGCTGGCTTCGGGCGAGGCCGGATTCTCGTATGGACTGTCCGAACGCGACGCGGGCTCGGACACCGCATCGATGCGGTGCCGCGCCACCCCTTCCGGCGACGACTGGATCCTCAATGGACAGAAGTCGTGGATCACCAACGCCGGTGTGTCGGAGTACTACACGGTCCTGGCGGTCACCGACCCGGACGGCCGCCGCGGCGCCAACGTGAGCGCCTTCGTGGTGGAAAAGTCCGACGCCGGTTTTTCCTTCGGTGCCAAGGAAAAGAAACTGGGCGTGAAGGGCTCGCCGACGCGTGAGCTGCTGTTCGACCAGGTGCGCATCCCCGGCGACCGGATGGTCGGCGAGCCGGGAGAGGGTCTGAAGATCGCCCTGCGGACGCTCGACCACACCCGCGTGACGATCGCCGCGCAGGCCGTCGGCATCGCCCAGGGCGCGCTGGACCACGCGCTGGGTTACGTCAAGGAGCGCAAGCAGTTCGGCAAGCACATCGCGGACTTCCAGGGAATCCAGTTCATGCTGGCGGACATGGCGATGGCAGTAGAGACGGCGCGCCAGATGGTGTACACCGCGGCGGCGAAGTCCGAGCGAGGTGACGCGGACCTGTCGTTCTTCGGCGCGGCGGCCAAGTGCCACGCCTCGGATGTGGCGATGAGCGTGACGACGGACGCGGTCCAGCTGCTCGGCGGTTACGGGTACACCCGGGACTTCCCGCTGGAGCGGATGATGCGGGACGCGAAGATCACACAGATTTACGAAGGCACGAACCAGATCCAGCGGTTGGTGATGGCTCGGCAGCTTTTGAAGGGCTGAGGTTCTTCAGTTCGGGAGGCTTTGGCTGCTCGTGATCGGACCCCGTCGAGGTCGTCATGAGCAGCCAGGCCGCTCGGAGAGTCAGGTGCGCTTCCCCGAGCCCGGGTGTCCGCCGCTGACGATCTGTACCTGGCGCACCGGGTACAGCGGTCCGCTGATCCGTTTCTTCGCCCTGTTCCTGCTCGGAGCGAATAGTCTCGGCTTTGTGCCATGCAGTCGGTGGATTGCTGCCCAGGTGCGGGCGCGGACACCGTTTTGCCGAACGGAACGGGCCGGATTCCGTTCGAAAGCCCGGATGACGGCCCGGAGGGCCACTTCGAGATCGCGTTCGTGTTGGCGAGCCTCTGCGGGGAAGGGCCCCGGCTTGCGGCGACGCTTGGTGCCATAACGCGCGACGTGAACTGCGACCTCTTCCTCAAGGCGCGCAACAATGCTTGCGGCGGCCTTGGTTCCCGACTGCGATCGTTGCCTTTTCCCGCCATCCGGCCCAGTCATATCAGATAAATCGGATGGAACACCGGGACTGTTACGACAGAGGCTGCTGTTCCGAGCCGGTCGTTAACCCGTCTGCTGGTTTTCCTCGCTCAAGACGCCGGCTTGTGCTGCCGATCATGCCGCCTCTGCGCCTTCACCACATCCATCGTCCGCGCACCGACCCAATCCAACAGCCCCTGCAACGGCGTCGCCAGCTCCTGCCCAAGCTCGGTGAGCGAGTACGTCACCTTGGGCGGCGTCGCGGGCTCCACCTCGCGGTGGATCAAGCCATCACGGGTCAGGGTGCGCAGGTTCTGCGAGAGCATCTTCTCGCTGATTCCGCCGATCGTGTCGCGCAGTTCGTAGAAGCGCGCCGGTCGTTCGCGCAGCGAGAGCAGGATCAGCGTGCCCCAGCGGCTGCACACGTGGTTGAGCACCCCGCGGCCGGGGCAGTCGCTGTCGAATGCGTCACCCGGGTCCGCGGCGGCGCGGCGTCCTGCCTCGGTGCCTACTCCCATGTCGGGAGCTTACCTCGCGGTTCGTACTTACGAAAGGTTAGCCCAAAACCTACGGTGAGCCTCACTGCGACACAAGGAGGTACTCCCGTGACCAAGATTCTGGTGATCGGCGCGACCGGCAACGTCGGCCGTCAGGTGGTTGTCCAGTTGACCGAACGCGGCGTTCCGGTACGGGCGTTGGCTCGGCGGCCCGAACAGGCCGAGCTGCCCGGCGGCGTTGAGGTCGTGTCCGGTGATCTGTCTGATGTGGACAGTCTGCGCACCGCGTTGCGGGGCGTGGACTCGGTATTCTTGATGTGGCCCTTGATTTCCGGCAAGCCGGCTCAGGAAATCGCGGACACGATCGCCGAAAGTGCTCGTCGGTTGGTGCTGTTGTCGTCGGCCGCCGCGCGCACTGACTCGGACGACGCGATCAGCCGGGTCCATCGCGCGGTGGAGAAGGCGATCGAGCGCACGAGTCTCGAGTGGACTTTTCTTCAACCCCACGGCTTCGCGACCAACACGCTCGGCTGGGCGGCGCAGATTCGCGAGGACGGCGTCGTGCGCGGGGCATACGGCTCGGTGTCTTCGACGCTCATCCACGAGGCCGACATGGCGGCGGTCGCGGTGGCCGCGCTGACTTCTGACGGGCACGTCGGCGCGAAGTACGACCTCACCGGCGCGGCCGCGCTGACGCAGGTCGAGCAGGTCCGGGTGATCGGGGAGGTGATCGGCCGGGAGACCCGCTGGGAGGAGGTGTCCCGGGAGGTCGCGCGCGAACTCCTCCTCGAGCGGATCCCGGCGGAGTACGCGGACGCCATGCTCGACGCCTTCGCCCGCTTGGCCGACCGCGAACCTGACCGGCCGACGACGACGGTGGAGGAGGTCACCGGGGTTCCGGCGCGGACGTTCGCTCAGTGGGTGGCCGATCACGCGGGCGAGTTCGGGCCTGCGGAGCGTTGAGGAGGCCTGTCGCCTAGCTGGTTCAGCAATTGCTAATATTTGCAATTGCTGAACCAGTCAGGCGCGGAGGGCGAGACCCGGAGGCGGCATCGTGAGCAGACCGCTGTACCAGCTGAAAGCCGAGTTCTTCAAGACGCTCGGCCATCCGGCGCGGATCCGGGTGCTGGAGCTGCTGGCGCAGCGCGAGCACGCCGTCGCGGAGATGCTGCCGGAGGTCGGGATCGAGCCGGCGAACCTGTCGCAGCAGCTCGCGGTGCTGCGGCGGATGGGGCTGGTCACGACGCGCAAGGAAGGGTCGAGCGTCTACTACTCGCTGATCAGCCCGCAGGTCGCGGAGCTGCTGGCGGTCGCGCGCGAGATCCTGACCGGCGTGCTGTCTGGCCAGGTCGAACTGCTCGACGACCTGCGCGCCGCGCACGCGGGCGGGCCGCGTTCCCCGGAGAGCTGAGACTGCGAAATCCGACCGGAGGCGATGTGACGAGCGAATTCGTGCGGGAACTGAAGCGGGGCATCGCGGCGGCGCTGCAGGCGCTGGAGCATGCCGGCGAGGACGAGGCGGAAGGCCACCGCGAGCGATTGGCCGAACTGCGGGAAATCGCGCGGCAGAACGACGTCGACCTCGGCGAGTCAGGCCGATGAGCTGGGCGCACTCCGAGCTGGCGATAGTCGGCGACGGCGAGTCGGCCGGAGTGTCGCGGCTGCGGGAGGACGCGCGGGCGATCCGCGAGCACACCGGCGTGCCGGCGTCGGCGTTCACGGTGCGGTCGCGCGACGCGGCGGAGCTGGCGGCCGCCCTGCGGTCGCTGCCGGGCGAGGTCGCGGCGGTGTACCTGACCGGGGCTGAACCGGCGAAAGCCCGTGCGGCGCAACGAGAACTCGCCGCTAGCGTTCCGGTGATCACCGAGGAAGAAACCGCCGGGATCGTGCTGACCGCGGCGGTGCTGATCCGGACGCGACGGCTGCATGTCGCGCCGTTCGACGCGAAAGTGGTGGTAGCCGGGTCGGACACGATGCCGTTGCTGGTACCGCTGCTGGTGGCGTCCGGGATGGGCGAGGTGGTGGCCTGGCGACGCGACGACGCGGCCGGATTCCCGCTGCCGGAAGTCGCCCGGAACGCGACAGTGGTGGTCGATGCGGTGGGGGAGTTCGGGGGTTCCGCGCTGGTGCCGCCGGATCGGAGCGCGAGGCTGTTGCCGCTGCCGGGCCTGTTCGCGGCCCTGCGGCGGGGGCTGGCCGGGTCTGACCCGATGGACCAGCTGGACGTGCACCGGGCGTGCGCGCACGCGTTGACGACGCTCGCGCCGGTGGATCAGCCGTTGCCGGAGTTGTCGGATCCGGATGTGGCCGTCCGGGTGCTGGACGCGATAGCTGAAACGGCTCGGAGGCGTTAGGTCAGCGGTCGTAATACGTAGTCGGCCCCTCCGGCCACTGCCGCGTCGGCGGGGGAGGCGGCGGCTGCTGCTCCGCCCGGCTGCTGCGCTTCCGCCGGTGCAACGTCCGCGCACTGGCCGCCATGCTGCTCACCAGCGAGGCGATCACCAGCCCGATCACCAGGTTGATCGCCGCGGTGGCGATTTTCGCCTCCATGCCCACCGTGAGCGTGAGTGGCAGGACCACCGCGATGGCCGTGACCAGCACCATGATCCACCCGAAGAACTGCCCCGGCGCGGGCGTCGCCACGCTCAGCAGGTGCATCAGCCCCGTCGCCAGCAGCGCGACAGCGGCGGCGGAGATCGCATACGTCGGCGTGCTCGCCTTGCCCCAAAGGCCGTCGCCTTTCGGGGCGAGGACGGGCACGTCGAAGATCCCTCGCGCGATCAGCAGGCCCACCACCGCCACGAGCGCCGCGACTACCGCGGTGGCCACACCGCCCGCCCACAGCCTCGCCGCGTCGATGCCTGGCCGGGTGTCCTCCCCGTAACTGCCGGGGTACTGCTGAACCATCGGGCGGTCCTTCCCTCGCAAAAGCGGTCGCTGTCGATTGTCGCGCTACTGAGGCTGTTCCGCCGGGTCGGCGGATTTCGCCAGCTTGCGCAGCCGGAACGACAGGACCACGAGGGTTACCCCGTAAATGACCGCGTAAATCCCGATCAGCAGCGCGACGCCGAAGGCTCCGGCGATCGGGTGGAACAGCACGAGCACCCCGGCGATCACCGAAAGCGCGCCCGCCACGATGAGAAACGCCTCGCCGGTGATCTGCTTGCGCAGCCGGATCGCCGCGGCGATTTCCATGATCCCGGTGACCACCGCCCACGCCCCGACGAGCGTCGCCAGCACCAGCACGGTCACCCCGGGCCACACGAGCGTCATGATCCCGGCGACCAGGCCCAGCACGCCGAGCAGCGCGTACGCGATCCGGTGCCCGCCGTCGCCCGGCCGGAACGCCTGCATGATCGCGCCGACCGCGTCGATCAGCACGTAGATCCCGAAGAGGAAAGCCAGCGCCAGCACGGTGATCCCCGGCCACGCCAGCGCCAGCACGCCGAACAGGATGCCCAGGATCCCGCGCGTGAGCACGAGCGGCCACGCGCGCCGCGGGTCGAGCACCGCGAAGCCGAGGACGGGCGGAATGGGCGTGGACATGGATTGCCTCCCGGGGTGTCGTGCTGACCTGGCGAAACGGTAGCCGGACCTGCGCGCCGTCGCCGGGACCTCACCCGATCGAGGGCGTTACCAATCGACCGTCAATCCGGCCAGCCGCCACGTTCCGGGGTCGGGTACCCGCTTCGCCTCGAGGACACGCAATCCGGCGAACCGGTCCAGCAACGCGGTCAGCGCCACCTCCGCCTGCACCCGCGCGAACGACGCGCCGAGGCAGAAATGCGGCCCGTGCGCGAAACCGAGATGCGCGCCGGCCGAGCGGCGGACGTCGAAGCGGTCCGGATCGGCGAAGACGCGCGGGTCCCGGTTCGCCGCCGCGATCGACGCGGTCACCGGCTCGCCCTCGCGGATCCGCACGCCGTGCAATTCCAGATCCTCGGTGGCCCGCCGGGGAATCGTCAGCAGCTGCGAACCGCACCAGCGCATCAATTCCTCGACCGCGCCCGGCCACAGTTCCGGTTCCGTGCGCAGCAGTTCGAGCTGATCCGGGTGCGCCAGCAGGGTTTCCACGGAATTGGCGATGAAATTCGCCGGCGTCTGCCCGGCCAGAACGAGCTGCCAGACGAGCGCGACGGCTTCCGTTTCCGTCAGGCCCGCATTCGTCAGATGCGCCAGCATCGCGCTGTCCGGATGCGCGACCAGCGTCCGCGAGCTGTCGATGATCCCGGGCACGGCGGTGGCGAACTCGTCGCCGGACACCTGGACGACCGCCGCGCCGTATTCGTGCCAGCGCGGCCGTTCGGGTTCCGGCACGCCGACGAGCGCGCAGATGACCTCCATCGGCAGCGGCTGGGCGAACTCCGCCAACAGGTCGACGGGGCCTTCCGCGGGCAGTGCGTCCAGGTACCGGGCGACGATTTTCTCGATCTCCGGCCGGAAATCGAGCGCGCGACGGGCGGCGAACGCCGGCGTGGCCAGACGGCGCAGCCGGGCGTGCTCGGCTCCTTCCATTTCCTGCATGGTCCGCAGGTAAGGACGGCAGTGCTCGGGCACATCCGGCCGCTGGTAGCTGGCCTCGCTCAGGGCGAACCGCTGGTCAGTCAGCATCGCGCGGGCTTCGGCGTGCCGCGTCAGGACCCACATCGGCGGCATGCCGGGGCCGGTCAGTTTGGCGAGCGGGCCCTGCTCGCGGGCGGCGCCGTAGGTCGTGAACGGGTCGCTCGTGACGGCCGGATCGGTCAGGTCGAGTTCGGGAACGGGGGCCAAGGCAGACACCAGCAACCTCCAGATGGGCAATTCAGATGATCTCATCATATGAATGGTGACGGTATCTTGGCAAGGAAGCGGACCGGGAGGACTCACGATGGCGCGGCTGACCAGGGCGCAGACGCAGGAGCGCAACCGGGCGAAGGTGCTGGCCGCCGCTCGCGACGAGTTCACCGAGCGCGGGTTCCGCGACGCCAAGATCGACGTGATCGCCGAGCGCGCCGAGCTGACCCGCGGCGCGGTCTACTCCAACTTCCCCGGCAAACGCGCGCTCTACTTCGCCGTGCTCGCGGCCGAGGCGGAGCGGTTCGCCGCCGAGGCGCCCGATCCGGACCCAGGCCTCACGCCCGCCGAAGCGCTCGGTGCGTTCGCCCGCGCGTGGGTCGCCCGGCTGCCGCTGGCCACCGATCCGGACGCGCGTCTCGGCGTCGACCTGCTGCCGGAAATCCTTGCCGACGAACTCACCCACCGGCCGTACGCGCAGTTGCTGCGGTTCGACGCGATTGTGCTCGGCTTGGCGCTGGAACGGCTTTCGCTGTCGTCCGGACGGCTGGTGCGGGTGGCGGAAGCGGCGCTGACGATGCTGCATGGTGCGAGTCAGCTCGCGGCCGCGGCACCCGGGTTCGGCGAGCCGTTCAACGTCGTGCGCGCCTGTGAAGCGTTGCCCGCGCTGGAACTGAGCGATGCCTGGCCGGAGCCGCCGATCGTGCCGCAAGCGCGGGCGGACGGGGAAATCTGGTCTCCGCCAGAGGTTTTCGACGCCCTGCGAGAGCGGTCGGTTCGCATCGACGGCGACGGAGTGGTCGCGGTGATCGGGCTGCACCGGCTGTCCGCAGTGGAGGAAGCCCTGCGCGCGGCCGGGGAGGTCACGCTCGTGGTGGTGACGGGTCAGCCGGGGGAGCTGGTGCCGTTGACCAATTTAGTGCTAGCGGATCTGCGCGGATTGTTGAAGCGCTCGTGTCCGGAATCGGCGTGGCCGAACGTGCGCGTGATCGTGGACGAGACCGGCGCGGTGGCCTCCGCCGCAGGGGTTTCGGCGGTCAGCGACGCGACCGAAACCGCGATCCGGGTCCACAATGGACATATCCTGCTGCGCGCCGAGGGCTTCGGTGCCTGCCAGGCCGCCGCGACCAGCCCGGTGCCCGCCGAATCCGGGAAGGGCGCTGAAAGCTGACCGGCGTTTCACCGTTCCTGGAGAACAAAACGGGAAAGGCAAATCGGCACGATCATCAGCGCGATGGCTGTCCAAGGCAGTGCGCCGGGCGCGGTGCCGAGCAGGACGCCGCCGATCAGCGCACCGCCGGCGACGGCGCCGTTCCAGCTGGCGATGGTCAGCGACTGCGCGATGTCGGCACGGCGTCCGGCCAGGACCGCGGTGACCGCTTGGAACGACGTCGGCGCGCCGCCGAAAGCCAAGCCCCACAACGCACACGCGGCCAGCAGCAGCACCGGGTCGCGGCCGCCGAGGACCAGTATCCCTAAACAGACCGCGGTAACGGCGGCGCAGCACGTGAGCACGGCGCGGGGATAGCGGTCGAGGGCGAGCCCGACCAGCCACAGCCCGGCCACCGTGGCGGCGCCGAACAGCAGCAGCCCGGCGCTCAACAGCGCGAGATGCCCGCGACCGGCGTAGAACGGTCCGAGATAGGTATAGAACATGTTGTGCGCCAAGGAAAACGCGATCACCAGAAGCAGCAGCGGGCGCAGGCCCGGCGTGCGCAGCACCGCACGGAAGCTCGTCCGGACACCCGGTTCTTCGCCGGGCAGCGGCGGAACCACCGCCACGATCCACCACAGCAGCGGCGCCGCGACGAGGGCCATTCCGGCGAACACCCAGCGCCAGCCGACGAGTTCGCCGAGGGCGGCGCCTGCCGGGACGCCGAGCGCGAAACCGACCGGGGTGCCCGCCATCGCGACGGCGAGCGCGCGGCCGGACCGCTCCGCGGGCACGAGGCGCATGGCGTAATTCGCCACGAGGGACCACAGAATCCCGGTGAGCGCCCCGGAGGCCACCCGCGCCGCGAGCACCAGCGCGAACCACGGGGACAGCGCGATCGCCAGGTTGGTCGCCACGAATCCGGCGACCAGCAGGAGAAGAAGTTTCCGGCGGGGCATCCGGGCCGACGCCGCGGTCAGCGGCAGCGCGGTGAGCGCGGTGGTGATCGCGTACACCGTCACCAGCTGTCCCGCGGCGGCTGGCGACACCCCGAGGTCGGCCGCGGCGGGGAGCAGGATTCCGGCCGGGACGATCTCGGTCAGGCAGCCGAGGAACACTGACGCGGCCAGGGCCAGCAGGGAGGGGAAGGGGAGGGCGGTGCGGCCGGGCGGTGCCGTGACGTCCATGGCGGGGTCCTTGGGGTCGTGGCGGCCCGGCCGCGCGGGTTGTGTGGTTCGTCGCGTGGTGGTTTGGCGACCGCGTTGGTCGTGCTGGTGCGGAGTGCGGTGCGGCCGGGCCGAAAACGTCCGGCCCGGCCGCGACCGGTTATGCGGTGTGCAGCAGCAGGTTGTGCGATCCCTCGCCAGGATCGACGACCTTGTCCTTCGTCGCCGCATCGGTCATGCCCTTGACCACCTGATCCGGCGTGGCGTCCGGATGCGCGGACAGGAACATCGCGGCCACCCCGGCGGCTTCCGCCGACGCGATCGACGTCCCGGAAACCACGCTGGACGCGCAGTCGTCGGTGCTGTCCGCCGTCGGAATGTCCTTGCCTGGCGCGTAAAGATCCACGCAACTGCCGAAATTCGACGACGGCACCCGATGGTCGGCCTGATCGGTGGCACCCACGGTGATCCCGGTGGTCTGCCGGGCGGGCGTGATGTCACAGGCGTTCACCCCGGTGCCGCCCGAGCCATTGCCTGCGGCGACGGTGTAGGCGAGGCCGTTCTGGGTCATCTTGTAGAGCTGGATGTCGAGGACCGTGCCGCTGGGACCGGCGAAGCTGAGGTTCAGCAGGGCCGGGCGCTGGGCGTTGAGGTTCACCCAGTCCAAAGCGGACAGAATCTCCTCGGACGTACCCGTGCCGTCGCAGCCTAGAGTGCGCACCGACTCGACCGAAGCCTCTTTCGCGACGCCGTAGTTGCGGCCCGCGATGGCGGCGGCGACCTGGGTGCCGTGGCCGTTGCAGTCCGAGCCGCTCTGGTCGTTGTCGGGATCGACCGCGTCGTACGCGGCGTGCGCGCGGCCGTCGAAGTCGTGGTGGCTGGTGCGCACCCCGGTGTCGAGCACATAAACGTGCACATTGGCCGCGGTATTCGGATAGCTGTAGCTGCCGTCGAGCGGGAGGTCCGCCTGGTCGATCCGGTCCTGTCCCCACGAAGGCGGGTCGTCTTGGGTCCCGGCCGCGGTGTAGACCTGGTTGGCCCCGACCGTGGTGACCGCGGCGTCGGTCAGGTACTTGTCGTGCTGTTCCCGGGTCAGCGAAAGGGAAAACGCCTGCGAGACCGAGTAGTAGACCCGGCGCAGCGTGCCGCCGTACTTGGCGATCAGCGCGTTCGCGGCGGCGGTGACCTTGTCCTTGTCTTTGTCCATCGGCTTGAGCCGCACGATGTACACGGCGGTGTCTTCCGCGACCGCGGCGGGCGCCGCCGTGCCGGCCGCGACACAGAGAAGCGCCGCCAGCACGACGGCTTTCGGGGTGCGTTTCATGGTTATCCCTTCGAGGGGCCGCCGCCGGGACCTCGGGGAGTCCCGGCGGCGGCCGGCGATGTCAGAGACCGTTCAGCCAGGTGCGCAGGTCGTCCGGGCCGCTGCCCTCGTCGAATCCGACCACCCGGCTGCCCTTCTCCTGACCGCTGGCGACGTCGATCAGCGTCGGGATGTACTCGATGCCGTATTTGTCGGCGATGTCCTTGTTCTGGCCCTGCTCGCTCAGGTCCACCTTCGCCCAGATCCACTTGCCGTTGTCGGCGGCGTGGTATTTCTCGAGGTAGGGAGCCATCTTCTGACAGGGTCCGCACCAGCTGGCGTAGAAGTCCAGCACCACCGGCTTGGTCTTGGACATCTCCATCACCTGGTCGTAGTTGGCCGAGGTGACGTCGATGACGGTCTCGTCCTGCGGGGCCAGCGAAACGTAGGACGCCGGCGCGGCGCCCGCCGGCGTCGCGACGCCGCCGAGGACTCCCGCCGCGATCGCCGTGACGGCCGCGAACATCCGGATTCTGGTTCCCATGTTCTTCTCCTCTATTCGGGGTGGTTGACCGGCACCGGCGCCGGGCGCGCCGGGGCTTCGGGGGCGGGGCCGGTTTCGGTGGGATGGCCGGCTTCGACCCAGTCTTCGATTCCTTCGCGGTACTTGCGGACGTCGGCGTACCCGAGTTCGAGCAGCCGGGCGCCGACGAATTCGCTGTTGCGGCAAGGGGTGTTGGCGCAGTAGACGACGATCGCCGCGGTCTTGTCCGGGACCACCCGCGGCGCGTGCTCGTCGGTGAACCGCGCGGCCTGCTCGTAGGGGAAGCCGGGGATGTTGCGGGCGCCGGGAAGGTGTTCGCGGGCGTAGTAATCGGGCGGCATGGTGTCGACGACGATCACCGTGCCCTCGTCCATCGCGGTTTTCAGCTCTTCGCGGCCGATCAGCGGAAGCATGCCGGTTCCTCCCGGGGTCCGGCGGCGGGCCAGCAGGCCCGCCGCGAGGTGACAGACGAACGCCACGACCACCGAGTTGATCGTGGGAATCCCGAAGTCGAAGACGAGCGCGAAAGCGGTCCCGAGCGTCCAGCTGACGAGCGCGGCCGGTTCCCAGTCCCGACCGGCGACCGCCTGTCCGCGGCGCAGAGCGGCGAAAACGGGACGGCATCGGCGAAGCACGAAGTACTCCGCGATGAGCACCCCGGCGACCGGCGGGGCGAGCACGCCGACCGCGGTCAGGAACCCGGCGAAGTCGTCGGCGATCCCCAGCGCCGACGCGGCCGTGCCGAACACTCCGAGCACCAGGACCACGTGCACGCGGCTGACTTTCCGGTCGAACAGCACGTCCACGACGTTGACCACGCCGAGCGAGGAGGAGTACAGGTTCCAGTCGTTGATCTTGAGGATCGCGGTGGCCAGCACCAGGGTGCCGAGCAGCCCCGAGGAGGTGGTCACGATGCCGACGACGTCCGAGGTCGCGGCGGCGTGCGCGAGCAGCACGCCGATCAGCCCGATCAGGTACTCGCCGAGCGTCACGCTGAGCACGGTCTGCTTGACCACGTCGCCGCGGGTGCGGTTGAACCGCGTCATGTCCGGCGTCATCAGCGCGCCGAGGATGAACGCCCCGGACACCAGCGTGGTCGCCGCGCCGAGCGACAGCGGCGGTCCCGGCGGGGGAGCGGCGACCAGGTCCGCGAGCGAGTGCGTGTGCAGCGCGTCCAGCACCGAATACCCGGCCAGCACAAGGAACGCGGGCACGGTGAGGTAGGCGGTCCAGGCCATCAGGCGGAAGCCGTAGACGGTGATCACGGTGATCGCTGCTCCGCCGACCAGCGCCCAGCCCCATTCCGGCAGCGCGCCGCCGAGCGCGCGCATCCCGTGCGCGAACACCCCGTTCTGCACGCCGAACCAGCCCGCGAGGCTGATCGCGACCAGCAGGCCGACCAGCGCGGAGCCCTTCCGGCCGAACCCGGCCCAGCGCGCCAGCACCGAGGTGGACAGTCCCTCGCGCACCCCGGCGATGCCGAGCAGCACGGTGATGACCTCCAGCAGCGCCGAACCGATCGTGATGGCCAGCACCGCGTTCCAGAACGTCATGCCGTAGCCCAGCAGCGCGCCGACGATGAACTGCTGGAACGAAGACACCTGCCCGAACCGCTGCACCGCGACCGACGGCCAGGACCGGCGGGCGGCGTCCGGGACGCGGGTCAGCGAATAGTCGTCGTGGCGCTCGCTCATCGGCCCGTCGCTTCCAGCGCGGCTTCGGCGACGACCAGGAAACCCTGGCCCGGCTCGGGCCGGAACGCGAATTCCCGGTCGAAGAACTTCTCGAGAAACGGCACCCGCTGGTGGTAGACGAACATCGACCGCGGATTTCCGGTGATCAGCCCGGAACCGGCGAACAACGGGAGTTCGGCGAGGAAGTAGCGCACCGCGAGCCGCAGCGCCCGCTCGTCCGGCACGTTTCCGGTCCGGCCCTGCAGCACCCAGGTGGAAGCGCCGTAGCAGGCGGAGCGGAATGCGTCGTCGGTTTCGAAGCGGTTTTCCGCCGAGGCCAGCAGCCGCCGATAGGCGGGGAGTTCGCGCAGCCGGGCCATGCCGAGGATTCGGCTCTCCGGGTCGGGCACGTCCAGCGCGCGCAGCGCGGCGGCGATCTTGTTGTGCACGTGGCAGGACTGCCGGTGCGCCTTCTGTTTCGCCCTGGCCGGCGGGTATCCGAGCGCTTCGAGCGTGTAGGCGGTGACCTCGTCCGGGACGAAAAAGCAGAACTCGGCGAAGTGCTCCGCGGTCCACGCGGCGAGCCGGGTCAGCCGTTCCGCGGTGAAATAGCCGTTGAACGGGCTCACCCCGACACAGGCGTGCCGGACGTCCGGATACAGGCGGGCGCAGCCGGAAGACAGCGGAGTCGCGTCGAACATGGGAAACCTCCACCTTTTCTCGTCTCGATTCCGCGTTTTCTCCCGG
Organism: Amycolatopsis albidoflavus; assembly: GCF_039525725.1. Taxonomy (NCBI): domain Bacteria; kingdom Bacillati; phylum Actinomycetota; class Actinomycetes; order Pseudonocardiales; family Pseudonocardiaceae; genus Amycolatopsis; species Amycolatopsis albidoflavus. The sequence continues at coordinate 18,854 of NZ_BAAAHV010000016.1, forward strand.
CGGGGCGGGACTGGTGCGCTCACTGTGCCGGGATCCGGGCGGCGCGGGTAATGCCTGCCGGTTATGCCGTCGCGGGACGGCGACGGCGGCAGTTCGGAAAGAGGATTTCCTACTTTGGTCGGGCGATTGCCACACTTTCGCCGGTGCACTCGCCGCGGCGGGAGTCATATCGTGGACTTTCGTGGAGTTGGAACTCAAGCATTTGCGCCACCTCCAGGCGATCGCCAAAGCGGGCAGCCTCAACCGCGCGGCCACCGAACTGGTGCTGCCGCAGCCCGCCCTCAGCCGCGAACTGCGCAGGATCGAGGAACTGCTCGGCCGGGCGCTGTTCGAACGCGCCCGCGCGGGGGTGCGGCCCACGCCGTTCGGGCAGCTGATCCTCGACTACGCGGACGGGATCCTCGCGCGCACCGCCCGGATCGGGCCCGCTCTCGCGCAGCAGCGAGCCCAGCGCGAAAGCGCGTTGCGGGTCGGCTGGTCGGAAACCGTGCTGTCCGGCCCGTTGCTCCGCGCGCTGGAGACGACCGGGCTCGGCGACCGGGCGGAGATCCGGACCGCCGAGTCGACCGCGGAGATGCTCGGCTGGTTCGGCCGCGGCGAACTCGACCTCGCCGCGCTGTCCGAACAGTGCGAGGTGCCGCTTCCCCCGAACACCGGCCGGATCGACCTCGCCGAGGACCCGCTGCTGATGATGCTCCCGGACTGGCATCCGCTCGCCGCCCGCCGCGAGGTGGACCTGGCCGACCTGGAGCACGAGCGGTGGATCTCCTCGACCGGGCCGGACCGCTGCCGCGAGTTCCTGGCCCGGGTGTGCGGTCCGTACGGGTTCGCCCCGGTGATCGCCCACTACGTGCCGGTCTCCGGCCCGCGCGACGAGATCGTCCGTTACCAGGGCGACGTCACGCTCGTCCAAGCCTCGCGCCCGCTCGCCCCGGGGGTGGTGCACCGGCCGATCCCCGGTCTGTCCTCGCGGACCAGGCACTTCCTGCTGTATCGCGAGGACAGTCCGGTCGCCGGGCGGGCGGTCCTGCTGGCCGGATTGATCCTCGACGCCTATCACGACGAAAAGGGCGGCTTCGACGGCCCGCGCGCGATTCCGGGGGAACTGCCGTGGCTGACCGCCCGGACCAGCTGATCCGCACTGGCGCGGACGTCGAGCTGCGGCAGCTGAAGCTGCTGGTCGCGGTCGCCGAGGCGGGCAGCGTGGCCGCCGCCGCGACCGCGCTCGGGACTAGCCCGGCCAAACTCGCGCTGCGGATCCGGCGGCTGGAACGGATGGTCGGCGCCGCGCTGCTGGCCGCGGAACCGGACGGGAGGCTGTTCACCGAAACCGGCGAGCTCCTGCTCGAACACGCCACGGCGGTGGTGCCGCAATTCGACCGGATGCTGACCGCCGCCCGCGCCGGCCTGGAACGCCCCGCAGCGCAGATCCGGATCGGTTCGGTGCTGACTCCCGTGCTGCCGCGGCTGATCCGTGAGGTGGGCCTGCGCAATCCTGGTGCCGGATTGGCGGTCCGGGCCGGTGAATCCGCCGCGGAACTGGCCGAAGCGCTGCTTCGCGACGAACTGGACCTCGGCCTGCTGCGTCAGGACGCCGTGCGGGAACGATCCCTCGAATGGGTCTCGGTAGCCACGGAACCGCTGGTGGTCGGCATTCCTGCCGGACATCCGCTCGGCGTTCCGGACTCGCTCACCCCTGCCGCGCTGTCCGGCCAGCGCTGCGTTCTTCTCGACCAGGCAGTACAGCCCCGAACGCGCGCACTGCTAGCGGCCTTCGCCGACGCCGGTGCCGATCCGCGGCTCTGCTACGCCGACAGCGAATGGGCGGCGCTGTGTTTCGGTTACGGGGCGGGAATCCTGACCGTGACCGCTCCGCCGACGAGACCGATGCCGGACACCTCTTACCGGCCATTGCATTGCGCGGCCACGAATTCGACTCTCGTGCTCGCCTGGACAGACGACGGCCCGCTCGCCGACTGCGTTCCCCGCGTCCGCGCGGCACTGACCCGCGCGCACGCGGAACTCCTCCGCGCGCTCATCACATGACGGACGTGAGGGGACCCCTGAGGGACTCAGAGTCCCTCAGGGGTCCCCTCACGGAACGCGAAATCAGCCGATGCGGTAGCTGTACGGCAGAGTCGCCAGCACCTCACCGGTTCCGACCTGCGGCAGACCGGTCACGCCGGTCGGCAGCGAAGGCACGGTCACGATGTTCAAGTGCCCGGCCACCTTGTCGCCGCGGTTGCCCGACGGGGTGATCGTGACCAGGACGGTTGCGGTCTCGCCCGGCTTGATCAGCTGCGGCGTGCCGCCGGTGCCGTTCGGGTCCACCGACTGGCCGTACGGGTCGCCGGTCGACGACGTCACCGAACCGTCGAAGCCCGCCGTCTGGATCGACGCCGTGTAGCTCGAATGCCCGGCGGGCGCGCCTTCCGGACCGAACGGGCCGATCTCCTGCACGTCGGCGAACCAGACGCCCTTGGTGACATACCCGGTCTTCTCGCCGATCGTCGCGACCGACACCGTGCTGCCGTTCTGCGCGGACTTCAGGTCGCCGAGCACGTCGATGCCCGCCGCCGAGCCCTGGATCTCCGCCTGCGCGGGCACGGTCGAGGACGTCGCGACGGTGAACTTGCTCGTCTCCGGCGGAATCGAGTACACCGGCGCGTCCGTGTTCAGTTCCGGCAGGTTGACCTCGGTCGAACCCTGGATCGGCTGCGGCTGCAGCGTTTGGCGGGTGTTCGTGCGCGCGTCGACGCCGATGGCGATCGGCTCGACTCCGGTGTTGCGCACCGTAACCGGCACGGTCACGGCCTTGCCCGCGGCGAGCGACGCGGACTGCGGCAGCGCGGGCGCGCTGGCCGAGACCTGGTCGAAGCTCACGGTGCCGCTGAACGGCTGGTCGATCTGCTTGCCGGTCACCGGGTTCTGCACGACGAGCACCAGGTGCCAGCGGCCCGGCAGCGGGTTCGCGTCGACGAGCTGCAAGCCGGTGCCCTGCTTCAGCGTGGTGGCCGAATCGAGGTAGGCGTTGCTGTTCACGTCGGCGAGTTCGCCGTTCGGGTCGACCAGGACGCCGTCGAGCAGCGTGCCCGGATCCTGCAGCTTCACCGCGACGTCGAGGTCCCGCTTGCCGCGCGGCACGTCGAACTCGTAGGAGAAGGTCTGCGCCGGCGACACCGCGCGGGCGTTGCCGCCGGTGATGGTGCCGTTGAAGGTTCCCGGGCCGTTCTTCGTCGGGATCAGCGCGCGCAGCACGGCCGACACGGAGGTCTGGTGGCCGTCGGAGCTGCCGAAGGTGATCGAGTAGTCCGCGTCGCCGCCGCTGCTCGGAGTCTGCAGCGAGACGTGCACCGGCTTGGTCTGGCCCGGCTTGAGTTCCAGGATCTGCGGCGACACCTGGCCGTACGGGACGGCGCGCTGCGCGGTCGTCGCCAGCTGGATGTCACCGGTGTAACCGGCCGGTCCGGACGCCGAGTACAGCACCGCGGTCCACGTGCCCGCGACCGGGCGCGTGACGTCCACGTTGGCGTAGTTCGCCGTCGCGGCCCCGCCCTGCGGACGGCTGTTGGCGACGAAGGTGCCGTCCGGCGCGAGCAGCGTCAGCCGCACCACCGGGGTGACCGACTGGCCGTTGACCGACTTCGGGCTGCCCTGCCACGCCATCCGCGCGAGCAACCGCTGCGCGCCGTTCGGCACGGAGAACGTGACCTTCTTGTACGCCCAGTTCGTGCCGTTGAAGTACGGGAACGTCGGCAGCTTCGTCGAGTCGAACGCCGTGGTCTGCGCCTGCGTGCCCATCGGGGAGAACGTCCGCGTGCCGGTGCTGACCGTCAGCGGCTTGGTGCCCGAGTTGGTGACGTTGACCGACGCCTGCTGCGTGCTGCCCGGCGCGCCTTCCAGCGTCAGCTGGTCGGCCGACAGCGAGATGTTCGACGAAACGCCCGCCGGCGCCCCGGTCGAGCCCGGAGCGGTGAGCGCCGCTTCGACCGCCGCGCGCGCGTCGAGAAGGCCTGCGCCCTGCTCGTCGGCGGGGAGGTTGAGGTCGCGCGCGGTGCTGGTGATGATCTGCTTCACCTGCGCGGGCGACGGCGACGCACCGTGGTGCGCATTGCGGTAACTCTGGATCACCAGCGCGGCGACACCCGCGGTCAGCGGGGCGGATTCGCTGGTGCCGCCGAACGATTCGAGGTCGGTCGGCTGCGGGACGGTGTTGAAGTTGCGGCATTCCGAGTACGCCGGCGCGCAGTCGGCCCAGTTGCCCTCGCCGGGCGCGACGAGGTCGATGGTGCGGCCGTTCTGCGTGATGCCGGACGAGGACAGCGCGGAGATGTTGTCGCTCACCCATTTCCCGTTGGAGAACGGGAAGGCCGCGTAGCCGGTCTGCGCGTACAGCCGGTTGTCGGTCGTCGCGCCGGTGGAGATCACCAGCGGGTCGGTGGCCGGGCTGCCGATCGTGGACGTGGTGCCCGCGTCGCCGCTGGAAGCGGTCACCGTGACGCCCGCGGCCACGGCCTGGTCGTTGAAGACCTGGAACAGGTTGCGGGAGCTGGAATCCGGGTACTGGTTGAGGCCGAGCGACTCGTTGATCACGTCGACGTGGTCGACGGTCACCGCGTAGTCGATCGCCTGCAGCACCGCGGAGTTCGTGGCGGTCTTGCCGAAAACGTTCAGGCCGACCAGGCTCGCGCCCGGCGCGACGCCCTTCACGACGATGTTGCAGCCCGCCGGGAGCGGGTGCTTCTCGTTCACGAACTTCGACAGGTCGTGGACCACGACGCCCTGCGCGGCGATCGACGAAGCGTCGCCGAAGGCCTCGGCCCCGGCGTCGGTCGTGTTCGGACCGTCGCCGGAGAAGTCCTGGTAGTCCGAGAACACATGGCTGCCGTCGGGACGGATGAAGTCCGCGTAGTTCGGGTCCATGTTGTCGGCGAGGAACGCGACCTTCACCCCGGCCCCGTTGGCCAGGTCGGACGCGCTCTTCCCGCCGGTGGTGCTGTACGCGCGGATCGACGTCAGCGCTTCGGGCTCCAGCAACGGTTTCGCCGGGTCGCTCGGGCAGGTCGCGTTCGGCAGGGCCTGCGACGCGGCCGGTCCGCCCGCCTTCGGAGCGGCGGCCGGTGCGCTCGGCTTGGCGTCCGGCAGCGTCACCTTGCTGTCCGGCAGCACCTGCGCGACAGCCGGGTCGTGCGCGAGCTGTGCGGCCTGCGCGGGCGTGACGGTGGCGGAGAAAGCGTTGCCCAGGGCGAAGTGCTTGACCTTGGCCGGTGCCGAGCCGGCGAGCTTGGCCAGCACCGAGTCCTGTTCTTGGGTGGCTTTGGCGCGGCGAGTGTCCGAGGCCGCCTTGGTGGGCGGCGCGCTGGGCAACTGGTCGGAGAGGACGACGATCACCGATTGCGGCGTCGTGTCGGCCGTCGCCGCGGCTGGCCCGGCAGCCTGCGCCGGCTGGGTGACCCCGGCCAGCACCAGACTGCCGGTCGCAGCCATGACTAGGGCGCGAACGGATCGCGAGGAACGCCCCATGTGCAGTTCCCACTTCCTGCTAGAAGGGTTCGTGAGTTACCGGCCCCGATGAAATCGGGCGCACTTGTCGCACGCTCGTTTTCCCGGCAGTCAGAACTCTTTCCGACTCCTTCACGATCCACAAGAGACAATAGTGGGAAACAAATCCGGCAAACGGGACCGAATTTCCGCGCGGTCGCGCATTCGGTCCCGTTTGCCGGAATCGGGGTCAGCCCTGGGGGAGGTGCCGGCGCGAGTGTCGGGTCACCACAAGGGTTCCCGCGATCGCGACCAGTGCTACGCAGGCGAGCAGCACCGGGTAGCCCGCTACTCCGTTCAGGGCCGCTAAAAGTGACGGCAGCAGGAATCCGATGTAGGCCAGCGCGTAGTACACGCCGGTCAGTTCCGCGATTTCGTCCGGCCGGGCAAGGCGTTGCAATTCCAGCAGTCCGGACACCACGACGATGCCGTAAGCGGTGCCCAGCACGACTGCCGCGCCGAGTGCGATCCACGGCGATTCCTGCGCGGCCGCGAAGACGCTCAAGACGAGGCCGACGCACAATACGGTCATTCCGGTGAGCACGGCCCGAGCGCTGGTGGCGCGGTCGACGCGCTTGGCGATGGGCTGAATCCCGACGCCCGCGCCGATCGCGCACACGGTCAGCAGAGTGGAGTAGGCCAGCGCCCACGACCCGGTCTGATGTTGGACGAGCTGCGGCAGAATCGCGTACGCCACGCCGCAGGAGCCGAAAATCCACGGAGCCGCAGGCAAGATGACCCGGCGGAACCGCGGATGCCGTGCGGTGGCGGGCAAAGCGGCGCGGACCGAATCGGTCCGGACAGTAAGCGTTTCCCGACTGCGCGTGACCACGGCGAGCGAGACCAGCGCGAGTCCGATGTGGACCAGATAGGGGAGGACCATCGGCCACGGGCCCCATTGCGCGAGCACGCCGGCGACGCCGGGACCGATGCCGAGCCCGAGCGTCAGGCACAGTGCCGCGCGGCGGGTGCCGGTGTCGGCCGCGGTGTACGGGTCGGCGTCGGCGAGTTCCTTGATCCAGGTGGACCCCACGGCCATCGCGACCGCGACCGCGATACCGGACAGGAACCGGCCGCCGGCGATCCACGCGACGCCGAGCGGTCCGAGCGCCAGCAGCAGGCTCGCCAGCAGGGACAGCACGGTCCCGGCGAACATCACCGGGCGGCGACCGTACCGATTGGACAGTCCGCCGGACAGCAGGAGCCCGGGCACGAGGCCGACGACGTACGCGCCGAGCAAGGCGTCGACGGTGAACGCGGAGTAGCCCGCGGCGTGGTACATCACGAGCAGCGGGGTGAACTGGTTGCCGCCCCATCCGGCGGCGAACACCGCGGCGGCGGCCGGGAACCAGGCCGGACGGGTGGTTGTTTCGGGCGTTCCGGGCAGGGGAGCGCGGTCAGCGGTAGTGGTCATCGTTTGTGCACCGAATCCAGGTGTGCGCGCAGGGCCGGGGCGAAGGTGTCGGCCTTCGTCTCTGCCTCCGCGATGATGTTCAGGAGCTGTTCGTGTTCGCCGACGACCTGCGGCAGGCGGGCCGGGATCGGCGCGAGCGCGTGGACGTTCATCCGGCGCTGGCGGTCGGCGAGGGTGGTGTAGAAGGTGAGCAGCAGGGCATTGCCGCCTGCCGCGACGATCGTGCGGTGGAACAGCTCGTCGGCCTCGGCGAACGCGGGCACGTCGCCCGCTTCCGCGTGCTGGCGCTGGGTTTCCAGCACCGCGCGCAGCTGTTCGAGCGCGTCCGGGATCAGTTCCGGACGGCGGCCCAGCCGGTGTACCGCCGCGCTCTCGACGGCCTCTCGGGCTTCGAGCACGTCTTCGGCCTCGCCAGGGGTGATCGGCACGACGATCGCGCCGCGCTTCGGGATCAGGTTGAGCAGTCCTTCGACCTGCAGCCGCAGGAAGGCCTCGCGCACCGGAGTCCGGCTGACCCCGAGGCGTTCGGCGATCTCGCCCTCGCTGAACAGGTGCCCGCCGGGCAGTTCGCCGGTGAGCACCAGTTCCTTGGTGAGCTCGTAGGCGCGGTCGGCGGCGGGTTTCACAGCGGTCACACGCTCGACGCTAACATGCATCCCAGCTTGTATCTAAGGTGTTGTGACCTGCGGCTCAACGTTCTGTCGGCGGCCTGTGCGATGCTCCGGGGGTGCGATTGCTCCTCGATGCCCGGCCCACTGTCCAGCAAGCCGTCGACGCGGTCCGCGCGGCCCTCGCCGGCGGTCTCGACCCGGACCAGGACCCGCCGCGGTCCGTCGTGCCGGTGCCGACCGGGCAGTTCCTGCTCATGCCCGCGTTCTGGGACCGCTACGCCGGGGTCAAGGTCGCGTCCGTCGCGCCGGACAACCCGGCGCGGGGCCTGCCGCGGATCCAAGGCCACTACCTGCTGATGGACGGCCCGACGCTCACGCCGATGGCGCTCCTGGACGGCGTCGCGCTCACCTCGGTGCGCACGGCGGCCGTCTCCGCGGTGGCGGCGGACCTACTCGCCGTTCCGGACGCGGAACGCCTGGTGGTGTTCGGTACCGGCCCGCAGGCGGAGAGCCACATCGAGGCTTTCCGGGCGGTCCGGCCGGTGCGGGAGGTGGTGGTCGTCGGGCGGAATCCCGAGCGGACGCAAGCCTTTGCCGCGCAGTACCCGTTCGCGCGGGTGGGTACGCCGGACGACATCGCCTCGGCTGATTTGGTCGTGTGCTGCACCTCGTCCCGGACCCCGGTGTTCGACGGCGCGAAAGTCCCCGAGCACGCCACCGTGGTCGCCGTCGGTTCGCATGAGCCGGAAGCGCGGGAAGTCGACGATGTCCTGATTGGACGGTCCACAGTGGTCGTCGAGGGGATCGGCGCGGCTACCCGCGAGGCCGGGGATGTGGTGCTGGCACTGGAATCCGGTGCCCTCGCGGCGGATGACCTCGTCTCGCTCGCCGCGCTGGCTCAGGGGCATTCGGTGCCTTCGAGGCCTCGGCTGTTCAAGAGCGTCGGGATGGCTTGGGAGGACCTGGTGGTCGCCGCGGCCACCTACGAAGCCGCCGACTGACCGGAATTGTCGGTGGGGGCCGATAGCCTGGACTCCTTCGACGGCGAGGGGAGATGGGGATGTCCGAGGAGCTGACCACCGCGGAGCTGTTCGACGCGATCGGCGCCAGGTACGAGGAGGCGTTCGGCCGCCGGCCGGTGGTGGACGCGGCAGTGCGGGAGTTGATCGAGGTGCTGCCGTCGTCCGCCCGGGTGCTCGACATCGGCAGCGGGACCGGCCGTCCCGCCGCGGCTGAACTGGCCGCGGCCGGGCATCGGGTGACCGGGATCGACGTGTCGGCGGAGATGGTGCGGATCGCGCGCGAGCAGGTGCCTTCGGCGGAGTTCGTCCAGGCTGACGTGCGGGAATGGGAGTCGCCGCCCGGGACGTGGGACGCGGTGTGCGCGTTCTTCTCGTTCGTGCAGCTGTCGCGAGCCGAAACGGAGCAGGTCCTCGGCCGGATCGCGGGCTGGCTGGTCCCGGGCGGAAGGTTCGCGCTGGTGACGGTGCCCGCGGACATCGAGGACGTGCCGATCGAGTTCCTCGGCCACACGATCCGCGTGACGAGTTTTCCGGTGGACGCGCTCGCCGACCGGGTGCGTGCGGCCGGACTGGAGGTCACCGGTACGAGGGAAGAGTCTTTCGCGCCGGACAAACCGGGAGCGCCGCCGGAGGAACACGTGCTGATCTCGGCGCGCAAACCCTCCTGACCGGCACCCGGAAAAAGCGCCGCCGACCACGGCATCGTGAAATAAATTCAGCGGCTCGGACGGGACGAGGGAAAAACGGGACGGCATTTTCGCGCGGTCCGGGTGAACACGCCGGAAATTGCGCGGAAAATGCCGTCCCTTCCGTTCGGTGCGGCAGGTTCGGTGGTCAGCCGAATAACTCCCGGCCGCGGCCGGACGATTGCCGGATCACCGTCGCCCGCTCGCCGCTTCGCGAGCTGCCCTCGTCGGCCGATTCGCTCGGCCCCGCGCACCGGGGCTGATGCTCGCGGGTCCTGACCCGAGCGTTTCGCTTGCCGCGGCTGGCTTCCGCGGCTGACTGCGGTTGTCGAGCCGTGTGGTTGGCTTGCCGCGGCTGGCTTCCGCGGCTGACTGCGGTTGTCGAGCCGTGTGGTTGGCTTGCCGCGGCTGGCTTCCGCGGCTGACTGCGGTTGTCGAGCCGTGTGGTTGGCTTGCCGCGGCTCGCTTCCGCAGTTGACTGCGGTTGCCGAGCCGTGCGTTTCGCTCGCCGCGGCCGATTCACGAAGCGGTCGGCCGCAGCGTTCGGCGCGGAACCTCAGGCCGGAACAGTCCTTGCTACTGCTGGTTGCCCCACTGCTGCTCGCCCTGCTGGCCGCCCTGCTCGTAGCCGCCCTGGTCGCCCTGCCCGAATCCGCCTTGCTGGCCGCGCTCTTCGAAGCCCTGCTGCTGGCCGCCCTGCTGGAAACCTTGCTGCTGCCCGCCTTGGCCGAAGCCCTGCTGCTGCTCGCCTTGGCCGAATCCGCCTTGCTGGCCGCCCTGTTCGCGGCCGCCCTGGCCGTAACCGCCCTGCTGGCCCTGGCCCTGCTGACCGCCCTGCTCGCCCTGGCCGAAGCCGCCCTGCTGCCCCTGCGGCCCGCCCTGCTGGTGGCCCTGCTGACCGCCCTGGTCGAAGCCGCCCTGCTGCTGTCCGCCGCCTTGTTCCTGGCCGCCTTGCTGGCCTCCGCCGAAGTTTTCCTTCAGCTTGTCCGCGCCCTGGCGGATCTGGTCGCCGTGCTTGCCGCCGGTTTTCTCGTCGGCGAATTCGGCGGCCTTGTCGATGCCCTCGCCGACCTTGTCCTGGTTGTTGCCCGCGAATTCCTGGATCTTGTCCTTGGCCTGGTCGAAAAAGCTCATCGAAATCCTCCTTGATCTATTCGTGACACATGGATACCAGCCGGGTACCCGGCTGACGCGGCGGCGAGACGCCAGTCCCCGGTTCGGGTGAGGCGCGGCGCCGGTTCTGCCCGGGTCGGGCCACGGGTGGGTTACCCCACACGCCCGGACGCGGGCCGGGCCGGCCGGTAGGGTCGCCGCCGCGGGGCACCGGAGCCGAGGAGGACATGTGGCGGGACCGTTGAGCGGGCTGAAAGTCGTCGAGCTGGCCGGGATCGGGCCGGGGCCGCACGCTTGCATGGTGCTCGCCGACCTGGGCGCGGACGTCGTCCGGGTGGAACGGCCCTCCGGATCGCTCGACCTCAGCGGCGGCAAGCCGGACCCGCTGCTGCGCGGCCGCCGCTCGGTCGCGGCGGACCTCAAGACCCCCGAGGGCCGCGAACTCGTGCTGCGGCTCGCGGCGAAGGCGGACGTGCTGGTCGAAGGCCTGCGCCCGGGCGTCACCGAACGGCTCGGCGTCGGCCCGGACGACTGTTTCGCCCGCAATCCCCGCCTGGTCTACGGCCGGATGACCGGCTGGGGCCAGGAAGGCCCGCTCGCCCAGCGCGCCGGCCACGACATCAACTACCTCGGCCTCACCGGCGTGCTGCACGCGATCGGCCGCGCGGGCGAACGTCCGATGCCGCCGCTCAACCTGGTCGGCGACTTCGGCGGCGGGTCGATGTTCCTCATCGCGGGCGTGCTCGCGGCGTTGTGGGAATGCGGCCGGACCGGTCGCGGCCAGGTCGTGGACGCGGCGATGGTCGACGGCGCGAACGTGCTGTCCCAGATGATGTGGGCTTTGCGCGGCCTGGGTTCGTGGTCCGACGAACGCGGCACGAACCTCCTGGACGGCGGCGCGCCGTTCTACGACACGTACGTCTGCGCGGACGGCCGTTACGTCGCGGTGGGCTCACTCGAACCGCAGTTCTACGCGGCTCTCCTGAACGGCCTCGGCCTCGCCGCGGAAGACCTGCCGCCGCAGCTCGACCGCGACGGCTGGCCCACGCTCCGCGCCACCTTCACCCGCGCTTTCCTCAGCCGCACTCGCGACGAATGGGCCGAGGTCTTCGACGGCACCGACGCGTGTGTCACGCCGGTCCTGGCTCCCGACGAGGCGCCCAAGCATCCGCACATCGCCGCGCGGTCCGGCCTGATCACGGTGGACGGGATCGTCCAGCCCGCTCCGGCACCGCGGTTTTCGCGCAGCACAACGGATGTGCCGACGTCGCCGCCGGTCCCGGGCTCTCACACGGAAGAGGTGCTGGCCGAGTGGGAGTCGTGAGCGGCGATGCCGGTTAGAACAGGCATACGCACTCACGACGACCTGCCCCGCCCGCCTGCCTCGCCCGAGTCCGCATCGCAGCCGGTCTCGTGAGGGGCGATGCCGGTGAGAACCGGCTTAGGCGCTCACGAGCGCCTAAGCCGCACCGGCAGCGTCACGTGCCCGTTGGTAATAAAGGACGGCACCGGCTCCAGCTCCTCCCCGCCCACCGCCAGCGCCAAGTCCGGGAACCGCTCGAACAACGCGGGCAGCCCGAGTTCCGCTTCCATCCGGGCGAGCTGCGCGCCGAGGCAATAGTGCACGCCGTGCCCGAACGCGAGCGCTGACTTGTCCTTCCGGGACAGGTCGAACTCGTTCGCGTCCGGCCCGTGGTGGCTCTCGTCGCGGCCGGCGGGGCCGAACGACGCGAGGATCGGGTCGCCCGCGTGGATGGTCGTGCCCTCGACCTCGATGTCCTCCAGCGCGAAGCGCAGCGGCAGGTGCGAAAGCGGTGCCTGCCAGCGCAAAGTCTCGTCCACGACGTCCGACCAGGTGCACGCTCCGGCCAGCACCGAGCGCAGCTGCGCGGGATGCGTCAGCAGTGCGGTCACGGCCTGGTCTAGCAGGTTGACCGTCGTCTCGTGACCGGCGGTGATCACCAGGATCAGCGTGTCCACCAGTTCCGCTTCGCTCAGCCGGGAGCCGTCGGAGTCGCGGGCGGTGATGAGTGCGGTGGCGAGGTCGTCCCCAGGCTCGGCGCGCCGCTGGGAGACGAGGTCGGCGAGAATTCCGTACAGCAGTTCGACGTTCGCGGTCGCTTCCTCCGAGGTCGCCGACGTCGCGAAGATCCCGGCCACCGCGGTGCGCAGGCCCGGCCGCGCTTGTTCGGGGACGCCGACCAACCGGCAGATCACCTCGATCGGCAACCGATAGCAGTACTGGTCGCGCAGGTCGGTTTCCGCCGGTCCGGCTTCGAGGCCGGCGAGCAGGCCGTCGACGATTTCGGCGACCACCGGGCGCAGCGCGGCGATCCGGCCGGGCGCGAAAGCCTTCGACACCAGCGAGCGCAGCCTGCGGTGTTCGTCGCCGTAGGCGGTGAACATGTTCTGCACCGAAACCCAGATGTTCAGCGACCAGTCGGAGGTGATCTCGCCGTCCCGGTAGGCGGGCCAGTGCCGCCGGGCGTCCTTCGACACCCGCGGGTCGGCGAGCAGGCTGCGCAGCAGCGGCAGGCTGGTGACCGACCAGGCGAGCACGCCGCCGGGCAGTTCGACCACGGTCAGCGGTCCGCGTGCGCGAAGCCGGGCGCCCTCGCCGTGTATGTCCGGCGCCGCCGGGTCCAGCACGAAGGGGGTGACGGCGTGATCCATGGGGCGCTCCTCGCGGCCCGATGGTCCACAATGGACTGACGATGGGGGAGGTGTCCGTTGCGGCCACCGGGTCCGCGGCAAGCGTAGCGCGGCTAAGGATCGTTCTGTCCCGCTTGAGGGGTGGTCCGGACCAGGGCCGGGAAGGGGTTGACGTCAGCCGTCGGCGCGCTTGCGGTGCAGCGAGAACCGCTCGAACACCGACAGTTCGCCGGTCGGCTTGTTCACGTTGTAATAGGTGACGTGCATGGTGGTCGTGCCGCCCGGACGGCGCCCGGGGTCCACAGTGAACGCGGCGAATCCGTAGGGGTGGTCGAGGTCGCGCACCGCGCTCCACACCGCTTTTTCGCGCACGTAGGTCGGTTTCCGCTTGCCCGTGGCCGGATCCCGTTTGTCGGCGACGGCGGTCAGCACCTTTCCGGTGCCGTCCTTGAAGAAACTGCCGTTGGTGGTGCCGGAGACGCCGCCTCCGCCGAGAATCATGTGCACGGTGCCGTGCGTGGCGTCGATGTTGTCGGTCGCGTCGGACACCGGATTCGGCGTGAGCGTCTCGCTTTCCGCGACGACGCCGTGCACGGCGAGGGAGCGTTCGTAGTCGTGCTCGTGCCCGCACAGCACCAGGTCGACGCCGTAGCGGTCGAACAGCGGGCCGTACTTCTCGCGCAGGCCCAGGTCGGCGCCGTTCGCGTCGGACGTGCTGATCATGACCTGGTGCATCGCGACGACGATCCAGTCCACGTCGCGCGACGCCCGCGCCGCGGCCAATTCCTTCTCCAGCCAGGCCAGTTGCCGTCCGCCGGAGTAGCCGTTGACGTAGACGTCGCCGCCGTCCTGCAGGCAGTTGTCGTCGTTCTGCAGCACGATCACCCGCACCGAGCCGACGGTGAAGCCGTACCAGAGGCCGGCGAGTTCCGGATCGGTTTCGGTGGAGGGAAGCTGGAAGTACGCCTGGTAGGCGCCCATCCCGATCGCACCGTTTTGCTTCTCGATCTCGTGGTTGCCCGCGGCGGGCATCCACGGCCGGTACCGCGCCGAGCGGGTGTTGTTGGTGAAGAAGTTGTTCCAGGTGCGCACGCGGTCGACGTCGAGGTTGGCGTAGCAGAGGTCGCCGTTGAGCAGGTGGAACAGCGGCGCGACGGTCTCGATGCCGGTGACGATGTCCTTCGTGGCCGGCGTGGAGAAGAAGTCGAGCGCGGGCGCGCCCTTGAGATCCCAGGTGACTTGCGGCGCGGACTGGTCGCCGAAGCTGGTGAAGGTGAACGCGGACCTCCCGCCGGGCGCGGTGCGGAAGGTGCCCGCGTCGGGCGTCGCGCCGTCGTGCTGGGCGATGTAGAGGTACTCGGTGTTCGGGCACAGACGGTTGATCTCGGCGTGGTGCACCCAGACCGTGCGGTTGGAAGTGCCGTCGACGTAGGTGCGGGTGACCGCGGGAGCGTATGAGCCGAAGCCGTCGTCGAGCGTGCCGTAGAGGACGCGGGGACGGCGGACCGGGCCGTCGGTGAGCCACGAAACCACCATCTGCTGCGCGGGATCGCGGCCGAACGTGAGATGCAAACCCTGCACCGGTGTCGCGCCGCCGCCCGGAGCCGGCGCAAGAGGAGCGGCAGCGGCCGTACCAGTGCCGAGCAGTGGTACGGCAGCGCTCGCACCCATAAGGCCTAACGCTCCTCGACGGCTGACGGTGTTGGACATGACGGCCTCCTCCGGCTCCCAGGCGGAAGCGAAGTTATGCTGGCCGCGCGGCCCGTCGATGAACGCCGGGCGTCCGGCGCGTGAAGTGTTTTTGCGCGGAGTTCCGGTTCGTTCCCTTTGCCGGGAAACGGTTTCCGGACTGTCCGAAGTGGAGCGTCCCGGATTAGCCGGATCGATTCAGAACGGTTCTGCTAGCCTCCAGCGTGACGTGCGGCTCGCCGTGGTGCCGCGTTGCTGCCGGAGCGCTTCACGGAGCGTGCGCTGAGTGCTTCGGCTCGAACCTCCGAGGAGCGTTATGACAGGCATCGTCCGGGTCCGGGGCCGTGAGGTGCTCGACAGCCGGGGCAACCCGACGGTCGAGGTCGACGTGGTGCTGGCGGACGGGTCGGTGGGCCGCGCGGCGGTGCCGTCCGGGGCCTCCACCGGCACGCGCGAGGCCGTTGAGCTGCGGGACGGCGACGCGAAGCGGTTCCACGGCAAGGGCGTGCGCAAGGCGGTCGACGCGGTGAACGGCGAGATCGCCGACGCCGTGACCGGCATGGAGGCCGAGGCGCAGGCCGACGTCGACCGCGCCCTGATCGCCCTCGACGGCACCGAGAACAAGGCCCGCCTCGGCGCGAACGCGACGCTCGGTGTGTCGCTGGCGGTGGCGAAGGCGGCCGCCGCGGCGAACACGCTGCCGCTGTACCGGTACGTCGGCGGGGTGTACGCGCACCTGCTGCCGATGCCGATGATGAACATCATCAACGGCGGCGCGCACGCGGACAACCCGATCGACTTCCAGGAGTTCATGATCGGCCCGGTCGGCGCGGAAACGTTCGCCGACGCCGTGCGGATGGGCTCGGAGGTGTTCCACACGCTGCGGAAATCGCTGCACGAGGCGGGACACAACACGAATGTCGGCGACGAGGGCGGGTTCGCGCCGCAGCTGGGATCGGCCGACGAGGCGCTCGAGTTCGTGGTCCGCGCCATCGAGAAGACCGGGTACGAGCCGGGCAAGGACATCGCGCTGCTGCTGGACCCGGCGGCGTCGGAGTTCTACCGCGACGGCGCCTACGACTACACCGGCGAGGGCCGCAAGCGCAGCATCGAGGAACACGTCGCGTACCTGACCGAGCTGACCGAGCGTTTCCCGATCGTCTCGATCGAGGACGGCCTGGCCCAGGACGACTACGCCGGCTGGAAGCAGCTGACCGACGGCATCGGCGACCGCGTGCAGCTCGTCGGCGACGACCTGTTCTGCACGAACGTCGAGATCCTGCGCGACGGCATCAAGCGCGGCATCGCCAACTCAATCCTCATCAAGGTCAACCAGATCGGCACCCTGACCGAGACGCTGTCCGCGGTCGACACCGCGCACAAGGCGGGCTATTCGGCGGTCATGTCGCACCGCTCGGGCGAGACCGAGGACACCACCATCGCCGACCTCGCGGTGGCGACCGGCTGCGGCCAGATCAAGACGGGCTCGCTGTCGCGCTCCGACCGGACGGCCAAGTACAACCAGCTGATCCGCATCGAGGAGGAGCTGGGCACCGAGGCTCGCTACGCGGGCTGGGACACGCTCCGCTGAGCTGTTTTTCGAGGCGGCCCGGGTTCTTGCCCGGGCCGCCTTTCGCTATTTCTTCACCCGAAGGAACATCGCCGCGGCGGTGAAGGCCGCACTGACCCAGAACGCCGCGCTCGCATGCGCCGCATCGAGGACGACGGCCCCCGCCACCGCAGGCCCGGCCACCGCGCCGAGATTGAACGCCGTAGTCGCGATCGCCCCGGCCACCCGGGGCGCTTCCTTGCTGGCGGAGGTGACAATCGCGGCGATCAACGCGGACCCGACGCCGAACGCCATCGCCCCGGTGATCAATGCGGCTGCGATGAGCCCCGGAAGACTCTGCGCCGCGAAGAACGCCGCCACCCACACGGCGGTCAGCACTGCCGTGCCCGCTTTGAGAATCCTCGGACCTGCCTTGCCCGCGATCGTGACGCCGACGAACGATCCCACTCCGAACACCGCCAGCACTACTGGAACCCAGCTGGCTGATTGCGTCATCGTGCCGAGATAGGTGAAGGCCGCGAAGGTTCCGCCGTTGACGAGAATCCCCTTGACCACGGTGGCCGCGACGCGTGGCTGTGTCAGGACTCGCCACTCGCGGTACACCGGGCTGGTGGCTGACGGGCTGTCGAACTTTGTTGTCGTCAGCGCGACGGCGGCGGCCGCCGTGATCGCCGCGATGGCCCAGAACGCGGCTTGCCACCCGGCGTACTGGCCGAGCAGCGTCCCGGCCGGAACGCCGACGATGCACGCGAGCGTGACACCGGACAGCAGCACGGAAGTCGCCCGCCCGACGGCGTCCTCCGCGACGAGCGACGGCAGCGCCGCGAGCGCTACCGAGAGGAACCCGGCGTTGGCGAACGCCGCGAGGGCGCGGGTGGCGAGGAGGAGCGGGAAATCGGTGGTGAGAGCACCGATGACGTGAACTGCGGAGAAGAGGCCGAGGAAGGTGAGGAGTGCCAGCTTGCGCGGCAGTTTGCTGCCGAGCATCGCGAGAACTGGTGCGCCCGCGACCATTCCGGCCGCGAAGAGCGACGTAAGCAGCCCGGCCGCGCCGAGCGAGACGCCGGTGCCCGCGGCGATTTGGGGGAGGAGCCCGGAGAGGACGAACTCGGACGTGCCTTGGGCGAAGACCGCACAGGCCAGGAGGAAAATGACGGGAGGCAAGGGAATCGGCTCCGAGTAGCTGTCGGCGTCGGGGACGCCGGAGGGATGAGGACGGTTCGCTTGCGGAGTGGGGTGCCTCGGGCCTCGCGCGCAGCGGCTCGCGGCTTGGCTTGGGCGCTTGGCTGCAGTTTCGCCGGGCGAAGCACTGCTGCGGCGCGGGGGCCGCGAGCAGGCTTTGTCCGGGTACTGCGGTGCTGAGCACGCTTTGGCCGTGGTGCCGCGGTGCCGAGCCCGCGGTTCCCGCGGTGCCATGGTGGCAAGCATGCTTTGGCCGCAGTGCCGCGGTGCCGAACACCCTTTGGCTGCGGTGCCGAGCGCGCTTTGGCCGCGGTGCCGTGCACGCTTTGCTCGCGGTGCCGTGGGTGCCGAGCATGCTTTGGCCGCGGTGCTGTCGTGCCGAGCATGCTGTGCCCGCGATGCCGCGATGCCGCGATGCCGTGGTGGCAAGCACGCTTGCCGGTGGCTCTGCTGTGCGCAGGCTTCGCCAGAGCGCGTGTCGAACGGCAAGCTTTGCCTGTGGCGTCAGACTTCACCACGACATCGCCACCGTGCGCAGGCTTAGCGCTGGCCGACCGACCTTGCCGTCGGCGTGCTCGCTTGCGCACGGCAGCCCGATTGGCTATGCCTCGCTGTCGTGAGTGCTTGCGTCGGTTGGAGCCGGAGTAAACACTCACGAGGACTTGTTCGGGGCACAGCTCAACCGCACGGTGTCTGCGGTGAAAGTTTCGCCGGTCAGCCCAGCCCAGGTGTGAACCCGGTACCCGTCACTCCGCCGCCCAGCTTGCGGCTGGGCGGCTACCGTCTGCTGGCCTCCGGCGACGTCATGCCCTGGACTGTACCGTGCCGTGCTCAGGGAGTCGCGTGCGTTCTGCCATTCCTTCCGTGCGGAGCGGAAACCCCGCCCGTTTGTAGATGTTCGTCTTGGCGATGCGGCCGCCGTCGATCGTCGGAGCTTGTGTTCGGCGTGCCTTGGCGGATCCCGTCCGTGCGGAGCGGAAATCCGGCCCGGTCGTAGGTGTGCGTGGTGGCGATGCGGCCGCCGTCGATCGTCGGAGCCTGTGTTCGGTGGGCCTTGGCGGATGCCGTGCGGGGCGAAATGAGGAGTGCCGATCCGGGCGGTGTCGTGCCGGTTGGTCTCGCGGGATCAGGTGAGTCCGGCGTGGGCGGCGATCTCGTCCGCGAACGACGTCACCCTTGTGTACATCCCGGGTTTGCCAGGCTTCCCGCATCCGTCGCCGTAGGAGACGATGCCGACCACCGTGTCGCCGACCAGCAGCGGGCCGCCGGAATCTCCTTTGCAGGCGTCGATGCCGCCGTTGGGGTAGCCGGCGCAGAGCATGCTCGTCACGGTGTATTCCGGATAGCCGGTGTGGCAGGTGTCGTCGTCGGCTAGGGGGACGGTGGCTTGGCGCAGGTAGTCCGAACGGTCGCCGCCGTCGGCGAGGCGGCCCCAGCCCAGGACGGTGGCATTGGTGCCGGCGGGGTAGCGGCTCGGGTCGCGGGCCAGGTCGGCGGGGCGGTAGGGGAGCGAGCCGCGGACGGTGAGGACTGCGACGTCCGAACCTTGTTGCGGCGTATGGAAATCAGGGTGTTGCCAAGCGGCGGACACTGCGCGGACGACGCCGTCTTGGCTGCGTTTGTCTTCCCGGCCGGCTACTACGCTGAGTTCGCCGGTCGGGACGGTGGCGGCACAGTGCGCGGCGGTCGCCACCGCGGTGCGGCTGACGATGACGCCGCCGCAGAACTGGGTTCCGTGACTGTCCACTAAGTACACTGCGTACGGATGTTGTTGCAGGGAAGCCTTTTCTCCGCCGATGACGGCTGGAGCGGCGTGGGCGGAGGTGCTCAGGGTGATGGCGAGCAGGATGACGGTGGTGATGAGTGCGAAACGGCGTGGCATTGCGGACCCCCTCGGCTGCGGCAGTGCACGTTAGCCACTTTACCGGGCGGTTGAGGGGAAAACCGTCGCTGAACCGGGTGGAAACCGCGGGGGCCCGGATCCGGACCCCCGCGGCTGCTGCGGGGAGGAGCTTCGGAAAACGGCTCGGGCAAAGGGAATCCGGTCGGGGCCGCGAGGAATGGTCACACTGGAACTGAGCGCACTGCGGATGCCTCGCCGCACGTCCCGCAAACCCGGCTTGCGGGTTGGCTGCGCGGAAACGAGCGCGGCTGGATGGAGCAACGGTGAAGCCGGAATGCATGCTGGTGCGGAATCCGGAAGCGAGACTCACCGGCGACGGGTTCGACGTGCGGCCACCGGGAAGTACCGGCAAAGGCGTTGCGACCCCTCGACTCGCGTTAGCCGAGCGGTCGAGTGAGGGGTCATCGGCGGGGGTCATTGCAACGCCCTCCAGGGGAAGCACGCTTCGTCTCAGCCAAGCAGCCAAGCAGCCAAGCAGCCAAGCAGCCAAGCAGCCAAGCGGCCGTGCGGCGATGCGGCCGTGCGGCGATGCGGCCGTGCGGCGATGCGGCCGTGCGGCGATGCGGCCGAGCGGCGATGCGGCCGTGCGGCCGTGCGGCCGAGCGGCGATGCGGCCATGCGGCCGTGCGGCCGAGCGGCGATGCGACCAGGCGGCCATGCGAAGGGAGCCGTCGCCGGTGAGAACCCCCAGGCCTCACCGGCAACCCACCGAAGCGGCCTCAGCAGAGCGGCGCGACAGGACCGTCCGAACCGGTCTTCACATAGGTGTCCGAGATGTAGTGCCCGGGCCCGATCCGGTCCCAGATCTTGCTCGTCCCGAACTTCCCGGTGACACTGTCCCCGTTGACGTAGCACTCGATGTTCACCTTGGCGTAGTTGGCCGCCAGGCCCTTCACCGACGAGGACGTGTGCGCGCCCGACCGCACGTTCACCGGGTCGCCCGCCGTCTGCACCAAACCGCTCGCGGCGGCGGAGCCCGTCCACAGGTAGGTGACCTTCACGTTTCCGTTGTCGCCCAGGCCGACGCCCTCACTGAAAGTCCCGTCGGCCAGGTCGATGCCCGCGGGGTTGCCGACCTTGTACCCGAGATCGTCCCGGCCGCCGTTGTAGCCGTTGTGGTAGGCGGCGTAGGCCTCGGGCTGGCCCTGCGGCAGGTCCTTGTACTCGGCGCGCACCGAGGACGGGTTCCAGTAGTCGTCCTTGGTGTTCCACGGTCCGACATCCCAGACCGGCGCGTATTCGCAGCGGCTGTTGTCCGTCTTGCACACGCGCACGCTGTAGTTTCCGGTTCCCTTGGGCGACAAGGCTTTTCCGGAGGGCAGTGCGACGAAGTGGTCGTTGCTGGAAATGACATGGCCGTTCGCGGTGGTGTGGCCGGCGAGGCCTTCGCGGGTGGCGTAGACGGTGTAGGTGAGCGGAGTGGACGCGGCGATGGCGTTCGCCTGCGGGGTCAGGGAGCTGGTCAGTTCGACGTCGCGCACGGTGGGGCGCGCGGCGGCGGTGCCGGACAGCGTGATCCTGGTCTGCACGACGCTCACCGCGCGGGGCAGCGCGGTGCCGGCGGGGGTCCATTCCGTCCAGTCGTCGGCGCCGGAGCGGCCGCGGACGTCGACTTCCACCGAGGTGCCTTGTGGGGCGTCAGCGGAGATTTCGGCGGCGACCCGGTTCGCCGGCGCGGGCAGGCGGCGTTCGGCGGAGAGCAGGTAGCCCTCGCTTCCCGCGGCCTGGTCGGCGGGTCTCCACGCAGGATCCCGCAGCGTGAGCGTGCCGCTGGCCGTGACGACGTTGACATCGTCACTGTCCACTGAGGACAGATCGGCGCGCCAGGCGCCGGAAGCCTCGGCAGCGCTCACGGGCGTCGCGACTGCGGTGACCGCCCCCGCGGCGAGCAGCGCGGCGACCGTGCGCCGGACCATCACTTTCCCGACCACGACGGATCTCCCTTCACTCGTCCGAATCGAACTGCCGGAGTGTCGGAGGGATCCGTACACGATCCATACAACGATCTCGCTCGGTCGTGTACCGGAAGCGGGAGGTTGACAGCGGCGGGTGATCAAGATTAGCTTTGAGTGCAAAGTTAATTTAAGGGCAAAGGGAGTGTGGGATGACCATCCTGGTGACGGGGGCGCGCGGGAATGTCGGGAGCGAGGTCGTCCGCGTGCTCCGCGAGGGCGGGCACGAGGTGCGTGGCTCGGCGCGCGACGCGGGCGGGCTGGATCTGCCGGACGCGGTGTCGTTGGACCTCACGGCCGACGGCGGGTTCGAGGAAGCGCTGAGCGGTGTCGAGGCGATTTTCTTGTATCCGACCCGGGCGAAGAGTGCCGTGGATTTCCTTGCGGCGGCGAAGAAAGCAGGCGTGTCGTACGTCGTGCTGCTGTCGTCGCCGGATGTCTACGAGGGCGCTGCGGACAACCCGATCCGGCGGGCGCATCTGCCCGCGGAGGCGGCGGTGGCGGAGTCCGGACTGCCGTTCACGGTGCTGTACCCGGGCTGGCTGGCGGGTAACACCCGGCGGGACTGGGGTGCGGCGATCCGGGCCGGGGAGCCGGTGCGGCTCGTCTCGCCGGAGTCGCAGTGCGCGCCGACGGCCGAGGAGGACGTGGCGGCGGTTGCCGCCAAGCTGCTCACGGAGCGTAGCTACCCGGGGCGGAGGCTGCCGCTGACTGGGCCGGAGTCGATGACGCAGCGTGCGGTGGTGGAGACCCTGGCGGAGGAATTGGGTAGCTCGATCGAAGTGGCGACCGAAACGCGGAGCGAGGCTCTGGCGCGGCGTCCGGAGTGGATGCCGGAGGCGGTGCTGGAGCATCTGATGGACGTGGAGGAGGCGGCGGTGGGCCGAGCAGCCCCGGTGAACAACACGGTGGAACGGTTCGCGGGACGGCCGACGTCATTCCGCGAGTGGGCCAGGGCGCACAAGGACGACTTCGCCTAATAGTCCTATGTGGACAAAACTCAAGCGGGCTTCCAGGAAACGCCGGAGGGCCGCGTCTGGGATTCGCACAGCTCCCGCACCGCGCGCAGTACTTCCTCGGCGGAAACCTCGCTCCCGGACGGCTGCGGGAAGTGCGCGCCCTGAAGGCTGAAGTAGTCGACGGGATCCTCGCCCGAGCCGTCCGCGGGCAGGTAAGTCTCGCCGTTTTCGTGCCATGCCAGGCTTCCCCGCGTGCCGCGCAGGCCGGCGACCAGGTACGGCGTCCGCGGCTTCCGGCCCGCGTACAGCCACCAGACGACCCCGGCGTCCGGCGCGGGCGGTTCGGCGGCGCGCAGGGCGGAGAGCACGTCGTCGGCAGCCGTCTCGGTGACGTCGTACCCGGTCCGGCGACGGGCGTCTTCGATGCTCGCCATGGTGCGCTCCGCTCGTGAAGTGTCCTGATACTACTCGGTGCCGATCGGCGAGCGACTTGTGGAATGGCCGGCGCGGAGCCGGGCCGCGCGCAGCGTCAGATACCGCTGCTCGGCGGTGTTTCCGGTGCGGGCGGCGGCCGCGGTGTAGTGGCGGATCGCTTCCTCTCGTTCGCCGGCCATTTCCAGCAGGTGCGCGCGGGCGGCGGCGAGGCGGTGGTGGCCGGGGAGCCGGTCGTCGAGCTCGGCCAGCATCGCGAGCCCGGCGTCCGGCCCGTGCACCATCGCAGTCGCGATCGCGCGGTTGAGCGTTACGACGGGGTTGCCGGTCAGCGCCTCTAGCCGCGTGTACAGCGTGAGCACGCGCGGCCAATCGGTGTCTTCGGCCCGCAAGGCGATGTCGTGCGTCGCGGCGATCGCGGCCTGCAGCCGGTATTCGCCGATGCCGTCGCGGGTCAACGCGGCGGTGATCAGCGCGACGCCTTCCCGGATCAGCGAACGATCCCACTGTGACCGGTCCTGGTCGGCGAGCGGGATGAGGTCGCCGTCCGGTCCGGTGCGGGCCGGACGGCGGGCGTCGGTGAGCAGCATCAGCGCGAGCAATCCGGCCGCTTCGCCGTCGTCCGGCAGCGCGGCGTGCAGCAGTCGCGCGAGCCGGATCGCCTCGGCCGACAGTTCAGTGCGGTGCAGGCGACGGCCCCCGCTGCTCGTGTATCCCTCGTTGAACACCAGGTACAGCACGTGCAGCACGGACCGCAGCGATGCCTGCCGCTCGTCCGCCTCGGGCATCCGGAACGCCAGGCCGGACTTCTTGATTTTCGCCTTCGCCCGGCTGATCCGTTGCGCCATCGTGGTTTCCGGCACGAGGAACGCGCTGGCGATCTCCGCCGTCGTCAGTCCGCCGACGGCCCGCAACGTCAGCGCGATCGCCGACGCCGACGTCAGCGAGGGGTGCGCGCACAGGAACAGCAGCGTCAGCGTGTCGTCCCGATCCGGAACGTCGGCGGCCCGCGGCTCGGCGGCGACCGTGTCCTCGCGCCGCCGCCGAGCCTGGTCGCTGCGGAAGCTGTCGATGATCCGGCGGCTGGCGGTCTGCAGCAGCCAGCCGCGCGGATTCTCCGGGATCCCCTCCGCGGGCCAGTGCTGCACCGCAGCGAGGAGCGCTTCTTGTGTCGCGTCCTCGGCCGCGCCGAAATCGCCGGACCGGCGCACGAGGACGGCGAGGACCTGGGGCGCGAGCGTGCGCACCAGGTCCTCGACCTCAGGCCGCGACATCACACCTCCGGCGCGCTCATCACCTGGCGCACCTCGATCGGCACTCGCAGCGGTGCGCCTTCCGGACCCGGCGCGGCCGACACCCGGGTCGCGATCTCCAGCGCCCGCGCCTCCGATTCGACGTCCACCACGCGGTATCCGGCCAGCAGTTCCTTGCCCTCCGGGAACGGCCCGTCGGTGACGACCGCGCCGCCCTTGCCGTCCGCGACCACGGTCTTCGCCGCTTCCGGCCCGGCCAGGCCTTCCGCCTCGACGAGTTCTCCGGCCTCGGTCAGTTCGGCGTTGAGCACGTGCTGGAACTGGATGTGCGCGCGAATGTCCGCCGGGGCCCACTCCGGCAGCGGGATGTCGCAGCCTTCGCCCTGGGCGTAGGTCTGCAGCAGCATGTACTTCGGCATAGCGTTTCCTCCAGTGTCCGGCTCGCCGCTTCCGGGCGGGCTCACCAAGGGAACGGAACCCGCGCGCCGTCCTCGACACGCACCGCGCACATCTTGCCGGGGAACTCCCGGCGGTGCGGGCGGAACGGGTGGTGTGGGTCTCAGTGCCCGGGACACCCGAACGGCCTAGCAGGTAGGTTGCGGGAAGCAACTCACCTGGAGGGAACCGTGAGCACGACGACCTTCGCCGCGGTGTCCGCGGTCAAACAGCGCTCGGACACCGAGTTCAGCGTCGACCTGAGCCCGGCGTGGACCATCGGCGGCCGCCCGAACGGCGGCTACCTGCTGGCCGCGATCGCCCGCGCGGCGACCGTCGTTTCCGGACACCCGGACGTGCTCGCCGCCAGCGCGCACTACCTGCGCTCGCCCGAACCGGGCCCGGCGGAGATCGAGGTCGAGGTGCTGCGCACCGGCCGGACCGCGACCCAGCTGCGCGGACGGCTGCTCAAGGACGGCGTGCCGCAGGTCGAGGCCCTGCTGACACTGGGCGTGCTCGGCGAGGCCGAGCCGTTCTGGCAGGACGGGGTGCCGCAGCCGAAGTTCGGGCCGTTCCCGGAGGAGCCGTGGGGCCCGGACGTGCTGTCGTCCGGCATCCCGATCGCGATCCGCGACGAGATCGACGTGTACTTCGACCGCCCGCTCGCCGATGGGCCCAGCGGCCGCGGCGAACTGCGCGCCCTGCTCGCGCTGCCCGGCGACGAGCCGTTCGATCCGGTCAGCCTGCTGTTCGCGGTCGACGCCCTGCCGCCCGCAACCCTCGACGTCGCGCCGTCCGGCTGGGTGCCGACGCTCGAACTGACCGCGTATGTGCGGGCGCATCCGGCTCCCGGCCCGGTGCGGGTGCTGCACCGCGCTCACCTGATCGGCGACGGGCGGGTCGACGAGTCCTGCCACGTATGGGACAGCGCCGGGACTCTGGTCGCGCAAGGCACGCAGCTGGCCGGTATCCGGATCGGCTGAGCCTCGCGGACCACAACTCCGCTCTCGCTGGCCGTCCGGGAGTTCAGTCCGTGAAGGGAACCCTGAGGGACTCTGAGTCCGTGAGGGTTCCCCTCACGGAAGTTCTCGCACGCGGAGCATGCTCGGTCAGCGGGTTCCGGCGAGTGCCCCTGTCGTGACCAAGCGGTACCCGGTGCGCCCGGAAAACTCCGCCGTCAGCGCGAACCGGTCGCCGCGCACCAGCGTGTGCCGCCATTCGATGCGTTTGCCCGCGCTGGTGCCCAGGCGTCCGATGGAGAACGCGCCGACGGTTTCGCCGCAGCCCAGCAGGGCGCGTTCGGCTCGCGTCGGCACGACCGCGCGGATCTGCTCCTCGCCGTGGTCGAGCCGGACGCCGGTGCGGCGGTGGAGTTCGCCGTACAGGCTGGTGTGCTGGAAATCCGCGTCCAGCAGCGGCCGGGCGAGGTCGGCGGGCAGCCACACCCGGTCGACGGCCAGCGGGTCGTTTCCGGCCAGCCGCACGCGTTCCAGGTACAGCAGGGGAGTGGAGCCCTCCAGCGACAGGCGTTCGGCGACCACCGCGTCCGCGCGGATGTCGAGCCGGCGCACGACGCTGTGCTGGTCGAGCCCGGCCTCCTCGACCGCGGCGAACAGGCTGTAGAGCGCGCCGAGCGGCTGCTGGATCTCGGCCGCCGCGGCGACGCGGGGCTGGCGTCCGCGTTCGGCGATGAGCGTGCCGTCCGCGCGCAGTTCCCGCAGCGCCTGCCGGACCGTCTGCCTGCTGACGCTGTATTCGTCGGCGAGCGCCAGTTCCCCGGGGAACGCGCCGTCGAACTCCCCGGCGCGGATGCGCACCAGCAGCCGCTGCTGCAGCTGCCGCCACAGGGGCTGTCCGCCGGTGCGCACCAGCTCTGCCTCGCCCATGCCGGGAACAGTACCGCTTGCCAAATGTACGGACAGCTCTTAGATTAAATGTACGTACAT
The DNA here is from genome assembly GCF_039525725.1 of Amycolatopsis albidoflavus. Classification (NCBI taxonomy): domain Bacteria; kingdom Bacillati; phylum Actinomycetota; class Actinomycetes; order Pseudonocardiales; family Pseudonocardiaceae; genus Amycolatopsis; species Amycolatopsis albidoflavus. The sequence goes on from NZ_BAAAHV010000016.1 coordinate 45,214, forward strand.
TACCGAGGAGGCCAGAGTGCGCACAGGAGTGAACCGGTGACCGGCGCGGCGCTGGGAGCGACGCGCGCGACGGTGCAGTGGCGGGCCAAGCTCGCCCGCCCGGTGCCGGGGCTCGCGGTCGCGCTGCTGGTCGCGGCGGTGGCGACGGCGGGCGGGAAGCTGGTGCCGGTGGTCGGCGGGCCGGTGCTCGCGATCCTGCTCGGCGCGGTCGCCGGCGCGGTCGTGCCGTCGTTGCGGAGCTGGCGGTTCAGCCCGGGGTACGCCATCGCGTCGCGGCCGGTGCTGCAGCTGTCGATCGTCGTGCTGGGCACGGGACTGTCGATCCAGCAGGTGGTGCACGTCGGCGGCCAGTCGCTGCCGGTGATGCTCGGCACGCTCGCGGTCGCGCTCGGCGGCGCGTGGGTGCTCGGCCGGCTGCTTGGCGTCCGCGGGGACACGCAGACGCTCATCGGCGTCGGCACCGGCATCTGCGGTGCGTCCGCGATCGCGGCGACCAGTGCGGTGCTGAAGCCGAAGGAAGCCAATATCGCTTACGCGCTCGGCACGATCTTCACCTTCAACGTCGCCGCGGTCCTGCTGTTCCCGCCGCTCGGGCACGCGCTCGGGATGTCGCCGCACGCCTTCGGCCTTTGGGCCGGAACCGCGGTGAACGACACGTCTTCCGTGGTCGCGGCTTCCTACGCTTACGGCGGCGACGCCGGCTCGTACGGCCTGGTCGTGAAGCTCACCCGTACGCTCACGCTGATCCCGATCGTGCTGTTCCTCGCCGTGCTCGCCGCGCGTAAGCAGTCGGGCGGCCGGGTTTCCTTGCGCGCCATGCCTTGGCACCGGCTGGTGCCGCCGTTCCTGATCGGCTTCCTCGCCGCGGCCACCGTGGAGAGCGCGGGCTGGATCCCGGAATCGTGGCACGCGCCGCTGTCGACGCTCGGCACCTTCCTGATCACCATGGCGCTCGCCGGGATCGGCCTGGCGCTCCAGCCGTCCGACCTGCGCAAGGCGGGACACAAGCCGCTGCTGATGGGAGCCATCCTGTGGATCGCGGTCGCCGCGTCGAGCCTCGGGCTGCAGGCGCTGACCGGCGGGATGTGACGCGTTAGCGCACGCGCGGGTTCCGCTTCCGCCGCCTTCGCGCGGCAAGAACCTCGAAGAGCCGGGACACCCCTCGGCTTCGGCGCACGAACACCACGGATTCGCCGCGTGGGCCCTCGGCCCGCGCGGCGGTTTCGTTTCGGGGGCCGCGCCGGAACTCCCGGAGCCCGGCGGCGAACTCGGCCGGGTCGCCGCCGACGTCCGGGTGGTGGGTGCGCACGAACCGGCGGTAGGCCGCCTTGTCGGCTTCGGACCACGCGCTCCGCTCGTCCACCGCCGTCCTTCCCCGGTTGAGAGTTTCGCCTGACATTCCTGCCGGAAGTCTGAGGCAAGTGCCAACCGGCAGTTCAACGATACTGTTCAAGCACATGACCGAGCAGATCGCACTCGACCTCGCCGAGCTTCGCGCCGTCACCGCGTACGCCGTGGCCTGTACGGAGCCCGCGCTGCCGATCTTCGAGCAAGCCCGTCCGGACGACCGCCGCCCGCGCGACGCGATCGAGGCGGCGCGGGCGTTCGCCGAAGGAGCCAAGCGCAGCAAGACAATCCGGGACAGTGCGTGGGCGGCGCAGCGGGCGTATCAGGAAACCCGCGACGCTGGGCAGACCGCGGCGAGCGAGGCCGCGCGGGCTGCTGTCGCCGCTGCCGGGGCGGCGTTTCTGCATCCGCTCGCGAAGGCGACGCAGGTGTGGCACATCCTCGGCCCGGCCGGCCATGCGGCGTACGCGTTCGAGCTGGCCGGGATGGCGGCTCAGCACCCGGCGGCCGATCCGGTGGTCGTCCGGGTGTTGTCGCGGTACCCGATGGCACCGGGCGGTCGCGGGCGGTTAGGGGAGTTGGTGCGTGAGCTGGACGTGTTGCTGCGCAAGGGTTAGCGAACCCGTTCGACCCGCCGCTCGTCCCAGACCGGTTCCGGCGTCTCGCGGACGACGCCGTCTGAGCCGAAGACTAGGTAGCGGTCGAACGAGCGGGCGAACCAGCGGTCGTGAGTGACTGCGAGCACGGTGCCTTCGTAGGATTCCAGCCCGTCCTGCAGCGCTTCGGCCGATTCCAGGTCCAGGTTGTCCGTCGGCTCGTCCAGCAGCAGCGCGGTTGTTCCGGCCAGCTCCAGCAACAGGATCTGGAACCGCGCCTGCTGCCCGCCGGACAGGCGGTCGAAAACCTGCTCGCCCTGGCGGTGCAGTTCGTACCGGCGCAGCGCGGACATCGCCGCACCGCGGTCGCGCGCGTGTTCCGTCCAGAGCACGTCGACCAGCGTGCGGCCGGTGAGCTCCGGGCGGGCGTGCGTCTGCGCGAAATGGCCGGGCACGACGCGCGCGCCGGTCTTCCAATCGCCGGTGTGCGCGACGTCGCCGCCCGCGAGCAGGCGCAGGAAGTGCGACTTCCCGGAGCCGTTCGACCCGAGCACCGCGACGCGCTCGCCGAAGAAGATCTCCAGCGAGAACGGTTTCATCAGCCCGGTCAGTTCCAGGTTCTTGCAGGTCACCGCGCGCATTCCGGTACGTCCGCCGCGCAGCCGCATCCGGATGTCCTGCGGCCGCGGCGGTTCCGGCGGGGGACCGGCCTCCTCGAACTTCCGGAGCCGGGTCTGCGCCGCCTTGTACCGCGACGCCATCTCGTCGCTGCGCGCGGCGTACTGCTGCATGTCCCGGACGAGCCGTTTGAGCTGGGCGTGTTTCTCGTCCCAGCGCCGGCGCAGTTCGTCGTAGCGGGCGAATCGTTCTTGCCGCGCCTCGTGATACGTGCTGAACCCGCCGCCGTGCACCCAGGCGTCCGCGCCGTCGCCGCCGGGCTCGACGCTCACGATCTTGTCCGCCGCTCGCGCGAGCAACTCGCGATCGTGCGACACGAACAGGACGGTTTTGCGGGTTTCCTTCAGCCGGGCTTCGAGCCAGCGTTTGCCGGGCACGTCGAGATAGTTGTCCGGCTCGTCCAGCAGCAGCACCTCGTCCGGCCCGCGCAGCAACGCTTCGAGCACCAGCCGTTTCTGCTCGCCGCCGCTGAGGGTGCGCACGAGCCGCCAGCGCGCGCGGTCGAACGGCACGCCGAGCGCCTCTGTCGTGCACATGTCCCAAGTCGTCTCGAACTCGTACCCGCGGGCTTCGGCCCAGTCGCTGAGCGCCTGCGCGTACCGCATTTGCGCGGCCTCGTCGTCGACCTCCAGCAGCCGCTCCTCGGCCGCGTCGACCGCCATCGCGGCGTCGCGAACCCGCTGCGGGGCAACGGAAACCAGCAGATCCCGCACCGTGCGCTCGTCGCGCACCGACCCGACGAACTGCGCCATCACGCCCAGCCCGCCGGTCACCGTGACCGCGCCCTCGTCCGGCTTCAGCTCTCCCGACAACAGCCGCAGCAACGTGGTCTTGCCCGCGCCGTTAGGGCCGACCAGCGCGACGACCGCGCCCTCGCCGACCCGGAACGAGACGTCGCCGAGCAGCGGACGCCCGTCGGGCAGCACGTAGCGCAGGTGCGCGGCCTCCAAATGCCCCATGCCCCGGCACTCTACCCAGACCGCCGCGAATCGCCGCACGGTTTTCCGGCCGTCCACAGAGGACGCAAAGCGGCGGTGCCGGGGAGAACCGGCACCGCCGCTCTTGGGATCGCCTTATGCCTTCCGCTGCATGCTCTCCCGCGCCGGGTTGGCCTGCTCCGCCGCCTTCGGGTCCTTCTCGTCCTGCTTCGCGCGCACCCCGGATTCGACGCGGTCGCCGAGGTCCTTGTCCACGTTGTGCCAGTACTCGAAAGCCCGCTTCAGCACCGGTTCGGTCACCCCGTTCAGCAGGTGCCCGACGATGTTGTCCACCAGCCGCTCGCGCTCGGCGTCGTTCAGGACGTCGCGCACCATCGTGCCTGCCTGGCCCCAGTCGTCGTCCTCGGCGTGGTCGACGTAGGCCGACCGGACCATCTCGCCGTCGGAATGCCAGCCCGCGGGGGTGCCGTAGCGTTCGGTGTCGGCGCGCGGGCCGCCCTTGGAGTTCGGCGCGTACACCGGGTCGGAGACCTTGGCGTAGCGCATCGCGCCGTCCTTGCTGTAGCTGTGCACCGGCGAGGTCGGCGCGTTCACCGGCAGCTGCTTGTAGTTCGCGCCGATCCGGTACCGGTGTGCGTCGGCGTAGGCGAAGAGCCTGCCCAGCAGCATCCGGTCCGGGCTCGGGCCGATGCCGGGCACCAGGTTGTTCGGCTCGAACGCGGCCTGCTCGATCTCGGCGTGGTGGTCGGTCGGGTTGCGGTCGAGCGTCATCTTCCCGACCTCGATCAGCGGGTAGTCGCCGTGCGGCCACACCTTCGTCAGGTCGAACGGGTTGAACCGGTAATTCTTCGCGTCCTCGAACGGCATGACCTGGACGTGCAGCGTCCAGCTCGGGTAGTCGCCGCGCGCGATGGCCTCGAACAGGTCGCGCGTGTGGTAGTCGGTGTCCGCCGACGCCATCTGGTCGGCCTCGTGCTGGGTGAAGTGCTCGACGCCCTGGTCGGTCTTGAAGTGGTACTTGACCCAGAACTTCTCACCGGCGGCGTTGACCCACATGTAGGTGTGCGAGCTGTAGCCGTTCATGTGCCGCCAGGTGCGCGGGATTCCCCGGTCGCCCATCAGCCAGGTGACCTGGTGCGCCGACTCGGGGGAGAGCGTCCAGAAGTCCCACTGCATGTCGTGGTCGCGCAGATTGCTGTCCGCACGGCGCTTCTGCGACCGGATGAAGTGCTGGAACTTCAGCGGGTCCTTGATGAAGAACACCGGGGTGTTGTTGCCGACGAGGTCGTAGTTGCCCTCGGTCGTGTAGAACTTCAGCGCGAACCCGCGCGGGTCGCGCCAGGTGTCCGGGCTGCCGCGTTCGCCCGCCACGGTCGAGAACCGGGCGGCCATCTCGGTTTTCACGCCCGGCTGGAACACCGCGGCCTTGGTGAAGCGGCTGACGTCGTTGGTCACCTCGAAGCGCCCGAACGCGCCGCTGCCCTTCGCGTGCGGCTGCCGCTCCGGCACCCGTTCCCGGTTGAACTGCGCCATCTGCTCGATCAGGTAGTGGTCCTGCAGCAGGATCGGGCCGCCCGGGCCGACGGTGAGCGAATGTTCGTCGCTCTCGGCCGGGATGCCGGCGTCCGTGGTGGTCGCCGGGGGTTTCGGTTCTTCGGTCATCTCGCGAACTCCTCGTGGTGGTCGGAAACGCCGGAGCAGTCCGGGCACAGACCCCAGAAGACGATCTCGGCCTCGTCCACGGCGAACCCGCGCCGGTCGTGCGGCGTGAGGCAGGGGGCCTCGCCGCGGACGCAGTCGACGTCCTCGGCCCGGCCGCAGCGGCGGCACACCAGGTGGTGGTGGTTGTCGCCGGTCCGCCGTTCGAACCGCGCCGGATGCCCGGACAGCTCGATCCGGCGGACGAGCCCCGCGTCGCCGCACGCGGCGAGCACGTCGTAGACCGCCTGGATCGACACGCTGCCCAGGCTCTCGCGCACTCCCGCCGCGATCGCCTCGACGGTCGCGTGCGGGTGCTCGCCGAGCCAGCCGAGCACAGCTTGCCGCGGCTTGGTGACGCGCAGGCCCGCCGCCCGCAGCGTCGCCGCCGAGTCCGGCATCGGAGTCCTCCCCGGGGATCTGGAACCGCTCCAGTTCCGCCGGTTACCCCCTCTCCGCGGCCCTCACACCTGGGTGTCACCCACCGGTCTGATGAGCTCGACGAGGTGCGCGCGAAGCACGGCGACGCACTCCTCCGGCGTCGTGAGTTCCGGCTGCAGCACGGCCCGGAACGCGATTCCGTCGATGAGCGCGGCCAGCCGGGCGGCCTCGACTTCGGGGTCTTTCGGCTCGAACCGGCCGCTGCGGGCCTGCGCGTCGAGGATGCGGCGGGCCAGCGTCACGGTTCCTTGAACCGCTTCCCGTGCCAGGTCGTCGAGGCCCGGATCGGCGCGCGCGGCCATCAGGAATTCCACCAGCACGGTCACTTCGGTGCGCCGGCGCTCGTCCAGCGGCAGCAGTTCCGACAGGAACTCGGTGAGCTGGTCGACGGCCTCCTCCGGCGAGAGTTCCGACAGCGAACCCGTCTTCCCGCGGCGTTCGACGAGCCGTGCGGTCGTCCGGTCGATGGTGGTGCGCATCGCGAACCGCATCAGCGCGTGCTGGCTGTCGAAGTAATGCCGCACCGAGCCGATGTTCAGCCCCGATTCCGCGGCGACCGCGCGCAGCGAGACCGCGTGCAGCCCGTCTTTCGCGGCCAGCCGCAGCACCGCGTCGGCGATGTGGGCCCGCCGCTCTTCCCCGTCCACCACTCTAGGCACTGGACTTTTATATCACAGACGTGATAGAAACGGTTTGTATCACAGGTGTGACAGAAAGGGGTGCGCCGTGGAGACGGTGCTGAACGTCCTGCTGATCCGGTTCGGCATCATCGCCGCGATCGTCGTGGTCGTCGGCCTGGCCGGCTTCGCGCTGATCGTTTCGCTGCGGCGGCGGGGCAAGGGGGAGCGCGTGCGGCAAGGCGCGGCGACGCTCGCGAAGACCGCCGCTCAGGCGATGGACCGGCGCGGGGCGCGGGGAATGCGCGGCCGCGTCGGCGGCGAGGTCGTGCGCCAGGCCGCGCGGTGGCTGGACGAGGACCCGGGCCGGAAGCGGTCCGGCCGGTGAACGCGGTGCTGCTCGCGGACGGGGACGGGATGCTGCAGCACCTCGTGCACGACCTGTTCGTGAAGGGACTGATCGTGCTGGGCGCGGTGCTGGTGGCGGTCATCGGCGTGGTGGTGATCTGGAAGAAGGTGGGGCGCTGAGGCTTTCTCTCGGCGGCCGCCTTCGGCGCTGGGCGGCTCGCCGTTCGGCGGGTTGACTCCGCGCGGTACGCGACACGTGGCGGTGCCTGTCCGGGACGGAATTTCGGCACGATGGAGTTCTTCACCCGGAAGACGGAGGCAGTTGATGAGTTATCCGTTCGATCCCGAAATCGCCGCCGCGATCCCGATGCTGCCCGAGACCGACTTCCGCGACGTGGCTGCCTCGCGCGCGGGCATGGCCGAGCTGATCGCCTCGATGCACGGCGATTTCGACGACACCGGCGTGAGCACGCGCGACGAGGCCGTGCCGGGTCCCGAGGGCGCGCCGGACGTCCCGATCCGCGTCTACACCCCGGATCGCGTCGCGACGAAGGCGCTGCTGTTCGACATCCACGGCGGCGGGTTCGCGCTCGGCGACCTGGAAGTCGACCACGCGACCAACGTCGAATTGGCACGGGAACTCGGCGTCGTGATCGTGTCGGTCGAGTACCGGCTCGCGCCGGAGAATCCGTACCCGGCCGGGCTGGAGGACTGCTACGCGGCGCTCGAGTGGTCGGTCAAGCACGCGGACGAACTGGGCATCGACCCGGAGAAGGTGGTGCTTCACGGCGTCAGTGCGGGCGGCGGACTGGCCGCGGCGCTGGCCCTGCTGGCGCGCGACCGCGGCGGCCCGGCGATCGCGTTCCAGTTCCTCTCCGTGCCGGAACTGGACGACCGCCTCGAGACCGGCAGCATGCGCCGGTTCGCCGACACGCCGATCTGGCACCTGCGCGCGGCCGAGGCGAGCTGGGACTACTACCTCGGCGGACCGGGCAAACGAGGCGGCCCGGACGTCTCGGTTTACGCGGCGCCGGCGCGGGCGACCGATCTCTCGGGATTGCCGCCCGCGTACGTGTCGGTGATGGAGTTCGACCCGCTGCGGGACGAGGGAATCGCTTACGCACAGGGCCTTTTGGCGGCGGGGGTGCCGACGGAACTGCATTTGTTCCCAGGCACTTTCCACGGCTCGGCGGTGCTCCGGCACGCGACGGTGAGCCGCCGGGAGACCGCGGAACGAGGGGCGGTGCTGGCCCGGGTGCTGGGGGTCGAGGCGGGCTGAGTCTGGCGGTCAGCGAGGATCAGTCGAGGTTTCTGTGCTTTCGGCAGTGCCGCTGTCGCCACGACTCCGGTGTGTGGCGGCAGCGACATTGCTTTGCTTGCCGGAGAAAGCCGGAGCCCGTCCAGTCCTTCGACGGACCCGCCGATGCCACCGGTCAGGCCCGCCAGAACGATTGCGCGGGTCTTGTTCCTCTGCTCCTCAAAGAATTCGGCGACTCCGACAGGCCCGTACCTGGAAAAGCCTCGGCTGCGCCCGCCATCGCCTCGGCTGCTACGCACCGGGCTGTTGACTGCGAGAACTGTCGGTGCGCGCCGATAGAATGGAAACCGGGGGGACCCCCGCGAGCGGAACCGTTGCCCCTCAAGCGGATTCCGCCAACCTCCGCGCCACCAACGCCATCCGCGCCCGGAATCGGCCCGCCGGGTCGTCCAGCGTCCACCCCAGCGCGTCCTCCACGTGCGCCAGCCGCGCCGCCACCGAGCTGTGGTGCCGGTGCAGCGCGATCGCTGCCTGGCGGAGGGAACCCGTGCGGCAGAAGGCTTCCAGCGTCTCCAGGTCGCCGTTCTCGGCGAGCGCGTTCAACGCCAGCACGTCCGGCTGCGCGCGCAACTGCTCCGCCGGGATTTCCGCCAGCAGCGTCACCGCGCCGAGGTCCTCGTGCACGATCAACGGCCGCGATTTCGCCGCGAATCGGGTGGCCAAGCGGGCTTGCAGCCACGAACTCCGCGCCGCCAAACCGTCGACCGCGTCGCCGACGCCTACCCGGACGGTGTCCGGCAGCGTGCGGTCCTTGGCCCGCAACGCCAGCGTCTCGCGCAACGTCGGAACCACTGAATCCGGACCTTCGCGCGGCTGAAGCACCACTGCCGCCACCCCGCCGACGACGGCCACTCGCGCCCCGAGCGGACCGCCTCGGGCGACGAGTGCGACGGCGTCCGCACCGGCGTCGCGGCCGGGGCCCGAACCGACTGCCACCACTCGCAGCGGGCGTGTCGTGTCCAGGCCGAGCAGGGTCAGCGCCCGTGTCCGGTCCTCGTCCGCCGCTTGCTCGCCCAGCACCAGTTCGACCAGCGCGGGGTCCGCGAGATGCGGTGCGGCCGGTTGCGGTTCGACGGGTTTGAGCACCTTCGCCGAGATCGCGAGCCGTTCGAGCACCAGGACGTCGAGCGGTCCAGGCTCGCCCGCGCGTTCCAGCCACACCCGCCCGGCGCCGTCGAGGTCCACCACGACGGCGCCGGACGGCACCGGGCCGTCGTCGCCGGGTTCGCCGGTCGGCCGGAACCGCAGGACGGTTCCGTCGACACAGCGAATCCCGGCTACGCATTCCGCAAGAAAAGCCGTGGCGCGCAGCAAATCCGGCAGTGTCGCCCGGCGGGCGATCAGCTCGTCGAAATACGCGATGACGCGCACCGCCGTTTCCGCGCCGGAATCGACCGCCGACAACCGCAGCAGCAAGCCCTTCACGGGTTCCAGCCTACGCGAGTCTCAAGTGGACAGTCCGGCCAGCGGATGCAGCTCCTCCCAGCGCGGGACGCGCGGCGGGAACCGGAGCGTCAGCCCGGCCTCCGCGGGCGTGCGGTCGGCCTTGCGCGCGTTGCAGCTGCGCGCCGACCCGCCGCACGCGGCGACGGTGTTGAGCCAGCTCGTGCGCGGGCCGCCGCGCGAAACCGGCGTGATGTGGTCGACCGTGGTGGCCCGGCGCCCGCAGTAGGCGCACGTGTGCCGGTCGCGCCGCAGCACGCCGGAACGCGACCAGCGCGGCGGCCCGGAATATCGCCATTTCATCACGACGTAGCGCAGCAGCCGCACCACCTTCGGCCTAGGGAAGACACCGAGGTCCGGCCCGTCGCTTTCGTGGACGACCGCGACCTGGCGGACCAGCATCCGGATGGCATGGGGGAGCGAAACGGTGTGCAGGGGCTCGTAGCCGGCGTTGAGAACCAGGACTCCCATGGCGACGGGCACCTCCTTTCCACAGGCGAAACGGGCCGTGAACGCAAAAGCCGCCCGGCCGGTGGTCCGGCGGGCGGCTCCTCGCTCACGGCGTGGCGGGCCACGTCATGGCGCGGAGCCGGGAATGCCCGACAGGTGCATGCATTCGGCGCGGTGCGGCATTCCGTGGTTCCTTTCGTGGCTGGACGGCTTTATCATTGCCGCCCCGCGCGCCTGCGTCAACGGAAAATGATCGTCCCGGTTTTCAAGATCCACAATGGACTTAGCGCGGGCGCGCGGAAGGGCTTTGCCGTTTCGGCGGCGTCCGGTACAGCTCGCCGAGCAGGGCCACCGCGGCATGCGTGGCCGGATGCGGGTCGTGCGCGCGCCAGGCGAGCTGGACCGGCACCGGCGGGGCGTCGCGGACCCGGCGGTACACAATGCCGTCGCGGCGATACTGCGTCGCCGTCGAATGCGGGGTGACGCCGACGCAGCGGCCGGTGGTGATGGCGGCGAGCCAGTCGTCGACGTCGTGCGTCAGCTCGACCCGCGGGCGCGACTCCGGCGGCCACAGTTCAGCGGAAGTGGTGCCAGTGCGCGGATCGACCACCAGCAGCCGCGACGCCAGATCGGCGAGCGCGACGGTGCGGCGGCGCACGAGCGCGTCGTCGACGGCCATGGCGCAGTAGCGGTCCTCGTGGCCGACCGTGGCGTGCGCGAACTTGCCCGAGGGCACCTGATGGCGCACCACGGCGAGATCGACCAGCCCTTCCGCCAGCCCGGCAGTCGCGGTGTTGGCGCGCACGAGCAGCAGTTCGACGTCCGGGTATCGCGCGGCCCAGCGGCGCTGGAATTCCGCGGTGTGCTTGCCCATCGCCGACCACGCGTGGCCGATGCGGAGCCGCGTGTGCCCGGTGGTCGCTTCGCGGACGAGATCGTCGGCCTCCGCGAGCAGGTGCCGGGCGCGGGCGAGCACCTGGACGCCCGCCGTCGTCGGCTCGAGGCTCCGGCTGGTGCGATGCAGCAGCTGCACGCCGAGAACCCGTTCCAGCGAAGCCAGATTCCGGGATACGGCCGCCTGTGAGACGCCGAGTTCGAGCGCGGCGTCGGTGAACGTCCCGGCGTCGACGATCGTCACGAGGCAGCGCAGCTGACGCAGCTCCAGATCCATGCGTCCAGCGTATCGCTGATGCGGTCAATGCATTTTGCGCATGGATCCGCCGGACCCATGCTCGACCGCATGGCGACTACGGAACTGGCTCCGCGAACGCGCGGCAACACCCGGGCGGCCGGTGCCGCGATGCTGCTCGGCAGCGCGCTGTCCAACCAGGTCGGCGCGGCGACGGCGGCGCTCGCGTTCCCGGTGCTCGGCCCGCCGGGAGTGGTGGCGGTCCGGCAATGGGTGGCGGCAGTGGTGCTGCTGGCGGTCGGACGGCCCCGCTTGCGGACGTTCACCGCGCGGCAATGGTGGCCGGTGCTCGGCTTGGCCGCTGTGTTCGCCACGATGAATCTGACGCTGTACACGGCGGTCGACCGGATCGGCCTCGGACTGGCCGTGACGCTCGAATTCCTCGGCCCGCTGGCGATCGCGCTGGCCGGCTCCCGGCACCGGACGGACCTCGCGTGCGCGGTGGCCGCCGCGGTCGCGGTCGGGGCGCTGATGCGGCCGCAGCCGACCACCGACTACCTCGGGATCGGGCTCGCGCTGATCGCCGCGTCGTGCTGGGCCTGCTACATCCTGCTGAACCGGACCGTCGGCCGTCGCCTTCCCGGAGCCGAGGGTTCGGCTGCCGCGGCCGGGGTGTCCGGGCTGCTTTACGTGCCTATCGGGGTGTTCGCGATGCTGCACCACCCGCCGACGCCGGGCGCGCTCGCGGCGGCGCTCACCGCCGGGCTGCTGTCGTCGGCGCTGCCGTTTCTCGTCGACCTGGTGGCGCTGCGGCGGGTGCCGGCGCAGTTCTTCGGGGCGTTCATGAGCGTCAACCCGGTGATCGCCGCGCTCGTCGGGCTCGTGCTGCTGGACCAGCGGCTGGACGCCGTCGCGTGGGCCTCGATCGGGGTGATCGTGGCGGTGAACACGGTGGCGGTGCTGCGGCGGGCCGGGTAATTGTCGGTGCGGCGGGCTAACGTAGGCGTCGCCGGCAAGGGAGGTGTGGCGCGGTGCGGATCGCGGATCAGGAGTGGCCGTCGACGGTCGTGCCCGCCGACGCGCGCGAACGCGCCCAGGCGACGGGCGTGCTCGTCCGCCGGATGGGCTGGGTGTCCGAACGGCTGACGCGGGAGGAACGCGACGACGTCGAGCGGCAGCTGGAATTCTGGTACTCCAACGGATACTGCCCGGACGCGCTGCTGATCGCGATGAGCGCGCTGCCGGACGGGACGCGCCAGCGGCCGCGCCGGGGCAGCGAAAAGCCGGGCGACTTCCTGCGCTCGCGGATGAAGGGCTGGTTCGTTGACGAGTCCGCCGCCGCGGACCTGACCGAGGTGCGCGAGCCGCCTCGGCGCGGGCAGACCTTCGAGGCGTGGCTCGCGAACCGGCGCAAGCAGGCCGCGGACGAGGGCACGTACCAACGGCGCTCGCGCCTGACCGACGCGGGGGAGCGGGCTCGGGCGGACGCTCGCGCGATCGCGTCGTCCCGGCGGAAGGATCCGCTCGCGCGCGTGCGCGAGAGCGAACGTCGGCGTGCTGCGGCGTTGGAGAGTCTGCGGGTGGTCGGCGAGGCGGTCGAGGTGCCACCGCCTCCGGCCTCGGCGAGTGCGACGCCGCGAATGGTCGCGTCGTTCGCCGGGCGGCAGTCGTTGGCCGCGCATTCGCCGCAGGTGCTCCGGATCGTCGAGCGGTTGCGGGCGGAGAAGCGGGGGCCGTCGGCGGCGGAGCTGGCGGTGCTGCGGAATGCGGTTCGGGACGCGCACCACAATGCCGGGCTCGGGACGTTGGAGGCGGCCAGCGCGGAGGTCAACGACGTCGAATCGTTGACGCCGGACGGGCAGCGGATCAAGGACTTTCTCGCGCGCGCCGCGGACGATCGGCTGCCGCTGGACGCGACGGTGCGGTTGCTTCACTCGATGCGGTGAGCCTTGCGTGTCGGGTCACCCGTCGCGGGGATGGGGCTTCCAGACTCGCCCGGTGATGAACACGTCGATGGACGATGCCGGGCGCTGTTTGCTTTCGGTGGCGTGGAATATCCGGACTGGCGGGCCGAGGGCGGATCCGCGGGCGGACGAGGTGCGGGAGCGGTTGCGGACTGTGTGCCGGGGGCTGGGGCACGCGGCTTGCCGGTTCGCCGCCGGGGGTGTCGGCGGGGATCCGGTGCCGTTGCTGCGGTTGGCTGATCGGGCTTTCGAGATCGATACGTTGCTGTTGCTGGTGGGGACGGCGTTGATTTCGGATCCTGGGCGGGATGTGCGGCGGTGGGGGGAGATTGAGGGGTTGGTGGCTGAGGTGGACGGGATGGTGGGGGAGGCTTCGGCTGTGCTGGGCGGGGTTTTTGTGTGACGGGGTTCGCGGGTGGCTCGTCGCCTGGCGGCGACATCGGCCCTTGGTTGCGTGGGGCACCCCGAAGTTTGATTGTGCTGACGGTCTGGGGGTGCTTGTCAAGGCGGGAAAGATGCCTTGACAAGCACCCCCAGACCGCAGGGAGGCTTCGTATCGGGGTGCGGGGGGAGGGGCTGGGTGCCTCGAACGTTGGGTGCAGCGGTGCGGTTTGGGGGCTGGGTGCCTCGAGCGTTGGGTGCATCGGCTGCGGTTTGGTGGGTGGGGCTAGCGCCCCAATGTGGCATTGGGTGCGTCAGATGCACCCAATGTGGCGTTCGGTGCGTCGCATGCACCCAATGCCACATTGGGGCGCATCGCGGCCGCGGGCGGGCGGGTCGTGAGGGGAACCCTGAGGGAATCAGAGTCCGTGAGGGGAACCTTCACTGCACGGGGCGCGGCCACGCCATGAAGGGGCGAATTCGCGCTAAGGCGCGGGCCTGTGTAGCGGCTCTTGCGACGCCGGGGTTCCACAGGCTGTGAAGGGGCCCCACGGCACGAGTTGAGGTGAATTCGGCGCGCGGAAATTGGTGTCCGCGGAGGGCATAACGGATCGGTGCCGTCGGTCGTGAGAGGCCATGCTGGGAAACGGAGTCAGGGGCGCTGCCGCACTCCGGCCAGTACTGCGCTCACGCTCGGCAGCCAGCGGTGCCTCGGGTCGGGGGCGGTCAGCCATTCCGGGCCCGTTCCGGGTGCCTGCTGTCCGATCGGCAGGGGCAGGAGCGCGCCGCTGTCCAGGACGGTTACGTCGGCGGGCAGGGTGCCGCGCAGGAGGAGTTCGCCGTCGGTTTCGGCGAGGATTGCCAGGCGCGGGCCGTGTTGGGTGGGGAGGATCAGGGACGGGCTGTCGCAGCCCAGTGCGGACAGGTGAGCGAGCACGGGGGCCGCGGTGAGTTTCGGCAGGGTGACTGCGCACAGGCCGTTTTCCAGGGCCAGAAACAGGCGCGCGCCCTGTCGTCGGACGGACCAGCCGAACACCCCGCCGTAGTACGCGTCCGCTGGGTCCGGGCCGGTGTGGTGGTCGGGCCGCAGTTGCTGGTCGAGTGTCATCGTCGACGCCTTCCGCTCGCATGGGGTGCGCGACCCATGCTAACGGCACTGAGTGCCACTAGCAACCCGGGCTGCTACCGTTCGGGGATGACGGAGACGCCGCGCACCAGGGTCGGGGCCACGCCGGCCGGGCGGCGGCAGTTGCGTCGTGCGCTTGCCACGGCGGCTGTGGATCTCTTCGCGGCCAACGGGTACGAGGCGACGACCATCGACGACATCGCCGCGGCCGCGGGCGTCGGGCGGCGGACCTTTTTCCGGTACTTCGACAGCAAAGACGACGTCCTCTTCGCCAACCACGACGAGATCGTCGCCGAGATGGAGCAGGTCTTCGAGACCGCCGACCCGGCGCGCGATCCGATCGAGGTGGCGACCGCCGCGGTGTCGCTCGTGCTGGAGTCTTACGCGGCGGAACTGGACGTCTCGCTCAAGCGGTTCAGCCTCACCCGCACGGTGCCGTCGTTGCGGGACAAGGAAGTCGCGACGGTCGACCGGTACCAGCGTGTCCTCGCCCGTTACCTTCAGGACCGGTTCGCCGCCGCTGGGGACGAGGCCGCGACTCTCCGCGCGGCGGTGGCCGCGGCGGCGATCGCGGCGGCGAACAACCACGTCTTGCGGCGTTGGCTGCGCAGCGGCGGGCGGGACGACATCGAGGCTGCGGCGACGGAGGCGTTCACCCTGGTCGCGGACGCATTCCGGACGTCCGGCGAGAAGCCGTCGGGCGAGCCGGGGACAGTGGTGGCGGTGCTCAGCACTGCGACGCCGTTGCACGAGGTGGTGACCCGGATCGGCGCCGCGTTGCGCGAGGCCGAGTCTGGATGACGTGCTTGCCGGGCGGCTAGCCAAGTGCACTGAGTGCCATTGAAGGCCGCAGTGTTGCTCAGGGGGCGGGAAGAAGGCGCGCAGGGCGAGCTCCGCGCCTTGGTGTTGCGGCATCCGTGGCTTGCTGTATTGCCCGCCGCTCGGGTCGAACAGCTGGACGCGGCGTACGCGACGGTGGACGTGCTGGACCTGGCGGCGGACAAAAGCCGGCACCGTGCTGACCTTTGTCCGCGGCCGCGTCCTCGATGAATTGGCCGGATAGGAAACGGCGCGCCGGTCCGGAGTGGACATGCCGAAGTGGCTGGCAGTACGGCGAATCGGTCGTCGGTAGCGGAGACTATCCGCGTCTGAGCCGGATCGTGGTCGAAGCGGAAACGCCGCACGCTGAAGGAGTGCTCCGCTCAGGACCACATTCTGACCGGACGGGCCCACAGCGGCCGATAGGCTCAGGCCTTGTCTACCGCGGGCTTGAGGACCTCTTCGCACCACTGCCGGAAAGTCGTCGGGGTCTCGACGGCATGCCGCGGGGTGCGGACGACGCCCTCGTCCAGGTGGTTCAGCTTCGCGGTCATCATGTCCATCATGGACTGTGCCATCGCTTCGGAGTGACCGCTCGCGCGGACCTGCTCGCCCAGCGCCGGGACCGGAACCTGCTGGTACTTAACCGAAATCCCCAACACGTCACTCATGATTTCGGCTTCTTGGTTCAGCGACAGGTCTTCCGGGCCGAGGATCGGGACCTCTTCGCGGCCAGTCCACAAAGGATCGATCAACAGCCGGGACGCGACCGTGGCGATGTCCCGGGTGCAGGCGGTCGGTGCGGCGTAGTCCGGCGGCAGGATGTCGTAGAACGTGCCTTGTTCTTTGATCACCGCGGTTTGGCGCAGCAGATTGTCCATAAAGGTCGGATTCGCCAGCGCGCGGAAGGCGACGCCGGTGTCGGCGATGAGGTCGTCCATGGCCAGGGTGGCGGTCACATGGCCGGCCCGTTCGCCGAAGGCGGTGCCGCGGCCGAGCGCGCTGACCGACACGACGCGGCGGACGCCATGGGTGCGGATCGCCTCGACGGCGGGGCGGGCGAAGCCGGAGTAGGCCTCGTCGACGCCGGCGGCCTGCCGGTCGGGCGGGACGAGCCAGAACACGGTGTCCGTGCCGTCGAAGGCGCGGGCGAGGACCTTCGGATCGCTGTGCGAACCCTGGTGTACTTCGACGCGTTCCCGCAGTTCAGCGGGCAGTTTCGCGGGATCGCGGACGATCGCGCGGACGGGGCGCGAGCCGTCGGCGATCTCGGCGAGGACGCGGCTGCCGATGTTGCCGGTGGGGGCGGTGACGACGATCATGCGGGCACTCCAGGAGACTGTCGAAGAGGCGGAGGAGGAAGTAAACTCCACCGTACCGTTTACTTTTGACGGAGGCAAGATGGCGCGTGAAGGCGGTTCGCAGCTGCGGGGTGCGGAGTTGCGCAGGCACATCCTGCTGGCGGCGAAGAACGTGTTCCTCGAGACCGGGTTCGAGCGCGCGTCGATGGACGCGGTCGCGGCCAGCGCGGGGACCTCCAAGCGGTCGCTGTACGCGCACTTCGAGAGCAAGGACAAGCTGTTCCTCGCGGTGCTCGACCTGGTCCGCGAGCTCTACCTCGGCAAGCTGATGACGCCGGACGTCTACGCGGCCGACCCGGTCGAGGCGGTCGCGCTCTTCTGCGGCCGGTTCCAGCAGCTGCTGACCTGGGAGCCGCAGGCGCGGACGTGCCGTCTTTGCATTTCGGCCGCCGAGCGGTTGCCGGACAGCGCGAAGGCGTATTACGAGGCGATGTTCGCGGTGATGTACGCGCGGCTCGCCGGCTATCTTGCTGCGCAGTACAAAATAGCCAGTCCGGAGGCGGCGGCGCTCGCGGAGGATCTGGTCGGTCGGACGGTGTTGCCGCGGGTGTTTCGGGTCTTGTTGAAGGCCGAGCCGGCGATCGAGGAAATGCCCGGGGCCGAGGCGACGGTGGAAAACGTTGAGCTGGAGCCGATTCGGCGGGTCGTGTCGGCGGCGCTGGGGTCGCGGGCATGAAGATCGCCGAGGTCGACGTCTGGGTCGTGAATCTGCCGTTGACGAATCCGTTCACCAGTTCGTTCGAGACCAAAACCGGCGAAACCCGGACCGTGGTGCGGCTGCGCACGGACACCGGAGCCGAGGGCTGGGGCGAGACGATGTGGGGGCGTCCGGTCGCGGAGCTGATCCGGAAACTGGGCGCGGAAATGATCGGGACGAGCCCGTTCGCGCTCGAAGCGTTTCATCGGCGGCAGCACATGGTGCCGTTTTTCCACGGCTACCTGGGTTACGCGGCGCTGGCCGGGCTGGACGTGGCGTGCTGGGACCTGATCGGACGGGTCGCTGGCCAGTCCGTGACCGATCTGCTCGGCGGGGCGGTGCGGACCGAGGTGCCGATCACCGCGTTGATCACGCGTGCGGACGCGCCCGATGCGGAAGGCGAGGAACTCGCGCAGGGATTGGCCGACCACGCGGCGAGAGTGGTGGCCGAGGGCGGATTCTCGGCGGTGAAGCTGAAAGGCACCCGGGACGTTCGCGGCGATGTCCGGATCATGCGGGCGCTGCGGGACGCGCTGCCGGAGGTCGAGCTGCGGGTCGACCCTAACGCCGCGTGGTCGGTGCCCGATTCGATTCGCGCTGGAATCGCGTTGGAGGAGCTGGATCTCGAGTATCTCGAAGACCCGTGTGCGGGGATCGAGGGCATGAGCCAGGTTCGCGCGAAGGTGCGGATTCCGTTGTGCACCAACATGTGCGTGGTCCGGTTCGAGGAGTTCGCTCCGGCGGTGCGGCTCGGCGCGGTCGACGTGATCCACGGTGACGTCTACAAATGGGGCGGCATCGCGGCGACCAAGGCCCTCGCCGCGCATTGCGAGACGTTCGGGCTTGGGATGAATCTGCACAGCGGCGGCGAACTCGGCATTGCCACCGCCGCGCATCTGGCGGTGGTGGCGAGCACGCCGGTGCTGTCGAGGGCGATCGACAGCATGTATTACCTGCACGCTGACGACATTGTCGCGCCGCTGCGGCTTTCCGGCGGCCGGTTGCAGGTGCCGGCCGGGCCAGGGCTCGGGGTGGAAGTCGACGAGGAGAAGCTGGCCTTTTACGCGGCTAAGAACGAGCGGGAAGGCGATCTCACCGGATGACGGTGCCGCGGTCCGCAAAGGACCGCGGCACGTCTTTGGTTCAGCGCAGGGCGTTTACTGTGATGGTGAGGGTGTCCGGATCGCCCGCTTGCACTGCGCCGCTGAAATCGGGGCCGGGGGAGACGTCGTCGTACGGGAACGCGTAACCCCGATTGTCCGGGAGTTTGCTGTGCACGATTCGCGCGTAGTGGTTGGTTTCCGCGTTCTGGTAGAACTTCGCGGGGTCCTCGCCGGTCGGCTGCTTCGGGTTATCGCGCAGGGTGGTGCGGTTCAACGCCGCCGCTAGCCGCGGGATGATCGCCTTGCGGGCGTCGCTGTCGCCTTGTTTGATGGCGAACGGCCCGCTGTCGCAGCTCCACACGTCCGGCGTGGCGGGTTTGTCGAATCGTTCGCCGTTGTTGAAGGCGAGCACTCCGTCCGCGCCGACCTGGCCGGTGAACGCGCCGAGGCCGGGCACCTGGGTGTCGACGGTGAGCGTCTCGCTGGTGTACTTCTTCCATACCTCGTCGATGTAGCCGTCGAGGTATCCGCCGAATTGATCGGCGCGGTAATGCGCGGACAGGGCGCGCAGCGGTTTGCCGTCGCCGCCGGTTTCGATGAGTGTGCCCCATTTGCCGCCCTGGGCGTTGAGCGCGTCGCAGATCGGGTCGAGCGAGCGCGCCGGAAGCCCGGGCACGGTCTGGTCACCGGAGCCGGTCGTGGTGAGGTGCAGGCCGATCGGGATCGCGACGAAGTCGACGTAGCTGATGTTGGCGAACAGCACGTCGTTGTTGAAGGTGAATTCGCAGAACGACCAGTTCCGGCCGTAATTCGGATCGTCGGAGGCGAGGAAGCTCGGATGCACGAGCGCCGGGCCCTGGTTGACGAAGAAGTCCAGCTTGCTGTCCAGGGCGACATAGATCCGGGCCGCGTACATTTTCGGGACGGTGACCTGGGAAAGCGACTTCAGCGGGATCGCGCAGTCCTCGCCGAGCGGCGTGTGGTCGCTGCCCGGGGACGGCGGATAATAAGGCGTGCCATCGGCTTTCAGGATGACGAGCCGGTTGTCCAGTGTCGTGCCGGTGATATACGCGTAGGCCTCGTTGGCGCCGGATTGGTCGTTGAACGCGACCTTCGCGGTGTCGGGAGTGGTCGCGGAGGCGAACGCGGCGTTCCAGAGTGGAAATGTCGCGGCTGCCGCGGATGCGCCGAGGAATGCCCGCCGGGAAATCAAGGAAAACCGCCTCCTGGAGTCGTGCCCTTTTCCGGTGACCGGCACGCTAGCCACGGCCGGGAGACGGGGTCAACGAATGCGGGGAAACTGGCCGGTTTTGTCATTCCCGGAAAACGCCGCGGACGCGCACTGAGGCACGGGCCGCCGCCACGGCCCGCGCCTCAGTGTCTGTTGTGGACCGTCCGGGTCAGCTGACCTGCAGATCGATGCAGGCGTAGAAGGCGTTCGCGGTGTCCGCGATGTTCCAGACGGCGAGCACCGTCTGCCTTCCGGTGTGCCCCTTGAGGTTCACGTTGTGGGTGACCGTCGCCGGGGGCTGCTGGCCGCCGCCGTCCACCGTCGCGATCTTGTCGTTGCCGATCCAGTATTCGTAGTTGGAGGTGCGGTGCCGGGCGGTGAACTTCCAGGTGAAGGCCACCGAGGAACCGACCGGCGACGCCTTCCAGCCCTTGTTGTTGTCGTTCAGTTCGGCGAACTGGGCGTTGCCGCCGCTGCAGCTGTGCAGCCCTTTCGGCCCTTCGACGCTCTGCGGTTCGTACTTGATCTGGCCGCAGGACACGACTCCCTGCGCGCACTGGGCCTGCCGGCTGGCCGGCGCGTTGACGTACCCGTGCGCGCTGGCGATGCCTGCCGGGCTGATCAGCACGAGCACCGGGGCGATCGCCGTGCCGACCGCGGCGGCGACGAGTTTCCGGTTCGCTTTCATGGACAGCTCCTTCGGGGAATGCTCGTTTCCTTGTGCGGGTACGACAAAGCGACGCACCGGCTTTCCGGGAGCCGGCCCGCGGGAGGTTCGAGCGAAGGGGGTGGGCTTCTTGGTCTAGACCATACGCCCGGGCTGCCAGAAAGGTCAACAGCTGGCAAAGAAAGGCGGAGCGGCCGTTATCCGTCAACGTTGTCAGGCAAGACCACTGTCTCTTGTGGTGCTTGCCGGACGGGTTTTCCGGAGATTGCGCCGGACGGGTGGCGAGAGAGCGGATCGCGGACACCCAGCGTGTTTCCCTCTGTCTATAGTGGACAGTGGGAAACTGCGCGGGCGCACGGAAGACCGCGGATCGGGGCGGTCCGGTGCAGCGATTCTGCCCGGTCTTCGGAATCACCGACTTCCGGAGGGTTGAACAAATTCGACCGGCAATGCTGAACTGGGCGGTTAGGCGTTCGCTCAGGCTGGGGTGGTTTCGTATTCGCGGCCGCGGCATTTCGCGCAGCCGGCAATAGGACGGTCAGCCCCTACCGCCGTGCGCAAGCGATAGGGGCTGCCGCCGGTCAGTGCCGCTCTTCGATGGTCAAGTCGCCCCGCGTCGCCGTGCGGAGGTGGTCGCTGGCGAGCTGGTCGTGCGGGATGCCGAGCCGGATCGCGCTGGCTTCGGCGAGCCGGGCCAGCTGCGGCTCAGCGAACTCGACGGTCAGCGCGGCCAGGTTGTCTTCCAGCTGCTCAGGGGTGCGGGCCCCGATGATCGGCGCGGTCACGGCGGGGTTCCGCAGCGTCCAGGCGAGCCCGGCCTGGGCGGGGGTGCAGCCGATCTCCTTCGCGACGCCGGCCAGGACGTCGGCGATCTCCAGATTGCGTTCGGTGACCGCGCCGACGGCGAGATTGAAGCTCTTGCGGGTGCTCTCGCCCGGGGCCGGGTCGGCGGCGGTCAAGTCGGCGCGGGTGTACTTGCCGGTCAGGACGCCGCCGCCCAGCGGGGAGAACGGAACCACGCCGAGACCCATCTCGCGGGCCATCGGGAGCAGGTCTCGCTCGCCGGTGCGCTCGACGAGGCTGTACTCGACCTGCAACGCGACCAGCGGCGCCCATCCGCGCAGGTCGGCGACCGTTTGCATGCGCGAGACCTGCCAGGCGGGCGCGCTGGACATCGCGACGTAGTGGATTTTGCCCTGGCGGACGAGGTCGTCCATGCCGCGCAGGATTTCCTCGACCGGCGTCGTGAAATCCCAGACGTGCAGGTAGAGCAGGTCGAGGTAGTCCGTGTCCAGCTGCCGCAGGCTGGCCTCCACCGACGCGAACAGGTTCTTGCGGTGCGGTCCGCCGGAGTTCGGGTCGCCGGGGCGGCGCAGGGTGGTGTACTTCGTCGCCAGGACAAGGCGTTCGCGGCGGCCGCGGGCGAACTTGCCGAGCAAGCGCTCGGCGGTGCCGTCGGTGTAGGTCGGCGCGGTGTCGATGAAGTTGCCGCCGAGTTCGACGTAGCGGTCGAACAGCCGGCGCGCGCCCTCCTCGGCGACGCCCCAGCCCCATTCGGTGCCGAAGGTCGCCGTGCCGAGCGCCAGCGGCGAGACCCGCAGCCCCGAACGGCCCAGCAGCCGGTAGGTGTCGAGAGTGAGCGGCATGGGTCCTCCTGTGCTTGTGCTCCAGTGCCGCTGACCAGCCTGTTCTCGTCGCGCGTGCGGGGTAAGGGAGGGATTTGCCTGGGAAGGCGAGTCCTACCCTCGGGTAGAGTCGGCGGCGATGACTCGCGCTGTGGACCGAACTCAAGAGCTGGCCGCGTTCCTGCGGACCCGCCGCGAACGCCTCGACCCGGACGAGTTCGGCCTTCCCGCGCGCCGCCAGGCCCGCCGCACGCCCGGCTTGCGCCGCGAAGAGGTCGCCGAGCTGGCCGGCGTGAGCATCGACTACATCGTGCGGCTGGAACAGGCGCGCGGGCTGCGTCCGTCGGCGGAGGTCGTGGAGGCGCTGGCCGGAGCGTTGCGGCTGAGCCCTGGCGAGCGCGCTTACCTCTACGGGTTGGCTCAGCAGCAGCCTCGGTCAGCGGACAAACCGGTTGCCGTCGCGGCGGAACCGCTGGCGCAGCTGATCGCCGATCTTTCCCCGCTCCCGGCCATGCTGCTGAACCATCGCTACGACATCCTGGCCTGGAACCGCGAGATGACGCGCCTGCTGGTGGACTTCGAGACCCTGCCGCCTGCTCAGCGCAACGCGATGTGGCTGTGCCTGCGTCATCCGGAACTGCAGACGTTCTACACCGACCGGGAAACCGTGGTGCGGCAAGGCATCGCGCACCTGCGGGCGGCCTGGGCGACGCATCCGGACGACGCGGAGTTGAGCGACCTGATCGCGGAGTTCCTTGCCCAGGACGAGGAATTCGCGCGGTGGTGGGCGGAACGAGACGTCGCGATCAACGGCCGGGGGCTCAAGGTGCTGCGGCATCCCGAAGCCGGAGAGCTGACGGTGCGGTTCGAAGTGCTTGCCCCGCTGGAGAATCCGGACCAGCGCGTGCTGATCTACCGCGCGGCGGGCGACGAAAGCCGGACTGCGCTGACTCGATTGTTCGCCGGCTGAAGGCCGCCTCGGTCAGGATTGCCGAGACGGCGTCAGCGGCGGATTTCCCCGTTGCCGCGCTCGATAAGCCGCCGCCTTCATTTTGTTTCCGCAGGTCGCCATCGCGCACCATTCCCGCCTGGACCCGCGCGAATGGTCCAGGTACACCTGCGTGCACTCCGGCCGTCCGCATTCCTTCAGCAGGTCCGCGTCCGGCCCGCCCAGGATCGTCACCGCGGCCCGGGCCACGGTCGACAACGCTTGCCCCGCCGTCGCCCGGACCTGCCGTCCGGTCCGGCTCAGCTGCGGGACCGCGTCCGGCTGCGCGGCCGCCTCGTTGAGCAGCGTCAACGCGCCGGGGTCGTACTCGTGGCCGACGAGCCGGGCCGCGACCAGCGCGTAGATCGCCTCCCGGACCGCGATCGCCCCGGCCAGGTCCGCGGCCGTGCTCGCCGGGTCGGTGCCGGTGACCCCGGACTCGCGGAACCAGGCGTCCAGGCTGCGCGGCGACCCCAGCATCTCGGCCGGCTCCTCGTTGCGACGGGCTCGCAGCGTGCCGACGAAGTCCAGTGCCGGGTTTCCGCAGGGGAAGGCGTGCTCCATGCGCACCAGTCTGACAGGTGACGAATCACGAGGCAAGGACCTCTAACCGGTCTGGGTGGTTATGAGTAGCGGGTCACAGAAATACGTAACCGTCTTGACCGGTGACGAATCTGTGTGCGAAGGTTCTCTCGTCGCCGAGACCGGAGGACAGCGCCCCGGTCGCCTACCGAAAGGCCACGTCCGATGGACCCGATCACCCAGGCGTTCCGCGAAATCCTCGGCGCACTGGCGGCGCTCACCGGCACCGTCCTCGGCGGATTCTGAAAACCCTTGGAAAGGAAAGTCATGTCTGAAACCACTTACACCGCCGTCGTCACCACCACCGGCGAAGGCCGCAACGGGGGGCGCGCGGTTTCGTCCGACGGTGCGCTCGACCTGAAATTCGCCATCCCGAAGGAGTTGGGAGGCAACGGCGGCGCGACGAACCCGGAGCAGTTGCTCGCGGCTGGTTGGTCATCGTGTTTCATGGGCGCGGTGCGGATTGCCGCCGCGCAGCGGAAGGTGAAGCTGGCGGACCTGGCGGTCGTCGCGGATGTGACGCTGCATCACGACGAGGCGAACTTCTGGCTCAGCGCTGCCTTGCACCTGGAGTTGACGGGTGTCGATCAGGAGACCGCCGACGCGCTGGCCGCGGCCGCGCACCAGACCTGCCCGTATTCGAAGGCACTTGGCGGGAGCATCGAGGTCACCGTGGATGCGACGGTGGCCTGATCGGGGCGAAGGGTCGAGGGCGCGGAGCGGTGCCCTCGATCTGGTGGTGCCGGGGTGCGCGATTCCGGGGCCGGGCTGGCTTGCCGGGGCAGCTCGCGGGTGACTTCGTCGGTTCGGCGGTGATCTCAAGGCTGTCCGGCAGCGGAGCAGGTCACGGCCGAGCTGCCGGGGACTGCTGAGCCAGCTCGCGGGCCACTTCCACGGCGACCTCGACCGCCCGCGCCGCGAGCGGGGACTGGTCGCCGCGGCCGGGCGGCCAGTGCAGGTAGATCGCCCGCGCCGGGGCGGGATCGAGTTCGTGGACCTGCAGATCCGGCCATCCCTCCGGTCCGTGGATCGCGCCGCAGTCTCGGCAGACGACCTGGTGGATCGCCAGCCACGGCAGCACGGCCAGCCCCATTCCGGCGCGCACCATCGACAGGATCGTTTCGCTGCCCGCGGACCGGAAGACGATGCGCGGCCGTGCGCCGGCGTCCGAGAGGGACTGTTCCAGTCTGGGCTGGTCGCAGGTCGCGGGCCAGGCCACCATCGCCTTGCCGTCCAG
The DNA here is from genome assembly GCF_039525725.1 of Amycolatopsis albidoflavus. Taxonomy (NCBI): domain Bacteria; kingdom Bacillati; phylum Actinomycetota; class Actinomycetes; order Pseudonocardiales; family Pseudonocardiaceae; genus Amycolatopsis; species Amycolatopsis albidoflavus. The sequence goes on from NZ_BAAAHV010000016.1 coordinate 69,998, forward strand.
CTTTCGTGCGGACACCGGGCCGGACGGCAAGGCCCCGGGCGGCGCGACGACCAGGTACGGGTCTTCCAGCAGCAGGACGTGTTCCGTGTCGTCGCCGAGAAGCCCGTCGTAGAACAGCAGGTCGAGATCGCCGAGCTGGGGCTCGTCCGGTTCCGAGAGCCGGATTTCGCAGCGGGGGTGTTCTTCCCGGAGCAGGCGCAGCACTGTCGGCAGGATCGCGTGGGAGACGCTTTGCAGGGTGCCGACGTCGATCCTGCCGTCACCGGCCTTGAATCGGTCTATCGCTTGGCTCAACGCATCGGCTTTGGCCAGCACCTCCCGGCCGTGTTCGAGGACCACGGCGCCTAGGGGAGTGATCCGCACCGGACGCGGGCCGCCTGGGCGGTCGAAAACTGCGCCGCCGACGGCTCGCTCCAGGGCGGCGATGTGCTGGCTCACGCTCGATTGCGTGTAGCCGAGCCGGTTCGCGGCTCGGGAGAACGTTCCCTCCTCGGCGATCGCGAGCATCGTCGTCAGTTGCCGCAGGTCCAGGTCGGCCATGCCCCAATGTATCGCAAAACACGATGAATATGATCGTGAACAATCGCTTTTCTTAATCTCCCGGCGCTCCTAGCGTCGATGCCATGACAGTCACAGCGATCACCGCCGAGAGAACCCCCGCGCGTCGGCTGCCGTCGCTTGCGTGGGCGCTCGGTGCGTGTCATCTCGTCGCTCGCGGCGGCTCTTTCGTGCAGCCGATGCTGGTGCTGTACCTGACGCAGGAACACCGGATGACCCCGGCGGCGGCGGGTGCCGTGGTGGCGGCGGTCGGCATCGGAGACTTCGGGTCGCAGCTGCTCGGAGGCTGGCTCGGGAACCGGATCGGACGGCGGAGGACGATGCTCCTCGGGTTCCTCGGGACGGCGATCGCGTTGGCCGCCTTGGGATCCGCCGGGGCGGCACCGGGAATCTGGGCCGCGGCGGCCGGTTACGGCGTCGCTGCCGGGCTCTTTCGTCCGGCGGGGTCGGCTGCGGTAGCGGACCTTCCGCCGGAACAGCGGGTGCGCGCTTACAGCCTTCTCTATTGGGCCGCGAATCTCGGATACGCTGTCGCGGCAACAGTTTCCGGCGTGTTGGCGAGTCGCGGGTACGGTCTGTTGTTCTGGTTGAACGCCGTCGCGATGCTGGCGGCCGCGTTGATTGTGGTGGCCGCGGTGCCGGAGACCCGTTCCACCGCGCAGCGCTCGAGCCGTCGGTTGCTGCCGGCGTTGTCTGCCGATCGTCTGATGATCACCATGACGCTGATCCACGTCGGCTGCTTCACGTTGCTGATGCAGGCCTTCGCGACCTTGCCGTTGCTGATGACTGGGCGGCAGTTCAGCTCCGCGACGTATGGCGCCGTGCTCGCGCTCAACGGGTTCGCCATTATCGTTCTTCAACCGTTGGCCGTCGCGGCGCTGGCGAATCGCGACCGCGGGACGGTGCTCGCGACCGCGATGTTGTTGGTGGGGCTGGGCGGCGGCCTGGCTGCCATGGCACAGAGCATTTCCGGCTACGCCATCGCGGTTCTCCTTCTCAGCCTCGGACAGATCGGCTTGGCGGTCCAGTTCGGCGCGACGTTCGCCGCGCTCGCGCCGCCTGATCTGCGCAGCGGCTACCTGGGCGTCGCGTCGAGTGCGTGGAGTCTCGGCGCGGTCCTCGGCCCGATGATCGGGACGGCGTTGCTGGAGGAATCCGGACGGATGGAGCTGGGTGCGGTGGCTTTCGCCGCCGGGGTCCTGCTTTTCGTGGCACAGCAGGCTGTCGCTGGACGTCTTCGTGCGCGACAGGCTGATCAGTCGACCGAGAAAGGAACACAGCGATGACCACCATGACCGACAGCGAATGGCGCGCCTTCCTCGCGGAGGGAACGAGGCTTGCCCACCTGGCCCTCGCCCGCGCCGACGGACGGCCGCACGTCACGCCGATCTGCTTCGTTCTCGACGGTGACGAACTCGCCTTCGCCCTGTCGCCGGGGAGCGTCAAAGGCAAAAGCCTGGCCGGGGACGGTCGTGTCGCGGTCTGTGTCAGCGATGAGCGACAGCCCTACAGTTTCGTGACGATAGAAGGACAAGCGCGGATCTCCGCCGAGCCGGACCAGATCAAGCGCGTCGCGGTGGGGATCGCTGAGCGGTACTACCCCGATCAGTCCGCAGTGGACCTTGCCGAGTCATTCGTCCACAGTGGATTCACCGCGGTTCGGATCAGCATCGCGAACGTCATCGCTCGATCTGGTCTCGGCTGAGTTTCACCGCAACCGCGCCCCCGCCCGCTCCAGTGCAGCCAGCACTTCGGAGCGGGCGGTGGCGATTTCGCCCGCGGTCAGGGTCGCGGCCTGCGGGCGGAGGGTGATCCGCAGGGTGAGCGACCGGTGGCCGGCCGGAATCCGCGAACCTCGGTATTCGCCGAGGTAGGCCACCCGCCGCACCAAGGCGTTGGCCTGGGTCGCGGTGTCGGCGACCTGGGACCACGGCACCGTGTCGGCGGCGAGGACGGACAGGTCGAAGTCCGACTCCGGCAGGTCGCCGACCGGGGCGTAGCGGTTCTCTCGCGACGGGTGCGTGCGCAGTGCGTCGAGGTCGAGTTCGACGCAGGCGACCGCGCCTCGGTCGATCCCCGCTGCCCGGAGCACCGACGGCCGGACCAGCGCTAACGCACCGCCTGGCTGGATCGCCAGCCGCGCCGAGGGGTCAGCCCAGGTCCTCTCGGGTGTGCCGGCCAGGTCCAGTGCGGTGAGATGGCAGTACCGGCGGATCAGGTCGGCCAGCCCCTTGGCCCGGCGGAACAGGTCGATCCCGTCCGGTCCAGCGAGCAGGATTCCGGCGGAGGTCCGCTCGGTCGCGGCGAAGACGGCGCCGACCTCGAAGATGCTGAACTCGTCGTGATAGCGCAGGTTGGCGGCCGCGGCTTCGAGGAGGTTCGGGACCAGCGACGGACGCAGCCGGCCGCGCTCGGGGGCTGGCGGGTGATCGATCGCGACGGCGGCGTCGAGTCCGCATGCGGTGAGCAGGTGGTCCGCGGACCACGGATAGGTCAGCACCTCCGTCGCCCCGCCGCGTGCGGCGAGCACCTCCCGGACTTGGCGGCTCAAGGGGAGCCGAGAACGCGGGGCGAGCTCCACGACCGGCCGTCGCGCGGGCAGTGCGTCGTAGCCGTGGATCCGGGCCAGTTCCTCGACAATGTCCACGGGCAGCGAAAGGTCGCCGGTGGAGCGCCACGTCGGGGCGACGACCCGCAGCAGGTCACCGGTGATCTCGGCGGTGCAGCCGAGGGCGCGGAGGATGCGGAGGATCTTGTCCGGCGGAAGCCGGAGGCCGATCCGCTGTTCGATCTCCGTCAGGCTTACCTCGATTTCGGCGCGGCGAGTGGGGGCCAGGACGAGGTCTTCCTCGCCGAGCGCCGCGGCCGACGGGTCGGTTTCGGCCAGGAGACGGAGGAACAGGTCGGCGGCTTGGTCGGCGCGTTGCGTGTCCAGGCCTTTCTCTTGCCGCACCGAAGCTTCGGTACGAGCGCCGCGGCGGGCTCGGCTCGGGATCAGCGTGGGTATCTCCAGCACGATTGAGTCGCCGGAAGTGCGGACATCGCTGGGCTGTCCGACGGAGAACATCACGTAGGCGCTCAGGTCGGCACACAAGTCGAGGCTTGGTTCGCCGATTCTCCGGAGCCGGTCGCGTAGCCAAGGCGGGGTCGGAACGGAACTGTCCACTGTGCACTGCAGAGCCAGAATCCGCCGGTGCAGGGCGGGGTCGGCCAGGTTGACGAGGCCGGTGGCGCTCGGCGGTCGGGCGACGCGGGGGACAGGAGCGAGTGGGAGTCCATAAAGGACAGACAGCTCGCGCGCGATTCCGTAGTGTCCCCACAGATCGGGGCGGTTGGTGAGCGATTTGTTGTCGATCTCGAACACGACGTCGCTGTCGACGATCTCGTACCCTTCCACTTCGACGGTCTTCAAAGTCAGATCGTGCGCCAGCTGCTCCGGCGAACAGTCGGGCAGCGGCACGTAGTCGGTCAGCCAGTCCCGGGAAATCTTCACGACGGCGGGCCTTTCAGGAGAATTGGGAGAGGAAGCGGAGGTCGGCGCCGTGCATCAGCCGGACGTCGTCGATGCCGTACCGCATCATCGCGAGCCGGTCCAGGCCGACGTTCAGATAGCAGCCGGACCAGCGCGCCGGGTCGAGTCCGGCGGCGCGCAGTACGTGCGGGTGCGGGCTGCCGCCGGGCATGAGTTCGAGCCAGCCGGTCCGTCCGCAGGTGCGGCAGCCGCGTCCCGCGCACACGCGGCAGGCCATGTCGATCTCGAAACCTGGCTCCACGAACGGGAAGTAGCCGGCGCGCATCCGCGTGCGCACTGGTTCGCCGAACACCGTGCCGAGAATGGTGTCGACGAGGAACCGGGCGGTGGCGAGCGGGACGGCCTCGTCCACCACCAGCACCTCGTACTGGAAAAACGCCCGTTCGTGCCGCGCGTCGGTGCTTTCGTTGCGGTAAACCCGGCCGGGGTAAGCGATCCGGATCGGCGGTTCGTGCGTGCTCAGATACCGGACGCTCGTGCCGGTCAGGTGCGGGCGCAGGCAGCGGCCGTCGGTCAGCCAGTAGGTGTCCATGCTTTCGCGCGCCGGATGGTCGGGCGGGAAGTTCAGCCGGTCGAATTCCACGTCAACGGAGCTGATTTCCGGGCCGTCGACGATCTCGAAGTTGAGTGCGCGAAAGGCGTCGTCGAGGTCGTATCTCAGCTGCGTTACCGGGTGCAGTCCGGCGGTCGGCGGCGGGAGGCCGGGAATGGTGGGGTCGAGCGGGTGCTCCAGCGCCGGTTCGGCGGCTCGCTGATCGTCGAGAGCAGTGGTAATGCGTTGGTGCGCCTCGGAAAGCGCGAGGCCGAGCTGTTTGCGGGACGCCGGGTCGTAACGGCCGAGTTCGCGGCGCACGGCGGCGAGCGGACTGGATTTGCCGAGCACGGAACGGCGCACGGCGGCGACCTCGGCCGGAGTGCTGGCCTGGGCGAGATCGGCGAGTGCGGCCTCGGTCAGCTCAGCGATCCGGAGCAGCGTCGAGGCTGGATCAAAGGTGTCCACGATAAGGGGTTCCTCACTTCGGAGCGTGAAGTTCTGGACTTCACCCCCGGGCAGTGAGGGGAGACGCGGACGTCAGCGGGCGGAACCCGGCGCGCACGTGCAGCCCCCGGGCACTCCCCGGGGGCGAAGAAATCGCTGCGTACGCATGCCGCCATCATGGCACGCCCACCCTGAGCAGGCAAACCCCTTCGCGCGGGACGTGAGGGGAACCCTGAGGGACTCAGAGTCCGTGAAGGTTCCCCTCACGTACCGCGGGTCAGTGTCCGACGGCGGCCCGGACGGATTCCTTGAGCGAGCCGAGCGTCGCGATCACCGCGGTGGGCTCGTAGCCGCAGTGCGCCATGCAGTTGGCGCAGCGCGGGTCCTTGCCGCGGCCGAAGTTCTCCCATTCGGTGGTTTCGATGAGCTCCCGGTAGGTCTTCGCGTAGCCGTCGTCGAGCAGGTAGCACGGGCGCTGCCAGCCGAGCAGGGAATACGACGGGATGCCCCACGGCGTGCATTCCAGGTCGCGTTTGCCCTCGAGGAAATCGAGGAACACCGGCGAATGGTTGAGCCGCCAGCGTTTCCGGTTTCCGCCGCCGAAGGCCTTGGCGAACAGTTCCCGGGTCTGCTGCACGCCGAGCCAGTGGTCCTGGTCCGGGGCCTTTTCGTACGCGTACCCCGGCGAGATCTGCATGTTGTCGACGCCGAGGTCGTTGAGGTAGTCGAGCACGTCGATGACGTCCTGCGGGGTGTCGCCGGTGAAGAACGTCGTGTTCGTCATCACCCGGAAGCCCTTTTCCTTGGCGAGCTTGATCGCGTCGACCGCCGCCTGGAATCCGCCCTCCTTCCGCACCGACGCGTCGTGCCGTTCTTCGAGGCCGTCGATGTGCACCATCCACGCGAAATTGCGGTGCGGCTTGAACTTGTGGATGTGCTTGGGCAGCAGCAGCGCGTTGGTGCACAGGAAAATGATCTTGTTGCGGGCGAGCAGCTGCCGGGTGATCTCGTCGATCTGCGGATGCATCAGCGGTTCGCCGCCCGCGATCGACACCATCGGCGCGCCGCTTTCCTCGATCGCCCCGACCGCCTGCTCCACCGGCATCCGCTGTTTCAGCAGAGTGTGCGGCTGTGCGATCTTGCCGCAGCCGCCGCATTTGAGGTTGCACGCGAACAGCGGTTCCAGCTCGACCAGGAGCGGGAACTTCTCCTTGCGCAGCAGCTTCTGCTTCATCAGATAACCGCCCAGCCGAAGAGACTGGCGCAACGGCATGGCCATCGCTCAGAGCACCTCCCGAGGTAGGGTGAACGTCATTTCTTCCTCCGTCAGCGGGTTTTCCGCGACGCTGACCGGTCCCAGTCCGCGCAAGGCTTCGACCGTTTCGGTGACGAGATGCGGCGGCGCCGACGCACCCGCGGTGAGCCCGATCCGCCCGGCTCCGGCGAGCCGGCGAAGGTCGATGTCGGCGCAGCCGTCCACGAGTACCGCCGGGGTTCCCGCGCGTTCGGAGACTTCCACCAGGCGACGCGAGTTGGACGAATTCCCGGAACCCGCCACCAGGACCAGGTCCACTTCGCGTGCGATCGCGCGCAGGGCTTGTTGCCGGTTGGTGGTGGCGTAACAGATGTCGTCCTTGCGCGGCGCGGAAAGGCCGGGGAATCGCTCGCGCAGCACGGACGCGATCTCCTCGGCTTCGTCGAGCGCAAGGGTGGTCTGCATGGTGTAGGCGGTCCGTGACGGGTCGCGCGCGGTGACCGTCCGCGCGGCCGCGACATCGCCGACCACCACGACGTTGTCCGGCGCTTCTCCAACGGTGCCTTCGACTTCCTCGTGCTCAGCGTGTCCAATGAGGAAGACCGTCTCGCCGCGTCCGGTGTAGCGCCGAACTTCGTTGTGCACCTTGGTCACCAACGGACACGTCGCATCCACAACGGACAGTCCGCGATCGACTGCGGCACGCCGAACCGCCGGGGAGACTCCGTGCGCGGCGAAGACCAGCGTCGAGCCTTCCGGAACTTCCTCCACCTCGTCTACGAACACCGCGCCGCGTCCCTGCAGCTGGTGCACGACGTGGGTGTTGTGCACGATCTGGCGGCGCACGTACACCGGCGCACCGTGCTTCTCCAACGCCCGCTCGACGATCTCGATCGCCCGCTCCACTCCGGCACAGAACGATCGCGGGCTGGCTAGGACAACCGTTCGCGGACCCACCGCGTCAGCCCACGCGGTGAGCGCGGGAGCGGCCCGATGCAGACTTCGCAACCCGGCGAGTCCATTCGCGACCGTCGAGGGATGAAGCAGCGGCGCACCGACAGTGTCCACAATGGCCCGAACAACGGCGAACGGTTCACGGCTGGCAGCAAGCCACGCAGACTCCATATCAACTGCCAGCGCACCGCTAGCCGCTAACGAAGCCCGTTCCCGCTCCCGCACCACCTGAGAACTGCCGACCACCGGTCCGAGATGGACGGTGAGCCCAAGCCGCCGCAACGCGCCCGCCAGCAACGGCGCGGACGGCACCGGCACCGCACCGGAAGGGCCGCGCACCTCCGTGGCGACCACGACATCCCCCGGCCGTACCTCCGGCGCGAGCCCGCCGCCGACCCCCGCCACGATCCGCGGCCCGGACGGGAGCCGGGCCGCAGCGGCGGCGGCCCGGCGAGGCCCGAGTCCGATGTGGACCGTCCGCAGGCCGCGCAACGCGGCCTGCTCGATCCGCAACGGAGTGCAGACGATCGGTGTCATGACCCGTCCCGGACGTACCGGCCGAGCGCGGACAGCGGGAACACCACGCGGTACAGGTGATATGACAGGTAAAAGTCGCCCGGGAACCCGGTTCCGGTGTGCTTGTCCTCGTCCCAGCCGCCGTCCGGACGCTGCCGTTCGCACAGCCATTCGACGCCCCGAGTGACCACTTCGGACTCCCGTTCCCCGGCGGCGAGCAGCGCCAGCAGCGCCCACGCGGTCTGCGACGGCGTCGAATCACCGCGCCCGGCCCATGCCCGATCGTCGTACGACCGCAGATCCTCGCCCCAGCCGCCGTCGGCGTTCTGGTGCTCCGCCAGCCACTTCACCGCGCGCCGGATCCGCGGTGCGGTCCCGGGAATCCCGGCGGCCACCAACGCGGGCACCACCGCACCCGTGCCGTACACGTAATTCGCGCCCCAGCGGCCGAACCACGAGCCGTCGTCCTCCTGGTTGTCCAGCAGCCACCGCACCCCGCGGCGACATTCGCGAGTGTCGGTTTTCCCTTCCGCAGCCAGCATTTCCACCACATGCGCGGTCACGTCGGCCGACGGCGGGTCGATCACCGCGCCGAAATCGCAGAACGGCAGCCGAGTCGTCAGTACCTGCGTGTTGTCCGCGTCGAACGCACCCCACCCGCCGTCGCTCGACTGCATTCCCTCCAGCCAAGCCACGCTCCGGTCGACCGCCTCGCGGATCCGCAGGTGGTCCGGCTTGCCCATCCGGCGCAGCGCCAGCACGACCTCTGCGGTGTCGTCGGTGTCCGGATAGCCGTCGTTGGCGAACTCGAACGCGAACCCGCCCGGCTGCAGCGAAGGCCGCCGCACCGCCCAGTCGCCGGACACCCGGATTTCCTCGCCCAGCATCCAATCCGCGGCGCGGACCAGGGATTCGTCGCCGGGGGAGACACCCGCGTCGAGCAAGGCGGTCATCGCCAACGCGGTGTCCCACACCGGCGACTGGCACGCTTCGAGCCGCCGCACCCAGCCCTGGTCGGTCTTCTCCCGGATGGTGAACCCGTCCAGCCCGGCGATCCCGGCCTTGAGCGCGGGATGGTCGAGCGGGTAGCCGAGCAGGTGCAGCGCGAGGATCGAGTACACCCACGGCGGCTGGATCCCGCCCCACGAACCGTCGGCCTCCTGCCGCGCCAGGATCCACTCCGCCGCTTGCTTCATGGCGAGCTTGCGCACCGGGTTGAGCGGCAGTTTCGCATACGCGTGCAGCGCGGTGTCGAGGTTCTGGAACACGCCGTCCCACGTCCACGGCGCGCGTGTCTTGGGCGGACGCTTGCCGGTGCGCAGCTCGCTCACGTCGAACGGCAGCTTCCGCACCGGGCGCAGCGTGCCGACGATGGTCAGCGGCACGACCGTCTGCCGGGCCCAGCAGGCGAAGTCGTAGACGTTGAGCGGGAACCACGACGGCAGGAAGATCAGTTCCGGCGGCAGGCTCGGCAGGTCGTCCCACGACCACTGGCCGACCATGGCGAGCCAGATCCGGGTGAACACCCGCGTCGCCTCGATGCCGCCGTGATCGCGGATGTACTCCGCGGCCGAAGCCAGCCACGGCGCGTCCGCCGAGTCGCCGGCCAGCCGGAGCGCGACCCACGCCTCGACGGTGGTGGACAGGTCGGCCGGGCCGTCCGGGAAGTTCGCCCAGGTGCCGTCGGCGCGCTGCTGCGAGCGGATCCAGCGGGCCGATTCCTCGGCGATCCGCGGGGTGAGGATGCCGAGAAAATGCCGGAGCAGCAGGTCTTCGGCGTCCATCGTGACGTTGGTGGCGAGTTCGCCCTTCCACCATCCGGCGCGGTCCTGTTCGCGGCGGAGGAACCCGACCGCCGCGTCGACCGTGCCGGGGGCGGTGCGGGCGGCGGGCGCGGACGTCCGGGGAACGGTCTGGGTCATCACGCTTCCCTTCCGGCGATGAAGCGGGCGATGGAGACGAGGTCGGCGCGCGGGCCGGACGGGACGGCGGCCAGTGCTTGCTCGGCGGTGGCGACGTGCCGAGCCGCCTCGGCGGCGGCCCATTCGCGGCCGCCCGCGTCGTCCACTAGCGCGGCGATCCGCGCGAGGGCGGTGTCGTCGTCCCCGGCCAGCCATTCGGCCAGCCGACGGCCCGCCGCGCCGCCGTGCGTGGTCGCGTAGGTGATCGGCAGCGACTTCTTGCGCGCCCGCAGGTCGGAGTACACCGATTTCCCGGTGACCGCCGGGTCGCCCCAGATCCCGAGCACGTCGTCGACGAGCTGGAACGCCAGGCCGATCTCCTCGCCGAACACGGACAGCGCGTCGACCACCTCGGCGGGCGCGCCGGCGAGCACCGCCCCGATCGCGGCGCTGGCGGACAGCAGCGCCCCGGTTTTCCCGGCGGCCATGGTCACGCATTCGGCGAGCGCGACGTCGTCTCGCTGCTCGAACGCGACGTCCAGAAACTGGCCGTGGATGAGCCGTCGCGTGGTTTCGGTGAGCAATCGACCGGCGGGCACCGCGTGCGGGGAACCGCTGTCCAGCACGACTTCCTGGGCGAGCGCGAGCATCGCGTCCCCGGTCAGGATCGCGCTCGCCGCGCCCCACAGCGCCCACACCGTGGGCCGGTGGCGGCGCTCGGTGTCGCCGTCCATCAGGTCGTCGTGGACGAGCGAGAAGTTGTGCACCAGTTCCACCGCGACCGCGCCGGGCACCCCGACCTCCGCCGGCGCGCCCGCGGCCTGCGCGGACACCACGGCGAGCGCCGAACGCACGGCCTTGCCCCCGTTGCCTTGCACCGGCACGCCGTTCGGATCGGTCCAGCCGAGGTGGTAGGCGCTGATCGCGCGGCTGGTGTCGTCCAGCCGGTCGACGGCGGCGCGCAACGCGGGCTGCACGACGTCGCGCGCGCTGCCGAGCACCGGCGGCGCCGCTGTTGTTGTCCTCTCGGTAGAAAATACCTCGGTTGTCATGCTCCGACTCCCTCCCTCTTGCCGTTGTGCTGAAGAAGGGCGGCGGCCGCAGCTGCACCACTGCGCGCGGCTCCCTCCATCGTCGCGGGCCATCCGGTCGCGGTCCACGCGCCCGCCAGGTACAGCCCGGGCAGGGCGGTGCGCGCGGGCGGGCGCAGCGAGGCGGTGCCGGGGCCGGGCCGGAACGTCGCGTGCCGCTCGCGGGTGACGAAGAAGTCGAGCACCCGCGCGCCGCGTGCTTCGGGGAGCAGGGACAGCAGTTCGGGCAGCAATCGCTCGCGCAGTTTCGCGGTGGGCAGGTCGATTTCCGCGTCGGCGGCGGACAACGACATCGCGAGGTACTGCCCGGAGTCCAAACCGGACTGTCGCGTTCGGTCGAACACCCACTGCACCGGCGTGCGCACGCCCGCGACGAACGGTTCGCCGAGCACCTTCCGGTCGAGCACCACGTGCACGTTCACGATCGGCGAGCTGCCGAGTCCGCCGGACCAGCCCGGCGGCAGCCCGATCGCCCCGGCGGGCGCGAGCTGTTCGGTCACCGGCGGGGGAGTGGCCAGGACGACCTGGCTGAACGTTTCCTCGCCGCGGTCGGTGCTCACCTGCCAGCCCTCGCCGACCGCGCGCACCTTCGTGCCGACCCGGACGTCCGCCCCGGCTTCGATCAACCGGTCGCGCGCCGGATCGCCGTGCAGTTCCCGCAACGGCACCAGCGACCAGCCGATGTCGGCGGCGGCCGGATCGGTGAGCAGCCCCTCCTGGAAGACGGTCGCGGCGAGGCTGAGCGACGCGTCGTCGGCCGTCGCGTTCAGCGTTGCCACGCCGACCAGATCCCACAACGCTTCGATTGCCGCCGCGCTCTGCCCGTGGCGGCGCAGCCATTCCCCGAAGGACTGGCGATCCGTGCGGTCGGACTTCGGATCCACCCGGCGCAACGCGAGCGCGGCGAGCGCGAACCGCGCCCGGTCGAGCGGGCGCAGCGGCTCGTACCGCAGCAGCGAACTGGCCAGGTGCAGCGGCGCGGGCAGGTCGTCGCGCCGCAGCCAGGTCGGCTCGGTCGCGCCCGGCAGGCGGATCGGAATCTCCAGCCGCGGCTGCAGCGTCACCCGATCGGCGACGCCGAGCCGGTCGAGCAGCGCGCGATAAGCCGTGCAGCAGCGGAGGAACACGTGCTGTCCATTGTCGACTCGCAGCTCGCCCCGGGTGAACGAATGCGTGAGCCCGCCCAGCTGCGGCCGCGCCTCGAACAGCGTCACCGGCCGTCCGGCGTCGGCGCAGGCGAGCGCGGCGGAGATGCCCGCGAGCCCGCCGCCGACCACCGCGACCGGGGCGGTCATCGGCCGATCCCGGTCAGCGCCCGGAACGCCACCACCGCCTTTTCCCGGCCGGACAACGAAAGCCGCCGGTCGAACACGCGCGCGGGCTGCTCGTCTATCCGGTCCAGCAGGGTGCGGTAGATGCCGGACATCGCGGTGCAGCACGCGGCGCTGCGACCGTCCAAAGAGGGCACGAGCCGAAGACCGCGGGAGTACCAGCCGCGGGCCCGCTCGGCGCTGTCGCGGATCAACGCGGTGAGCCCGCCTTCGGGGTCGGCCAGCTTCCCGTCCGGGCCGACGGACAGCTCGACGCCGAACCGGTCGAGGTCCTCTTTGGGCAGATACACCCGGCCGTTGAGCAGGTCCTCGCGGATGTCGCGGAGGATATTGGTCTGCTGCAAGGCAATCCCCAGCTCGTCGGCGTACACCGGAGCGTTCGGCTCCGGACGGCTGCCGAACACGCCGAGACACAGCCGCCCGACCGAGCCCGCCACGCACCGGCAGTACTCGACCAGTTCCTCGAACCGCACGTACTCGCGCCCGGTCACGTCCATCTCGACGCCGTCGAGCAGTTCCTCGAACGCGCCCAGCGGAATCGGGTACCGGCGTGCCGCGTCGGCGACCGCGACGTACACCGGATCGGCGGTCGCGGACAGGTCGCCGAGCGATTTCCGCACCCCGGCGAGGCCCTGCAGCTTCGTCTCGGCGGACGCGGCGGTGTCGTCGCCGATGTCGTCGATGATCCGGGCCAGCGCGTACACCGCGCACAGCGCCGCGCGTTTGTCCGGCGGCAGCAACCGGATTCCGTAGTAGAAGTTGCGCGCCTGTTCTTTGGTGACCGTCGCGCAGTGCGCGTAGGCCTCGTCCACTGTGCCCGTCGCCGTCATCCGGACCGCCTCCTCGTGCCGACTTGCAGCCACCCCAGCCAACTCAGCAGTCCGGCCCGGCTCGGCCGGACCGGTGCGGACAGCACGTCGCCGCCGCTCGCGTGCAGCGCGTCGACCGTCGCGAGCCCGCCGGCCAGGAAGCCGCTCACCGCGAACCGCCCCCAGCCGGACAGGCGCCCCAGCAAATCCGCGCCGCCGCCCAGCAGGGCGGCGGCGCGGCCGGTTTCCCACCGCATCAGCGCTTTCATCTCCGGCGACGCGTGCGCGGCGCCCAGTTCTTCCTCGGCCACGCCGAACTCGGCGAGATCTTCCTGCGGCAGGTAGACCCTCCCGTTGCGGTAGTCCTCGCCGACGTCCTGCCAGTGCTCCACGAGCTGGAGCCCGGTGCAGATCCGGTCGGACAGCACCGCCGCCTCCGGATCGTCCACTCCGAGCAGGTCGAGCACGATGCGCCCGACCGGGTCCGCGGAAAGCCGGCAGTACGCCAGCAAGTCCGCGAACACCGGATAACGGCGCACTCGCTGGTCCTGGATGTTCGCCTGGACGAGCCGCTGGAACGGTTCCTCGGTCAGCCGTCCGGCCCGGATCGCCGGGAGAAGTCCACGGACAGCGGGATCTTCCGGTTCCCCGTTGCCGAAAGCCGCGGACAGGTCCGCCGAGAAAACTTTGAGCTGCGCGACCCGGTCGCCCTCGGCCTCGTCGCCCAGATCGTCCACAGTGCGCGCGACGGAATAGACCGTGACAAGGTCGGCGCGCAGCTTTTCCGGCAGCACCCACAGGGCCACCGGGAAGTTTTCCGCGCGCCGTTTCGCTCGCAGGCCGTTTGTGTCCGGAGTGTTACGGACAGCCGAGGTCGATCTCATCCTCGTCAGTGTCGCGCCCCCGGACGGGCGGCTTCTGCCGCCGGAAAGCGAATTTCGCTGGCTTCGACTTGGCACGAGAGGCCAAAGTGGGGACAGGATGTCCCGAGGCGACCCGAGGACCGCTGCCTGCGACGGAAGGACTCCCGGACACATGGGACCAGATCAGGTGACCCGGCTTGACGAACTGGAGACGGTGGTGACCCGCCGGCTGCCCGCCATGCTCAACGAGGTCCGCGACCAGCTCGCGGACGAGCATCCCGACTACGCGGAGTTCCTGACCGAAGAACTGGCCGACCTCGTCGCCGCCAGCGCGGGGTTCGTCCGGCGGCTGATCGACATGGCGGCCGAACCGGAGAAGCGGCTGCCGGAGCTGGGGTCCGGCGTCGAACAGGCGGTGTTCGAGGAAATCGGGCGCACGCAGTATCAGCAGGGAAGGCGCGTCACGAGCCTGTTGTCCGCCTATCGGGTGGGCGCGCGCGTGGCGTGGCGGCACGTTTCGGAAGCGGCGCTCGATCTCGACGTGCCCGCCGAATTGTTCGCCTCGCTCGCCACCACCGTGTTCGCTCTGGTGGACCAGCTTTCGGAATCGTCGCTGCGCGGGTATCTGCAGGAACAATCAGACGCCGTGCGCGCGCGGGAGCGGCTGCGCGACGAACTGACCGCGCTGCTGCTGTCCGATCGCGCGGATAAGGCCGCGGTGCGCGCCGCGGCGTTGCGCGCGGAGTGGCGGCTGCCGAAGCACGCGGCGGTCGTGCTGGTGGAGGACGACAACGAGCTGGGCCGGGAATTGGTGTTCCGCCTGGAAGACAGCTGCCTGCGGCTGCGCCGTCCTGGCGTGGTCGTGGCGATCGTGCCGGACCCCGGCGGTCCCGGCAGGCGGGCGTGGCTGGCTCGCGCGCTGCGCGGCGGGGGCGCGGTGGTCGGCGCGACGGTGCCGCTCGACCGGCTCCCGGCCAGCCTGCGCATCGCCGAGGTGACCGCGCGATTGCGCCGCGACCACCTGCTCAGCGACGATCCGGTGTTCGCCGACGAGCATCTCGACGCGATCATCGTGCACCGCGACGACCGGCTGCTCGACGTGCTGCGAAGACAAGCCCTTGCCCCGCTTGACGAGCTGAACGAATCCGCGCGGGAACGCCTGTCCACCACGCTCACGTCCTGGTTGCTGCATCTGGGCGACCGCAAGGCCGTCGCGGAGGATCTGCACATCCACCCGCAGACGGTGTCCTACCGGCTCGGCCGCCTGCACGACCTGTTCGGGCCCTCGCTGGACGACCCGGCCGTGCGCGCGACGCTCGTGCTCGCGCTGGCCTGGGGGCCGCCTGGGGAAGTGGACGAGAATGCTTGATGGGGGAGATTCCCTGATGCGGCAGGGCAGGGGACGTGCTTGGGTCTCGTGAGTGGCGACACCGGTTAGAACCGGCATCGCCGCTCACGAGGTACGCGGGGGAGGAGGTGTGCGTGTCAGCTTTCGGCGCCGAAGCGTGCCGCGAGCGTGCGGTACAGGCCGGGCGCCGCGCCGCGCAGCGCGACGGGGATGCGCAGCCAGCGCGGCACGTAGTAGTCACCCGGATGCTCGGCGGCGCGGACGACGGCGGCGGCCACGCGTTCGGCGCTCACCGGACGGGGCGTGCTGCGGGTGTACGGACGGCCGCGCCGCTCGAAGAATTCTGTGCGCACCACACCGGGAACTACGATTCCGACCGTTACTCCGGTGCCGTGCAACTCGAATCGGAGACTGTCGGCGAAAGCGTCCACACCGGACTTCGCCGCGGCGTACACCGCTTCTCCGGCGACACCGGTGCGTCCGGCGATCGACGAGACGAAAACGATCTGCCCGCGGTCGCGTTCCAGCATCGCGGGCAGCAGCGCGCGGGTCAGGTCGAGCGGCGCGGTCAGGTTCACCGCGACCAGGTGCCGCAGCCGTTCCGCGGACAGGTCCGGCAGGGGACCGGCCCAGCCGAGGCCCGCGTTGTTGACGAGCAGATCCACCGATCCGGTGATCGCCAGCGCGCGTTCGGCGAGTTCCGCCGCGGCGCCAGGGTTCGCGAGGTCGGCGGCGAGCGCGGTGCCGCCGGTTTCCTTGGCGAGGGCGGCCAGCCGCTCCTCGTTCCGGCCGTGCAGCAGCACGTGGACGCCGGAGCGGGCGAGCTGCCGGGCGGTGGCGGTGCCGATGCCGGACGACGCGCCGGTGACGAGTGCGGTGCGGGCCATCAGGCGGCAGGCAGCGCGGCCGGCCGGTGGCCCATGCGCAGCGTGATGCCCGCCGAGCGCAGCGAACGGCGGAACCACCACAGCGAACCGGCGATGGCCAGCCCGATGAGCGAGTACGAGCCCGCGGTGCTTGCCATGAGGAAGCTGCCGACGGTTTCCCGCGCGAGCATCAGCAGCGTCACGCCGCCGTTCACCGCGAACACGAGCCCCCACAGCACCGAGACGCGCTGGAAGAACCTTCGCATTCCAGGGTGTCCGGACAGCGTTTCGGGGAATGCGCAGAAATCGCCGGCCAGCCGCGCGAGAAGCGGTTTGTTGAACGGCGCGGAGATCAGGAACAGGCCGGCGACGAGGAAATTCTGTAGAGTCGGCTGGAGGAAGTACAGGAAAGCGCTGCCGGTGACCAGGCCCAGCACAGTGCGCGCGACCAGCAGAGCCGTGGTCAGCAGCAGCACGGCGGGAATCTTCTTGCGCAGCGCCAGCCGGGCGCCGATCACGGCGACCGACCAGCAGAGCGCGGCGATGACCCCGCTGTCGAAGCTCACCAGCGTCAGCAGGAGATAGAACAGGCCGGCCGGGACCAGCGTCGACTCGAGCAGGTGCCGGCCCCCGCCCACGACGAGGTTGCGGAACGAGGGGAGGTCGATCGTATGGGGGTGTCGCATGCGGGTTCTGCTGCCTCCGGTGCCAACCGGGCGACTCGGCCTCGGACAAGGCTTGAGCATAAGCACGGCGGATGGGGACGGTGTGAGGTGAAGAGTCCGTGACAGTTACGGGGATGTCGCTGGTCGTGGCTGTCCCCGCCGCCGTCGCCGGCGCGGCGTGCATGGGACTCGCGAGCGCAGCGCAGGCCAGGGCGACCAAAGAAGTGGAAACCGGCAAACCGCTCGACCTGACGCTCTTCAAGCGGCTCGTCGGACGCCCATTGTGGCTCATCGGGATCGCCGCGACCATCCTGGGTCTCGTCCTGCAGCTCGTCGCGCTCGCTTTCGGGCCGTTGCTGCTGGTCCAGCCGCTGCTCGTGACGTCGCTCATGTTCGCCGGGCTCGCGTCCGCGCGGCTGGAACGCCGCCGCCCGGACCGCACGATGAGTGTCGGCGGCTTGCTGTGCGTGGCCGGGCTTGCCGCGTTCCTCGTCGTCGCCCGGCCCAGCGGCAACAGCGAGACGCTCGTGAGCGGGGGCGCGCTGCTGCCGCTCGGCATCGCGCTCGCGGCGGTGACGCTGGTCTCGCTTGTTGTTGCCGCGTCAACGAATTCCGGATCTTGGCGGGTGCCCGGGCTCGCGGTCGCCACCGGCGTGCTGTACGGCCTCACCGCCGGATTGATGAAGGTGGTCGCGGGCCAGTTCCGCGCCGGGATCGACGAACCGTTCCGGCACTGGACGCTGTATCTGGTGTGCGTGGTGGGGCCGCTGGGATTCCTGTTGAGCCAGAACACGTTCCAGCAGGGCCGGTTCCTGACGCCGGCGCTCGCCGTGATCACCGCGCTGGATCCGCTGGTCGGCGTCGCGATCGGGCTGTCGTGGATGGGCGAATCGGCCGACGGGAGGCCGCTCGCGCTGTTCGGCGAGGCGCTGGCCGGGCTGGTGATCGTGGTCGGGATCGCGCTGCTGTCCACGCGCGCGTCGCATTTGTCGGCGGAATCGGAAATGCCGCCCGCCGAAGGGGAAACCGCGCCGGACGAGCCCGGCGAACGGCCTGATTCGGACCCGGACGACGGGTACGGCCTCGCCGGGACCGCCTGCTAGCGAAAAGGGGGAAGCGCTGGTGCGCGTGCTGATCGTGTCCGCGAACATGGGGCAGGGGCACAACGCCACGGGACGCGCGCTCGAGGACGCGGTGCGCGAGCGCTGGCCGGACGCGACCGTTTCGTGGCTCAACGCCCTCGAACGGCTCGGCCCCGGTTTCGAGGGGCTTTTCCAGCGGATTTACGTCGCCAATGTGGAGAGCGTCCCGTGGCTTTACGAATTCTTTTACGGCGCGATCTGGCGGATTCCGTGGTTCGCCGCCGCGTCCCGGTGGTTCACCGCTTCCTGGTGCGGGGCGCGGCTCGCGAAACCGGTCGCCGAATTCGCGCCGGACCTGGTGCTCTCGACGTATCCGATGGGCACCGCGGGCCTGGCGTGGCTGCGCCGCAAGGGAAAGCTCTCCGTGCCGATCGGTGCGTGGGTTTCGGACTTCGCGCCGCATCCGTTCTGGGTTTACGGCGCGGCCGATCTCACCATGGTGATGCACGACGTCGCGGTCGCCCCCGCGCTGCGCTCGTCGCCCTCGGCGCACGTCGGGGTGTCCGCGCCGCCGGTGCGCGCGGTGTTCCGCCCCGGCGACCAGACAGCGGCGCGTCACGAACTGGAGCTGCCGCCGGACGCGTTCGTCCCGCTCGTTTCGTGCGGGTCGCTGGGTTTCGGCGAAATCGAGACGACGGTGCGGGAATTGCTCGCCGCGGACCCGGCGGTCGTGCCGATCGCGATCTGCGGACGCAACGACGCGGCAGCCGCCCGGCTGCGAGCGCTGGCCGAACCGCGGCTGCGCGTGGTCGGCTGGACGGACCAGCCGGAGCTGGACACGCTGGCGGCGGACGTCGTGGTGACCAACGCGGGCGGCGCGACGTCGCTGGAAGCGCTCGCCTGCGGACGTCCGGTGCTGATGCATCGCCCGATCGCCGCGCACGGCAAGGCGAACGCCCGCTTGATGGCCGCGGCCGGGCTCGCTCTGGTGTCCACAAAGGACGGTGAGCTGGCGGAGACCGTGCGGGGTCTCTTGGCTGAACCGGAACGCCTCAAGGAGATGGCGGAAGCTGTCGCCCGGCATTGCGAGACGGCTACTCCGTTGGAGACCGCGCTGGAATCGCTGGCTTCCGCGCCGCTGAACCCGCCGACGCAGCGGTTGCGGCCGGAGGACGCGCTGTTCGTGCACGTGGCCACTCCGGATGTGCCGCAGCAGGTCGGCGCGGTGCTGCTGTTCGACCCCAAGGCGGACGGCACGCCGGTCACACACGCGGACGCTGAGCATCTGCTGGCGGCGACCCCCGGCTTGCGGACGCGATTGCTGCCCGGCAGCGGGCTGTGGCGGGCGCGCTGGCAGGAGGACCCGGGCCGGACGTCTTCGGACGTGCTGACGTCGGTGCGGGTCGGGCCGGAGGAGCCGTTGGACGCGGCTTTGACGCGGGAGATGGACGCGTTCTTCTCGGAACCGGTGTCACCGGAGCGTCCGGTCCGGGCGCGGCTGGTGACGGGGATCGAGGGGGAGCAGGGGACGTTGCTGATCGCGCTGCACCATGCGGCGAGTGACGGGATCGCGGTGATCAGCGCGCTGGTGGGGCAAGCGCGGGGGAAGGAACCGCTGGCGCCGGTGGCGGTGCCGCGGTCTCGGCGGAGGGGGTGGTGGAGCCGCCCCAATGTGGCATTGGGTGCGTCTCGCGCACCGAACGCCACATTGGGTGCGTCTCGCGCACCGAACGCCACATTGGGTGCATTGAGGGAGTCAGCGGCGGGCAGCGCCTTCGTTGAGGGTGGTGGCGGGGGCATGGATGGAGCACCCACTGCCACATTGGGGCGCACCAGGTCTCAACCCGGGCGGAGTGCGGTGCGGGCGCGGCTTGCCGGGCTGGCGGCACCAGTGCGCGAGGTGTTCGCCCGCGTGGCGAGCCCGGTGTGGCACGGACTTGATCGGCCAGCGGGATCGGCCGGGGGTTCCGGCATCGCCGAGCCCGCGCGCCCGAAACCCCGCTCAAGCAGCAAAACTCGCAACCAAGCCGCCGATCTCACTCGCGGTATCTGGGCCCTCGCCCGAGCCGGCGCCGCGCCCCGGGTCGGCTGGGACAAGCGGGTCGACAGTCCCCAGCGGCATTTCGCTCGGGCGCACCTCTCCGCCCCCGAGGTCCGGAAGGCCGCGCGGCGGGCGGCGGTGCCGACGACCAACCTCGTCCTCGCGCTCGTCGCCGAGGCCTTGCATCGCGAGCTGGGCGGGACCGCTCCGGAGCAGCTTCGGGTGCTGATCCCGATGTCGGTCCGCGACACCGGGACGTTCCGTCAGCTCGGCAACCACACCGGCGCGGCGTCGGTCGACCTGCCGACCGGCGCGATGTCGCTCTCCGAACGGGTGCGGGTGACGGACCGGATGCTGGCCGACCAGGTCGGTCGCGGCGCGCCCCGTGCGGGCAACGCGGTCGTGCGCGTCCTCGGGATTCTGCCGCCGGCGCTGCACCGCCGGGCGGCGAAGCTCGTCTACCGCGGCACGTGGTTCAGCGTGATCGCTTCGGTGCTTCCCGGCGCGAGGTCGCCGGTGGTGCTCAACGGTGCGCTCGTCCGCACGGTGTACCCGGTCTTGTCGCTGGCGCCGGACGTTCCGGTGGCAGTCGGCATCATGACGTGGGCGGACCGGTTCACCGTCTGTGTCACGGTGCCTGCCGGACAGCAGCAGCGCGGCGACCGGCTGGCGGCCGCGGTCGTGGAGGCGTTCGGCCGGTTGTAGTCACTGCGAGAAGTGCGTGCGCGGGCGGGGGAGAAGTTCGCCGTCTACTTCGATGTCCACCATCTCGTTGTAGAACGCCACCAGTCCGGCGATCGGCTGGACTGCCGCGGCCGGGTAGGCGTACGTCCAGGCGAGGTGCTCGTGCAGGATGTCGCCGGCGCGGACGGACCAGTAGCCGGACGTCTCGCCCTTGTACGGGCAGGCGGTGACCATGTCCGGCTCGGCGACGAGATGCGTGAAATCGACTTCGGTGCGGTTGAAGTAATACCGCGTCGGGAGACCGGTTTCGAACAGCAGCACCGGTGACGACGATTCCGCCAAAGTCACGCCATTGAGCGCTACCCGGACGTGCCGGGTCGAGCGCAAAGCGTCCACCCGCGTGTACGGGTTGCGCGGGTGGACGAAAACCTGTTCGTCTTCTTCGAACCAGGCATCCAAAGCGTCCCAGGCGAACCGGATGTGTCCGGGCAGGACAGAATCGTTTACCCAAGCGGCAGCAGGCTTTTCGACCTCGCCGACGCGGGCCGAGTACCGCCGGGCCGGGCCGTCGGCCTCGTCCTCGGGTGCGAGCGCGCCGGAGAGAATGTCGTCGATCGGGAAGTAGAACTGCGGATAGTACGGCCATTCCCAGACGTATTTCGCCCGTGTGCTGTCCACAATGGTCTTCCCGGCGAGCACTCCGCGCACTCGCCGGGGGACCGGTTCCACGTGTCCGGTTTCGACTGCTGCCGCTGGATAGTCGGTCATGGTCAGCCGCGCTTCGGGAGTTTCCAGCCAGGACGCGGGAAGTGGCAGGTGTAGCCGTGCGGGTAGCGCTGGAGGTAGTCCTGGTGCTCCGGTTCGGCTTCCCAGAAGTCGCCGGCGGGGGTGACTTCGGTGACGACTTTGCCGGGCCAGAGGCCGGAGGCGTCGACGTCGGCGATGGTGTCTTCGGCGATTTGTTTTTGCTCGTCGGTGGTGTAGAAGATGGCGGAGCGGTAGCTGGCGCCGATGTCGTTGCCTTGGCGGTTTGTGGTGCTGGGGTCGTGGACCTGGAAGAAGAACTCCAGCAGGGCGCGGAAGTCGGTGCGGGCGGGGTCGTAGGTGACTTCGATGGTTTCGGCGTGGGTGCCGTGGTTGCGGTAGGTGGCGTTCGGGACGTCGCCGCCGCTGTACCCGACGCGGGTCGCGGTCACGCCGGGCTGGTGGCGGAACAGCTCCTCCATGCCCCAGAAACACCCGCCGGCCAGGATCGCTTTTTCCGTCATTTCCTTCTCTCCCGTCGACAACTTCGTGTACAGGATGACGCTGCGGCGCCGGTCGCTATTCCGGCCGCCCGGGGCCTGGTCAGAACTCCGTAATATCTCCCTCCGCAGCAGCCGCGACGAACAGTTCCAGCAGCGTCCGCAGGGCCTGCGACGGCGGGCGCTTCGCGGAGACGACGACAGTAAGCGGCCAGGTCAGCGAGGTCTCAGCGAGCGGGATCGACACGACGCCCGGCATGGTCAGCCGGGCGGTGCCGGGCAGAACCGCCACGCCGAGCCCGGCGGCGACGTACCGCGGGACGGTCCGCAGATCGGCGACCTCGGCGGTCACCCGGCGCGAAAGCCCGAGCGCGGCGAATTCCCGGTCGACCGCCAGCCGGTTCCCGAAGCCGCGCGGACAGTCGACGAACAGTTCTCCGTCCAGTTCCGGCAGCGTGACCGACTCGCGCTCGGCGAGCGGATGGCTGTCCGGCAGCACGGCGTAATACGGCACGCTGGCCAGCTGCGTCGCGTCCAGGCCGCCGAGTTCCGCCCGGGAAAGGCCGAGCAGCGCGACGTCGAGCCGGCTGTGGCGGACGTCGTCGGCGAGGCCGGACGAGCCGGTGAGCGACACCGTCAGATGCAGGTCGACCAGCGGATGCCTGCGGTGGAACGCGCCGAGCAGCACTGGCAGGTCGAACGCGTTCATGCTGGTCAGCGTGCCGATCCGGAGGCTTCCGCGCAGCCCGGCGGACGCCTGCTGCACCACCTCGCGAGCCCGCTCCACCGATTCCAGCGCCGCTTTCGCCTCGGGCAGGAAGAGCTCGCCCGCGGTTGACAGCGCGACCCGGCGGGTAGACCGGTCGAAGAGCGTCGCGCCGAGGTCGGTCTCCAGCGCGCGGATCGTCGCCGAGACCGTGGACTGGGTGGCGAACAGCCGCTGCGCCGCCCGCGTGAAGCTCAGCTCCTCGGCGACCGCGATGAAGAACTCGAGCTGGCGCGTCTCCATGGCTTCAATTATCGCCGATCCAGATAACTATGACCAACACTTTTCGTTGGACTTGATGAGTGCGGCAGGGGATCGTTTCAGACGTAGGTTCCCGCTTGGAAGGTCGACATGGTCACCACAGCTTCGCCCGCTTTCTCCGCCCCGGCCGGCTGGCGCGTCAGCCACGGCTGGGGGTTCCGGGTCATCGCGTTCGCGTTCGCCGCGTGCCTCGCGTTCTCCACCGTGCCCACCCCGCTGTACGCGATTTACCAGCAGCGGGACGGATTTCCGACGTTCCTGGTCACCGTCATTTTCGCGGCCTACGCGGTCGGCGTGATGGCCAGCCTCTACCTCGCCGGGCACGTCAGCGACTGGCTTGGCCGCCGCCGCGTGATCCTCGCGTCGACGCTCGCCGAGGCGCTGTCCGCGGTCCTGTTCCTGCTCTGGCCTGAGGTCCCGGGCCTGCTGATCGCGCGGTTCGTGTGCGGCGTGGGCATCGGCGCGCTGACGGCCACCGCCACCGCGCACCTGTCGGAGCTGCGTGCGGTGACCCGCCCGGACCAGGATCTCGGCCGCTCCGGTCTGATCGCCACCGTGGTGAACATGGGCGGCCTCGGGCTCGGGCCGATCGTCGGCGGTGTTTTCGCGCAGTACATCGACGGCCCGCTGACCAGCACGTTCATTGTGTTCCTGGTGGTGCTGCTGGTCGCGGCGTTCGCGGTGTGCCTGGTGCCGGAGACCGTCGAGCGGCGCGAGGAGCGTCCGGCGTACCGGCCGCAGCGGGTGTCGCTGCCCGCCGGGGCGCGGCCGGCGTTCGTCGGCGCGGCGATCGGGGTGTTCGCCGCGTTCGCGATCACCGGGCTGTTCATGTCGCTCGCGCCGACGCTGCTCGCCGAAGGGCTGCACCAGCACAACCGGATGCTCGCCGGCGTCACCGCGGGCTCGATGCTGGGCGCGGCGGCGGTGTCGCAGGTGGTCTTCGCGTCGATGGCGTCGCGGGCGCAGCTGCGGCTGGGGTTCGTGCTGATGCCGGTCGGGCTGGCGGTGCTGTCGGCGGCTGCGTTGCTGCCTTCGCTGGCTCTGTTCTTCGCCGGATCGGTGATCGCCGGGAGCGGGATGGGGCTCGGGTTCCGCGCCTCGGTCGGGACGGTGGCCGCGCTGGCCGATCCGATGTCCCGGGGCGAGGTGCTGGCGGGGATCTTCCTGGCGGCTTACGCCGGGCTGGTGGTGCCGGTGCTGCTGGTCGGCATGACGCTGCTGTGGGTGCCGAGCCCGCTCGCGCTGGTCGGGTTTTCGGCGGCGGAGCTGGTGCTGCTGGGGTTCTCCGCGTGGCGGGTGCTGCGGACGGCCTGAGCCGGGCGGTCTGCCGGTCCATGGCCGCGGGAAGTCCGTGAAGGGCTCCTTGAGGGAATCAGATTCCCTCAAGGAGCCCTTCACGGACCTCCGAGGGTCGTGAGGGGAACCCTGAGGGACTCAGAGTCCGTGAAGGTTCCCTTCACGGACAGCAGGCGGTGGCTGGGGTCAGGCGACTTCGGTGGACCGGGTGCGGGCGGCGCGGGCGCTCCACCGCCCGTCGTGCCGGTCCACGCGGATCGGGTGGCCGAACGCCCGGCTGATGCTGGCCGTGGTCACCGCCTGCTCGATCGGCCCGGACGACACCACCGAACCGTCCGCGATCAGCAGCGCGTGCGTCGTCGTTTCCGGCAGCTCCTCCAGGTGATGGGTGACCACGATGGAGGCGAGCCGGGGGTGGGTCCGGGTGAGCAGGTCGATTGTTTCGAGCAGCTGTTCGCGAGCCGCGACGTCCAGGCCGGTGGACGGTTCGTCGAGCAGCAGCAGCCGGGGGTCGCTGATCAGCGCGCGGGCGATCAGGGCGCGGCCGCGTTCGCCTTGGGACAGGGTCGGCCAGCGTTCGCTCGCCTTGCCGTCCAAGCCGAGCAGGCCGATGAGCTCGTCGGCCTGGGCGACCTGCGCCGCGGTGGGCTGCCAGCGCGGGGGAGTGTCGATGCTTCCGGTGACGCCGGTCAGCACGACCTCCCGGATGGTGAGCGGCGAACGCAGCGGATGCCGCGGGTCGACGTGCCCGATGCTGCGGCGCAGCGCCTGCAACTCGACGCGGCCGAGCCGTCCGCCGAGGACGTCGACGGTGCCGGTGGTCGGATGCGTGACCGCACCGCAGAAACCGAGGATGGTGCTCTTCCCCGCGCCGTTCGGGCCGAGCAGCGCCCAGTGTTCGCCCGCCCGCACGGTCAGGTTCACGCCGTGCAGGATTTCCTTGCCCTGCCTGCGGAACACGACGTCGGTCAGGCGCAGCACGACCTCGCTCACGAAAGTGCCTCCTTCAAGGCGGTCAGGTGCGCCCGGCTCAGTTCCGCGGCGGCGGACGCGTCTTTGTCCGCGATCGCGTCGACGAGCGCGAGATGCGCGGCTTGGTCTTCTTCGGGCGCGGTGATCGGCCGGGCGCGCAGCATGTCCGTCATCGCGCGGTGGACGCGCGGCACGAAGCTGTCGAACAGTTCGATCAGCACGTCGTTGTGCGCGGCGACGAGCACCGTGCGGTGGAACGCGGTGTCGGTGTCCACCAGAAATTCGACGTCCGGGTCGCCGAGCGCGCGGGCGGCGAGCGCGCGGCGGATCGCGCGCAGGTCGGTCGGCGTCCGGCGGTGCGCGGCGAGGGCGGCGGCTTCCGCCTCGATGGCGATGCGCGCCTCGATCACCGCCCCGACGGTGGCGCGGCCCAGTACGGCGTCCCAATCCTCGGCGACGTCCAGCGCGGTCACGAAAACTCCGGCGCCTTGCCGGGAATCGAGCACGCCTTTGCCCGCCAATTCGCGGATCGCCTCGCGCATCGTCGAACGGCCGACGCCCAGTTGCGCGGCCAGTGTCGTTTCCCCGGGCAATTTGTGACCCAGCGCCCATTCTCCGGCGCGAATGCGTGCCAGAAGGATTTCCGCGGCCTGTGCGGCGAGCGGGTGCCGGTGCACGAGAGGGGGCATCAGGAGGGCCTTCTGGTCGGGCGAAGCCACGGGAGCGAGGCTACTGCGGGACATTCTTCCGGCGGGGTGTCGAGTGTGGAGCGTCACTAGTCTACTTGTCTGAGGAGCGCGGTATTTTCTGACCCGTTCGGGTGGGTTACGGTGTTTCGACTGCCGGATTTCGCCCGTTCCGGGTAAGGATCGGCCGCATGCGTGCCAGGAAAATGGCCGTCGTCGGCGGAGCTCTCGCCGCGGCGGTGTGTGCAGTGGCGTTCGTGGCCGGTCCGGGCGCGAGCGCCGCTCAGCTGCCCGGGGGCTTGGGCCCGTGCGTCGGCGACGCCTGCCCGGGCAAGTACCCGCCGGTCAACAACGGGCCGTTCGCGGGACGGGACAACGGCATCAACGTCTTCGCCGGCGGAGATTTCCTCGTGCGCGAGGGCGCGGCCGAGGCCGAGGGCCGGGTCGTGGTGCTCGGCGGCTTCGACATGAACAAGCGGGCGGGCGGGTCCGCGATCTACAACGTCGGCATCGCGGGCGTCGGCTCGCGCGTGCCCCCGCCGGACGGCGGCGATTTCCTGACCACCGGCAAGAACGTCACGGTCGCGCCGAACCAGCGGCTGCTCGCGGACGACGGCGTCGTGCGGTACGGCGGCACCGTCACCGGGACCGTGACCGGCACGCTGAAGCAGGACCCGAACGCGGCGGACCCGTACAAGCAGCTCCGGCCGCAGCTGCAGGAAGCCAGCACCTGCTACGGCAAATCCGCGGCGACCGGGACGGCCAAGAACGAGGGCTACCGCACGCTGTTCACCGGCGACGGGAAGTCCGCGCTGCAGGTGTTCAACGTCGACTTCGACCTCACCGGTCCCGGCGGCGGCATGCAGGGCCTCGAGTTCGCCGGCATCCCGGCGGGCGCGACCGTGCTGGTGAACCTCGTCGGCGGCAACCGGGTGATCAACACCTACACCGGCGACCTCGCCGACCAGGACCCGATCAACCACCTGCGCGAGAAGCTGTTGTGGAACTTCCCGGACGCGTCGAAGGTGAAGATCGCCGGGCAGGCGCAGTTCCAGGGCAGCGTGCTGGTCGGCAACCCGTCCAGCGACACGACGGTCACCGCGTCGGGCACCAACGGCCGGTTCTTCACCGCGGGCAATCTGCTGCACACCTCCGAGGGCGCGGCGGGCGGGCAGGAGTTCCACGCCTATCCGTTCAACGGCGACCTGCCGGATTGCGCGACTCCGACGACGACGCCTACGACGCCGACCAGCACGACGTCCACGTCGACCAGCTCCAGCACGACGACGTCGACCAGCACTACGACGTCGAGCACGGAGCCGACCAGCTCGACCACCACCAGCACGTCGAGCACGGAGCCGACGTCGAGCACCACGTCGAGTTCCTCCACGACGTCGACCACGACGACTGAGCCGACGAGCACCACCTCGTCCAGCACGACCTCGTCGAGCGCCACCTCGTCGACGAGTTCGACGACCTCCAGCTCCACGGCGCCGACCGGCCCGTCGGAGACGGAGTCCTCGACCGCGCCGACGTCGTCCTCGTCCAGCGCGACGTCCTCGAGCTCGCAGCCGACGTCCTCGGCCAGCAGCACGAGCCCGACAACTCCCAGTTCGTCCTCGTCCAGTTCGGCTAGTTCGTCTTCGGAGGCCCCGGCCCCGATCACGACCACGAGCGACAACTCCGGCGGTGTGGCCCCCGGAACCGGCCCGTCGGACCAGGGCCCGCTCGCGTCGACCGGCGCGGACATCCGCGGCTACCTGATCGGCGGCGGTGCGTTGCTGCTCATCGGCGGCGCGCTGGTGGCGGCAGTGGCGGTTCGCCGCAAGCGCTCCTGACCAAAGCCGTGAAGGGCTCCTTGAGGGAATCAGATTCCCTCAAGGAGCCCTTCACGGCATTCGGCTAGCGGGCGGCGGGCGTGGGGGCGGCGCGGTATTCGGCGGCTCGGGCCTCGTAGGCGCGGAGTTCCGCTTCCCGGTCCGGCACGTCGTGCGGGGCGCCGTCCGATTGGTCGGCGAAGAAGCCCCGCAGCGCCGCGTTCGCGTCGGCGGCCAGGTGTCCGGTGCGGGCGAACATCGTCGTTTCGTAGCGGGTCAACGCGGCTTCGACGGTCGGCTCTTCGTGCAGCGCGTGCGCCAATTCGGCACCGTCGAGCAGGGCCAGGTTCGCGCCGTGCCCGCCGAACGGGGCCATCGCGTGCGCGGCGTCTCCGAGCACGGTGATGCCCGGCACCCGTTCCCACGTCAGGGGAGCGGGCAGCGCGGTGAACGCGCGCGCTACGTAGTCGCCGTCGTTGTCGGTCAGCAGCGGACGCACTGTCGGGCCCCAGTCGCGGAACTCGCGGAGCAGGAATTCCCGCACCGAGGCGCGGTCAGCGAGGTCGACGCCTTCTCGCTCGGCCCAGTCCTCTTCGGCGCGGAACGCGACGTAGCCGCGGATCACTCCGTTGCTGTTGCGCTGCACGATCACCGCCCGGCCCGCGCCGTCGGTGGTGAAGAGCTGGCCGTTGCCGACCAGGGCCGCGATACCGGGGTGCCGGGTTTCGACGTCGTCGAACCGGACGTCCAAAAAGGACACGCCGAGGTAGTCCGGCATCGCGTCGGTGAGCCGTCGGCGCACCTTCGACCAGGTGCCGTCCGCACCGATCACGACGTCGGCGTCCACTGTGGATCCGTTGGCGAACTTCAAGCGGTGGACGCCGTTTTCGGTCGTCAGGCCGGTGAGTTTGTGTCCCCAGTGGACGGTTCCGGGGGCGAGCTGTTCGTGCAGCATGACGCGCAGTTGGCCGCGGTCGATTTCCGGGGCGGCGGTGTCGTCGTCGGCGGGCGTGAATTCCTTCAGCAGGGTGCCGTGGTGGTCGCGTCTGGTCATGGCTTGGCCTTCGACGCGGGCCAGTGCGTGGAAGGCGGGCAGAAGCCCGGCGTCCTCCAGGGCGATTTGCCCGCTGTCGGCGTGCAGATCGAGCGTGCCGCCGGGATCGCGTGAATCCACGGCGGTGTCGGCGTCGAACACAGTCGCGGCGAGGCCGTGCCCGTGCAGGACGTGCGCGGCGAGCAGTCCGCCCGGGCCGCCGCCGACGATCGCGATGCGCGGTGTCTCTTTCATGGTCTTCCCCTCTCGTGCCGGTGTGGTCTGCCGCCCAGCATAAGTGGAACCATGCAGAAAGTGCAACAGTACAACTTAGTGAGTCATTGCACCTTACTGTGGCCGCTTGGCCGCCAGTCCGGCGAGCACGATCCCGAGGGCGTATTCGAAGCTGTCCCCGACGGTGCTCCCGGCTGCCTGGCGTTCCCGCATTCCCTGTGCCATCAGCGGAAACGGGATGCTCTCGATGGTCGCGTCGAGGTCGTCCGGCCAGGTCTGGTCTTCGACGGCGCGGCCGAGGACGAAGTGCACGTACACCCCGGCGCACCGGGTCGCGTCGGCGAGCGGGAACCCGGCGCGGTGCAGCACGTCCACCGCTCGCTCGGCGAATTCGCCCAGTGAACGGGCGGTCCGGAGGTCTGCGCCGATCGCGATGCGGGCACCGTCCCGGTGGCCGAGGAGGGCGGCGTGCAAGGCGGTGCCTGCTCGTTCCAGCCAAGACAGCCAAGGGGTGTCCAGTGGCGGGAGATCGTCCAGGACGGGAGTGACGAGAGCGTCGGCGAGGTGGTCGAGCAGGGCCCGTTTGCTGCTGAAGTGCCAGTACAGGGCGGGTGCCTTGACGCCGAGTTCGGTGGCGAGGCGGCGCACAGTCAGCTTGTCGAGGCCGTCGGCGGCGACAAGGGCGAGTGCGGTCCGGACCGCGGCGGGGATCTCGATCGGCAAGGCGATTGCCTCCTTAACTAGTTCAGGGCAGTCTAGTCTTTAACAAGTTAAGGAGAGTCATGGACGCAGACGTGGTGATCGTCGGGGCCGGTCCGGTCGGACTGTTCCTCGCCGCAGAACTCTTGCTCGGCGGCCTCCAGCCGCTGGTGGTGGAGCAGCTCGCGCAGCCCGCGACGGAACGGAAGGCGCGCGGTATCGGCGTGCTCGCGACGGAGGCGCTGACCCGGCGCGGTCTCGGACCGCAGCTGGCGGCGGCGCACGAGGAGGGGATACGCGATTTCGCCCGCGACCACGGCAGCACGCTCGGCCACTTCGCGAACATCCACAAACTCCTGCCGGACGAGGACCGCCCGCGTACGCACATCTGGCAGCCGGAGCTGGAGCGGCTGCTTGCCGGACACGCGGTCGGCGTCCCGATGCGGAGGGCGCATCGGGTGACGGCGATCGAGTCTGATGTAGACGGTGTGACGGCGATTGTCGAGACGCCGCAAGGAGAACGGCGGATTACTGCCGCTTACCTCGTGGGTTGCGACGGCGGCCGAGGGAAGGTTCGAAGCCTCGCCGGGTTCGGATTTCCGGGCACGCCGCCGTTGTTGCGGACGCTCGCGGGCCAGGTTCGGTTCGAGGGGGCAGTGCCGCCTGCCGGACGTTACGCCGCCGGGTCGTTCATGCACGGCGGAAGCATGGCCGGCGTCACCGAGTTCGCCCGCGACGGCGAGTCCGACGGGCCGGTCACTCCGGCGGAGCTGGCGGCGGCGATTCGGCGGGTGACCGGCGAGGACGTCACCGTGACGGAGGTGCGCGATTCCCGCCGGTTCGCCGACCAAGCCCGCCAGGCCGACGACTACCGGCGCGGCCGGATTCTGCTCGCGGGCGATGCCGCGCACGTGCACTCGCCGAGCGGCGGGCAAGGGCTCAACCTCGGCCTGCTGGACGCGGCGAACCTCGGCTGGAAGCTGGCCGCGGTCGTGCGCGGGGAAATGCCGGAGACGTTGCTGGACAGCTACTTCCGCGAACGCGGCCCGGCCGGCGCGGCGGTGCTGCGCAATACGCGCGCGCAGTCGGCGTTGCTCGCGCCGGGACCGCATGTCGACGCGCTGCGGGAGATCGTCGCGGAGCTGATGGATCTTCCGGAGGCGAACCGGTACTTCTCGGATCTGCTGTCCGGAGTGAAAGAGCGGTACGAATTCCCTTACCCCGCGGAGGAACCGGTCGGTCTGCACAGTCCGGACAGGTCCCTTGTGGACGATGAAGGCCGGGTCACGCTGCTGTCCGACCACACTCGCACGGGACGGGGTGTGCTGGTGCTCGATCCGGAGAGCCGCGATCTCGCCGCGCTGGCAACGAAGCGGATCGAGGTGGTCCCGGCGACGAACACCGAGTCGTTCCTGCTGCGCCCGGACGGAGTCATCGCCTGGGCTGGGGGAGAAGCCGAACTGAAGGTCGCGCTGGACACCTGGTTCGCCTAGGCGTTCGCGCGGCTCCGCCACAGCAGCCAGCCGAAGTACGGTGCGCCGATCAGTGCGGTCACCAGGCCTGCCGCGATCTGGGTCGGTGCGAGGACCGTGCGTCCCAAGGTGTCCGCGACGCACACCAGCACCGCTCCCAACGCAGCGGCCACCGGCAGCGAGCGCGAGTGGCGGGAACCCACCAAAGCGCGCGCGGCGTGCGGGGCGACGAGGCCCACGAAACCCAGTGCGCCCACGGCACACGCGGCAGCGGCGGTGAGCACCGCGGCGAGCGCGGCGAAGGCGAGGCGAGACCGGTCCAGCGGGACGCCGAGCACGCGCGGCACATCCTCGTCGAGTGAGACCAGATCGAGCGTCCGCGCGCTGGACAGCGCGAGCGGCAGCGCGATGACCAGGCACAACAGCACCGGCAGGACCTGGCCGAACTCGCGGCCGTAGGTCGATCCGGCGAGCCAGGTGAGCGCGAGGTGCGCGTTCCACGGCGAGGTGAGCACCACGACGAGAGTCGTGATCGCCTGCGCGCCCGCGCTGACGCCGATGCCGACCAGCACGAGCCGGTCCGACGACAGCCCCCGGCCGCCCGAACCGCGGCCGGCGGCGAGCCAGTGCACGAGGGCGAACGTCGCGAACGCGGCGACGGTCGCCGCGCCCATCATCGGCCAGATTCCGATGCCGGGCACCAAAAGCACGACGCTGATCGCGCCGACGCTCGCGCCGGGCGTCACGCCGAGCAGGCTCGGTTCGGCCAGCGGGTTGCGGCAGATCGCCTGCACCAGCGCGCCCGCGACGGCCAGCGCCGCCCCGCCGAGCAGTGCGGCGAGCATCCGCGGCCAGCGCAGGTCGAGCGCGAACGACACCTCGGTGCCGGACACCCCGCGCAGCCAGTTCAGGACGTCGCCGAGCAGCACGATCCGGTCGCCGAGCAGGAGCGCCGCGATTACCGCGCCGAAGAGCGCGACCGCCAGCACGACGCCGGTGCCAGCCACCCAACGACGCGACCGGACCGTGCCGTGCGTTCCGCGGGCGGACGGTGTTCCGGAGGGTTGCCGACGGGCCAACCAGACCAGCACGGTCGCGCCGGCGAGGGTCGTCACGACGCCGGTCGGCACCGAAACCGCTTTGTCGGCCGGAACGAGGGCGCGCAGCAGGACGTCGGCGGCCACGACGACCAGCGCCCCGGTCAGCCCGGCGAGCGGCAGCAACACCGGATGTTTGCCGAGCCCGGGCACCCGGTTGGCCAGCAGCCGAGCGATGACCGGCGCGCACAAGCCGACGAATCCGATCGGCCCGGCGACGGTTACCGCGACCGCCGAAAGCAGCACCGCCACGACGACGGCGAAAGTGCGCGTGCGACGGACGTCGATGCCCAGCACTCGCGCGTGGTCGTCGCCGAGGCTGAGCACGTCGAGCCGGTGCGCGAGCAGGAGCGTGGCCACGATGCCGATCGCGATTACCGGTGCGGCAAGGGAAACCTGGCGCAGTCCGGATTGGACAGTCGTGCCGCTGCCCCAGCCGTACAGGCCCGCGGTGCGCTCCTGGAACAACATCAGCAGCACCGACGTCAGCGCGGTCAGCGCCAGCGCGATCGCGGACCCGGCGAGCACGAGCCGGGCCGCTCCGCCGCTGCTGCTGCGAGCGACGAGCAACACCAGCCCGGCCGCCGCGAGACCGCCGACGAACGCGACGATTCCGTTGACGTAGAAGGGAAGCGAGATCCCAAACGCCGCGACGCCGACCACCGAGACATACGCACCGGCGTTGACCGCGAGCGTGTCCGGCGAGGTGAGCGGGTTCCGCGCCACCGACTGCAGCACACAGCCCGCGAATCCGAGCGCCAGCCCCACGAGCAGTGCCGCGGCCAGCCGGGGGAGCCGGCTGGCCACGAGCACGGCCACCGCCTGGCTGCGCGCGTCGTCGTCCGTGCCGGGGAAAACGGCGCGCAGGAGTTCGCCGAGCCCGACGTGCGACGTGCCTTGCAGCAGATGCACGGCGGACAGGACGAGCAGCGCGACAATTCCGCTGAGGAAGACGACGGACGCCGTCAGCCTCGGTTTCCGCGAGACGAGCGGCGGCCGGGCGGGTGCGGGGGCTGGTGCGGTCATCGGATCAGCGCGTCAGGGCGCCGGTGAGCGCGTCCACATAGGCGATCGCCGACTTCGGGCCGCCGAACATCCAGATGCCGTCCGGAATCCGGTGCAGCTTCCCGGCCTTGACGAACGGCAGCTGCTTCCACACCGCGTTGCCCGCGAGTTCCTGGGTGAAGACGTCGGATTCGGCGGCGTTGGCGGCGTAGACGAAGGACGTGGCCGGATCGGTGATCTTGGTCAGGCCTTCGACGTCGGTCGGGGCGAGGCCGTAGACCTTGTCGCCCTCGCCGGTCCACTGGTTCGCGACGCCGAGCTGGTCGGCGATGCTGCCCAGGAAGGAGCCCTTCGTGTACATCCGGACAGTGACCGTGCCGGAGGTCGAGTAGCCGTCGGTCATGACGAACTTGGCGCCGGTTTTGCCCGCGTCGGCCAGCTTCTTCTTGCCCTCGGCGACCTTGGTGTCGAATTCGGCGAGCAGCTTGCGGCCCTGCTCCTGCGTTCCGGTCGCCTCGGACAGCGTGGTCACGGTCTTGCGCAGGTAGCCGATCGGGTCGGCCGAATCCGACCCGCGCAGCGTGAGCACCTTCGTCTGCTTCGAGAGCTGCGCGATCACGTTCTCCGGCAGGTCCGTGGTGGTGACCACGAGATCCGGGTGCAGCGCCGCGATCGCGTCGAGACTCGGCTCGCCGCGGGTGCCGACGTCCGGAGTGGACGCGGCGAGCGGCATCACCTTGTCGTAAGTGTTGTAGCCCTTGACGTCCGCCGCGCCGATCGGCTTCACGCCCAGCGCCAGCAGGTTCTCGGTGAGGCCCCATTCCAGCGACACGACCTTGGCGGCCGGCGCGGGCAGGTCGAGCTTGCCGCGCTCGTCGGTCAGGTGGACCGGGCCGGACGGCTTCGCGGAGGCGGCCTGGCTCTGGTCCGCGGGGGCCTCGGTGGTGCCGCACGCGGCGAGCGCGAACGTGGCGAGCAGCGCCGCGGCGGTCTTCAGGAACGGCCTGCGGGCAGGTTTGGGCACACTGGACACGGGGGTTTTCCTTTGAACTCGGGGATGGGTCAGGCTGAGCGGACCGGCCGCGGCCGGGAGGTGTGCCGTCCGACCGGGCGCGTGCGGACGTGCCCCTCGTCGTCGACATGGACGTCGATGCGCAGGCCGTAGACGTCGCTGAGCGCCTCGGCGGTCAGCACGTCGGCCGGGCGGCCGGTCGCGTGGACGGCGCCGCGGCACAGCAGCACCACCTCGTCGGCGACGGCGGCGGCCTGGTCGAGGTCGTGCAGCACGACGCCGACCGCGACACCGTGCTCGTCGGCGAGGTCGCGCACGAGATCCAGCGTTTCGATCTGGTAGCGCAGGTCGAGGAAGGTCGTCGGCTCGTCGAGCAGGACGACACCGGTGTCCTGGGCGAAGCAGGTCGCCAGCCAGACGCGCTGGAGTTCGCCGCCGGACAGCTCGTCCACCGGGCGCTCGGCCATCCCGTCGACGCCGGTGTGCCGCATGGCCCGCTCGACCAGCTCCGGTCCCTCGGGATCGCCGGAGCCGAAGCGGCCGCGGTACGGGTGGCGGCCGTAGGACACGACGTCGCGCACGCGCACGCCGCCGGGCGTGGGGCGCGACTGGGTCAGCAGCGTGACCTGGCGGGCGAACTCCTTGGGGGACAAGGCGAGCGCGTCTTGCCCGGCCAGGGCGACGTCGCCCGCGGTCAGCGGGTGCAGCCGGGCGAGCGAGCGCAGCAGCGTCGACTTGCCGGAGCCGTTGGGCCCGACCAGGACGGTGACCGCGCCCGCGCGCAGGACGATCTCGGCGTCCTGGACCACCGGCTTTCCGCCGTAGCCGAGCGCGAGCCCGGTGCCGGCGAGCGCCGGTGCTTCCGGCCAGGAGTGACTCATGAAGGTTAGCCTAACCTGATCGAGTGAAATTCCGAAAGCGGACACCGCGGCGGTGTCGGACGTCACGGGCGTTTTGTACCGGGCGGGCCCGCCAGGATGTGAAACGCCTTTGCCGCGTGCCGTTGCCGCTCTAGCTTCTGATCGGGTCAGAGGTTTTCGGATTTCCGGGTGACGAGGGGAGCCGGTGCGTGGCCACGGGCGAACTCGCGACGACGACGCTGCCGGTCGGGGCAGGCTGGCTCGGGTCCCGCATCGGCGAGCGCACCGCGCGGGGCGTGGCCGGGACGGTGTCCGGCCTGATCCGCGACGGGGAGGTGCCGCCCGGCACGCGGCTGCCCACCGTGCGGGCGCTGGCCGCCGAGCTTTCGGTGAGCCCCACGACGATCGCCGAGGCGTGGTCGCAGCTGCGGGCGGCCGGATTGATCGGCACGGGCCGGCGGCGCGGCACGATAGTGCTGGAACCGCCGTCGAGCCCGCCGCCGGAGCGCGCGTTTTCCGGCTGGCAGACGGTCGATCTGGAACACGGCTTGCCGGATCCGGGATTGCTGCCGCCGCTGGAGGACGCCGTCGCCGCGGGTGTCCACACGGAACGGTTCGGCGGCCTGGTCAAGAACTCGATCACGCCGCAATTGCGCGCCGCGGTGAAGCCGACGTGGCCGTTCGCCGCCGAATCGTGGACGGTCGCGGCCGGCGGGCAGGACGGGATGCTGCTGGCCTGCCAGGCGGTCGCGCGGCCGGGCGACGTGATCGCGCTCGAAGCGCCGACCGCGCCGTGGCTGCGCGAATTGCTGCGGCGGTCGCGGATCCACGTGGTGCCGGTGCGGTGCGACGAGGACGGGCCGCTGCCGTCCTCGCTCGCGGCGGCGCTGGAACACCGGCCGGTCGCCTTTGTTTATCAGCCGCGCGCACAGTCGCCGCTCGGGCATTCGGTTCCGGCGGACCGGCTCGCGGAACTCGCCGCCGTACTGTCCGAAGAGGACCTCACGGTGATCGAGGACGACGATTTCGGGCCGTTGGCTTCGTCCCCGTCGCTGAGCCTCGGCACGCGCTTGCCCGGCCGGGTGTTGCTGGTGCGGTCGTATTGCACGGCGTTCGGGCTTGAATTGCGCAGCTGCGTGATCGGCGGGTCGGCGGCGCTGGTGGAGCGGGTGCGGCAGCAGCGCGGGCCTGGATCGGTGTGGTCGAGCCGGATTCTTCAGGACGCGCAGGCGTTTCTGCTGACCGATCCCGGCAGCGCGGAACTGCTGAACCGGGCTCGGCATCGGTACGCGCAACGGCGGACGGCGTTGACGGAAGCGTTGCGGGAGCACGGGATTTCGGTGCGAGCGCGGGACGGTTTGACGTTGTGGGTGCCGGTTCCGGAGGAGTCGCGGACGTTGATGACCTTGGCGGCCAACGGGGTTTCGGCCGGGTCGGGTACTCGTGCGGGCAATCCGGGGACGCCGCATATCCGGATAGCGACGGGACAGCTGCCGGACGATCCGGCTTTGGTGGCGGACCTGGCCCGGATGATCGCCCGGGCCGCGCGGCGGGCTTGATGTCTGTTTTGGACAATGCCGCGTGGGCTTCGCTGACTGGCCCGCATGCCGGTTTCGCGGAGCGGGTCGGACAGGCCGTGCGCTATCCAACCGATGTTTCGGTCTTCTCGGCCGTGCCCGACAAGCCGACTGCCGGCGTGTGGGACGACGTCGCCGCGCTCGCCGGTCCCGGGGCGGTGGTGCCGGTCTTCGCGCAGGCTGGGTCGCCTCCTCCGGATTGGGAGCTGCTGGAGGAGATGGCCGGGGTCCAACTGGTGGACGCCGGGGTCGACGCCGCGCCCGACCCGGAGGCTGTCCGGTTGACGGTGGCCGATGTGCCGGAGATGCTGGATCTGGTCGCTCGGACGAAACCTGGTCCGTTTTTGCCGCGGACTGTGCTGCTCGGGACGTATCTCGGCATCCGGCACCACGGCGCGCTGGTCGCGATGGCGGGGGAGCGGCTGCACCCGCCGGGGTGGACGGAGATCAGCGCGGTGTGCACGGACCCGGCTTATCGCGACCGCGGTCTCGCCGGGCGGTTGGTGCGCGCGGTGGCCGCGGGGATCCGCGACCGGGGCGAGACGCCGTTCATGCACGCGGTGGCGACGAATGTGAACGCGATCCGGCGTTATGAGGGAATGGGGTTTCGGTTGCGGCGCACTAATACGTTCGGGCGGGTGCGCATTCCGGACGACTGGCGAGCGGCGGCTTGAATCAGCTCCCGGTTCGGTAATGCTCTCCTTGCCGGGGAAGGGCGAGACAGAACGGATGCCCGGCGGGGTCGGTGTAGACGCGGAACAGGGGCGCGCTGTCCACTAGCCGCGCTCCCAGCGCCAGGACCCGGCGTTCGGCCTCGTCGAGATCGGCGACCTCGACATCGAGGTGCATCTGCTGCGGATCGCGCGGGTCCGGCCAGGCCGGCGGGCGGTAATCGGAGACCTGCTGGAAGCCGAGGCGCGGTTCGCTTCCGGACGTCGCGGCGATCGACACCCAGGCTTCCTCGTCTTCGACCCGGTGCATGCCCAGCAAGGCCTCGTAGAACGCGGCCAGTTTCCGCGGTTCCGGGCAATCGACGACCAGGGCGAGCCAGTGTCCGATCATCTGCCCAGTCTGGCAGGCCTCCGGCGGGCCGGAGACCTGCCAGGCGGTCAGGAATCGCTCAACGGCAGGCCCGGCGGGTTCACGTCGGCCTTCTTCACCGCTTCGTTCTCCAACCCGTACGCCGCAAGCCATTTCGCGTACTGGCCATGCTGAATCAGATAGTCGATCGCCGCCGCGACCGGCTTCACCAGGCCGTTGTCCTTTTTGGTCGTAGCGGCGATCAGCCCCTGCAGCGTGGCCCCGGCGCCGGAGTACTTGCCCGCGCTGCGGGTCGGGTTCGGGGTCTTCGCGGTCTGCGTCGCGTGGTAGGCGATGCCCGGATTCGGCGCGAAGTACGCGTCGATCCGGCCGGACGCCAGCGCCAGGTACGTGCTGTTCTTGTCCGCGAAATTGCGCACGTCGAGCTTCTTGCCCTCGGCGGTCAGCTTCCGCTGCCATTCCTTGAGGATTTTCTCCTGGTTGGTACCGCTGTCGACGGCGACGGTCTTTCCGGCCAGCACTTCGTAATTGCCGTCGAAGTTCCATGTGTTCGCGCGGTTCGTCTCGAAGCCGAGGTTGTCCTCGCGGTAGGCGGCGAAGTCGAAACCTTGCTGTTTGCGCTGTTCGGTCACCGTGATGTTCGAGAATCCGGCGTCGAACTGGCCGCTTTGCAGGCGTACGAACAGGTTTTGCCAGGAAGCGTTCTGGACGTCCGGCTCCAGTCCGAGCACCGCGGCGACGAGACGGCCGAGGTCGGGTTCGGCTCCGGTGAGGGTGCGTTGATCGGTGCCGACGTAGGCCAGCGGCGGGAAGCCGGACGGCAGCGCGCCGACGCCGATC
The DNA here is from genome assembly GCF_039525725.1 of Amycolatopsis albidoflavus. Lineage (NCBI taxonomy): Bacteria > Bacillati > Actinomycetota > Actinomycetes > Pseudonocardiales > Pseudonocardiaceae > Amycolatopsis > Amycolatopsis albidoflavus. The sequence continues at coordinate 108,385 of NZ_BAAAHV010000016.1, forward strand.
GTCAGCTTGCCCTTGTCGAGAAACTTCTTCGGCAGTTGCGCGCGGATCTCCGCGACGACGGGCACGGTCAGCGAAACCGGGTGCGCGTCGGCGGTGTTCGCGGCGACGGAAACGGTCTGCGAGCCGTTTGCGCTGGTCGACGCCTGGGTGCTGCCGCCGCACGCGCCGGCGAGCAGCGCGACTGCGGCGAGGACGGGCAGGATCGTGCGGGTTTTCATGCGTGCTCCGGGATTTCGAGGCGAGCGACCTTCCCGAGGAAGGCTCGGGTCCGGTCGTGGCGAGGGTGGTCGAGGACGGCTGACGGCGGTCCTTCTTCGATGACGCGGCCTTCGTCGAGGAATACGACGTGGTCGGCGATCTCACGGGCGAATCCGATTTCGTGTGTCACCACGATCATCGTCGTGCCGGAGCGCGCCAGCTCGCGGATCACGGCCAGCACTTCGCCGACCAATTCCGGGTCGAGTGCGGACGTCGGTTCGTCCAGCAGGATCAGCTGCGGTTCGAGTGCGAGCGCCCTCGCGATGGCGACCCGTTGCTGCTGCCCGCCGGACAGTTGCCGCGGGTACGCCCTTTCCTTGTCCTCCAGACCCACGCGGGCAAGCAATTCCTTCGCCCGCGCTTCCGCGTCGGTGCGGGCCAGCCGTTGTGTGACGATCGGCGCTTCCACGATGTTGTCGAGGATGGTGAGATGCGGGAAGAGATTGAAATTCTGGAACACAAAGCCGATCCGGGACCGTTGGCGCAGAATCGCGCGCTCGCTCAGTTCCTTGAACCGGTCGCCGTGCACGCGCACGCCGACGAGTTCGTCGTCGATGCTTACGTAGCCGCTGTCAAGGCGTTCCAGATGGTTGATCGTCCGCAACAAAGTCGATTTCCCGGAACCGGACGGTCCCAGGACCACGGTCACTTGCCCGCCGGGCGCGGTGAGGTCGATCCCGTCGAGCACCCGGATTCCGTCGTACGTCTTGACCGCGCTCCGAACGCGGACTTCGGCGCTCATCGGGCCACCCCCAGCGCGCGCAGCCGGGCGCGGAACCGCTGGAACGGCGTCGGCGGAACAGTGCGCAGCGCGCCACGGGAAAAGAAGCGCTCGACGTAATACTGGATCACTGACAGGACGCTGGTGAGAATGATGTACCAGACCGTGCCGACGAGCAGCAGCGGAATGATCTGCCCGCTGTTGGTGCTGGCCTGGGTTTCGACCACGCCGAACAATTCCAGCAGCGACGTGATGTAGACGACCGAAGTGCCTTTGAGCAGGCCGATCAGCTGGTTGGCGTAGGCGGGCACGATCGCGCGAGTCGCCTGCGGCAGGATGATTCGCCGGTATTGCCGGAATCGCGGAAGCCCCAGCGCGGCCGCCGCTTCGAGCTGGCCCTGGTCCACCGAAAGCACGCCGGCACGAACGATTTCCGCCGCGTACGCGGCTTCGTTCAAGCTCAGGCCCAGCACGGCGACGACGAAGAAACTCAGCACGTCGGTGGCGCTGAAGCTGAAAAACGACGGGCCGAACGGGATGCCGAGGCTCAGCGTGCTGTACAGCGCGGTCACGTTGGCGAGGAACAGCAGCAGCACGATCAGCGGAATCGAGCGGAAGATCCACACGTAGGCCCACGAAACCGCTTGGAGCAGCGGGTTTTTCGACAGCCGCAGCAACGCGAGCACGATGCCGCCGACGAGCCCGAACACCGCGGCGAGGCCGGTCAGTTCGAGGGTGAGCACCAGCCCGTCGAGGATCACCGGACGGAAGAACCAATAGCCGAAGACGTTCCACTGGAACACCGGATTGGTGATCAGCGCGTGCGCCAATTGGGCTAGCAGCACGAGTACGACCGCAGCAGCGACCCAGCGTCCAGGACGGCGCAACGGGGCGACTTTCTTCGCGGCCAGCTCGCGCAACCGCGCTTCACCGGGCGGTTCGGGACCCGCTGACGGCACCGGCACGGCGCGCAGCGTCGGAGGAGAACTCACAGTGGCTCCTGGGGATCGCGGAGAGGGCGATCGCCACTGTGACCCGCGGGGTTCCCGGCTGTCGAGTGTCCTCTTGGGACTCCCACATGGTGAGCGCGGTGGTACGGAGGGAGGTTTTGTACCGGCTTTGTTACTGACTATCCACTGTGGACTAACGGGGCAAGTGCCGGTCCAGGAAAGGATTCCGGAACTTCCCGGCCGGGTCCAGCTCCGCCGCCAACTTGCGGAACTGTCGCACCCCCTGGTGGTCAAGATCCAAAGCCGCGCCGTGGAACAGCTTCCCCCAATGTGCCCGAACGCCAAACGGAGCGAGCTTCTCTTCGATCAGCGGCAGCACCGCTTCCACCTCCGGCTGGCGCTGCTGCCAGGTGAAATGCACCGCCACCCGATCACCGCCATACGCTGGGCTCAGCCAGAGTTCGTCACCGGCGACAGTGCGGATCTCCGACACCACCAGCAACGGCGCGATGAGGTCGCCGATGCTGCGCAACGCCTCGAACGCGGCAGCCGCATGCGTGCGCGGCACGAAGTACTCGCTCTGCAATTCCGCCCCGACGCTTGGCGCGAATTCCAGCCGGAAATGCGGCAGCCGGGCGTACCACGGTCCGGGAACGCCGCCTTGCACCGTGGTGTTTTCCGCCGAAATGCGCGCTGCGTGGGCGGGGTGGCGCGGACCGTCGGCGGGAACGGCGCCGAACAGAGAGCCGGGGATCTCGGCCGGTACCCGGTTCTTCAGCAGGACTTGGTCGACGACGTCGCGTGCCCAGTTCGTGAACAGGCTGACGCTGTAGCCCGCCGCCTGGATGTCGTCGAAGTGCTCCAGCGCGGCGGACCACGGGAGGGTGTCGAAAACGTCTTGGCGCACCGAGAAAGTCGGCTCTAGATCGAGGGTGAGCCGGGTGTGGACGCCGAGCGCGCCGACGTTCACCACCACTCCGGGGAACTCGGCGTCGGCGCGGGAGAAGGTGCGCAGGGAGCCGTCGGCGGTGAGGAGTTCGACGGCGGACACCGCTGAGGCCAGGCCGGGCAGTCGCTGTCCGGAGCCGTGGGTGCCGGTCGCGACGCTGCCGGCCACGGTGATGTGGGGGAGCGACGCCAGGTTGGCCAGGGCGTACCCGGCCTCGTGCACCTGCGCGACGACGTCGCCGTAGCGGGTCGCGCCGCCGATGGTGAGCGTCTCGGCGGTGATTTCCGGGGCGATGTCGACGGCGGAAAGATCGAGTTGGACGCCGTCCGGGCTGTCGGCGACCGTGTTGAAGCTGTGCCGGCTGCCGAGCGCCTTGACCCGGGTCGCACCGGCGACGAGTTCTTGCGCCTCGGAAAGGGTGCGCGGGGCGAGGATCTCGCGGGCGCGGTAGGTGAGATTGCCAGCCCAGTTTTCGATCACGAACGCCGAGCCTAACCGGCCCCGGCGCGGCAGACTGGGGACAGGCTGAGACGAGGAGACCCGACATGCATTCCGCTGGACTCGTGCTGCACCCGCGCCGCGACTCGAAAGCCGCGGTCGACGCGGTGCTGGGCTGGGCCGCCGGGCGCGGGATCGAGATCCTCGGCATCGAGGACGAGATCGCGCGAGTCGACTGTTCGGCGACCGGAGTCCAGCCTGCTGAACTGGGCAAACGGTCGGATCTGGTGGTCAGCCTCGGCGGCGACGGCACCATGCTGCGCGCGATGCGGCTCGCCGACGGGCAGCACGCGCCGGTGCTCGGCGTCAACCTCGGGAAGCTCGGGTTTCTCGCCGAGGTCGACGTCCCGGACCTGCCGCTCGCGCTGTCCGCGATCGACCGGGAAGAGTTCACCGTCGAGCCCCGGATAGCGGTTGACGCGCGGTTCGGCGGCCGGATCGAGACCGCGTTCAACGACGTCGCGGTGGTGCGCGTGCCCGGCGACGGGAGCGCTGTGGTCGCGGTGCTGGTGAACGGCGAACAGTTCGTGAGCTACGCGGCCGACGCGGTCGTGGTCGCGACGCCGACCGGATCCACCGCGTACAGCTTCTCCGCCGGCGGGCCGATCACAAGCCCGGCGGTGGAAGCGCTGCTGGTCACGCCCGCCGCGCCGCATTCGGCGTACAGCCGCGGCGTCGTGTTGTCCGTGCACGACACCGTGACGCTGGAGGTGCTGCCGTCGAGCGGGCGGCTCGCGGTGGAGGTCGACGGTCAAGTCGCGGGGTATGTCGGGCCTGGCGAAACGATCGACCTGCACGCCCGGCCGAACGCGGCCCGCGTGGTCCGGCTCGGCATGACGACCTTCTACCAGCGCGCCCGGCGCAAGCTGCGGCTGACTGATTCGGCGGAGATTCCGCTGTCCTGAGCAGGCCGGGCGTTCACCTGGTAATCGCGCGCTGACCTGCCGTTATCTCCTCCGTTCTGTGCCCGCTGTCACTTGTCGGTGACATTGCCGTGTCCTATTCGTAATGTCGGGGCGGCTTTGCGGGTCCGAACGAGGAGATGGTGGTGCGAGGTGTCCGGTAGACATCGGGACGGGTCGAAGTCGTGGCGGCTGCCGGCCGCGGCGGGCGTGCTGGCTGTCGGCGCGCTGGCGGTGCCGGTGTGGCTGACCGCCGGCGCGGTCGAGCCGCAGCAGTTCCCGGCCGCCGCCGCGGAGATGCACGCGTTCAGCGCGCCACGGGCGTCGAGCACCGCTCCGTCCACCACCTCGACGCCGCCCACGACGTCTTCCAGCGCTGCCCCGACGACGTCTTCGTCTTCGCCGACCAGCAAAACGACCACGAGCACTTCGGCGACCCCGGCGGCGAAAGCGTGTTCGTCCACATTGGCCGGTACGCAGCCCGCGGTGGCGCAGGCGGGCAATTACCTCAAGGAGAAGTTCTCGGTGGAGACGGTCGGCGGCCGGGCCGGACGGTCCGGCGCGAGCGACCATCCGGCGGGTCTCGCGCTGGACTTCATGGTCGACACGAAGACCGGAAACGCTTTGGCCGCTTATGTTCTCGAGCACCAGAGCGAACTCGGCGCGAAGTACGTGATCTGGCAGCAGCGCTACAACGACGGCGGCGGCTGGTCGGCGATGGAGGACCGCGGCGGCGAGACCGCGAACCATTACGACCACGTCCACGTTTCGTTCGAGCGCGGTGCGAAGGTCTCGGTCACCTGCTGACACCCGACTTTCGGAGGTGGGCCGGATTCCTCGCGGAGAGCACACTGTGCGCGGCCGATTGGTCACCGTCCGCACGGGGTGACCTTCCTTCGCTGCGTGAGGAGCTCCGATGGCGGGCAAGTTCTCGATCCGGCTCACTCTCAGCGTCGTCGGAGTGCTGGTCGCACTCGGCGGCACCACGACCGCCACAGCCGCCGCCGCGCCGGACGATCCGGTTTCGTGGCGCGTACCCGCTACGCCCGCGCAGGCCGCCGACCTGGCCCGCGCCGGGTTCGATGTCGCCGAAACCAGCCCGGGTGTGGCCTACGTGGTCGGGAACCAGGCAGTCGCCGGGCAGTTGCGAGACCGCGGTTATGCGCCGGAATTCTTCGACACTGTCTACAAAGGAGTGACGACGCGCGCCGCGGGCGACACTTTCTACGGCGGCTATCGGACTGTTCCGGCGCAGGAAGCGCATCTCGCGAAAGTCGCGGCCGCGCACCCGGATCTGGCGACCGAGTACACCCTCGGCGAATCGTGGCTGAAGACCCAGGGCAGGGGCGGCCACGACATCAACGCGATCTGCCTGACCAAGAAACAGGACGGCGACTGCACGCTGTCCACGACGTCGCCGAAGCCGAAATTCGTGGTGATGGCACAGATCCACGCCCGGGAGATCTCCACGGGCGAGCTTGCCTGGCGCTGGATCGACTACCTCGCCGACGGCTACGGCACCGACGCCACCGCGAAGTCCATTTTGGACACCACTGAGGTGTGGGTGGTGCCGATCTCGAACCCGGACGGCGTCGACATCGTCGCTTCCGGCGGCAACTCGCCGAAACTGCAGCGCAAGAACGCGGACACCAGCAACGGCAATTGCGGCGGGACGAACAGCGGCATCGACCTGAACCGCAACTCGACCTTCCGCTGGGGCGCGGACTCGAACTCGCCGTGCGCGGAGACCTACCAGGGCCCGGAGGCCGGCTCGGAACCCGAAGTCCAGGCGCTGGAGAAGCTGTTCCGCTCGATCTACCCCGAACAGCGCGGCAGCGGCGACAACGACCCCGCTCCCGACACCGCTCGCGGCACGATGATCACGTTGCACAGCTACGGAAACGACATCATCGTCCCGTGGGGTTTCACCTCTGACCCCGCGCCGAACGACGCCGCACTGCGCAAGCTCGGCGCGAAGTTCAGCGATTCGAACGGGTACCTGGTGGGGACGAACACGGAAACCGTGGGCTACTCGACGAGCGGCACGACGGACGACTTCACCTACGGCGCGCTGGGTGTCGCGAGCTTCACGTTCGAGGTCGGCGGCCAGAGCGGCAGTTGCGGCGGGTTCCTGCCGCGGTATTCGTGCGTGGACAGCACGTTCTGGCCGAAAAATAAGGGCGCACTGATCACCGCGGCCCAGTCGGCGGCGGCTCCGTATCAGCAGTGAGGTGCGGTTGAGCGCGATGCACTCAGGCATGTGACGCCTGGGTGCACCGTAGCGTGTCCGGAGTGGACTACTTGCGGTGGCGCGACGACATGCGCCAAGCGATCGACGGTTATATGCCCCGTGTTCAGGCCATCTTCGCCCGATTCGGCCAGCTTGAGCCGGACACGGTGTCGGACGAGGTCGATTCCGTCGCGCTGCGGAAAGCCGGGGAGGTCGACCCGCCACTGCCGCGGACGCTGCTTGAGCTATACGCGTCCATCAGGGAAGCGAGCTTCGCGCACCTGCACAACGCTTACTTCATTCACTCCCTCGACTTGGTGCTGGACGGTCTGCACCGTTCCGGCATTCCCGCCTGGGCGCCCGAAGTCACCGACGAGCGGCTCGCCGTCTTCGCCTCGGACGGCGGCGGGCGCATGTTCGCGGTCGGATACCGCAGCGGAACCGTGTTCAGGCTTCCGGTCGGGGCTGTCGTGGACAAGGTCTACGACTGCTCGATCGACTCCATCGGGCCGGGCGAGATCGCGAAGGACATCCCGGATTTCCTGGACCGGCTTCTGGGGATCGCACAAGCCTTCAGCGAGGAGGATGACGAGGACGACGACGAGGACGACGACGAGGAACGCGCCATCCTGTGAGGGGTCGCTACCTTCAGTTAACTCGTCGGGCGATCTATCTCACCCCGCCGCTCAGGTAAACGTCACCATCCCAGGGCTTTCATATGTACGTACATCCCGTACAGTAGTTCTGTAGCAGAACTACTTAAACGGGAGGCGGCAGTGACGATCGGCCTGGAGCGGGCTCGGCCGGCGGTCGTGCGGGATCATCCGAAGGCTGGGTGGTTCGCCGTCGGCGCGGTGTGTTTCGGGGCCTTCATGGGGCAGCTCGACGCCAGCATCGTCACGCTCACCTTCCCCGCGCTGCAGCACGAGTACGGGGCTCCGCTGGCCGCCGTCCAGTGGGTGTCGCTGGCGTATCTGCTCGCGCTGGTGGGATTGCTGGCCGCAGTCGGGCGGGTCGCCGACGCGGTCGGGCGGAAGCTGACTTACGTGCAGGGGTTCGGCGTGTTCACCGTCGCGTCGATCGCGTGCGGGCTCGCGCCGACGCTCGGCTGGCTGGTCGCGTTCCGCGTGATCCAGGCGATCGGGGCGGCGATGTTGCAGGCCAACAGTGTCGCGCTGGTGGTGCGCAGCGTCCGCGAGGGCCGGGCACGCGCCGCGCTCGGGGTGCAGGCGGCGGCGCAGGCGCTGGGGCTCGCGCTCGGACCCGCGGTGGGCGGGCTGCTGGTCGACACCGTCGGCTGGCGATGGGTTTTCCTGGTGAACGCGCCGGTCGGGCTCGCCGGACTGATCGCCGGGCGTTACCTCCTGCCGCGCACCCGCGAGCGCACGCCGCTGGGCCGCTTCGACGGGGCGGGGGTCGGGCTGCTGGCGACCGCGTCGACGGCGTTGTTGCTGGTGATTTCCGGAGTGTCCGGGCTGGAGATGCCGGGGTGGCTGCTCGTCGCGCTGGCCGGGGCGACCGTCCTCGCCGCGATCGGGTTCGTGGTGCGGGAGAAGGCGGCGAGCAGCCCGATTTTGCAGCTGTCGGTGTTGCGGCCGCCGGTGGTGTCGCTGGGGCTGGCCGGGGCGTTGTGCGGATACCTCGTGTTGTTCGGGCCGCTGACGCTGCTGCCGCAGGTGCTCGGCACGGCGGGCGGGACCGGCGCGGTGCTGACGTGTCTTCCCGCCGGGTTCGCGGTCGCGGCGGTGCTGGCCGACCGGGTGCTGCCGAAGCGGCTCGGGTCCCGCGGACGCACGGTGCTGGGCGCGCTCGTCGCGGCGGCGGGATGCGCGGCGCTGGGGCCGGCGTCCGCTCCTTGGGAGGTGGGCGTGTCGCTGGTGGTGGCCGGGCTCGGTCTGGGAGTGTTCATTCCGGCCAACAACTCGGCTGTCATGAGCGCGATCCCGGCGCGGATGTCGGCCACCGGAGGAGGACTGGTGAACATGGCGCGCGGACTGGGGACGGCGCTGGGCGTGGCGCTCGTGACACTGTGCCTGCACTCCGGCGGCGAAACGGCCGCGCTGGCGGTGCTGGCCGGGGCCGGCGTCCTGGCCGCGGCGACCGGGCTGGCGGCGCGCCCGGAGCGGGCCCGGTGACCGCGCCCGAACCCGCGCTCGCCGACGTCGTCGCCCGGCTCCGGCGGGCCATGCGGCGGGCCGCGCGCACCGCGGATCCGGACAACACGTTGTCGGTGGCGCAGCTGGAGTTGTTGTCGTGCCTCTTCGAGAATCCCGGCGCGCGGCCGAGCCGGATCGCGCAGTTGCTGAAACTCGCGCCGAATTCGGTGACGACGATGGTCACGGGGCTGCGTTCGCGGGACCTCGTCACGCGCACCAGCGGCGGTGACGACCGGCGGACGGTGGCGCTCGAACTCACCGACACCGGCCGGGCCGCAGTCGAGCGGTGGCAGGGGCACAACGCGGCGATCTTGGCCGCCGCGCTGGACGGGGTGCATCCGGCGTGGCGGCACTTGATCGCGGCGGCGGTGCCCGCGTTGAACGAGCTGGTGGGGGCGATCGACGCGTTGGCGGAGTCGGATCCGGCGCGTCCGTGAGGGGAACCTTCACGGACTCAGAGTCCCTCAGGGTTCCCCTCACGCACCTGAGACGAACGTGGCTAAAGCGCGGGCGGTCCGGCTTCGACACGGCGCAGGACGGGGTCCAGCTTGTCCTCCTCCGGGCTTCCGAACGGAAGGCTCTCCTCCCACCACGTGACACCGGCCTCGGCGAACGGTTCGACGACGCTTCGCGCCTGCACCGGGTCGGCGGGGCTCGTTCCGCCGAGTACCACGTCGAACGGTGCGTCGGTGTCCCGCTCGCTCCGGATGTAGGCGATCATGTCCCGCACTTCGGCAACCTCCGGCAAACCCTGCCCAGCCCGGGCGAACACGTCAAACGGATTTGCCCGCCACGAAGGTCTGCCGCACCCGGGCCCGCAACAGTGCGTCCGGGGCTTCGACGAACGGATCGACGTCCAACACTGCGAAATCCGCGGCCAGGCCCGGCGCGAGCTGACCGGTCAGCCCGTCCCAGCGGCACGCGTAGGCGGCATCTCGGGTGCCGTGGGCCAGGGCTTCGGCCAACGGGAGGGCGTATTCCGGCAGGTTGGGTTCCAGGTCGGGATTCAAAGCGGACCGGCGGGTCGTCGCGATGTACATGTTCGGCAGCGGCGGATGCGGCGCGGTCGGGGCGTCGGAGCCGAACGCGAGGACGGCGCCGGCGGCGGTCAGTTCCGGCCACGGGAAGCCGCGCCGCACGCGGTCGTCGCCCAGTTTCGCGCGCCAGTTTTCCTGGATCGCCGGGTCCGCGTGCACCGGCTGCATCGACGCGACGGCACCGAGTTCGGCCAGCCGCTTGACGTTTTCCGCGGTTACGGTCTCCAGATGTTCGAGCCGATGCCGCCGGTCGCGCGGTCCGTTCACCTTGATCGCGTGCTCCAGCGCCGTCAGCGCGATGTCCGACGCTTCGTCGCCGATGGCGTGCATCGCGACCTGCAGACCCGCCGCGTCCGCCGCCGCGACCACCGGGGCCAGCGCCTCCGGCGGCCACAACGGCCCGGGATGACTGCCGTCGGCGAACGGCTTTTTCATGGCCGCGGTACAGGTATCGATGACTCCGTCGACCATCAGCTTGATCCCGGCCACTCGCAGCCACGGCCCGGACAGCCGGGCGCTCAGTTCGGCCGCGCGCTCGACCTGCCGCAGATCGTCCCGGGTGTTTCCGGTGCGTTCGATCAGCCAATGTCCGGCGACGCGGATCGGAAGCCGTCCGCCTTCGAGAGCTCGTTCCAGGGTGGCGAGATCGGCCTCGGTGAGCGCCATGTCGACAGCGGTCGTGACGCCGTCCGCGAGGTAGTGCGCGAACGCCGATGCCAGTGCGCGGTCGCGGTCGGCGTCGCTGGTCTGGTCGTCGAGGAAATGCCGCATCAGTTGCAGCGCAGCGGTTTCGTACAGCATCCCGTCCGGTTCGCCGGTCTCGTCGCGGCCGATGCGCCCGTCGAGCGGGTCGGGGGTGTCGCGGTCGATGCCCAGTTCGCGCAAGGCGGCGCTGTTGACCCACGCCGAGTGGACGTCGTTCGCGGCGAGGTAGACCGGCCGGTCCGGGACCACCGCGTCGATCAGTTTCCGGTGCGGCGCTTGGCCGCCGAGTGCGTCGAAAAGCCAGCTGCGGCCCAGGATTCGCGGTGCTTCCGGGGCGTCCGCGGCGGCGCGCGCGAGCCGGTGCTGGAGGTCTTCGGGGGAGCTCGCGGAGAACAGGTCCACTTGCTCCAGCGCTTCGCCCATCGACACCAGATGCGTGTGCGCGTCGACGAAACCGGGCAGCACGAAGGCTCCGTCCAGTTCGACCACCTGCGCCTCGATCCGGTCGGCCTCCGCGGTGCTGCCTACGTATTCGATCGTCTCGCCGCGTACGACCATGGATTCCGCCCATCCGGACGCGCTCGCGGTGAAGATCCGGCCGCCGCGGTAGTGCACCGGGGTCATCGGGCCACCACCGTTTCCGCGGCGGCGAACGTGCGCCAGCCCGCCAAGGTGTTCGGGCTGCCCGCGTGCACGCGGACGGTTCGGGCGGCGGGTTCGATCAGGACGGTGGCCAAGGTCGCCCAGCGGTCGCCGAACGCGGCGTCCGGATCCGGGACGCAGCACAGCTTCGGTTCGCCGGGATCGGAACGGAGGAAGGCGACGAGGTCCACGGCATGGGCGGGCGTCGGGTAGTCCTGCAGCCGGGTGGTCACCAGGGCGTGCCGCAGCTGGGAATCCGGTTCGAACAGTCCGCGTTTCTCGCGGGCGGCGGCGTCAGGGTCGAGGAAGTGGTTGGTGTGCACAAGAAAACCTGCTTCCGGGTCGAGGGTGGTCACTCCGGCCGGGCTCAGCTCGGCGCAGACGGCTGAGTCGGAGTCGAGCAGCGTAAAGGCTCCGGACGTGCGGATGGGGGCTGTTCGCAGCAGATCGAGCGCTTCGGCGGTGCTGCCTGCCTCGCCGAGGACGGCCGCGGCCAGCACGTGGACCGGGACACCGGCGGCGGAATCGTCCTGGTGGCCGAGGATGTTGAAGAACAAGCCGAGACCGGCGCTGTTCACGCCGATCTTGCCGAGGATGCCGTGTTCGGTTATCCCGGCGAAGGCGTATCGCGTGCCGTGCACTTCGTGGGTGTGCCAGCAGTTCGACAGTTCGGTGTGCCAGTCCCAGGTTTGGATTCCGAACGGCGAGCTGGTGCCGGGAACACGCACGAGGGTTGAGCATTCTGGCTGAGTGCGCGGGTCGGCGGCGATGATCTCGGTGCGTCCGTTGAGCGCTGCCGCCTGCCACAGTTCGATCCCGGCACCTACGGCGATGCCGGTGATTTCGTCGGCGTAGCAGCTCCGCCAAGCGGAGACGTTGTCCAGCAACCGGAGCGCGTAGGTCCGGATCTGCTGTTCGGGAATGCCGAGGGTGTCGAACCAGCGCAGGTACAGCTCCAGCGTGTCGGCGAGGCCGGCGCGCAGCTGGGTGCCGCGCGAGACGCCGCGGGCGTGCGGATCGGAATCGTTGACGAGCAGGTGCATTCTGTTCCTTGCGATCGGGGTCAGGCGGTGGCGCGAGGGCGGCCGGCGAGCAGGTAGATCGCGGCGGCGATCAGCATTCCGGCGGGCAGCGAGAAGTCGATCCCGCCGGCCGCGCTCGCCACGAATCCGGTGTACATCCCGGGAACGGCGAGACAGCAGGCGGACGCGGTCGCGCCGAGGACGAGGGCGGCGATGCCGGGCCAGTGCACGCCGCCGACGTACCAGAACGGGCCGCCGCGGCTCTCGTCGGCGAGCGCGTGACCGTCGTAGCGGTTGCGGCGCAGCAGAAGGTCGGTCACGTAGATCGCCATCATCGGGCCGAGCACGACGACCATCAGCTGCATCAGGTCGTTGACTGCCTTGAGGAAATCGGACACGAGCAAGGCGTACAGCGTGAGGAGCACTCCGGCGGTGCCGTCGAGCAGGACGCTGCGGGACCGGCGCAGGCGGACGCCGATCGCCTGCAGCGCGAGGCCGGAGCTGTACACGGTCATCGCGTTGTTGGCGATCGCGCCGAGAATCACCGCGATCAGGAAGATCGGGGTGAACCACGACGGCAGAACGGATTCCAGCGCGGCTTGCGGATCGCTCATGTCCAAAGTGGTCGCGGCGAACGCGCCGAGCGCGGTGAACGCGACGCTCGGCAGGAAGGCTCCGGCGGTGGTCCACGCGGCGACGGCGAACGGCTTGGTGTCGCGCGGAAGATAGCGCGCGAAGTCCGCGCTGGTGTTGTAGGACAACGCGGCGGACGCGACCAGGGCCACGCCGCCGGCCAGCGCCGCCCACAGCGCGGCCCCGTGCAGCGGCGTCGCGGGCTGGTAGCTCCACGCGGTGTGCCGGATCAGGAATCCGCCCAGCACCAGGAAAACCGCCGTCGTCACGATGGCGAGCGGCAGGTAGAGGCGCACGATCACGGAGTGGCCGTAGACGCTGATCACCAGCGTCGCGGCGGCGATCGTGACGATCACGAGGACTTTGCCCAGGGTGTTCAGCTCGATGCCGAGCCGCGCGCAGAGGCTGAACGCGGTCACCGAGGCCGCGGACCAGCTCAAGGCCACGTAGCAGACCGAAACGAGCCAGCCGTTCAGCCCGATCACGAAACGGTTGCCGCGCGTGCCGAACATCGCCCGCATGATGACCTCGCTCGGCGCGCCCGCCGCCGGGCCGCTGACCGCGACGAGGCCGACCAGCGCCCAGCACAGGTTGCCCACCACAATCACCGCGAGCGCCTGCAGCAGGCTCAACCCGCTGAGCACCAGCGCGCCGCCGACGACCAGGCTGAGGTAGCTGACGTTGGGCGCGGCCCACACCCCGAACAGGTCGCGGGCCCGGCCGTGCCGCTCGTCGTCGCCGATGACGTCGATGCCGTGGGCTTCCACCCGGGGGCCGCGCCCGGATCGGGCGGGCGGCGGCGCGGACGTGCCGGGCGGCGCGGGCGGGGTGGCGGGAGCGGTCATGGCGAACCTCCGGACCGGGGAATCGACCCGGGTCACGGTAAGGACCCAAATCGATTTGGGCAATGGTCGGTCCGGAGCGGTTTCCAAAACGATTTGGACGAGGTTAGGCTGCTGCGCCATGGCCGGGAAGAGAACGCGGGCGACCATCAAGGACGTCGCCCGCCGCGCCGGGGTTTCGCCGACCACGGTGTCGCACGCCTTCAGCGGGAACGGGACCGTCGCGGCCGAGACCGCGGAGCGGGTGCGGGAGGCGGCGCGCGAGCTGGGCTACCGGCCGGACACCGTCGCCCGCGGGCTGCGCTCCAGCAGGCTCGGGGTGCTCGGGCTGGTGGTGCGGCCGCTCGATCCGCTGGACACCGCGTTCCTGGAGGGCGTCGACTACTTCCTGCGGTTCGCCGGATCGGCCGCGCTGGCCGCGGTGGAACGCGGGTACGGCCTGATGCTGGTGCCGGACCCGACGCGCGCCGACGCGCCCGCGGTCGGGCTGGCCTGCGACGGGTTCCTGATCACCGAACCGGTCGAGAACGATCCGCTGATCACGATGCTGACCCGCGAGTGCGTGCCGTTCCTCGGCGTCGGGCGGGACCCGGCGCGGCCCGCGTCGCCGGACTACCTCGACCTCGGCACTGGGCGGATCGTCGCCGAGGTGCTCGACCACCTGGCCGCGGCGGGCGGGTCGCGGGTCGCGGCGGTGCTGGGCACCGATCGCAACGAGTGGAACCTGGACGCCGAAACGGCTTACCTGGACTGGGTTCGCGCTCGCGGGCAGCGGCCGCTGGCGGTGCGCCGCGCGGAGGTCGCCGGCGAAGCGGGCGGACGCGAGGCGGGGGAGGAACTGTTCGGGATGGCCGAGCCGCCGGACGCGGTGTACTGCCAGACCGGGCGGCACGCGGCCGGGGTGCTGGCCGCCGCGCGGGCGCGGGGACTGGCGGTGCCCGGCGACGTGCGCATCGCCTGCGGCGCGGATTCCGATTCCGAGCACACCCGGTCGTCCGTCCCGCCGATCACGTCCGTCGACCTCCGGCCGGTGCGGCTGGCCCGCACCGCGGTCGCCGTGCTCGCCGACCGGGTCGAAGGCATTGAGCCGCCTGTCCCCGGGCCGGCGGAGTACGAGCTGATAGTGCGCGGGTCGACCCGGGGATAAGCGGATGTTTTCGTTCCGGGTCAGGCGTGCGGGACCGCTCCGACGCGCGATTCGCGCGGCCGCAGTCCCGAGAGCGCCCCGCTGAGCGCGAGCCGGCCGGGGCCGGTGAACGCGAGCAGCAGCAGCGCCCAGCAGAACATCGCGGCCGCCTCGCCGCCGTTCTCGATGGGGAAAAGCCCTTGCGACACATGGACGGAGAAGTAGGCGTACGCCATCGACCCGGACCCGATCAGCGCGGCGATCCGGGTGGCGACGCCGAGCAGGACGAGCCCGCCCGCGACGAGCTGGATGAGCGCGGCCCACCACCCCGGCCACGAGCCCACCTGTGCCGCGCCGTGCGCGCCGAGCACTCCGAACAGCGATTTCACGCCGTGGCAGGCGAAAAGGAACCCGACGACGATGCGGAACAAACCGAGCGCGTAATCCTGTGCCGCGTCCAGCCGGTGCATGATGCCTCCACATAGGACGACTCGGGCGGACGGCCGTTCGGACATCGCCACCGTCCGCAGAGTGGTCCAGACCTTTCCTGGACCGGTGTCAGGTATACCGGTGACCGGAGTCTCGGCGATACCTGCGAAAGTCAGGTTTCGCCTGATCCGCGGGCTGTGGTAACGGCCGGGGAAGGGGGTGGCGTCCGGTTCGGGGAACCGGCGGGTCCGTTGGGGGGAACGGGGTTTCCGGCGTTTGCCGGTGAGTCGCGCGGGACGGGACGCGGGCGGGGCGGACGCAGCGGAAGTTATCGCATCGCTGTGTTGGGGCGGTACCGCCTAATGCGGGCGAACGGCTGGGACCTCGCTATGGCCGACGACGAGATTTGTGGCCCCGCAGTGAAATCGAGATGTCATTTCCGGTCGATGTCCGCGAAGAAGGAGCGGAGCGCGGCCGCGAGCTGGTCGGGGGCCTCCATCGCCACGTAGTGGCCGATCCGCTCGATGTGCACGGCGGTCACACTGCTGGCGACCTGCCGCAGCGTTGCGGGCGTGAAGTTCGCCGAGCGTCCTGCGACCGCGAGTACGGGCATGTCCAGTTTGCGGGCCGCGAGCGCGCGGAGTTCTTCGCCCTCGGAGAGCAGCGACCGGTACAGGCCCGCGGCGCCGGCGAACGCGTCGGGCCGGGCGTAGGAGCGGACGAGTTCGTCGATGTCGGCGTCGGTGAACGCGTCGGGTTTCGCGGCGAGCGAGGGGATCGCGTAGTCGGCGAGGAACTCGCGCTCGCGTCCGGCGAGGAGCATCTCCGGAATGCCGGGCGCGGCGAGAACGCCGATGTGCCAGGCACCGCCGTGGGCGACGTCGGCGAGCGCCTCGGCGCCGAATCCCGGGAGCGCGGTCTCGATTCCGGTGTAGCTGCGGACGAGGTCCGGGCGGGTCGCGGCGACGCGGAACGTCGTGGGGCCGCTGATGTCCTGGCCGGTGAGGTGGACCGGGCCGACGTCCAGGCGGGCGATCAGGTCGCCGAGGTCTTTCGTCGCGGTCGCGCTGTCGTGCTCGGGCGTGGCGGTGGCGGAGTCGCCGAATCCGCGAAGGTCCGCGGCGAACACCCGGTGGTGCCGGCTGAGCAGGGGGATCAGCTTGCGGAAGACCCACCAGGTCTCCGGAAAACCGTGCACCAGCAGCACGGGAGACCCGGTGGTTCCGGCGGCGACGTAGTGCAATTCGGTGCCGTTGAGGCTGATTCGGTGGTGGTCGACACCGGGGATGGTGGCGGCGAGGCGGTTCATCGGGACCCCTTCGAGTCGATAGACAAGTAACTTGTCGAACTCTAGGGGATGGACAAGTAACTTGTCTATATGGCGGGGACTCGTATGATCGGCCGCATGGCGCAGTCCAGTGGTGCCGAGCTCGCGCTTCTGCTGCTCGGCGGGTTCCACTCCATGGTCGACGAGGTGAACGCGGAGCTCGCGAAACGCGGCCACGCGGGCGTCCGCCCCGTGCACGAGTTCGCCTTGCGCGCTGTGGACGCGGGTGCGGACACCGCGTCCGAACTCGGTCGCCGGCTGTCGGTCACCAAGCAGGCGGCCGCGCAGACCATTGCCGCACTGGAGGAGTTCGGCTACGTCGACCGCGAGCCCGACCCGAGCGACGCGCGCCGCAAGCGGGTGCGGGTCACCCCGCGAGGCCACGAGCTGATGGCCATCGGCGGTGCCCTGTTCGACGACGTGCGCAGCCGCTGGGCAACCCGGATCGGACCCGCGCAGCTCGAGACCCTGGAAGCGCACCTGGCGCAGCTCACCGAGCACCGCTCGTTCACTGCCGACGACTTGCAGGACTGAGCGCAAGCCCCGGGGGGAGGCTGGGGTCAGGTGCGCGGCGGCCAGCCGGATTCCAGCAGTGCGAACACCGAAGCCAGCGCTGCGGCGGGATCTGGCGCGGTACCAGTGAGATCCGGGATTTCCAGCACGAACCGCGCCAAAGCCCGTACCGCTGGGTCGTCCGGCGGAAGGCCGCTGTCGTCAGCGAGCGCGGCGGTGAGGTCGGGTTCGCAGGAATGCCACAGCTTCCGCGCGTACTCGCGCAGGGCCGGCGTTTGCACGATCAGGTCGCGTTTCGGGGCGTGCTCCGGCGGGATGTCCGTCGAGTACGGGCCGCGCGCGGCGAAGAAGCGGTGCAGGGCGGCGAGGATCGGCTCGTCCCGGTCGCGGACCGCGGCGACGATTCCCGCGCGGCGTTCTGAGCCGTCGTCGAAGATCAGGGCGTCTTTGCCGTCCGGGACGTGGGCGAAGAGGGTCGCGACGGAGATGTCGGCCTCTTCGGCGATCTGCGCGACGGTCACTCCGTCGTAGCCGTGCGCCAGGAACAGCCGCAGCGCGACCTCGTCCAGCCTGCGCCGGGTTTCGAGCTTGCGGCGTTCGCGCCGTCCGGTGTTGACCACGACCCCCACTGTACCCAAATCTGAAGTGGGTTTAAAGTTGTAATCACTTCAGTTTTAGGAGGGGTGTCATGGCGGTGCTGGTGACCGGGGGCAATGCCGGGATCGGCTACTTCGTCGCGGAGCAGCTGGCCGAGGCGGGAGCGGAGGTGGTGCTCGGCAGCCGGGACCCGGCGAAGGCGGAGGTCGCGTTGAAGGTCCTCCGCGAGCGGGTGCCGGGGGCGCGGGTGTCGTGGGCGCGGCTGGACCTTGCCGACTTGGCTTCGGTGAAGGGAGTCGAGGTCGGCGAACTCGACGCGGTCGTGCTGAACGCGGGCGTGTATCTCGACGGGCCCGAGCGGCGGGAGACCAAGGACGGGCACGAGATGACGTTCGGGGTCAATCACCTCGGGCACTTCGCGCTGACTGCGGCGCTTCAAGACCAGCTGAAGCCAGGCGCGAGGATTGTGACGACAGGGAGCTTCGCGGCGAAGTCGGCGAAGCTCGATTTCGAGGATCTGCAGAGCATGCGCGACTACCAGCCGAAAACTGCGTACGAACGGTCGAAGCTCGCGCAAACGCTGTTCGCGCTGGAGTTGGATCGACGGCTAAGGGCAGCGGGCAGCAGCAGGCTGAGTGTCGTCGCGCATCCTGGCGGGGCGCTGGACAGTCTGACTCCGGACCGGCCGCCGCTGCATGTGCGCAGCGCGAAACAAAAGCTGAGCCTTGCGCGAATCGCCTTGCAGGGCAAGGACGGCGGCGCGCGGCCAGCGGTGCGGGCGGCGGTCGGTCCGGATGTCCACAGTGGTCAGATCTGGGGTCCGCGGGTGTTCGGTCTCAAAGGACGGCCCCGGCCGGAGCCGGTGCGCGGGCCGTACGCGGACGCCGAAGCCGCCGCCCGGTTGTGGGCGGCGAGCGTGGAGCTGACCGGGGTCGAGCCAGCGATCAGCTGACGTCGATCAGCACCTTCCCGGTGACGCCCTTTTCCGACGCCTCGTGCGCGCGAGCGGTTTCCGCCAGCGGGAACCGGTGCACGGGCAGGCCGTGATCGGGGCCGAGCCGGAGGCCGCCGTCGACCAGGGCGGCGTTCAGGTCTTCCGCTCCGGCGCGCAGGCGGTCGAATCCGACGGTGTAGAGCACCAGGAACTGGTAGCGGCTGTTGAGGAAAACGTTCTGTCCAAAGTCGACAGTCACAGTCCCGGTGCCGCGGTCGTCGCCGTAAGCCGCGACGACCCCGCGCGGGCGAAGTACCGCGGCGTGCAGGGGAGCGTTCACGCCGACGGCGACCTCCACGATCACGTCGACCCCGTCCGGCGCGATTTCCCGGATCGCCGCGGCGACATCCCCTTCGGTGTACCGCACGACATGCTGCGCACCGGCGGCACGCGCGAGCGCGGCCTTGTCCTCGGTGCTGACGGTGGCGATCACGGTCGCGCCGGCCCAGCGCGCCAGCTGGATCGCGGCGTTGCCGACCGCGCCCGCGCCGCCGCTGACCAGAACAGTCTTGCCGGCCAACGCATTCGGCGCCAGCCGCTGCGGTCCGTCCTCCGCGACAGTGAGCGCGCGGTGCGCGGTGAGCGCCGGGATCGCGAACGCGGCGCCTTCGTCGAAGCCGATTCCGTCGGGGAGCGGCACGAGCCGGTCCGCCGGAAGAACGGTGTACTCCTGCGCGGTCCCGGACAACGGCGAGTGCGCGGCGGCCAGCAGCAGCCATACCCGGTCGCCCACGGAGAATCCGTCCACCCCGGCGCCGATCGCGTCCACGACGCCGGCCCCGTCCTGGTTGGGCACGGACAACTCCGCCTCGGCGCCGAACCGGGAGCCGGAGCGCGCCTTCCAGTCGGTCGGGTTCACCGCGGACACCGTGATCCGCACGCGCACCTCGCCCGGCCCCGGCTCGGGCACGGCGAGTTCGGACAACGTCAGCACTTCCGGGCCGCCGAACTGGCGGTAGGTCACAGCTTTCACCCTCGGTGCAATTCACCGGCGGGCGCGGCTATTCCCGCCGCGCGCGTCAGCGCCCGCCGAGCCGCGCGACCACCGGGGCGAAGTCCTCGAGGAAAGCGCCGTTGACGCTGTAGTACGACACCCCGAGTTCTTCCCGCCGTCGCTGCAGCTCCTCGGCCATCGCGGCCGGTCCGCCGCGCAGGAGGGTGAGCGAATCGTGCTCGATCAGGGTCTCGATGTCGTGCCCGATGAAGGTGCGGATCCACGGCGGGATTTCCTCGCCGACGACGAAAATGTTCATCGCCAGCTCGACCTCGCGGCCGCCGGCCGCGGCCCGGATCTCGGCGGCGTACTCCGCGGTCTCCGCCTGGCTCGCGAGGATGCTGTGGGCGAGGGTGACGACGTCCGCGCGTTCGCCTGCCAGCCGGCGTGCTTTCGGCCCGCCCGCGGCGACCATCACCGGCGTGTGCTCATCGCCGTCGAGACGGCGCAGGTGCGAGATCGTGTCCGACACCTGGGCCAGCCGCTCCGGACCGGTGCCGTACGGCAGGCCCAGCTCGGCGGCGGCTTCGCGCATCAGCGGAATCCCGGTGCCGATCCCCATTTCGAACCGGCGGTCGGTGAGCACGCTGAGGCTGTGCGCCTCCCACGCCGCCGCGCGCGGCGTGCGCAGCGGGCTGGCGAAGACGAACGTCCCGACCCGCAGTTCGGTCGTCACCGCCGCCGCGACGGCCAGCGAGGCGGTCGGGGTCGGAAGATGCAGATTGTCCGGCGAAAGCAGGGTCGAATATCCGAGATCCTCCGCGCGCCGTGCGGTTTCCCGCCATTTCGCCCCGCCCTCTTGCGGCGCCGCGACAACCCCGAACCGAAAAGTTTTTCCCGCCATGGCACCAGAAAACCACGGCCGCCGCACTCGCGCCAGCAAATGCGGCAGCCGGGTGGGTCAGCCGCGCTGGTACTGCTCCCAGGTCAGCTTCGGGTTGACCGCGGGGCCGTCGTCCTTGCCGTGGTTCGCGAGGCCGTTCTGCCCGAGGTAATAGGCTCCGACCTGGTGCTGCGCGCCCGAGGACAGGTCCGGGTCGTTGACCGCGATCGCGTGGATGTGGTAGCCCCAGTCGCCCTGCGCGGGGGTGCGCACCCAGGCCGCGAACCCGACCTTCCGGAGGTCCTTGGCGAATTCGGTGCGGGTCGCCGAGGACATGTCCGCCACCGAAACGTCGAAAGCGCCGCCGCCGTCGTGCGTTCCGGCCGACGCGCCGACGCCGCCCGGGTTGGACGAACCCTGCGTGAGGCCGACGTCCTTGCCGAACAGCTTTTCGGCTGCTTGAAGCATCGCCTTGGTGCGCGTGTTCAGCGTGACGCCGTGATAGGTCACGTGGCTGCCCGCGGATACCGGGTTCGACACGGTGTACCGGCCGGAGCCGAGCTTCTCCAGCGACGTCTTGCCGGGCAGGCCCGAGGCGTCGATTCCGGTGTAGCCGAGGGACTTCTGGTACTTCGAATAGGCGTCGATCGTGGTGGTGCCGAAGTAGCCGTCGACGTACTTGGCGTCCAGCAGCCCCTTGGCCTGCAACGCCTTCTCGACCAGCAAGACGCTGTCGTGCGCGCCCGGCGTCTGCGTGCTGTCGGCGCGCTGCGGGTCGATCTGGGCCGCCAGCAGCACGGCTTCCATGTTCGCCGCCGGCAGCGCCGCGGCTACGCCCGGAGCGGCGACGGCGACCGTGGCCGCCGCCGCGGCCCCGGCGGTGAGCACTGCGAGTTTCCTGAGCATCCGTGTCCTCCCGGTCCTGGTCGGTCCGGGCCGAGCATCGCCGAGCGGGATACACGGGACGTACAAATGCGCCCCGACCTCACTCCAGCCACTCGGTGACGAACCGGTCGTTCTCGTGGATGTGCACGGCCTCGTACGGTTCGGGCCCGAGCGAAACGAACTTGTGCGGCATGTCCGGCGGCGCGA
Source organism: Amycolatopsis albidoflavus (assembly GCF_039525725.1). Classification (NCBI taxonomy): domain Bacteria; kingdom Bacillati; phylum Actinomycetota; class Actinomycetes; order Pseudonocardiales; family Pseudonocardiaceae; genus Amycolatopsis; species Amycolatopsis albidoflavus. Next base: position 129,825 of record NZ_BAAAHV010000016.1, read on the forward strand.
CGAGCACGTCCCCGGCGACGCCTTCGCGCTGCTCGTCGCCGATGGTGAACAACGCGCGGCCGCGCTGGATGACGAAGGTTTCGCGGTAAGGATGCCGGTGGAGGCGCGGCCCGGAGCCAGGCTCGGTTTCGTACTCGCGGATGACGGAGACGCTGGAGCCGACTTCGTAGCCCTCGACGTCCCGGGTTGCGGGTTCAGTCATGTCCGTGAACGTTAGCTCGCCGGGGCGGTGGCTGGGGCGAAATCGGGCGGATCCCGGCTGGGTGGTGGTGGCGTTGGCTTGGGCGCGCCAGAGTGCCGTTCGCCATGGCATCGAGCGGATCGAGAGATCGCAGATCTCAGAGCTTCAAACCGAGCCACGCGGCGTAGCTCGTTAGCGTCTCCGATTGCCGCCGCGCGGAACGGACGAGCGCCGAGACTGTTTCGCGGGTCATCGGGTGCCTCCGGGCTTGACCCGGCGCGACCATGCGTGCGCGTTGCAGCTGTTTCAGCGCCTTCTCCGGCTGATTCAGCCAACGGTACGAGCGGGCCATGTCCAGATGGTGATGCCCGATCCGGGTGGGAAGCCAGCCGGTCGGGATCCGCAGCCCCCGGCCGGCCTCGACAGCCAGACTGTGCTCCCCGAGTGCCCCGAAGGTGACCACGCGGTGGACTTGAACGTTCGCGGGTCCGAAGCCGAACCAGAAGGTTTCCGGCTCTTCCCCCGTCAGCGCGGCGATCCGGGCTGCTTCCTCGAGGTGGCCCGTCATGGCGTCGCGGTCCCTGGTGCGAGCTGAGATCACCGACGCGCCGAGATGCAGCTGTCCTCGAGCCACCAGCGCTCCGGGAGCGTCCTCCGCGCCGTCCAGGAGCGCTGTGCCTGCGTTGTTCAACCGCCAGCACGCCGCATAGTCCTCGTCGCGAAGGTATGCGGTCACCCGCAGGTATTCCCGGGCAGCGCGCAGGCCGGGCGCGCGATCCCCGGCCTGCCGCGCGGCCCAATCCATTTTGCCGAGCGCGTTCACCGACAGCGTGTTGTCTCCGACGGCGATCCCCGCCGAATGGCCGCAGCGAGTCGTCAGTGCGAGGAGCGCCCATGCGTCATGCCGGTCTTGCCTGACGCAGCTCTCGGCGGCGATATGCAACTCGGCGACGAGGGAGGGCAGCAGCGCGATCATCGGCTCGTACAGCGCGGCCTGCGCGAGCCGGTTGAGATACCGGACATCGGCCTGAAGCACAGCGAGCGGGCGCGGCGCGACAGCCGAGTCCGGCGGGAGATCGAGCAGGTCCAGCGCGGCACGGACAGGCGACAGCCGGGCGGCGAGTTCGTCGTCCTCCCGCCGCCACTCGAATCTGTTCCAGGCCAGCCTCTCGACGCGGACTCCGAGGGAGTCGGCGACCCGGCCGAGGAACTCGGGCGCCGGGATTTCCTCCCCGCGTTCCACCTTCGAGAGCATGCTCGTGCTGTAGCTGATCCTGCGTGCCAGAGCATGCTGCGTCAGGCCGGCCAGCTTCCGGGCCGCAGCGATCCGCCCACCGATTCCAGAGTCCACGAGAGCATCGTTCCGCAATTTCCCGATGCCTGGCGAGTGCTCTATTCGGGTTGTCATTTTCCTGTCACTTCCCGCACCGGGCTTGTCGTAGCGTCGCGGCCGAGTGCGGGAAAGGCGTCAGGGGCGATGCCCTTGGGCCGTCTTGAAGCAGAGGGGAAACAACATGACTATCGCAGTAGACGACCTCGCCGGCAAGGGCCTTGTCACCGAAGCGCTGTTCGCTCGTCTCGTCGCCCGGATCGCGAAAGAGAACACCTGGCCGTGCGAATACGCAGCGCGCGTCATGGACCAGGCGCTGGCTTTCCTCGCAGCCTGTGCACGGACTTCCCGGCCGTTGGCTCCGAGCGAAATTGTCGATATCGGGTGGCACGCGTTCGTCCTTTATACCCGCGAATACGCGGATTTCTGCGAGCGGATCTCGGGAGGATTCATCCATCACGTACCTGGCGACGAGGCCGAGGGCGGAGGCGCGGCCTTCGCCGAGAAGATGGATCGCACGACGTCCGCGATTCAGGCGGCAGGTTTCGCCGTGGATCCCGAGCTGTGGTTTACTTCGGCCGCCAAGTGTGCGAAGTGCTCACAGTGCAAGAACGGATGCACCGACGATCCGCCGCCGTCGGTGTCGTGCTGACGCGAAGGGAAGGCAATGTCCAGCCGAGCCTGGGAGGACATTCCTGCCCCGGTGCGGCGGGCGGTCGAGAAGGAAACGGGAAAGGTTTCCAGCTCCGTTTCCCCGTCCGAAGGACGGAACTCGGACTTCCTGGCGGCGCTTCAGGCCGAGCGGGGACGCTTCTTCGTCAAGGGGGTCCGGGCGGGAACCCGCCAGGAGCGGATGCAGCGGATCGAGGCCAAGGCGAATCCGGGCCTGCCGCATGCTGTCGCTCCGCGCCTTCTCTGGGAAGCCGAGGCGGACGGATGGTCCTTGCTGGGCTTCGAACACGTCGCGGGACGGCATGCGAACCTCGAGCCGGGCTCGCCCGATCTCCCGTTGGTCGCGGACGCCGCGGTGACGATGGCGCAGGCGCTGGCGGGATGTTCGCTGGACCTTCCGTCAGCCGCCGAGCAGTGGGCTTGGTCGAGCCCGTGGCGTCGGCTGTCGAAGCAGCCCGACGGCAAACTGGGTCTTTGGGATCGGCGGCATCTGGACGAACTCGTGGAGCGGGAGCGCCAGGGGATCGACTGGGTGCGCGGCGACAGCCTTGTGCACGGCGACCTTCATCCGCTGAACATCCTGGTGTCCGACCGGGCTCGGGTCGTCGACTGGGCCTGGTCGAGCCTCGGCGCGCCTTGGCTCGACGCGACGTCACTGGTCCTGCGGCTCGTCGCGGACGGTCACACTCCGGCGCAGGCCGAGGAGTGGGCTCGGCGGATTCCGGCCTACCGCGACGCCCCGGACCGGGGAATCACCGCCTTTTCCGTCCTTGTCCTGGGCATGTGGACGTATCGGGGCGCTTTCCCGCAGCTGACCGAGGTCGCGCGGCGCTACGTCCGGCATCGCCTGGCCCTTTGACCGTCTCCCGGGCAACCTGTCGGATGTCTGTCCGCTCAAAACCGGCCAGATCTCTGTCATTCCGTTGACCTCGCCGCCCGCCAGCCGGAAAGGTCGGACAACACGAGGTCTGGGAGGCAGCGTGCGGTACTCAGTCGTGACAGCGTTGGTGACGGCGGCGGTCGTCGGTGCGGGAACCGTTGCGGCGGCCGCGCCGCAGGTCCCGCTGGTGAGCGACCCGGCGGCGTACGTCGATCCGCTCGTCGGCACCGGGCGCGGCGGCACCTCGGTCGGCGAGATCAACAACTTCCCCGGGCCGGCCGCGCCGTTCGGGATGATGCAGTTTTCGCCGGACACCGACGGGTCCTACGCCGGCTACCAGTACCACAGCGACAAGATCCGCGGCTTCAGCCTCGACCACGCGTCGGTCGGCTGCAACGCGTTCGGCGACGTCCCGATTCTGCCGGTCACCGGCGATGTCGGGGCGAAGCCGGGGGACCGCGTCGAGCGGTTCACGCACGACGGTGAGCAGGCGGAACCCGGTTATTACGCTGTCACGTTTCCCGATTCCGGCGTGCGCACCGAGCTGACGGCGACCACGCGCACGGGGATGGCGGCGTTCACCTTCCCCGCCGGGCAGAACGCGCAGGTGCTGGTGAAGGGCGGCGCGAGCCTGGCTGGCAACTCCGCGGCCGGGCTGAAAATCACCGGAGACCGCGAGGTCAGCGGGCAGGCGACGACTGGGCACTTCTGCGGCAAGTCGAACAAGTACACCGTCTACTACGACATCACCTTCGACCGTCCGTTCACCGCGCACGGCACCTGGGACGGCACAACCGTCCAGCCGGGCAGTGATCAGGTCGACGCGCCGAAAGCGGGTGCGTACCTGACGTTCGGCGACGCGGGCGCGGTCCGCGCGAAGGTGTCTATGTCCTATGTGGACGTTCAGGGCGCGAAGAAGAACATGGAGCCCGGTTGGGACTTCACCGCGATGCGCCAGAAGACTAGGGACGCCTGGCGCGACGCGCTCGGCCGGATTCGCGTGGCGGGCAAGGATTCCGCGCAGCTCAAGACGTTCTACACCGCCCTCTACCACAGCCTGATGCACCCGAACACGTTCAACGACGTCGACGGTCGCTACATCGGCTTCGACAATCAAGTCCGCACGCTCCCGGCCGGGCACTCGCAATACGCCAACTTCTCCGACTGGGACACCTATCGCTCGCTCGCGCCCTTGCACGGCATGCTGTTCCCGAAGGAAGCCAGCGACATGGCGCAATCGCTGACCAACGACGCGGTCCAGGGCGGCTGGTGGCCACGCTGGCCGATGGCCAACGGCTATACCGGGCAGATGACCGGCGACAGTTCGGTCGCGCTGCTGTCCAGCCTCTACGCCTTCGGCGCGCGCGACTTCGACGTCAAGACCGCGCTGAAGTACCTGGTCAAGGGCGCCACGTCGGTGGACGAGACGCCGGGCGCGTACCAGGAACGCCGGGGGATCGCGGACTACCTCGCGCGCGGCTACCTGCCGAACAACGACGCCTCCCGCGGCGACCACGCGCGCGTCGGGGCTTCGATCACGCTGGAATGGGCGATCGACGACTTCGCCATCGCGCAATTCGCGGGCGCGATCGGCGACCGCGGCGTCGCCCGCGACTTCGCCGAACGCGGCCAGAACTGGCAGCACCTGTTCAACCCGGCCACCGGCTACCTCCAGCCGCGCGGCCAGGACGGACGCTTCCCGGACGGTCCGGCGTACCAGCCGCCCGCGCCCGGCACCTTCGGCCAGGACGGTTTCGACGAGGGCAACGCCGCGCAGTACACCTGGCTCGTCCCGCAGGACACGGCCGGGCTGGTGACCGCGATGGGCGGCCCGGCGGCGGTGTCCGCGCGGCTCGACACGTTCTTCCAGAAGCTCAACGTCGGCCCGAACGAGCCGTACATGTGGGCGGGCAACGAGCCCGATTTCGGGGTGCCCTGGCTGTACAACCACGTCGGCCAGCCGTGGAAGACGCAGGAAGTCGTGCGCCGGATCGCGACCACGCTGTTCAGCGCGACGCCGGACGGCGAACCCGGCAACGACGACCTCGGCGCGCAGTCGTCCTGGTACGTCTGGGCCGCGCTGGGGCTGTATCCGTCGACTCCGGGAACGCCGGATCTCACCGTGCACAGCCCGCTGTTCGAGCGCGCGGTGCTGACGCTGCCGGGCGGCCGCACGCTGGACCTCCGTGCGCCGGGCGCTTCGACGACCACGCAGTACGTCCACGGTCTGGCGCTCAACGGGCATCGGTGGGATCGGACGTCGCTGCCGCAGGACCTGGCGCGCAATGGCGGGCGGCTCGACTTCGCGCTGTCCGCGCAGCCGGACCGGAACTGGGCCGCGAACACGCAGCCACCGTCCTATCGGGACGGTGAGGAACCGTACGTCGCCTCGGTGGCCAACCAGATCACCGTCGAACCGGGTGGCTCCGGCACCGTCGCGGTGAACGGCCAGCGGCTCGGCGGACAGCTGCGCTCGCTGAACCTCGCGACGTCGGCACCGGCCGGAATCACCGTGTCCGGCCCGCGTTCGGTGCGGCTCGACGACCGCACCGGAAGCGGGAAAACGGATCTGACCGTTACGGCTGCGGCGGGGACTCGCGCGGGTTACTACGAAGTGCCCGTAACGTTGCGCGGCCAGGGACATTCGGTTTCTTCCTCGATAATTGTGTTGGTCGCGCCGAAGGGAAGCCTGGCCGGATCCTTCGGCAACGTCGGCATTTCCGAGGACGGTGACGGCGGTTCGGCGAATTTCGACGGCGCCGGAAACAGCTATTCACGGAAAGCGCTGGCCGACGCCGGTCTCGCTCCGGGTTCGACCGGACACGCTGCGGGTACGACGTTCGTCTGGCCCGCCGCGCCGTCCGGCCGCCCGGACAACGCGGTGGCCTCCGGGCAGAAGCTCGATCTGGGTGGAACTTCAGCCGGCCGCCTGCTTTTCGTCGGTTCGGCGACGAACGGAGACCATCGCGGGAGCGCGACCGTCGCGTTCACCGACGGCACGACGGCGACCGCCGATCTTTCGTTCGGTGACTGGGTGTTGCCGGGCGGAAATACCGAACCAGTGTTCGGCAATACGCTCGTGGCCCGCACCGCGCACCGGAATCAGCCCGGCGGCCAGGGAATCGGCGCCTCGGTTTACGCCACGTCGCCGCTGGAAATCCCGGCGGGCAAGAAGATCGCGACGGTGACTCTTCCGGCCGATCCGGACCTCCACGTTTTCGCCCTCGGCCTCGGGTGAGTTTGTCAAGCAGGATTCCCAGGGTGTGATCTGTTCGCGGGTTCCGGAATTTCTCGGCCGTCTTCTTCGTAGGTGCCCAAGTGCTCACGACGAAGGGGAGTGGCGTGAACGAAACACGCGACGCGCCGAACGCGGGGAGCCAGCTGAAGCTGGTGCTCGTGCTCGGCGTTCTGGTGGCACTGGGGCCGCTGTCCATCGACATGTATCTGCCGGCGCTGCCGGACATCACCCGCGAACTGTCGACGACGGAGTCGACGATCCAGCTGACCCTCACCGGAACGGTGCTGGGGCTCGGGCTCGGCCAGCTGATCGCCGGCCCGCTTTCGGACGCGATGGGGCGGCGCATCCCGCTCGTCGCGGGAAGTTTGATCCACGTCGTCGCGTCGCTGCTGTGCCTGGTGGCGCCGACGGTGGAGCTGCTGAGCGCGGCGCGCGTGCTGCAGGGGCTGGGCGCCTCGGCGGGCGCGGTGCTGGCGCTGGCCGTGGTGCGCGACCTCTACACCGATCGCGCCGCGGCGAAACTGCTGTCCAAGCTCATCCTGGTGATGGGCGTTTCCCCGGTGCTGGCCCCGACGCTCGGCAGCGCGCTGCTGGCGTGGACGCACTGGCGCGGGGTGTTCGTGGTGCTCGCCGCGATCGGGCTGGCGAGCGGGATCGCGGCGGCGCTCGCGCTGCCGGAGACGCTGCCGCCCGCTCGGCGGCAGCCGTTCCAGCTCCGGGCGACCGTGCGGTCCTACCGGAGCCTGTTCACCGACCGCTCGTTCGTCGGGCTGGTGCTGGTGGCCGGGTTCGCGATGGCCGGGCTCTTCGCGTTCGTCAGCGGCGGGTCGTTCGTGTTCCAGCAGCAGTACGGGCTGGACCAGCAGCAGTTCGGCCTGATGTTCGGGGCGAGCGCGGTGTGGCTGATCGCCGCGACGCAGGTCAACGCCCGGCTGATGAACCGCTTCGAACCGCACCAGGTGCTGCTCGTGGCGAGCCTCGCCGCGGCGGGCTCGGCGGCGGTGCTGCTGGCGACCGCGCTGACCGGGTTCGGCGGCATGTTCGGCGTCGCGGTGCCGGTGTGGGCGGTGCTGTTCTTCGCCGGGCTGATCCTGCCGAACGCGCCCGCGGTCGCGCTCGACGCGCACGGGAACAACGCCGGGACGGCGGCGTCGCTGCTGGGCGCGGTGCAGTTCGGCGTCGGCGCGGCGGTCTCGCCGGTGGTCGGCCTGCTGGGCAACAACGCGGCCGCGATGGCCACGGTGATGTTCGGCGGACTGGTGGTGTCCGGGCTGGTGCTGTGGCTGATCGCGCGGCCGTGGCAGGGCCGGGCGGTCGAGCAGGAGGAACTGGTCGACACCCGGGTTCCGGTGGCGGTCGACTGACCTCGCCGCTGTCCGTGAGGGGAACCCTGAGGGACTCTGATTCCCTCGGGGTTCCCCTCACGGACCTTCACATGCTGCGGAGCACCGAGACGACCACGCCGAGCACCGCGGCCCGGTCGCCGTCGATCACGTCGTAGGCCGGGTTGCGGGGCTCGAGGTAGACGTGCCCGTCGCGGCGGCGGTAGACCTTCACCGTCGCCTCCTCGTCGATCATCGCGGCGACGATCTGCCCCGAATGCGCCTCGTGCTGCTGCTTCACCACCACGATGTCGCCGTCGCAGATCGCCGCGTCGACCATCGAATCGCCGCGCACGCGAAGCCCGAAAACGGTGCCGCGGCCGGTGAGCCCGCGCGGCAGCTGCAGGACGTCGTCCACGTGCTCCAGCGCGGAGATCGGCGTGCCGGCCGCGATGTCGCCGACCACCGGCACCGGCACGGAGTCGCCGCCGTCGCGCGAGGGGACGTCGCCGAGGAACGCGCGCACGTCGATCGGCCGCGACATCGTCGAGCTGCGGCGCAGGAAACCCTTGTCCTCCAGCGCGGCGAGATGCTTCGACACCGAGGACGTCGACCGCAATCCGACCGCTTCGCCGATCTCGCGCGTGCTCGGCGAATACCCGTGCTGGCCCACCCAGTCCCGGATGGTGGCGAGGATGTGCTGCTGCCGCTCGGGCAGGGCCGAAGCGTCGAGGTGGTCGAAGACGTCGTCGTAGGCGGTCACGGGCCGATCGTAGAGGGCGTCCGGGCCGGTCGCGGGGGCCGGGGGCGTTGTTCCCGCGGTTGCTCCACTGTGGACTGCGGATGCGGTTGGTAGGCTTGTCCCTCCGGAGGGTGACGGAGGGGACCGGGGATGACTCAGCCGAGGGAACGGCCGAAGGTGACGGGGATCGGCATCGCGGTGGCGGTGTTGCTCGTGGTGCTGGAGATTTACGCGGTACGCGGGGGAATCTGGTCGGTCGGGGAAATCGTGAGCGGCGGAAGCCGCGTCCGCGCCTCCGATTACCTGTTCGCGTTGTCCCTGGTGCTGGCGATCGTGGTGCTCGTCGGCGTAGGGATGATTTTCGCGCGACGGCAATCGGTCGGCCGGATTCTGCTGTGGGGCGCGCCGCTGCAGTTGGTGTGCTCGCTCGCCGGGGTGATCCTTGCCCATTCCTGGTGGGACAGCGTCGCGTTCGGCCTGATGACCGTCCTGGCGGTGGTGCTGTGGCTGCCCGCGGTGTCGGCGAAGAGGCCTCCGCCCGTGGGCTACGGGATGCCTTACGGGGCACCGGTTCCGGGGATGCCGCAGTATCCGGGACAGGTTCCGATGGGACAGCAATATCCGCAGCCGGCTCCGGTTCCGCCGCAGTATCCGCAGCAGTACGGCGCTCCGGGAATGCCGCGGCCGTACCCGCAGCAACCCCAGCAGCCGTACCCGCAGCAGCCGATGCCGGGGCAATGGCCTCCGCAGGGTCCGCCGCACCAGGGGCGCCCGGGCCAGTGATCACTGCCCCGCGAAATGCCGCTGCTGGTCGGTGACCTCGGCCAGCGCCCGCTTGAACTCCGCGTACTCGCCCCGCCCGAGCCGCTGGGCGTGCCGGTCCTCGATCCCGGCGAGGACGCGGGCCGAGGCCCCGATCATGGCCGACCCGCGCTCGGTCGGGCAGACGAGTTTCGCGCGCCGGTCGGCCGGGTCGGGGCGGCGTTCGACGTAGCCGAGGGTTTCGAGTTCGTCGACCATCGTGCCGATGACCTGCTTGCGCCGTCCGGACAGCCGGGACAGCTCCGTCGCGCGCGCACCGTCCGGGCCGAGGTAGGCGAGCACCGCGCCGTGCCGCGGGCTCAGGTCGCCGAAGCCTTCGGCGGCCAGCGCGGTGAACAGTTCCCGCTGCACCGCGAACAGCAGTCGCCCGGCGAGCATCCCGAGGTCGGGTTGCGCGGGCACTCGGGAGTCGGGCACGGCGAAGATCGTAGCCCCCGGCCGGACGCGGGTCAGGACCGCCGGGGCAGCACGCAGAATTCGTTGTCTTCCGGGTCTTTCAGCACGATCCAGTGGTCGTTTTCCGGATCCTCCACGACTCTCGCGCCCAGCGTCACGAGGCGGGCGACCTCGTCGCGCTGCTCGACCGTGTCCGGCGCGATGTCCAGGTGCAGCCGGTTCTTGCCGGCCTTCCCCTCGGGCACCGGCTGGAACAGCAGCGACGGCCGGTCCGGCGCTTTCAGTTCGACGTAGGTGAGTCCGTGGCTGTCCGGCCACCGCTCGGCCCGCGGATAGCCCAGCGCTTCCCGCCAGAATTCGGCGAGCGCGTCAGCGTCCCGGCAGTCGACGGCGACGGCGATCAGGTGGCTGCTCATGATCGGTGGCTACCCGCGATCCGGCCGGCGTACTCATCTGTCCACAGTGGACATCAGTGCGGATGGGCCAGAAGGGCGCCGAGACCCGGTCCGGCGGCCGGTCGGCCGAGCAGGGTGAGGCAGTGCCACAGCGTCACCTGCGTCGCGGTGAGCACGGGTTTTCCCGCGCGCTTCTCGAGTTCGGCGAGCAGCGGCGCGGTGTGCAGGGCGGTCTCCGGGACCAGGACGGCTTGGGCGTCCGGGGAGGCCGCGGAATCGACCAGGTCGCGGATCTGGGCGCTGTCCCAGGTCGCCAGGTCGCGGTCCGAACCGGCGTCGGCCGACACGGCGTGCACGGTGGCGATGTCTTCCTCGGCAAGGAACGCCGCGAACGCGTCGGTGATTTCGGGCGCGTACACCGAGGCGAGCGCGATCCGCTCCAAACCGAGCCGATGCGCCGCGGCGAGGAACGCCAGCGACGTGCTGCTCGCCGGGACATCCAGCGCGTCCGTCAGGGCGTCGGTCTGCGTCTTGGCCACGGCGACGCCGTCGAGGAAACTGCAGCTCGTGCACGCCCAGCTGACCACTCGCGGCGACGTCGTGAAGGTCCCCGCAGCCTGGACCAGCCGGTCCGGTTCGCTCAGCTCGCGTACGGCGGCCTGGACGTTCTCCCGCTCGACCACGCGCCTGGCCCAGGGCACATAGGCGAATTCCACGCCTGGCCGGGCGTCCAGGCACCCGGCCAGGGCGGTGAAGTCGTCTTCGGCGCAATCGCGAGTGGGATACAGCAGACCGATCATCTCGGGCAGTGTCGCACTCGTTCGCCCGGCTGGCAGAACTTCAGGAGCCGGGGCCGGAGTAGATCTCCGCGGCGGGCGGGGCCTTGGCGGGGACGGGCTGGTCCCAGCCGCTGAACTCCATCGTGCCTTGCTTCGGGGACTCGTACCGCAGCAGGCGGTGCGAGCCGGCGGCATCGAGGAAGATCGTCCTGCCGCCGTTCTCGTATCGCACAGCCGGAGTGCCCGCCACGTCGGCGGGTTCGCTCGCGGAGTAGCCGGGCTGGTCGAGGTCGTCGGCCATGGCGCCGACGAGGACGTCGCGATCCAGGAAGATCTTGACCCCCTCGCCCAACCCCTGGGCCATCGGCGAGTCCATGGACACCCACTTGTCGTCCAGCGGAGAGCGGGCCCCAGCGGGTCGCCCGGCGATCTTGGCCATCCCGCGGGTGAACTTGATCCAGAGCTTGTCGCCGACGCGGACCACCGGAATCTCCGCGCCGTCCTTCTCGATCGATCCGCTCGCGCTGTCCTTGTTGAGCTGCACGTCGAACTTCGTCGGGCCGTCGCTGCCTTTGACGTGGACAGCGGTCGATTTCTTCATCGCGGCCGAGACGGTGTCGCCGACCGTCGCGGCGTCCGGCGGCGCGTCGGCCGGCTTGACCGGCGAACTCGGGGCCGCGCTGGCCGGCGACTGGGCAGGAGTGCCGCCGGAGCTGGAACAAGCGGCGCACACGAGCGCGGCGGCGATGGCTCCGCAGCGCAGGAGGAAACGTTTCTGGGGCGGGCGAATCATGCGATTTCCGTTCGGGACGGGCTCGGGACACCCCCGGGCGCATCCGCTTATCGCCTGCTCCAGCCGTCCGTTACGGCTTGTCCGCCGCTGTCATGGATCCGTGATCCGGATCCACAATGGACGAAGGCCTCGCGCTCCCGAGCGGCGCGGGAGCGCGAGGGGAGTCCGATCAGGAGCCGGGGCCGGAGTAGATCTCCGCGGCGGGCGGGGCCTGGGCCGGGACGGGCTGGTCCCAGCCGCTGAACTCCATCGTGCCGTCCTTCGGGGACTCCATCCGCAGCAAGCGGTGCGGCGAGACGGCCTCGATGAAGATCGTCGTGCTGTCGTTCTGGTACCGAAGTGCCAGGGTGCCTGCCACTTCGGCGGGCTGGCCTGTCGAGAAGTCGGGCTGGTCGGCCTCGCTGGCCATGCCGCTGACGAAGACGTCGTAGTCCGTGACCAGCTTGAATGTCTCGCCGAGACCCTGGCCGAGCTGGGAGTCGAGCGAGACCCACTTGTCGTTCACCATCGCTGCGGCCGCGGCGGGCAGCTTGGCCTTCTTGGTCAGCGACTTGGTGAACTTCATCCAGACTTTGTCGCCGACGCGCAGCACGGGCACCTCGACGCCGTCCTGCTCGATCGAGCCGCTCACGCTGTCCTTGTTCATCTGCAGGTCGATCTTCATCTCGCCGCGGTTGTTGTTCGTGCCCTTGACGTGGACCGCGGTCGCTTTCTTCATCGCGGCCTTGATGGCCGCGGGGTCGAGCGGGTCGGCGGAGGGCGCGGCCGAAGAGCTGGCAGCCGGGCTGGCGGCGGCGGGCGGCTGCGCGGCGTTGCCGTCAGAGCCGGAGCAGGAGGTGCACACGAGCGCGGCGGCGGCCGCGACGGTGCCGTAGCGCAGGAAGAGACGGTTCGAGACCGGGCGAATCATGCGGTTTCCGTTCGGGAGAGGCCCGGGACATCCCCGGGCGCATCCGCTTATCGCCTGGTCCAGCGGTCTGTTACGCCTTTGTCCGGCTCTGTATTGGATTCGTGACGCTTTTGTCCACAGTGGACGAAGGCCTCGCGCTCCCGAACGGCGCGGGAACGCGAGGCCGTTCGATCAGGAGCCGGGGCCGGAGTAGATCTCCGCGGCGGGCGGCGCCTGGGCCGGGACGGGCTGGTCCCAGCCGCTGAACTCCATGGTGCCTTCCGACGGGGATTCGAGGCGCAGCAAGCGGTGCGAGCCGGCGGCCTCGAAGATCGTCCGGGTGCCGTTCTTGTACCGCAGCGCCGGAGTGCCCGCGACGTCGGCGGGTTCGCCCGCGGAGTAGCCGGGCTTGGCGGCGTCGTCGGCCATCGAGCCGACGAAGACGTCGTAGTCCAGGAACAGCTTGAACGCCTCGCCGAGACCCTGGCCGAGCTGGGAGTCGAGCGACACCCACTTGTCGTTCACCATCGCGGCGGCCTCGGCGGGCAGGCCGGCCTCCTTGGTCAGCGACTTGCTGAACCGCATCCAGACCTTGTCGCCGACGCGCCGCACCGGGACCTCGACGCCGTCCTTCTCGATCGAGCCGCTCACGCTGTCCTTGTTGAACTGCATGTCGACCTTCATCTTGCCGTCTTCGCTCTTCGAGCCCTTGACGTGGACCGCGGTCGACTTCTTCATCGCGGCCTTGACGGTTTCGCCGACGGTCGCGGCGTCGGGCGGGGCGGCGGCCGGCGCGGCCGACGAGCTCGCGGCCGGGCTGGCGGCGGCGGGCGGCTGCGCGGCGTTTCCGCCGGAACCGGAGCCGGAGCAGGCGGTGCACGCGAGCGCGGCGGCGGCCGCGACGGCGCCGTAGCGCAGGAGGAGACGGTTCGAGACCGGGCGAATCATGCGATTTCCGTTCGGGACAGGCCCGGGACATCCCCGGGCACATCCGCTTATCGCCCGATGCGGAGGTTCGTTACGGCTTGCCCGGTTTCGTCACATATCCGTGACGTTCGGGTCCACTGTGGACTATTCAGTCTCAGCTGGCGGCGCGGGTCGTCGCGTAACCGGGGTGCGGCAGCCGTTGCGGGCGGCCGTTCGGGTGGTACTCGAAGTGCCACCATTCGTTGTCGTACACGCGATACAGGCCGAACCGTCCACCGTGGACTTCGAGCCACTGCGCGCCTTCGTAAGGCCGCACGTCGAGCGCGACGCCTTGCACGTGCTGCGATTGCGCGGGCGGGAGCGTGAGGTGCAGGGCGAGTTCGTGCGAACCGGCGCGCTGCACTTCGGCGTGGAACAGGTCGGCCTGTGTGGCGGCGTCGCGGTGGCCGGACGTCAGGCCGAGCAGGATTCCGTGCTGCCACAAGGCTTCGGTGCGCGCCGCGGTGAACGCGGCGTGCGTGCCGGGCGTGAGCCCGGCGAGGTTTTCGGCCGGATAGCGGGCCCCCAGCGCCCACTGGCATGCGACGTGCCGCGCCCGGCCCCGCGCGACCACCCACGCGACGGGCACGAAAAGCACCGCGAGCACGTGGGTGATCACTCGGTAGATTCCGGTCACTGCAACGCCTTCACGACCGCGGCAGCGGCCTGCGCGATCAGTTTGTCGTCGGACTTCGCGTCCTTCCGCGGGCGGTCGGACAGTACGGCGAGCACGATCGGAGCCCGGTTCGGCGGCCATACCACGGCGATGTCGTTGCGCGTGGCGTAATCGGCGGATCCGGTCTTGTCCGCGACCTGCCAGTCCGCGGGCACGCCGGCGCGGATCACGTTCGCGCCGGTGGTGTTGGCGCGCATGATCTTGGTGAGCACGGCCTGCTTGTCCGCCGGGAGTCCCGAGTCGAGCGCGACGGCGCGCAGGTCCTTGGCCCAGACTCGCGGGGTGGTCGTGTCCCGGACGTCGCCAGGGCTCGTCTCGTTGAGAGCGGGCTCGATGCGGTCCACGTGGGTGACCGTATCGCCCAGCCCGCGGACCTCCGCGGCCAGCCCGGCGGGACCGCCGATTTCGCGGAACATGAGGTTATCCGCAGTGTTGTCGCTGTAACGCAGCGCAGCGTCGAGGACGCTCAGTAACGACATTTGCTCCCCGATGTGCTTCTCCGTAATCGGAGAGTTGGGCACGAGATCGCTTTGCCGAATCGTGACCGTCCGGGTCAGATCGTCCCCGCGGTGCAGGATGGCTGCCGCGTTGAACACCTTGTGCGTTGATGCGTAGGCGAAGCGGTCGTCGGCGTGATAGGCGACCTCGCGGCCGTCGCCGGTGTCGATCGCGTAGACGCCGAGCCGGGCGTCGAAAGCCTTTTCCAGCGCGGCGAAATCCGGCTGGACGACGGTTTTGGCCGCGACCGGCGCGGCGGACTGTGTCGCGCTCGCCGGGGATTCCGGTGTTGCTGGTGTGGCGCATGAGGCTAGCGCGACCAATGCGAACGTGGCCAGGGTCAGCCTGCGGAACACGGGGTTCTCCCTCCGAAGTCGATCAACTCCCCAGCAGCGTGCCCTCGGCCGGTTCATGCGGGCCAAGACACTTTTGTGCGAGATGATGCGAATCTGGCATAAGCTCTGGTCGTGGACTTGGTCGGCAGCTGCAAAGCGTTCGTGAGCGTGACCGAAGCGGGGAGCTTCACCGGCGGGGCGGCGGTCGCGCAGATCCCGCAGCCGGTGGCGAGCCGCCGGATCGCCGCGCTCGAACGGCACCTGGGGGAGCGGCTGTTCGACCGGTCCACGCGGCGTGCGCAGCTCACGCCCTTCGGGCGGGACTTGCTTCCGTCGGCGCAACGCCTGGTCCGCCTCGCCGAGGCGATGGAACACGACGCTCAGCGCGCGCGTCGGCGGCCGTTGCGATTGGCGGTCCCGGACACGTCGACCACTCGCGACCTCGCCGAGCTCGAGGCGCAGGCGCGGACGGTCGAGGTGTTCCTGGAGTTTCGCGTCGCCGGGCCGGCTGAGCGGGCGGAGCTGGTGCGGACGCAGGAAGTGCGGGCCGCGCTCGTCGCGGTGCCGCCGGAGGACGGCGTGTGGACGGTGCCGCTCGGGCTGGCCGGCGAGGCGGAGCCGGACGAAGCCGTGGTGTACCTGGAAACCCTGCGCGCGGGCCGGGCGGCCGGTGCGCGCCGCCGGGTGTGGGTGCAGCCGGAGGACGACGTGCCGCACGTTCGCGACCGGGTGTTCCGCGCGCGGGACGCGGCCGGGCTGCTGCCCGCGCAGGTCGAGGTCGCCGGGACGCTCACGACGGCCGCTGCGAGCGTGATCGGGTCGGCGGATCTGCTGCTGTGCTCGGCGGATCAGGCGCGGGAACTGGGATTGGCGTGGCGTCCGGCGGGCGGCGTCCGGCTCGCGCGCGGGTACGACGTGGCGGCCGGGCTGGGCGACGACGTCGGCCGGGTGCGGACGCCGCTGCGCGCCGCGATCGCCCGCTGTCTCGGCGCGAGCCTTGCGGCAGACTGACGCGGTGAACACTGAGGCGCTGCTGGCGCGGCTGCGGGACGAACTCGACGAAGGCGGGCTGCGCGGCTCGTTCCTCGTCCGGGACCTCGGGTCCGGCCGCGAGATCGGGATCGAGCCCGACCTGGAGTTCGCGACCGCGTCGCTGGTCAAGGTCCCGCTCGTGGCGGTGACCCAGGACCGGATCCGGCGCGGCGAACTGGACGGCGCGCGGCAGGTGGAGATCGAACCCGACCGCATCGACACCGCGGGGCCGACCGGGCTGTCGCGCTTCCGCCATCCGGCGCGGGTCGCGGTGGCTGACCTGATGTACCTGGCTTCCTCGATCAGCGACAGCGCGGCGGCCGACGAACTGTTCGCTCTCACCTCGCCCGCGGAGGTCACGCGGACGGTGCGCGACTGGGGCATCGCCGGCATCTCGGTGCGGCATTCGGTACGGGAGCTGAGCGATACGCCGGTGGAACGATTCGCCGCGGCCGACGTGCATCTGGCGCACTCGCTCGCGATCGGCGCGGTGACCGAGGGGCAAGGGCATCCGGTGCGGCAACTGGATGTTTCGCGCGCGAGTTCGGGTTCGGCTCGCGCGTTCGCCGACCTGCTGACTGCATTGTGGACGCCGTCGAAGATCGATCCGGACGTGTCGGCACGGGTGCGGGAACTGATGGGCGACAACCTGCTGCGGCAACGGCTGGCGCCGGATTTCGCGTCGGATTCCGCGAAGTGGTCGTCGAAAACGGGGACTCTCTTGAACTTGCGGCACGAGATCGGGGTGGTGGAGCATGCGGACGGCCAGTCGTTCGCGGTCGCGGCGCTGACTGAATCCCGGGTGCCCGCGGCGATCCAGCCGGAAGCGGAGATCTTGATGGCGCGGGTCGCGCGGGCGTTGCGGGACCATTTGCGGGCTCGCGGATAAGCCGGTCCGGCCGGCTCCGCCCTCGCGGCGAATCCGGCCGGCTCCGCCTCAGGCCAGGCCCAGCAGCGTGAGGATGAGAACGATTCCGTGCGTCTGCATTTCCGCGCACCTCCCTCCCGGATCCAGGCACGGAAAATCCCGGCCGCGAAACAGCGTGAATTCGCGGTTTTCCGGTTTTCCGTGATTCTCGGCGACCCGCCCGGAACGAGCGGCGTGCACCCAGAATGCGATCCGGGAGCGAGGGCGGACAAGGGGTTTCCTGTTTCCTCGGAAGCAGGAAACACCAGTTCAGCGCAGGGTCGGATTCCCCCAGGCGAGTGCCGCGGGGCGCGTGGTCCCGGCGGCCGGTCCCGTCGGCGAGACCCCCGCGGCGGGGCGGCGGATCTCCAGGCGCAGCCGCCGGACGCCGGTGACGTCGAGTTCGGTGTGGCGCGGGCTGCCGAAAGCGGAATGGTCGAGGTGGCGGATTTCCCCGTCGAGCCGAATGCAGAACAGGCCGGTCTGGAAAGCCGAGTCTTCGGCGTCGTCGAGCACGCCGGCGACCGCGGTGAAATGCGCGTACGCGCCGCCGAGGTCGATTTCCGCGAACGCCCACGCTCCGGAAGTCGGTCCGGAGGTGCGGAAAACGACGCTGTGCTCGTAACTGATCCCGTCGATCCGCGCTGAGCCGGCCGTGATGTCCGCGCTCTTCTCGTGCCACGGCAGTCCGGTCGCCAGCACCGGTGCGGCCGCGGAATCCGGTGCGCCGCGCCAGATCCCGCGTACCGGGCGTTCGTTCTGGCTGCGTCCGGTGATCGCGGAGATCAGCCCGGCGACGCCGTCGTCGGTGAATTCCGAGACCCGGTAATGCGTGGTGGAATACGGGGTGAGAAACGCCGGGATGTCTTCGACGGAAGCGCCCGGCAGCACCACCGGCAGGATGCGGCTGGTCTCCCGCTCCAGGTCGCGGGTGAGCGCGTCGCGCATGATCCGCGCCTCGAACTGGGAGCCGCGGCCCTCGTCGAAGGGCGCCTCGCCGTCCGCGCGCCGCCGGTAGTTCGGGGAGGCGACCACCAGCACGAAATCGGCGGCGCGGATGTTCCGGATCGCCCAGGCCGACCAGTCGAGCCGGGAGGAGTCGTCCCATTGGTCCAGCCGGACGTCGAGGCCGATCCGGGCGCGGAGGAAGGTGGCGAAGGTCCCGACCTGCCGGTAGTGCTCGGCGGCGGTGTCGTGGGCGTAGCTGATGAAGATCCGGGGTGCGGCGGGGGCGGACATCGGGCTCCTCGAATTCCGGCGGCGGCGACCGGTCCAGTTTCGGTCCCGGTTCCGGACCCGGCGGGCGAGCGCGGGTTTTCGGCCACAAAGTGTCCAGAATCTGTCCCTTGTCGAGGCGGCCGCCAAAGGTATCGTCGGGGGCCGAGAGGTCGGATCGCCAGGACGCGGGAATCGACGGGGAGCGCTGCCCAGGTGTACCACTACGACGTTTTCATCAGTTATCTGCGGACCGCGGATCCGATCGCCCGGTGGGTGCGCAACCATTTCCAGCCGCGGCTGCGCGAACTGCTCGACGGAAACCTCGACCGGGAGGTCCGGGTGTTCTTCGACGGTGCGGTCCGGGTCGGCGACCGCTGGCCGGACGAGCTGCGCAACGCGTTGCAGCGCACCAGGATTCTCGTCCCGGTCGCGTCGGGGCAGTACTTCTACAACGAATGGTGCCTCGCCGAATGGGCGTCGATGGCGCATCGGGAGAAACTCGCCGGCGGCGAACGTCCGGCGACGCTGATCTATCCGGTGATCTACGCCGATTCGAAGAATTTCCCGCCGTTCGCGCATCAACGCCGGTGGCAGAACCTGACCGACTGGAACCATCCGTACGAGCATTTCCAGGTTTCGCCCAAGTACATCGGTTTCCACGACAAAATGAACGAAATCGCCGCGGAGGTGGAGGAATTGATCAGCGCGGCTCCTCCGTGGCGGCCGGACTGGCCCGTGCTGACCCCGGCTCCGGACGACCCGCCGACCTCCCGCGTCCCGAAATTCTGAGCCGATGACCGGCACCGTGATCACGTTCTACTCGTTCAAGGGCGGCGTCGGCCGCAGTTTCGCGCTGGCCAACATCGCCGTGCTGCTCGCGCGCTGGGGCCATCGCGTGCTGTGCGTCGACTGGGACCTCGAAGCGCCCGGCCTGAGCGACTACTTCCGCCCGATGCTGGACCGCGAACCGGAGGGCGGCGTGGTCGACCTCGTGGCCGACTTCCGGGCCGGAACCGTCCGGCCGGACCGGCACATCCTCCGGCTGGCCGCGGGCGACAACTCGCCGGGCACCCTGGATTTCCTCGCCGCCGGGCGCGACAGCCTCGACTATCCCGCGCAGGTGCAGGGAATCGACTGGGAAAGCCTGTACGACGACCGCTTCGGCGCGTATCTCGAAAAGTGCCGGGAGCACTGGACCTCGAACTACGACTACGTTCTTCTCGACAGCCGCACCGGAATCTCCGACGTCGGCGGCATCTGCGCGGCGCACCTGCCGGACCGGCTCGTCGTCCTTTACACCGCGAACCGGCAAAGCGTCCGCGGCGCGGTCGACATCGCGAAACGGGCCAACGTCGCCCGCAACGCCCTGCCGTACGACCGTCCGCAGCTGCCGGTATTGCCAGTGCTCTCGCGATTCGACACGCGCGAGGAGTACGACCGGTCGGAGAAGTGGCGGAAGTTCTGCGTCGAGGAGACCGAAAGCCTGTTCGAACCCTGGCTCGACCAGGACGTCGCGCCGGAAACGATGGCCCGGCACCTGACCCTGCCGTACGTGTCGTATTGGACCTTCGGCGAGCAGCTTCCGGTGCTGCACGAGGAAAGCCCCGGCGCGGACCAGGTCGGCTTCGCGCTCGAAACGGTCGCCGCGGTGATCGCGCATTCCTTTGACCGCACCGAGTTGCTGGAGGAAAACCGCGACGCGTACGTGGCCGCGGTGCGCCCGCAGAAGGAGGATTTCGCCTACGACATCCAGGTGAGCATGCCGCGCTCGAACCTGACGGCGTCCCGGGCGGTGGCGGAAGAACTCGAGAAACTCGGGGTCCAGGTAGGGAAATCGCTGTCCGGAGACCGGTCGCGGCTCGGCCGGGCGGAGAGCGAGGCACAGCACCTGTGCCTGGTGATCGACGGCAAGGCGAGCCGCTGGCAATCCGCGGAGGCGGAACTGTTCCTGCACCGCACGCTGGGCCACGACCGCAAGCTGATCCTGGTGCTCACCGAGGGCACCGACCCCCGCGACCTGTCCGGCTATCTCGGCAGCGTGCGGTACCTGCGACTCGGCCCGGCGACCGGACCGGCGAAGGTCGCGCGCAGCCTCGCCGACGAGATCGGCGCGGGCCGCACACTGGTCGACACCGGCCAGTCCGATTTGGTTTCCCTTCTGCGGCAAGCGGTGCACGCCCGGCTGCGGCCGGGACTGTGGGACGTCGTCGACGATCTCGCCGGCGAAATGCCGGCCGCGGTCGGAGCCGGGGACAGCGTGCGCGCGCAGGAACTCGGCGCGGACCTCGCGGTGCTGCTGCGCCCGCGCCGCGACGACGACGGCGCGGTGCCGCCGCCGCAACGGGTCCGCAACACCCTGGCGTGGGCCCAGCGAGTGCTCGACGTGCGGGTGACCGGCAGCTAGCCGCACCCGCGCGACCCCAGAACGCCCCGGCCGCGCCCGCGGCCGGGATGCCCCGAGGAAGGACGGCGGATGCACGAAAGACTGAGCCACAAGCAGTCCGCGGCGATGATCGCGCTGATGGTGCACGGCCGGGAGATGTCGAACCCGGAGCTGCGCAGGGATGCGGGCTTCGCGCTCGACGGAAGGGACCGGCTCAAGCTCAACGAACGCTACGTCAGCAGCAGGAAATCCGGCCGCGCGTTCGTGCACCAGCTCACCGACGACGGCTGGGAATGGTGCGAGGAGGAACTGGGCGCGCTGTCCCCGCCGCAACCGGTGCGGAGCACGCTGACCGTGGTGGCTTACCGGGCGCTGCACGGGTTTTTCGAGTATCTGCGGTTGCACCGGGTCTCGTTGAAGGAGGTGTTCGCGGGCAGCGATGCCCCGCAGGCGGCGGACTTGGAAGAACTGATCCGGACGGCGTACCGGAAACTCGCCCGCTCGCCCCGGGACTGGGTCGGCCTGGCGGATCTGCGGCCGCTGCTGGGCGACGCGGCGGTCGCCGAGGTCGACGCGGTGCTCAAGCAGCTCAGCCGTACCGGGCAGGCGCATCTGGTGCCCGAGTCCAACCGCAAGGCCCTGACCGCCGAGGACAAGGAGGCGGCCGTGCGCATCGGCGGTGAGGACAATCATCTGCTCTCCATCGAGGCGTCATGATCGAACATCTAGCGGTTTTGGCCACGCTGCGCTTCGACTGGGCGGACACGCCTGACCACGTGTGGCGGGATTCGCCGTACCACGTCGACGGGCTGCATCCCGACGTGATGGCCGCGATCGACGTCGGCATCCGCGACGCCGCGGCGAGCGACGGGCCGAGCCCGATCGGACTGGTCATGCAGGGCATGAAGGGGGTCGGCAAAACCCACCTGCTCGGCATGGTCCGGCGAGCGGCGCACCGGGCGGGCGGCTACTTCTTCCTCGACGATCTCACCGCGGGCGACGCGTTCTGGGAGGACACCGCCGACGCGCTGCGGCGAGGCCTGCTGCGCTCGGACGACTCGGGGGAGCCGCAGGTGCGCAGCTTCGTGCGCCGGGTGTGCGAACGCGGCGACGTGCCGTGGGAAAGCACGTCGGCGCTGGTCAGCGGACGCGGACTGAGCCGGTCGCACGTCGACGCGTTCCTGATGGGACTGCGGAAACTGGACCGGCAGGTCGCGGTCGAATGCGCGGACACCGCCCGCGCGCTGGTGCTGTACGCCGCCGAAGACCTGACGCAGAACGAGGTCGGCGACGATTACCTCGGCCGCTTCGAGGAATCGAAATCCGGGGCCCGGCGCAAGTGGGGGATCAGGGCGAAGCCGAAGTCCGCCTCGGACCAGGTGCACGACATCACCCGGCTGCTCGCGCTCACCGGGCCGGTCGTGATCGGCGTCGACCAGCTCGACACGTTGCTGGCCGTTTCCGATCTGCAGGCGAAGGAGGTCGGCCGTCGCGAGGACAACAACCTGCTCGTCGCCCAGATCGCCGACGGGCTGATGGAACTGCGCGAGATCACCCGGCGAACCCTCACTGTGCTCGCCTGCCTGCCCGCGACCTGGCAGCAGATCAAGGGGAAAGCCGCGGACACGGTGCCCGACCGGTTCCGGGAAACGCTCACGCTCGGCCGGGTGCTGGACGCCGAGGTAGGCAGGCAGCTGGTGGAACGGCGGCTGGGATTCGCTTACGCGGCAATGGATTTCACCCCGCCGCACCAAACCTGGCCAGTGGCGGCCTCGGCCTTCGACGGGCCGTGGGAGGAGAACACGCCGCGGGAGATCCTGAAGCGGATCGGCGCGCACATCGACGCCTGCGTGCGCGCGGAACGCGTGCAGGAACTGACGACGTTCAATCCGGACACGCCCTCGGTGCTGCCCGCGCGCCCGGAACCGAAACCCGACCGCTTCGCCGAACTCGACGACTGGTTCGACCAGCTCCGCGCGGACGCGGATCCGTCGGCGCTGCTCGACCACAAGGTCGAGGACGAGGTGATGCCCCGGCTGCTGTCGGCCGCGCTGCGCGGCTGGATCACCGAGGTCGGCGACGACGAGATGGAGTGGGACACCCGCGTCAGCGAGGACGAACTCCACGCCTGGCTCACCCACACCCTCGACGAGGCCTCGGATCTCGAAGAACACTGGGCGTTCCGCGCGATCTCGGCGAAGAACCCGATCGCCGTGCTGAGCCGCTTCCGGAAGGCCCGGTCGGCGGCGGGATTGCGGGCGGGCGCGGGCAACCGGCATCTGGTGCTGATCCGGAACTCCTCGTGGTCCAAAGGAGAAAAAACCCAGGCCGAGCTGCGAGCGTTCGAAGCCGCCGGAGGGAAGCGGCTCAAGATGTCCGAAGCGGACGTCCGGACCTTCTGGGCGCTGGACGAGATGTTCGTCAAGGGCGGCCCGGACGTCCACGAGTGGCTCATCGACCGCAGGCCCGCCCGGCGTTCCCAGCTGCTGTCCGGAGTTCTGCCCGACGCCGCACGTCCCGACGGCACCGGGCAGGCGACCCGAACACAGGAAGCCCCACGCCCCGCAGCTCAGCGGCCGAACCAGGCGCCCCAGCCCGCGGCCCAGCGGCCGGCAAACTCAGCACCCCAACCGTCCCTCTTCGCCCAGCATGCTCCCTCACCAGCACAAACCCCGCGATCCCACCGCACTGGCAGCGCACAGGCCCCTCGTTCGGACGGAACCCACCCGCCCCCGGACGGCACCCTCACCCTCGGCACCGAAACCGGCTCCGGCAAGCCGATTCGCATCGAGCTCTCCGCCCTCCGCAAGCACGCCGCCGTCTTCGCCGGTTCCGGGTCGGGAAAAACCGTGCTCCTGCGCCGGATCATCGAGGAATGCGCCCTTCTCGGCGTCTCGTCCATCGTGCTGGACCCCAACAACGACCTCGCCCGCCTCGGCGACGCCTGGCCGAGCCCGCCGAGCGGCTGGGGACCCGAAGACGCCCAGCTGGCCGAGCGCTACCTCGAAGGCACCGACGTCGTCGTCTGGACGCCGGGCCGCGCCACCGGGCGTCCGCTGGGGTTCGAGCCGCTGCCGGATTTCGCCGGGGTGCTCGACGACGAGGACGAATTCTCCGCAGCAGTAGAGGTGGCCGTGGCGGCCCTCGCGCCGCAAGCACGCCTCACCGGCAGCACCGCGAAGGCGGACATCGGCTTGGCCGTGCTGCGGCAGACGATCGTGCACCACGCCCGCACCGGGTCGCGAAGCCTGCCGGAGCTGATCGACATCCTCGGAGATCTTCCCGAGGGCGTCACGAATCTCAACGGCGGCCGAAAAATCGCCGCCGAAGTCGCGGAGCTGCTCAAAGCCGCGATGGTGAATGACCCGCTGTTCGCCGGAACCGGAACACCGGTGGATCCCGCCTTGCTGCTCACCCCGGCAGACGGCAAACGCGCGCGGATCTCGGTGATCAGCTTCGCCGGGTTGCCTTCCGAAGCGCAGCGGCAGAGTTTCGTGAACCAGTTGCAGATGGAGCTGTTCGCGTGGATCAAGCGGAATCCGGCAGGGGACCGGCCGCTGGGCGCGCTGTTCGTGATGGACGAGGCGCAGACGCTCGCGGCGTCGGGATCGCTCACCGCGAGCACGCGCAGCACGATCGTGCTGGCCGCGCAGGCCCGGAAGTACGGGCTGGGGCTGCTGTTCGCGACGCAGGCGCCGAAAGGCCTGCACAACCAGATCGCCGGCAACGCGATGACGCAGTTCTTCGGGCGGCTCAACAGCCCGGCGCAGATCGCCGCGGCGAACGAGATGGCGCGGGCGAAAGGGAGCCCGGTGGCGGACATCTCGCGGCTGGAGCGGGCCCAGTTCTACGTGTCCGGCGAGGCGTTCGGGTTCCGGCGGGTGTCGACGCCGCTCTGCCTGAGCCACCACCCGGCGAGCCCGCTGCGCCTCGAGGAGGTGCTCGCGCGGGCCAGGACGGGGGAGGGAAAAGGGGAGGGATGAGGAAAGCGGCCCGGACCCGGGGATCCGTCCGGGTCCGGGCCGCCTCCGGATCAGACGCCCGCGACCGACTGGATCCAGTCGCGGTACTGGGTGACGTTGATGTAGGCGGTGTAGGACTGGCGGTCGCTGGTGGAGGCGACGCCGACCTGCTTGCCGTTCGCGTACATCGGGCCGCCGGAGTCGCCGCCGGCGGTGATGCCGTCGCCGCGGTTCGCGCACACCGACACGCCGGCCGCGCCGTCCGGGCAGTTGACCGAGGTGACCGAGACGTTCGCCACCTTCAGCACCTGCGACTGGCAGTTGATCTCGGGCTGGTCGGTGCAGGTCGCGCCCCAGCCGTAGACCTGCGCGGTGTCGCCGACGTTGACGTCGCTCGCGGTGCCGAGCGGCGCGTACTCGGTCTGCACCTTCTGGTCGATCTGGACCAGCGAGATGTCGGCGTCGGGGGAGTCGTGCACCGACGTCGCGGAGACCTCGGTGCCCTGGGTCTGGTCGAGGCTGCCGACGTGGAAGGTGATCTGCTTGCCGCCCGCGCCCTGGGTGCAGTGGCGGGCGGTGAGGATCCAGTCGGGCGCGACGATCGTGGCGGAACAGAGTTCCTGGCCGCCGGCGAACATGCGGGCGGCGGAGTGCAGGGAGTCGGCGGTGCTGCCGTCGATGATGGCGGGCTGGGCGGGAGCGGCCGCGGCCGGGGAGGCCGCGGCGACGGCGGCGAAGGCCAGGCCGGACAGGACTGCGGCGGTACGCGCGATTCGCACGGGTGATCATCTCCGGTGGGTACGGGGAGTGAGCGGTCAGGTACTGACCCACCGTCGTGAATGTCGGTAAATGACGGAACCCGCCGAAGGTCGGGCTGACACAGTTCCCGACTTTCGTCGTAGGACAAGCGGAGCAGCCCCCGTTCGCGCTGTGCGGAGGCGGACTGTGAGCGCGGTCACCGTGCCCCGAGGTCCAGAATGGTGTCGGGTGGACGAGCGGGCGCGACGGGCCCCGCCTGGACAGGGAGCGCAGCACGCGGATGGAAGCCGGCTCACAGGGATCGGCACGGCTGAAGTCGTCGTACCGCTACGACGACCTCGACGTGCTCACGCTGCTGCTGGCGGGGGAACTCGACGCCGGCACCGCGCTGGTGGTGGTGCGCGCGGTGACGTTCGCGCTGGCTAAGCGCCCGATGGCGCTGGTGCTGGACCTGACCGGGCTGACCCAGCTGAGCGACGCGGGCGTCCACGTCCTGCGGGCCGCGCAGGACCGCGCGGCCGCCGAGGGCGTGGTGCTGCGGCTGCTCGCGCACCCGTCCGGAGAGGCGGGCCGCCGGCTCGCCGAAACCGGCATGACCGGGGTGTTCGACATCTATCCGGACCGCACCGCGGTCCGCGTCGAGACCGACCGGATCGCGTTCCTGCGCCGGATGAAACGGCGCCTCGACGCGGGCTGAGCCGGACCGGAGCCGGGCGTTTCGGGTCCGGCCGAAGCACCGAGGTGGCCCGAGCGGGTGAACTTCCCGGACTTTTTTCGCGAGTGGTCCATACCAGCGCGGCGATGTTGCGAGTTCACGCGAGCAGCGCTTCGGCGAGTCCCTGCTCCTGGATCGACTCGCGCAGCTTCGCGAGCGCGCGGCATTGCGTCACCCGGACGTTGCCCGGCGAGATCCCCAGCGCCTTCGCCGTTTCGGCCGACGTGAGGCCGACGACCACGCGCAGCGTCAGGATTTCCTGTTGCAGCTTCGGCATCCCGGCCAGCAGCCTGCCCAGCGACGCGCCGAGGTCGGCGGTCAGCGTGTGCGATTCCGGGCCCTCGCGCAGATCCGGGTTCTCCGGCACGTCGGACACCGGCCGCGAACGGTCCCGTGACACCGCGCGGAAAGCGTCGGCCACCTTGTTCGCCGCGATCGCGCGCACCAGGTGCAGGAACGATCCGCCGCGGTCCTCGTAGCCGGCGACCGCCTGCAGGACCGCGATGCACACTTCCTGCGCGACGTCGTCGGCCGACAGGTACGACAGGTCGCGTCCTCCGATGCGGGCCCGGCAGTAGCGCGCGATCACCGGTTTCAGCAGCGCCAGCAGTTCCGGAGCCGCGCCGGGGACGCCGTCGCGGGCCGCGCGGACCACGGTCTCCAGGCGTTCGGCGAGCCCGGACGGGCGCGGCAGCGCGGCGAGCGGGACGTAGCCTTCGACCGGTTCGGGCACGGTGGCGGTGGGCATAGGGGTCGGTCCTTTCGTACGGGCGGCCGCGGTGGTCTCGCCCGCTCGATCCGGGAGTCGGCGGCCTGGCCCCGGATGTTGCGCATGCGCAGGTGTTGTCCAGCTTCTGTCCGTTGCGCGGCAACGAGTTTCGCTTGGACCTGGACAGATCTTGGACAGCTTCGCCCCGCCGGTAGCGCGTCCGGGCGCGGCGGCGATCCCGGTGCGGTCGGAGAGTTGTCCCGATCGGGAAGGGGAATCGCGATGATCACGCACTGACCGAGGCCGCGCGGGCCCGGCCGGCGAGGTTCAGCCGGCCGGGTTCCACCGGATGCCGTAGGCGAAACCGGGCGCGAGGTGGTCGAACCGCAGGTGCACCTCGCCCGAGCCGTCCGGGCTCACCACGGCGCCGCGTGCGCCCGGATCGCGTGCGTCGTCCTGGAACACGCGGTCCAGCCGCACGATTTCGGTCGGCGGCGCGGCCGGGAAGCGCACGTGCAGGTCGAACCGGTCGACGGGATGCCGCGGCACGCACACGTAGTGCGGATGCCGGAATTCCGCGCGGAACCGCAACGCGAGGTCGTGCGTTTTCCCGCGCGGCAGCGGATCGGCCAGCTGCAGCGCGAGGCCGACCCGGTCGTTCGACTCCATCGCGCGGCGCACGAGCGTGCCGCCGTGGAAGACGTCGACGTCCAGATCGCTTTCCCGCACCGGCCCGGCGGTCGCGGACGTGGTGGTGAGCGTGAGCGCGAGGTCCAGTTCGGCGATCTCGTCGGCGTCGGCGACGATCCGGCGGAACTCGAACACCTCCGGCCGATCCTGGTCGAGGGCGAGGGACACGCGCAGCAGTTCGGTGTGCCAGCTGCCGTCGGGCGCGGGCCTCGCGCCGCCCTCGCGCGGACCGGCGAGCGCGAGGTGCGCCACGTGCTCGATCCCCTCGTCGATGCGCCGCCGGATCGTGCGGTCGTCGCGGTCCAGTTCCCGCGCCGCCCAGTGCACCCGCTCCTGGTAGAACGGCTTGCGCGCCGGTTCGTGCATCGCGAACGCGGCGAGCACGGCGATCCGGAGGTCGTCCGGGAGCGTCTTGGCCAGCGGCTCCAGCACGTGCGCGAGGCGGTCGCGGATCTCGACGTTTTCCGCGTTGTCGGGAATCCCGCACACCTCGCGCAGGACCGGGCCGACCCGAATCCCGAGCGGAGTGGTGAATACGCCGCGCCCCTTCCGGAGAACTTTCAATTCCGCGACCAAGTCCGCCGCGTTCGGTTCCACCCGTTCCTCCCTCGCGTCTCCCCGCCCGCAGCCACTGTTCCGCAATGCGGCCGGGGATGTCCAGCCTTGCCCGGCATCGGCGCACGGACTGTGACCGGAATGATTTCCCATTCCCGCGTCCGGCTGGTGCGGACGGGTTTATCCGCGCCGGAAATTCGCTCGGATGGCGCCTTCCCGAAACGGCGGGTGACTGCTCCCTATTGGCGGCGGGCGGTTCGTCCGCGCTGCTGGCGGACGGTCAGCCGGCGCGGCTTTCGATCTCGTAAGCTGCGCCCGCGGGCGCCTTGGGGCTACTGTGCTGGCTGGCTCCCGGTTCGCCGAAGCTGAATATGCCCTTTCGCCCCAGTCCCCGGCGGCCGGGCTTGCCCGGGGTAATGCGCGCCGGTGTCGCCTCTTGTTCCCCGTTCACGCGATTAAGGCGGAAACGGGAAACTCCTTCCCCGATTGCCGCGCGGTCCCGCATTCTCGGGACAAGCCGCCGATCAGGCGGGCGGAAATCCGTTGAAGGAGCTGCCGTGAAGGTCATCTGTTCGTTTTCTCTGCTGGTGCGGGCGGCGTTGTGGCTGGCCGGGGTCGCGCTGGTGTCCGGGGTCGCGCTCGGCCATCCGGGCGGGCCCGCGCCGACCGTGCCGCCGGTCTCGGCGCGGACCGCGCCGTGACGAAACCACGGCCCGGCGTCTGCCGGATCGTCATACTGGGAGCGAGAAGAGGGTGGAGGCGGATGACAGCGCGCGCGACGTTCGGGGCGGAACTGCGGCGGCTGCGCACTTCGGCCGGGCTGTCGCTCACTGATCTGGCCGGACGGGTGCATTACAGCAAGGGCTACCTGAGCAAAGTCGAAACCGGTCTTGCTTCTCCGAATTCCGCACTCGCTGCCTTATGCGAATCAGAATTCGGCACCCCTGGCGCCCTCACTGCACTAGTTCCCGCGGAAACCCGGAAACGCCGGACCCGGCCGGACGTCCGCCCGTCCGGCCTTCCCCCGGTGACCGCCGACTTCGCCGGCCGCGACCCCGAATCGCGAGCCGTACGCGAGATCCTCGAGTCCGACGGCGGCGTCTGCGTGATTTCGGGGATGGGCGGAGCGGGGAAAACGGCGCTGGCGGTGCGATGCGCGTACCGGCACGAAGCGTCCTTCGCCGACGGCAGCCTCTTCCTGGACCTGCGCGGCACCTCCGACGATCCGGTCACGCCCGCCGAGGCGCACGACCGTCTGCTGCGGATCCTGGAGGTGCCCGCGGAACGGATCCCGGCCGATCCCGACGACCGTGCCGCGCTCTTCCGGACCTGCTTGCGCGGCCGGAGTTTCCTGCTGGTGCTGGACAACGCGGGCAGCACCGGGCAAGTGCGCCCGCTGCTGCCCGCCGAACCGAAATGCCGCGTCGTGATCACCAGCCGCTCGCGCCTGCCCGCCTTGGACGAAGCCAAACACGTCTCGCTGGGCGTCCTCCCCTCCGCCTCCGCCGCTGAGCTGGTCACGGCTTTGACCGGCGCGACCCCCGGGGCCGCCCTGCGGATCGCCGACCGCTGCGGCCGTCTCCCGCTGGCCATCCGGATCGCCGCCGCTCGCCTGCGCGCCCACCCGGCGTGGGACGTCGCGGAACTGGAGCGCCGCCTTGCCGACGAGACCCGCCGGCTGGGCGAACTGGACGACGGCGAACGAAGCCTGGCCGCCGCGTTCCGATTGTCGGTGCGCCAACTGGACCAGCCGGAAGCGCGGCTGTTCGGCCTGCTCGCCCTGCACCCCGGCCCGGACTTCGACGTCACCGCCGCGCAGGCGCTGGGCTCGCTGGATCCGGTGGAGGCAGAACGCCTGCTGGACCGCCTGCACCAGGCGTACCTGCTCACCCAGCCGGAACTGGGCCGGTTCGGTTTCCACGACCTGGTCAGGGTTTTCGCCGCCTCCGGAGCGTCCGACGAGGACGCTTTCCGCCGCCTGGCCGATTTCTCCGTCGCCACCGCGGAACGCGCCGACCGGGCAATGAGCGGCCCGCGGTACCGGCCGGAGGTGGTCTATCCGCCGGGACTGCCGGAAGTGGAGTTCCCGGACCAGGACAGCGCGATCGCCTGGTTCCGCGCGGAATGGCCCACCCTGGTCGCGCTCTGCCGCCGGACAGGGGAGACCGACCGATGCTGGCAACTGGCGTTCTTCCTGCGCGGTTTCTTCTACCTGACCAAATTGTGGGATCCGTGGATCGCGACGCACCGCTGGGCGCGCGCCGCCGCCGAGGCCGTCGGCAACCGCTGGGCCGCGGCCACGACCACCGCGAACCTGGGCATCGCGTACGTCGACCGCGGCGATCTGGACGAGGCTTCCCGTTGCTACAGCCAGGCTTTGGCCGAGTACCGGCAAATCGGCGACCGGCACGGCGAAGCGACCGCGCTGGCGCATTCCGCCTGGGCGGAGCACTACCGAGGCAACCACGAACAGGCCTTGCGGGACTTGCGCTCCGCGGCCGATTTCTACGACCTGACCGGCAATCGACGCAGCGGCGCCATCACGATGCGAGGTGTCGCGCTGGTCCTGACAGCCTTGGGACGTCCGGCCGAAGCTGCTCAAGCGGTCGAGGAAACCTTGGCAGTGTTCGAAGAACTGGGGCTGGAGCTGGATGTCGTGATGGGACTGAACTGCCTCGGCTGGGCGCGGTTCCGCCTCGGGGACCACTCCGGCGCCGAGTCGTCCTACCGGGAGGCCGCGGCTCGCGCGGAATCCTGCGGGAGCACCCACGAGGCCGCGCGGGCCTACCTGGGTTTGGGAAATGTCGCTGCGGCGCAAGGGATCGAGGACGAGGCTGCCTCGTTGTGGGAACGAGCCGAGGCCGCGCACCCCGACCTGGACCCGGTGACCGTGGGCGAGGCGGCCGCGCGCGCCGAATATCCCCGCAGCGCGTGAGCTTCCCAGACGGCGGGTTCCTCCGACGATGGCTGACGACCGGCCAGGGCCAGACCACGACGTCGGCGGTCAGGGTGCGTCGGTCGAGGTGGGGGAGAAGCGGAGGGCCGTCGACCTGCAGGCAGTGGTCGAATCCGGGCTTCGGCCGCGGACATGTCCCGCTCGGTTCGCCGCCGGGGGGAACAGATGACCGGGCTGGAGGCGGTGGAGGTGAACATCGCGGTGACGGACCTGCACTGGCCGGAGGACACGGAAGAGGGCGCGGCGGAGTCCAGGCGGTCGTGCGGCCTGCGGCTGACGGTGCTGCCCGTGGTTGGCCGGGGCTAGTTGGAGGGACGAGCTTCAGGCTGTGGCGGCTGATTGCGGCTGCACCGGTTGGGGCGGCGGCTGTCCCTCCGGTTGGAGGTGGGGCGTTTCGGTTGTGGAGCGGGAACGGGGCGGACTTCACGTCTGCGGTGTGCTGCTGATGCTTGGCGGGGAGGTGCTCCGGAGGTAGTTCCGGAGACGAGCGTTCAGGCCGTGGCGGCGGCACTGGCTGGGGCGGCAGCTGCCTGCCGAAGGCGAGGCGTTCGAGCGCGGAGCAGGACGAGGCGCGCTCCACGCCATCGGTGTGCCCGCCGTCTCTGGCTGGTGTGGGCGGGGTTTCCGGGTGGGCGGCGGCGTGTTGGGATGGGCGGATGGGATCGCCCGAGCCGGTTGAGCAGGTGCCTCGCGTGGCGGGGTTCCGGGCGCTGATGTTCGCTTTGCCGCCGGTCGGGAGGCGGTGGTCGGCGGGGTTGCGGGCCGCCGCGGCGGTGGCGGTTCCGGGGGTTGCGCTGGTGCTGGCGGGGGCGTCGGCCTCGGCGTTGTTCGTCACGCTCGGGACGTTCGCGGTCCTGTACGGCGAGGGGCGGCCGTACCGGGTTCGGGCGGGCGTGGTGGCGACTGCGGGGGCCGGGTTGCTCGCGGCGGCCGCGTTGGGGGCTTCGCTGGGAACTGTGGTTCCGCCGGGGCCGGTGTCCGTGCTGGTGGTTTCGGTGGTCGCGGTGCTGGCGACGTACGTCGTCGACGCGTTGCGGCTCGGGCCGCCGGGGCCGTTGTTCTTCGCGCTCGTTTGTGCGGGGGCGCAGGCGGCGGTCGAGGCTGGGGCCCGGCCGTGGGTGGTGCTGGGGTGTGCTGCGGCTGGGGTCGCGTCGTCGGTCGTGGTGTCGATGGCCGGGGTGCTGGCCGATCGGACGAAGCCGGAGCGGACAGCCGTCGAACGTGCGGTTCGCGCGGTCGACGCGTTCGTCTCGGCGGAGCGGAAGACGGCGGAGGCTCGGCACGCAGCAGGTGCCGCGGTGTCGGCGGCGTGGACCGCGCTGCATGACGCGGGACATCCGCGCCGGGGCACGAAGCCGGAGCTGGTGGCGGCCTTGCTTGCCGCGCACCGGAGGTTTGCGGACGCTTCGCCGGGCGAGTCCGTCGAGTTGCCGCCTGGGAAGTTGCCGTTGCCGCGACCGAGCATCAGGTATCGGTTGCGGCGCGCGGTTCCGTTGCGGTCGCATGCCGCACTGACGGCGTTGCGCGTCGGTGTGGGTTGCGTGGTCGCTGGGGAACTGGCGGTGGCAGTCGGGATCGGACGGCCGCATTGGGCGGTGCTCAGTGCGTTGGTGGTGCTGCAGCAGGGATTGGACCGGCGGCGGGCGAATGTGCGTGCGCTGCACCGGTTCGTCGGGACCGCGGCCGGGCTGGTGCTGTTCGGGTTGGTGATGACGGTCGCGCCGTCCGGGGTCGTGCTGATCGTGATTCTGGCGGTGCTGCAGTTCTGCGTGGAGCTGGTGGTGCCGCGGAATTACGCGGTGGCGACGGTGGTCATCACGCCGCTCGCCCTGCTCGCCGCCGGAGTGGCGAGCGTGCCGGGTCCGGTGTGGCCCGCGGTGGCGGACCGCTTCGCCCAGACGGCGATCGGGGTCGCGGTGGCGGTCGTCGTGCAGTACGCGGTGGCACCGCGAGCGCATCGGAAGACGTTGGCCTGGACCGGATCTCGCGTTCGCGCCGCTGCCCGCGCGGTGCTGGCCGGCGCGCCGGTTCCGCGTGCAGCTGCGCGGCGGGACCTCCAGTTCGAGCTGGAAGGCGCGACCCGGGCGGGGGTGGATTCGGTGCACAACGAACCCGGCTGGGCCGCCGAGCGCTGGCCCGCCCACGCGGCCCTGGTCCACGACGGTTACGACCTGCTCCAGGCCTGCTGGTCCACGCCGGACGACGGGGTGCGGGACGTGGAACGGTGGCGGAGCGCGTTCGGCCGGTGAGGCCGGGACGCCCGGCCGGGGAGGTCGGTGGACGTGCCTGCCGCGGCCGCGCTGATGTCCGCCGAGCTTCCTGAGGCTGGCTGGCGAAGCGCCGCTGGCCAGTCTTGGACGACGAGCACAGCGAACTCGGGTTGGCTCGCGCGAGACTGATGCTTGGCGAGTTGGACTCAGCTACCCCGGCGACGGGCTAACGGATCTGCGTGTGGCTGGTTCGTCGAACGACGGGTTCCGACCGGGCCGCGCTTCACCGTCGCCGCTCGGCTGTCGATCGTCCGCCGCCGAAGCGAGCGCCCCGAAGTCAGGCCGCGCACCGCTCAGGCGCAGACTCCGAGCCGCCCGCCTCAGCGCGCAACTCCAGCAACCCGCTGGCTACCGAGGACGCAGCGCCGCCTCGATCTCCTCTCGATCCTCGTCGCCAGGGGTGATCGTCAGCGGGCCCGCGACCTCCAGCAAACCCGGATGCCGAACCGTCCAGCTCAAGACCGGCAGCGAATCCTTCGTGAGATCGTGCGCGGACGTCACGGTGACCCCGGGCGTCGGCCCGCACGTGACCACGTCCGCGGACGGGCCGCGGCCGTCGCTGTGGCAGAAGGCGGCACGGCCGTCGGAGGACAGCGCCAGCAACGCCGGGGCGCCGTCGGCGGTGACGGTGGGCAGGACGTGGTCGTAACCGGCCAGCCAGCGCAGCACCAGGCGGTGCACGCGCCGGCCTCGGATGCTGGTCATCGACGCGGTGTAGGCACGGGCGACGGCGTCTAGCCGTTCTGGGTCCACCGGCGTCAGGCCTCCGTCGCTGCCGGTTCCGGGCGGGGCGACCGAACGAACCACGCCCCGGCCACTGCGACCAGCCCGATGCAGCCGGCGACGACGAAGGCCATCTGCAGGCCGCTGGCATCGGGACTGACGGCGGCGTGTTCGGCGCTGCTGACGGTCGCGACGCTGACGAACACCGCGGTGCCCAGCGCGCCGGCGACCTGCTGGAGCGTGGACAGGATCGCGCTGCCGTGCGAGTAGAGGTGGTCCGGCAGCGCGGCCAGCGATTCGGTCATCAGCGGCGTCATCATCAGGCCCAGGCCGGCCATCAGGACGATGTGGATGCCGATCACGGCGATCAGCGGCGAATCCGGGCTCAGCAACGAGAACA
The DNA here is from genome assembly GCF_039525725.1 of Amycolatopsis albidoflavus. NCBI lineage: Bacteria > Bacillati > Actinomycetota > Actinomycetes > Pseudonocardiales > Pseudonocardiaceae > Amycolatopsis > Amycolatopsis albidoflavus. The sequence continues at coordinate 164,018 of NZ_BAAAHV010000016.1, forward strand.
GCCACAGCGAGACCGTCATCGCGAGCGCGCCCGGCAGCACCAGCGGGCGCGCGCCGACGCGGTCGAACAGCGCGCCGACCGGTCGGCCGAGCAAGCCCAGCACCAAGCCGCCGGGCAGGACGGCCAGGCCGCTGACGAACGTGGACTTGTGCAGGACGGTTTGCAGATACAGCGGAAGCAGGATCGCGCCCACGCCGATCAGGCACATGAACAGCAACGCGCTGAGCGCCAGCGCGACCACGAAACTGCGGTGGGTGAACGGGCGCAGATCCAGCAGCGCGCGGTCTCGTTGCTGCAGGCGGAGTTGCCGCCAGCCGAACACCGCCAGCGAGACCGCTCCGACGACGATCGGCAGCCACGGCGGCACCAGCGCTGTCTCGGCGGATTCGCCCGCTGACGACAGGCCGTACAGCACTCCGCCGAAACCGACGGCGGACAGGATCACGGAGAGGACGTCGAGCGGAACCGGGCGGGTTTCGCTCTCGATGCGCAACTGGAGCATCCCGGTGACCAGCGCGGCCAGCGACAGCGGCAGCACGATGAAGAACATCCACCGCCAGCCGAGCGAGGACAGCACCGCGCCGCCGATCGTCGGGCCGATCGCGGGCGCGACCGCGATGACGATGCTGATCGTGCCCATCGTCGCGCCGCGGCGCTGCGCCGGCACGAGCCGCATGACAGTGGTCATCAGCAGCGGAATCATCACCGCGGTGCCGCACGCCTGCACGACCCGGCCCGCCATCAGCAAGCCGAACCCGGGCGAGACGCCGCACAGCAGCGTGCCGAGGCTGAACGAGGCGAGCGAGAAGACGAACACCTGCCGCGGCGTGAACCGTTCGAGCAGGAACCCGGTCGTCGGGATCACCACTGCCATGGTGAGCAGGAACCCGCTGGTGAGCCACTGGATCGTGGTGGTCGGCACGGAGAGGTCGACGGTGAGGTCGCGCAGCGCGATGCTCAGGATGGTCTCGTTGAGGATCATCACGAACGCCGACAGCACGAGGACGCCGATCAGCAACCCGGGCTTGGCGGGCGGCCGCGCGGGGGCCTCCGGGGTGGGAGACGAGATGCCGCTCATGCGCGCACCTCACTGACGGAGGCGCGGACGAACGCACGGGTCGCGAACCGGGCGGAGCCGCCTCGGGCGCTCGCGAAAGCGAGGGATGCGAGGTCGGCCGCGCGGACGGCGCGGGCATCGGCCGACGGACGGCCGGGGACTGTCGGGCGGCTGCCGGGGGAAGCTCTTCGCGCGGCTTCACCGGCCGCTGCGGACGGAGTAGGGGACTGCTGGATCTTCACCCGGCCAGGATACGGAGGAGCACCGACAAAACCGGCGTCCTTTTCCTCCCGCGGCCCGCGCCAGTACGGGGAATGCCGCTTCGGCCGGCGGCGGAAAAAGCGGCTCGACCAGCGGCCGGACGGATGCTCGCGAGACCATGAAAAGAATCTCGTTCGCGGGCCAGGCGCACTCAGCCCGGAGTCACCGGGGCAGCCGCCAGACCGGAGCCAGAAAAACCGTGCCCGCCGGGAAACCTCGCCAGCACGCCCGTCACCAGACCGGAATCAGGAGAACCGGGCCCGCCGTCAGCACACCCGCCGCCGGACAACCTCACGGATTCATCGCAAGCACCAGGAATCCCGCCAGCAACACCAGATGCACCCCGCCCTGAAGCCGAGTAGCCCGCCCGGGCACCACTGTCAGCACACTGACCACCACGGTGAGCGCGAGCAGCACGATGTGCGTCGGCCCGAGACCCAGCAGCAGCGGGCCCTTCAGCCACACCGACGCGAGCGCGATGACCGGAATCGTCAGGCCGATGCTGGCGATCGCGGACCCGTACGCGAGGTTGAGGCTGATCTGCATCCGGTCGCGCCGGGCCGCGCGGACCGCCGCGAGCGTTTCCGGGGCCAGGATCAGCAGCGCGATCACCACGCCCACAAAGGACTGCGGCAGCCCGGCCGCCCGCACGCCGGCCTCGATCGCCGGGGATTCGACCTTCGCCAGTCCGACCACGGTGACCAGCGCGACCAGCAGCAGGCCGACGCTCACCCAAGTCTTCTGCAGGCTCGGCGGTTCCGCGTGCTCTTCCTCGCGGGTCTCGCCCTCAGAGTCGACGGGGAGGAAGAAGTCGCGGTGGCGGACGGTCTGTGTCGCCACGAACGTGGCGTACAGGACCAGCGACGCACCGGCCGCGAAAGCCAGCTGCGGTGCGGAGAACCCCGGACCTGGGGTACTTGTGGTGAAGGTCGGCAGCACGAGGCTCAGCGTCGCCAGCGTGCCGACCGTCGCCAGCGCCGCGCCGCTTCCTTCGGGATTGAACCGGGTTTCCCCGTACCGGCGCGCGCCCACGAACAGCGACAGGCCGACGATGCCGTTGGTGGTGATCATCACGGCGGCGAACACCGTGTCGCGCGCCAGCGTGTCCGCGTTGTCGCCGCCGGAAGCCATCATCGTGACGATCAGCGCGACTTCGATCACCGTCACCGCGACCGCGAGCACCAGCGAGCCGTACGGTTCGCCGACCCGGTGCGCGACCACCTCCGCGTGGTGCACCGCGGCGAGAACCGTGCCCGCCAGCGCGATCGCCACCAGCGCGACCGGCACCGGTCCCAGCGTGCGGCCCCACGTGAGCGCCAGCAGGACCAGGGAGATCAACGGCAGCAAAGTGGTCCAGGACAACAGATAACCGCGGACGCTCGCCATGCGCACACCCTGGCATATCGGACCCTCCGTCGCCTGCCATGCCGTCCTCGCGGGGGAGTGTCGCGTCCGAAATGGACACTGCCGGTCGCGCGGCCCGGCGCGAAATTCACTCGTTCGGCGTAGCACCTGCAGGGTTCCGCAGGTCGGCGGCGGGGTACGCGCGGCGCACAGGGGTGGTCGGCGCGGAAAGGAGCCGGAGATGACCCGCGAAATGAAGATGGCCGACCGCGCGATGCCGGCAGGCGGCGACGGCGCGGAGTATTCGTTCTGGCGCGAGCACACGCACATCAACCTGAGTCCGGTGGCCGCACCGTCGATCCTGGGACTCGCCGGGTTCGCGGTGTCGACGTTCATGGTGGCGGCCAACCTGGCCGGCTGGTTCGGCGACAGCACGTCGACGCCTCTGCTGCTGGCCCCGTTCGCGTTCGCTTTCGGCGGCGTCGCGCAGTTCCTCGCCGGGATGTGGTCCTACCGGGCCCGCGACGCGCTCGCCACGGTCGTGCACGGCGCGTGGGGCGCGTTCTGGCTCGGCTACGGGGTCTACCAGCTGTTCGTCGGCCTCGGCGGACTGCCCTCGACGACGGCGAGCCCGGTCGCGGCGGCCGCGATCGGCTTCTGGTTCATCGGGCTCGCGGCGATCACCTGGACCGGCGCGCTCGCCGCGCTGGCGGAAAGCCTGGTGCTCTGCACGCTGCTCGCGGTCCTCGCCGCCGGGGCCACGCTGCTGGCGATCGGACTGGTCGGCGACGTCGGCGTGGTGCGCACGATCGCCGCGTACTTCCTGCTCGCGTCCGCGGTCCTGGCCTGGTACGCGTGCAGCGCGATGGTGCTCGAAGCGGCGCACCACCGGGTGATCCTGCCGATGGGCGTGCGCGCGCCCCGGCCTGCCCGGACCACGACGGTGCCGTTGCACCAGGCGATCCAGTTCGACCACGGAGAGCCGGGAATCAAGGCCGGGCAGTAGCCCGGCGAGGAGGTGACCACGGATGAAGATGAGCATGGCGCTCACCGCGTTGACGCCGCAGGACCGGAAGCTGCGGGAAAGCAGGCTTCCGCTCACCGCCGAGTTCCTGGCCGGGGCGTGGCTGGTGTTCGCGGCTTTCGCGTACAGCTACTCGTTCACGCTGTCCGCGACGGCCGGGTTCTGGAACAGCCTGGCGTGCGGGATCGCCGTGGCGGCGGTCGCGCTGGTCCGGTTCGGCCTGCCGGAACGGGCGCGCTGGCTGGGACTGGTCAACGTCGCGATCGGGTTCTGGCTCATCGCCGCGCCCTTCGCGTTCGGCTACCCGGTCGACGGGCATCGCGACGCGATCCGCACGAATTCGCTGATCGTCGGCGTGCTGCTGGCGATTTTCGCCGTCATCTCGGTGACTGTCGCCTACCGCAGGCACAGCGGCGAGTTCCGGGAGTGAGGAGATGTACTGGCCAGTGCTGACGGTGCTGGCGATCGGCGTGCTCGCCTTGGGCGGCGCGGGATTGCGCGTGCTCAAGGCGGCGCCGCCGGTCCGGAAGGAGGCACTCGTCGGCGCCTGGCTGGTGGCCGCTTCGGGCGTGGTGTGGTGGGCGTCCGCCCCCGCGGCCGGGGCGGTGTTCCTGGTGATCGGCGCGGCGGTCGTGTTCGGCGCGGCGCTGGCGAACGGGCAATTGCCGTCCCGCTGAAAAAAGGGGTTTGCCGCGGGCGGCGGCCGGTTACCCGGCCCGCGTGAGGCCGGGCTGCTTTCGGCTGCCCGGCGATCGCCGGGTGCGGGAGGTCGGTCATGACGCAGCTGAAGCCGCGGCCAGTGGTGATCGCCGAGGCGCGCCCGCGAGGCAAAAAGGGCTCGGTGCTGCTGGGCATCCTGCGCACCACCGACCACAAGCAGATCGGGCTGCTCTACCTCGGCACGTCGTTCGCCTTCTTCCTCGTCGGCGGCGCGATGGCGCTGCTGATGCGCGGCGAACTGGCCCAGCCGGGGCTGCAATTCCTGTCGCAGGAGCAGTACAACCAGCTGTTCACCATGCACGGCACGATCATGCTGCTGCTGTACGCGACGCCGAACGTGTTCGGATTCGCCAATTTCGTGCTTCCGCTGCAGATCGGTTCGCCGGACGTGGCGTTCCCCCGGTTGAACGCGTTTTCCTACTGGCTGTACCTTTTCGGCGGATTGATCGTGCTGAGCGCGTTCCTCACGCCGGCCGGCGCCCCGGATTTCGGCTGGACCGCCTACACGCCGCTGTCGGACGCCGTGCACAGTCCCGGCACCGGCGGGGACCTGTGGATCATGGGCCTCATCGTGTCCGGTCTCGGCACCATTCTCGGCGCGGTCAACATGACCACCACGATCCTGTGCCTGCGCGCGCCGGGAATGACCATGTTCCGGATGCCGCTTTTCACCTGGAACATCCTGTTCACCGGGATTCTCGTGCTGATCGCGTTCCCGATCCTCACCGCCGCGCTGTTCGCGCTGGAGGCCGACCGGAGGCTCGGCGCGCACGTTTTCGATCCCGCCAACGGCGGCGCGATCCTCTGGCAGCACCTGTTCTGGTTCTTCGGCCATCCCGAGGTGTACATCGTCGCGCTGCCGTATTTCGGGATCGTCACCGAGATCATTCCGGTGTTCAGCCGGAAACCGCTTTACGGCTACCGGCTGATGGTGTTCGCGACGATCGGCATCACCGGGCTGTCCGCGACGGTCTGGGCGCACCACATGTACGCGACCGGATCGGTGCTGCTGCCGTTCTTCTCGATCATGACGTTCCTGATCGCGGTGCCGACCGGGCTGAAGTTCTTCAACTGGATCGGCACGATGTGGAAAGGCACGCTGTCGTTCGAATCGCCGATGCTGTGGTCGGTCGGATTCCTGGTCACGTTCCTGCTCGGCGGGCTGACCGGCGTGCTGCTGGCCGCGCCCGCGCTGGACTTCCACATCACCGACACCTATTTCGTGGTCGCGCACTTCCACTACGTGCTGTTCGGCACGATCGTGTTCGCCACGTTCGCCGGGATCTACTTCTGGTTCCCGAAGATGACCGGGCGGATGCTCGACGAATCGCTCGCGAAATGGCACTTCTGGACCACGTTCATCGGCTTCCACACGACGTTCCTGGTGCAGCACTGGCTCGGCGCGGAAGGGATGCCGCGGCGGTACGCGGACTACCTGCGCAGTGACGGATTCACCTTGCTGAACACCATTTCCACGATCGGCGCGTTCATTCTCGGCGCCTCGGTGCTGCCGTTCATCTGGAATGTGGTGAAGAGCTACCGGTACGGCGAGCGGGTCGACGTGGACGATCCGTGGGGCTTCGGCAATTCCCTGGAATGGGCCACTTCATGCCCGCCGCCGCGGCACAATTTCACCGAACTGCCCCGGATCCGCTCCGAACGGCCTGCTTTCGAACTGCACTATCCGGAGGCAGTGGAGCGGATCCGGGACGAACAGCACATCCACTGGGGACGAGGGTCGCGGGAGAAATCCGACGCCTGATCAGGGCGCTTCCGAGCCCTGCTGACGGCGGAATTCGTCCAGCACCCGGCGTTCCCGCTTCGTCGGCCGTCCCGCGCCGCGCTCGCGCCGGGCGACCGGGATCGCGGCTTCCGGCGGCGGCTTCGGCGTGCGGTCGATCAGGCAGGTGGCCGCGACCGCGGCGCCGACGCGCTTCTGGATCACTTCCACGACCTCGACCACGCGGGTCGTCGTCCCGATCCGGGCGCGCACCTCGTCGCCGGGAACCACCGTCGTCGCGGGTTTCGCCGGGCGGTCGTTCACGCGCACGTGCCCGCCGCGGCAGGCAGCGGCGGCGTCGGCGCGCGTCTTGGTCAGCCGGACCGCCCAGAGCCAGCGGTCGATCCGCGTCGATTCCATGCGTCCATCATGGCGCGTCCCAGTGCCAGCGCAGGCCGAGGATCCCCGGAGTGACCGCGGCGGACACGACGTGCGCGGGAAGGCCCTGGGTGATCGGCAGTTCGGCGACCGTCGTCTCCGGCCCGGCGGGGGAGTCGAGCCGGTAGGCGTGGCAGGCCCGCGGTTCGAAACCGGGCGCGAAATGCAGTTCCAGCACGTGCTCGTGCACGGCGTTGCGGAACCGGCGCTCGTAGGAGAAGTCCGGGCGGTCGTCGGTGAACTCGAACTCGTACTCGGCGATCGCGGTCTCGCCCCGGTCCAGTCCGCGGCCGAGGACGAGTTCGGCCACCGTGAACCCCTCCTCGTCGAGGGTTTCCGTGCGCCCGGGCGAGCAGTAGCGGGTGCGCACCAGCTTCGGCGGGCTGCCGGGGCCGACGCCGTGCGCGGTGACCAGCCGGATGTGCGTGTCGTCCTCCGTCGCGCGCAGCACCTCGCGCACTTCCAGCCGGTGCAGCCGCCGGTCCGGGCCCACGTGCACGGCCTCGTGGAGGCTGACGACCACCAGCGACGTCCGGTATGCCGTCTCGAACGAGTTCAGCACCCGCAGCACCGCGTTCCGCCGTCCCCACAGCCGTTCCCAGCGTACGACGGGAACCGGCGGCGGCTCCGGATCGCGCTCGATCAGCCCGGTCAGCGAGCCCGGCGGCAGTTCGAGTACGCCCTCGAGGATCCGCACCGCGACGCGCGAGCGGGCGCGGGCGGGCACGGTGCGGCCGGTCCGCCAGTAGCTGAGCGTCGTGGTGCTGACCGCCGCGCCCGCCGCGGCGAGCCGGTCGCGCAGCCGGTCGAGACCGAGCCCGCTGCGGTCGATGGCCAGCGTCAGGGCGCGGCTGAACGGCCCGTCCGCCAGCGCGTCGGCGAGCCGGTCCGGCTGGGTGCCGGGACCTGTCGAGAACACCTGCGTCCTCCTCGGGTCGTCCCCACCCATTCGCCTCTTCAGCGGGCGGCGGCGCAACCGTCGAAGGTCGGGTCTTGGCCGGTCAGCGCGGTTGCTCGACGAAGGGCTCGCGCAGTTCGGTGACCCATTCGCGTTCGTCGCCGGAGGTGTGCAGGTAGACCTCGCACGGGAAGCCGTCCGCGCGGAAGCCGTGCTCGTCGGTCCACCGGGCGAGCTGCTGGTAACCGGAGAGGAATCCGCTCGCCGGGCCGCGGTGGACGAGCGTCGCGGCGCGGGCGGCGGGCAGTTCGGCCACCTCGAGGCCGTTCGGCGCGGCGACCGCACCGGAGATCGGCAGCGCGGCGTGGACGACGACCGGGTCGTCCTCGCTGGCGGGCTTTTCGTAGTAGCAGGTCAGCGGTCCGGCCGGGGCGGCGTCGGATCCTTCGAGCCGCTGGCCGAGTTCCGCGCACAGCGGGCGCAGGACCGGGCTGATGGCCTCGGGGGAGAAGCTTTCGACGGTCGCGGTGAGCCGCACGACGCGCGTCGCGGGGATGTCTTTGACGATGATCTCGGTGTCCGGCATGGTGTGCTCGCTTTCCAGCGCGCGGAGTCTCGCCTCGACCTCGGCCAGCCGGAGCCGGTCGGCGGCGACCCGTTCGGCCAGCTCGGCCCGGCGCAGCGTCAGCATTCCGAGGACCTGCTCGGGCGTGACCTGCTCGGCCAGCAGCGCGGCGACCTCGCCGAGCCCGAAACCGAGGTCTTTGAGCGCGACGATCCGGTTCAGCGCGGCGAGCTGCCCGGCGGTGTAGCGCCGGTAGCCGGTGTGCGGGTTTACCTCGGCGGGCCGGAGCAGGCCGAGCGTGTCGTAATGGCGCAGCATGCGGACCGAAACCCGGCCGTGGCGGGCGAATTCTCCGATGGTGAACATGACCTCCTCAGCACACGCTCTGACACGGTGTGAGAGTCAAGTGTCCCCGCCGGACCGGGAACGGGCCGGCCCCCTGCGCCGACCCGCTCCCGGTGGCCCCCTCGTCCCCCGACGAACGAGGGGACCGCGCCAGTCCGCCGCCCTCCACAGCACGGACCGGAGCCGGTTGCGGCTCCCGCGAACGGAACAGCGGAGGTGCTCCCTCGTGACGGCGGTCGCCCGCAAAGCCACCCGATCGGGTGAGGAAGCGCTGGTCCGTAGGCTGGCCGGGTGAATCGCACGGACCGGCTGTACGCGCTTGTCGAGGAGCTCCGGGCGGTCGCGCCGCGCACCCGGACCGCGGCGTGGCTCGCGGCCCGGTTCGAGGTCAGCGTGCGCACGATCGAGCGCGACCTCGGTGCGCTGCGCGAGACCGGCGTGCCGATCTGGACCGAGACCGGGCGGACCGGCGGTTACGGTCTCGACCGCGAGCGGACCCTGCCGCCGCTCACCCTCACCCCGGAGGAAGCCATCGCGATCACCGTCGCGCTGCGCTCCGCCGCTGGTTCGCCGTTCGCGGGCGCGGCGGAGTCGGCGGCCCGCAAGGTGCTCGCGCGGCTGCCCTCCGACGTCCGCGACGCCGAACAGCACCTCGCCGCGCGGCTGCACCGGGTCGGCGAGCCCGAACCGCCTGCCGTCCATAGCGGACTGATCCTCACCGCGCTCGCTGCCCGGCGCGTCCTTCGGCTGTCCTATGTGGACGCAAAAGGCCAGGAGACGGAACGCGACGTCGAGCCGCTGGGGCTGTTGTGGGGCCCGGCGGGCTGGTATGTGCTCGGCTGGTGCCGCCTGCGCGACGCGGTCCGCGGTTTCCTGCTGGACCGGATCCGTGCCATCGAGCTCACCGGCGACCGCGTCGTGCGCCGCGAGGTCGACCTCGACGCCGAACTCGCGCGGATCTCCGCCCGTCCGCTCGGCGAGTGACCTGCGCCACGCGGCGCGGAAACACCGACATGACGGTGTCGCCGTGGCCCGCGATCGTCGTCGCATGCCGAAAGAACTGAACCCCGAAGAAATCCCCGCCCTCTGGTGTCGCATGTGGAACGAGGACGCCTCGCTCGCGCACCGGCTGCTCACCGCCGACGGCCGCCAATGGTCCGGCACGAAACCCGGCCTCGACCCGCTGATCGGCCCCGCGGACGCCGAGGCGTTCATCGCGAAGTACCAGCGCGACGTCGGGAATGTGTTCGTCCCGCGCACTTTCGTGATCGACGGAACCGAACGGCTCGCCTTCACCTGGGACGTCACCCGCCGCGACGGCGTGGTCATCACCGGAGCCGACCTGTGTGTCCTCTCCGGCGGGAAAGTCGCGCGGAACTGGACAATTCCCTCGCCGGACGGCCGGTCGTCGCTGCCGGACGGACCGGGCAAAGGCGACCTGGACCGCGACGGATTGCGTGCCCTGGCAACGGATGCGCACCCGTGGCACGGCGAACTGGTGCTCGATCCGGTGCGGCAAACCGTCGCCGGCACCTGGTCGGACGGCGCGCGCGGCGGACTCGCGGTGCTGGTCGCGGTCGACGGGCGGGTGGACCGCGAATGGGTGGTGCCGGGGACGCGTCCGCTCCCGTGACCGCGGGCGCCCGGGAGGCATGATGGCGGCATGGCGAACCGCGTTCTGCTGGCCGACGACGACCGGGCGATCCGGGAATCGCTGGTCCGCGCGCTCGAATTGGAGGGCTACCGGGTCAGCGAGGTCGCCGACGGCGTCGAGGCGCTCGCGATCGCGCGGAGCGAGGAGTTCGACGTCCTGATCGTCGACGTGATGATGCCCGGCGTCGACGGCCTCGGCGTGTGCCGCGTGCTGCGCGCGGGCGGCGACCGCACCCCGGTGCTCATGCTGACCGCGCGGGTCGAGACCGCCGACCGGGTCGCCGGATTGGACGCGGGGGCTGACGACTACCTGCCGAAACCGTTCGAACTGGACGAACTGCTCGCCCGGTTGCGCGCACTGCTGCGGCGGAGCGCGGATCCGGGCGAGCAGGCCCAGCGCGTCGTGCGGCTGGGCGGGCTGGCGGTCGACGCCGGCGCGCGCCGGGTGTGGTGGCAGGACACCGAGGTGGCGTTGTCCAAGACCGAATTCGACCTGCTGGAGCTGCTGGTGCGCAATGCCGGGATCGTGCTCGGCCGCGACACGATCCACCAGCGGATCTGGGGGTACGAATTCGGTCCGGAGTCGAAGAATCTGGCGGTCTACATCGGATACCTGCGGCGGAAACTGGAGAGCGCCGGGGCGGACGAGCTGATCCACACCGTGCGCGGCGTCGGTTATGTGGTGCGGCCGGCATGAATCTGCGCGGGAAGCTGGCGATCGCGTTCGCCGCGGTCGGCGGCGGCGCGGCGATTCTCGTGGGCGTGCTGGGCTATCACACGGCTTCCCAGCGGATCAGCGCGGAACTCGACCGTTCGCTGTTGAGCACGGCGTCGCAGGTGTCGGCGGGCGCGGTGCAGCTGCTCGCGCCGAGCACTCTCACGCGCGGTCCGGGGGACGACGACCACGACGAAGCTCAGCCGATGGTCGCGCAGTCGATCGCGCCGGACGGGACTGTGCGTCGGGTCGGCGGACGGCCGGTCGCGCTGCCGGTCACTGCCGCTGATCGGGAGCTTGTTGTCGGCACTCGCTATGCGGACGCGACTGTAGGTCCGGACGACTACCGTGTGCTCACTGTCGCGCTCGGCTCCGGGCGCGGGTCGCTGCAGCTCGGCATCGACGTGGACGAAACCCGGCACGTCCTCGGCGACCTCGCCGAACGGATGACCTGGGTCAGCCTCGCGGTGCTGGCCGGGGCGGCGCTCGCGGGCTGGCTGCTGGCGCGGCAGATCACCCGGCGCCTCGTCCGGCTCACCCGGCTGACCGAGGAGGTGAGCGCGGGAAGCAGGCCAGGGCTCGGCGTCCCGGACGGCGGTCGCGACGAGGTCGGCCGGCTGTCCGCCTCGTTCGCCGGTATGCTCGGCCGGCTCGCCCGTGCCCGCGATGATCAGGAACGGCTGGTCCAGGACGCCGCGCACGAGCTGCGTACTCCGTTGACCAGCCTGCGCACCAACGCGAGCGTGTTGCGGCGGTTCGAGGAATTGTCGCCGGACGCGCGGAACCGGCTGCTCGCGGACGTCGACGGCGAGACGCGCGAGCTGACGCACCTGGTCACGGAGCTGGTGGAATTGGCGACCGGACAGTACGACGACGAGCCGCTGCAGACGGTCGAACTGCGCGAGCCGGCGGAGCGGGCTGCCGCACGAGTGCGTCGGCGGTCCGGTCGGGCGATTGCTGTGGACGCCGATGGCACGACGGTCCCCGGCCGGGCGAAGGCGTTGGAGCGGGCGATGGCGAACCTGCTGGAGAACGCGGTGAAATTCAGCTCCGGACCGGTGGAGCTGCGCGTGCGGGACGGACGGGTCGAGGTGCTGGACCGCGGGCCGGGGATCGAGGACGCCGACCGGGTTTTCGACCGGTTCTACCGAGCGGCGGGCGCGCGGTCCCTGCCCGGGTCGGGGCTGGGGCTGTCGATCGTGCGGGAAGTCGCGCTCTCGCACGGCGGCGAGGCGTTCGCCGGACCGCGCGACGGGGGCGGTGCGGTGGTCGGCTTCACGGTGGCTCTTACCTGATTCACACCTTGATCTTGCCCGGGGCTAACGGGACTCGGCCAGAGTTGTGGCCGATTGTGGTTCGGTGATGGGAAAGGCTGCATGACGACGGTCAACGGGTTGCCCGCTCATATTCTGCTCGTGCACGCGATTGTCGTGCTGCTGCCGTTGTCGGCGCTGGTGCTGGTGCTGACCGCTTGCCTGCCTTCGGTGCGGAGGCGGCTGGCCGGCGCGAACGCGATTTTGTCGGTGCTGGTGGTTATTCTGGTGCCGATAACGACGAATGCGGGCGAGTGGCTGGAACGGCGCGTGGCGCGGACGCCGCTGGTCCGGGCGCACACGGAAATCGGCGACACGGCGATCTGGGCGGCGATCCCGGTGGCGGTGCTGGCTTTGGCGCTGTGGTGGCGACAGCGAGAGGCTGGTGCTGCGGCGGCGGACGCGGGTGCTGCGGTGGCGGGCGGCGCCGCCGCTGCGGGCGCGCCCGGCGTGGGCGCTGCTGCTGCGGGAGCGGCCGGCGAGGGCGGCGCGACATCGGCGCGCGGTGATGTCGGTGTGCCTGGGAGTGCCGGGGCGGACGCTGATGCTGCAGTGTCTAGCGGTTCCGTGGTGGCGTCGCCCGAGGCCGCTGCGTCTGGCACGGCTGCGGCTGGTGCGCGTCAGGCGGCCCCCGCCGTGCGTGGCGGCAGCGCGAGCGCGGCTGCGGCGAACCGCCGAGTGTTTCTTGCGCCTGCCTCGAAGGCAGTCAGCGTGACGTTGATCGTGCTGTCGATCCTGGCTGCCGGGGCAGCGGTTTACGACATCGTGCGGATCGGCGACACCGGTGCCCAAGCCAGCTGGCAGGGGCAGTTCCAGCAGAACCCGGCACCGCGCGGCCGATAGCGAAAGTCTCTGCGGCGTAAGGGCTTCACGCCCAACGCCGCGCCGCGATGAAGGCGAGTTGCGCCCGAAGACTGTCCGTGAGGGGAACCCTGAGGGAATCAGAGTCCCTCAAGGTTCCCCTCACGGACAAACCGATCAACCGCCGATCCGGCGTTCGAAGCCCTCCGGGACGATCAGGTCGTCCCGGCTCAGGTCGTGCACGCTGCGATGCCCCAACGCGAGCAGTGTCGAGTCGATGCCGTTGCGCAGCACGTCCAGCACGTTCTCCACCCCGGCCTGCCCGCCCGCCGCGAGGCCCCACAGGTATGCCCGCCCGATCAGGACCGCGCGCGCCCCTAGGGCGAGCGCCTTTACGACATCGCTGCCGCGGCGGATTCCGCCGTCCAGCAGCACTTCCACTTCGCTTCCCACCGCTTCCGCGACCGCGGGCAGCGCGCGGATCGTGGCGGGAGTGCCGTCGAGGTTGTTGCCGCCGTGGTTGGACACCGAGATCGCGCTGACCCCGGCGTCCACCGCGCGGCGCGCCTCGTCGACGCGGTACACGCCCTTCAGCAGGAACGGCCCGTCCCACTGTTTCCGCAGCCAGCTCACGTCTTCCCAGCTCGGCGGCGCGGTCTGCATCCACTGGCCGTACGCGCCGAAGAACGACGGCACCGGCGTCCCGGGCTCGGCCATGTTCGGGACGCTGAGGTCGGGCAGTTTCTTGGTCCGTGCGTAGGCGAGCAGCCACCGCGGATGCATCATGCCCTCGGGCGCGAACCGGATCAGTTCGCGCAGCGTCAGCTTGTCCGGGATGTGCGGGCTGCCCCAATCGCGGCTGTGCGAGAACGACCAGTCGAGCGTCAGGATGATCCCGACCGCCCCCGCGGAACGAGCCCGGTCCAGCCGGCGGAGGATGTCGTCGCGGCTGCCGGTCCAGTACACCTGGAAGTACGTATTGGGGTTGGCCGCCACCACTTCCTCGACCGGCTTGCTGGCGAAGGACGACAGCCCCATCGACGTCCCGCGCGCGGCGGCGGCGCGGGCGACCGCGACCTCGCCGTCGGGATGCACTGCCTGCACTCCGGTGGGCGAAATCAGCACCGGCAGCGCGACGTCCCGGCCGAGGACGTTCGTGCTCAGGTCGCGTTCGCCGGGCAGTCCGGCGGTGCGCGGGGCGAAGCGCAGTTCGTCGTACGCGGCCAGATTGTCTTGCAGCGTCAGCCCTTTTTCCGAACCGGCGATCAGCGCCGAGTAGACGGATGCGGGCAGGCGCTTCTTCGCCCGCCGCTGTGCTTCGGCGACGGATTCGAACCAGGTGGTGCTCATCGTTTTCCCTTCGGGTCGACGCGCAGAGGGCGCCAGGTGATGCGCGGCCGCAGCGGGACCGCGGTCCGGTTGTCGAGACAGCCCGCCCACACCCCGGCGCCGTACGCGAGGTCGTCGGCGATCGCGCCGGTGGTGTAGCGGAGCGGGTCTAGGTCGGGTCGTTGCCGCAGCCAGGCGGTCAGCGGCGGTCCGGCGAGCAGCGACGCGATCGCAGCCCGTCGTCCCCAGCGCTTTCGACCGCCAGGCACCAAAAGCGCGGCGAGCAGGGGAGCGGTGAATTGCGTGCTGTAGCGGCCTAAGCCGAGCCAGGTTTGACCGACCGCTGTGCCCATCGCGCGCACGACACCGCCTGTCGGCACGTCGCTGCGGCGTAGTACGCGGGCCATAGTCAGCACGGCGCCCGCGAAGGCGGCGGCAGCCGGAAGCGGACGGCGGGCCAGAAGCGCGGCGACGGTCAGCGTCGGCCACGGGTGCAGGACGAGCGGGGCCATCGCGGCCGGGCGACGCAGAGCTAACGGCGCGGCGGAAGTGCCGTAACTGGCGCGACGGCGGAGCAACGTACGCCAGGCGGTCGGCTCGTGGTGGTCGACGTGCGCGGACGGGTCGTAGCGGATCCGGAAGCCAGCGTCGTGGAGTCGCCAGCCGAGGTCGACGTCTTCGCCGACGCGCATCGCCGGGTCGAAAACCGCACCGTCGAGGGCGACGGATTCCACTGCGGACCGGCGAACCAGCAGCGCGGCAGTGGGCACATAGGACAGTCGTGTGCCAGGTGCGACGCGGGCGGCAGCAGCGCCCAGGTCGAGGCTGCTGGCGGCGCGGGTGTAGCGGCCAGCCCACGTGTCGGGAGCGAGCGGACGTACGCGCGGCGCGACAGCGGCGACGAGCGGGTCGGCGAAATGCCCGGCCAGCTGGTCGATCCAGTCCGGCGAGGGGACGCAATCGCTGTCCAGGAAGGCGATCAGGTCGGTGGAAACGTGCTCCAGCGCGGTGTTTCGTGCTGCTCCAGGGCCGCCGTTGACGTCGCGGCGGACGAGTTTCGCGCCGTGCGCGGAGGCTGCCGCGGCGATGGCGGCGGGATCGGCGGATCCGTCGTCGACGACCAGCGCGGGGTATCGGCCATCGAGTCCGGAGAGGCAGCGGCCGAGCAGTTCGGCGCGGTCGCGCACCGGAATGACGACGGTGACCTCGGCGGTTTTGGCCGGTGGCAACGGGTGAGCGAACCCGGCGTCGGTGAGCAGCCGGGCTAGGACGCCTTCCGCGGCAGTCTCGACGGGGTGGCCCGCCAGGCGAGCCCACGCGGTTCGTCCGGCTTTGGTCAGGCGCAATACGCGGGCGGGGGAGCCGCCGAAGAGGAGGCTGTCGGAGAGCTGTTTGACGCTCGGGTCGACGGCGAGGCGAAATCCGGCGGGCAGCGGAGTGGTCACAGCGCCAGCCCTCCGTCCACCGGGACGACCGCGCCGGTCATCGCGCTGCTTTCCGGCCCGGCGAGGAAGGCCAGGACAGCGGCGACTTCGGCGGGATCGAGCAGCCGCTGCTGAGGTTGTTGCGCGGCAAACGTTTGCGCCGTCGGAAGGTCGTACAGCCGGGCGCTCTCGGCGAGGATCGGCGTGTCGGTCGATCCCGGGCTGACGGCGTTCGCGGTGACGCCGGAGTCGCCCAATTCCGTGCCCAGCGCGCGGATCAACCCGGCGACTCCGGCTTTCGCCGCGCAGTACGCGGCGAGCGTCGGCAGCCCGCGTGTCGCGGCGGCGGACGCGACGGCCAGGAACCGTCCGGAGCGCGGTTTCGGACGGCGCAGCATAGCGGGAATCGCCGTGTGGGCAAGGTTGAGGACACCGCGAAGGTTGACGTCGAGGACGGCGTCTTCCTGCTCCGGCGGCATTTCCCACAGCGGTACGCCGCCTGCGATCACTCCTGCTGCCGCGATAGCCGCATCGAGTCCGCCCCAACGTTGTTCTGCTTCCGCGACGGCTGCGGCCAGTCGAGCGCGGTCGCGGACGTCTGCGCGAAATTCCTCCGCCGTACCGCCGTTTTCCCGGATCGTGTCGACCACTGTGGACAGTTCTTCGGCGGTGCCCATCGGGTAGGGGAGGGCGGGGTTGTCTTCGGCGGCGTCGACCGCGAGCACTGCCCAGCCCTGTTCGGCCAGCTTCACCGCGGTCGCCGCGCCGATGCCGCGCGCCGCGCCGGTCACGAGGGCGACTTTCACGGCGTCACCACGGAAGTCCAGTCGCGCACGTGTGCGCGCAATTGCGCGGTGAGGACGTCGAGGAGGTCCCGGCCTTCGTCCGCGGTGGCTCCGGTGGGATCGCCGAGGATTCCGGTGTCGGTCACCACTCGCACGCCGCCCTTGCGCAGCACTGGAAGCAACTCGCCCAGCGGACGACTGTCGCCCGGTACTGCTTTCTCCATCTGCACTGCCTCCGGCCGAAGTGCCAGCTGCAGAGCGGTTTCCGGCCGCCCGGCATGCGGGTCGCCTTGCCAGCGCGGCTCGAACATCGAGACATCCCGCGACTCGGTGCGCAGAGTCGCGACCGCGCGGGTCACCGAGGCCGCGTTTCCTCCGTGCGCGGACACGAAAAGCAGCCGCCGGAACGTTTCGCAGGCTGAGCGGCCCAGTTCGATGAGCAGGAGTTCCGTGGCCGCCTGCCCGATCGACAGCGTTCCGGCGAACCCGGCGTGCTCGCCGCTCGACCCGTACGGCACCGCGGGCGCGACCAGCACGTCCGGACGTTCCTCCGCGAGCCGGTCGCACAAGGCCGTCGCGATGTCGGTGTCCGTGCTCAACGGCAGGTGCGGGCCGTGCTGCTCGGTGGCCCCGAGCGGCACGGCGAGGATCGCGCCGGACGCCGCCTGTTCGGCGACGTCCGGCGACGACAGGTCGGCCAGGCGCATCTCAGCGACCCGGCCCCGGTGCGAAGCCGGCGAGCGGATTTTCGTCGCAGGCCCGATCCGGCGGACGGCGCATGCCGATGGTCACCGGCACGGGTTCGCGCTTGCGTGTGCGGTGCGAGTGGTCCAGCGACGGTTTCGGCGCGCTGCCCGCGGCGACTCCGGCCAGCGCGCGTTCGCCGTGGCCGCGCACGCATTCCGGGTCCGGGCCGTCGAGCGGCAGCCCGGTGAAGAACTTCGCCGCCATGCACCCGCCGCGGCAGGCGTCGAACGCCGAACACGACGTGCAGGCCCCGCCGCTCTGCGGGCTGCGCAGCTCGGCGAACAGCTCGGATTCCCGCCACACGCCGGTGAATCCGCCCTCGCCCCGGATGTTCCCGGCGAGGAAGGTGTCGTGGATGGCGAACGGGCACGCGTAGACGTCGCCGACCGGGTCGACCAGGCACACCACCCGGCCCGCCCCGCACAGGTTGAGCCCGGGCAGGCCGCCGTCGCCGTAGCCCGCCAGGTGGAAGAACGAATCGCCGGTGAGCACGTTTTCGCCGTACTCGACCAGCCACTCGTACAGCTCCCGTTGCTGCTGCGCGGTGGGGTGCAGCTCGTCCCAGACGTCCGCGCCGCGGCCGGACGGGCGGAGCCGGGTGAGCCGCAGCTGGGCGCCGTAGCGGTCGGCAATCGCTTTGAAGTCGTCGAGCTGCCCCGCATTCTGCCGGGTCACCACGACAGAAATCTTGAAGTTCCCGAACCCCGCGGCGGAAAGGTTCTCCATCGCCCGGACGGCGGTGCGGTAGGAGCCGGGGCCGCGGACGTGGTCGTTGACCTCCTCGGTGGCGCCGTCGAGGGAGATCTGGACGTCGACGTAATCGCTGCCGGCGAGCCGTTTCGCGACGTCCTCGGTGATCTTGATGCCGTTGGTGGAGAACTTGACGCCGACGTGGTGCTCGGTCGCGTAGTCGACCAGCTCCCAGAAATCGGGCCGGACGGTCGGTTCGCCGCCGCCGATGTTCACGTAGAACACCTGCATGCGCTCGAATTCGTCGATCAGCGCCTTGCATTCGGCGGTGCTCAGCTCGCGCGGGTCGCGGCGGCCGGACGAGGAAAGGCAGTGCACGCAGGAAAGGTTGCAGGCGTAGGTGAGTTCCCAGGTGAGGCAGATCGGCGCGTCGAGCCCGAACTGGAATTCGTCGACAAGCGGCATCACACGCTCCTCGGATGGATCATGTCCGACGCCGCGAGCGCGGCGAGGGCGGCGCGGTAGCGGGGCAGTTCCGCCTGCGCGACCCCGGCCTGCGCACACGCCGCGCGGGCGGAGGGGTGGTCGGTCAGCGCCTGCACCGCGGCGAGCATGGTGCGGCTCTTGAGAAAGGACAGCCGGCGGGTGCCGAAGTGGTACAGCAGCGCGCCGAACCGCTCCGGCCGGATGGAGACCCGGCTGTCCAGTTCCCAAGCACCGTCCAGATCGAACGCCGCGGCGTCGCGGTCAGTAGACACCGCACATTCCGTCGATCGAGACCTCCTCGACGAGCAATTCGTCGGCTACGACCTCTTCGGCCTGCGTCTCGGCTGCGGCTGTCGTCTCGCTCATCGTGACTCCCTTGTCCCGCTCGGCGATATTTGACACTTGGTGTCGAATGTGACGGCGAGATTACTGTCACCCAGTGCCAGAAGCAATGGCCGGTCCGCGCGGGACACCCGAATGGGTGTTCGCGGACGCCGGGAACCGACTGCCCCGCTCGCCCGACTCCTCAGGAGGCGGACCACGCGAAGGGAGCAGGATGGCCATCGGCACAGACGACGCGCCACGCATCGAACGAGAACCGGCGACCGGATGGGCGGCGCTGCGTCCGCTGGTGTTGCGGCTGCACTTCTACGCGGGAGTGTTCGTCGGCCCGTTCCTGCTGGTCGCCGCGCTGACCGGGATCGCGTACGCGTGGACGCCGCAGCTGGAGCAGGCTGTCTACTCGCAGGAGTTGCATGTCCCGGCCGCCGCTGGCGCGGTGTCGCTGGACCAGCAGGTTCTTGTCGCACGCGGTCAGGTGCCGGACGGGAAGGTGATCGGCGTCCGCCCGGCGCCGTCCGCGACCGACTCCACCCAGGTGATCTTCGACCGTCCGGGCCTGGCTCCGAGCTATCGGTACACAGTGTTCGTCAACCCGCACGACGGCGAGGTCCGGGGCGCGCTGGAGACCTACGGTTCGGGCCAGGCGATGCCGGTCCGCGGCTGGATCGACACCCTGCACCGCAACCTTCATCTCGGCGATTTCGGCCGGTTGTACAGCGAGCTCGCGGCGAGTTGGTTGTGGGTGATCACCCTTGCCGGGCTGGCTTTGTGGCTTGGCCGGCGTCGGCGCTTGCGGGCCGTGCTGCTGCCTTCCGGCGGCAAGCCCGGACGGCGGCGGCTGCGTTCCTGGCACGGCTCGGCGGGGCTGTGGATCGCCGCGGGGCTGCTGTTTCTTTCCGCCACTGGGCTGACGTGGTCGCTGCACGCGGGCGCGAACATCACCGATCTGCGGTCCTCTTTGGACTGGACGACCCCGTCGGTTTCGTCGGCTGCCTCCAGGACTCCGGGAGACGTCGGCTGGCAGGCCGTCCGTGACGCGACCGTGCGGGCCGGATTGTCCGACCCGGTGGAGATCCGGCCGCCTTCCGGGAGCGGCTACGTGGTGCAGCAGACCGGGCGGGGCTGGCCGTCCAAACAGGACTCGATGGCGGTCGATCCCGGTACCGGCGCGATCACGGGGACGCTGAGATTCGCCGACTATCCGCTCGCCGCGAAGCTGAGCCGGTGGGGGATCGACGCGCACATGGGGCTGCTGTTCGGGGTCGCGAACCAGGTGGTGCTGACGGTGCTGGGGGCGGCGCTGGTTTGTGTTGTGGCTTGGGGGTACCGGATGTGGTGGCTGCGGGGCCGCTCCGGGC
This sequence comes from Amycolatopsis albidoflavus, assembly GCF_039525725.1. Classification (NCBI taxonomy): domain Bacteria; kingdom Bacillati; phylum Actinomycetota; class Actinomycetes; order Pseudonocardiales; family Pseudonocardiaceae; genus Amycolatopsis; species Amycolatopsis albidoflavus. The sequence continues at coordinate 184,033 of NZ_BAAAHV010000016.1, forward strand.
GATCGGCGGGCGGCGAGGGCCGGTTCGGCCGGTTGCCGATGCGCGGGGCGTGGCGGCGAATCCCCGGACGAGTGCTGGCTCCGGTGCTGGTCGTGGCGGCGGTCGTGGGGTGGTTCCTGCCGGTGTTCGGAGTGTCGCTGCTGGGGTTCCTGGCCGTGGACTGCCTGCTGGGCTTGCGCCGGGAGGTCGCGCGATGATCGCCGAAGCGGGTCTGCGGTGGATCCTCACGCTGCTGTTCGCGGCGGCCGGGGCGTTCTGCCTGTACCGCTGCGCGCGGCGGCCTGGCGTCAGCGGGCGAGTGGCGGACGCGCTGCACGCGGCGATGTGCGCCGGGATGGTCACGATGGCTTGGCCGGCGACGATGACCTTCGCGCGGATGCCACAGGTCGTGTTGTTCGCGACGGCGGCCGGATGGTTCGCGGTGAGCGCGGCGCTCGGCATCGGGCACGGACGGCTGCCGGGAGCGCACCACGCGCTGATGATGGCCGGGATGGCGTGGATGGCGTTCGTGATGCCGTCGGCGATGGCGGGCATGACGATGTCCTCGACGGCGATGGGCGGCGAGCACGCCGGAATGGACATGGGCGACGCGGGCATGACGATGACCGGGAATGCGCCCGCGCACGTGGTGGTGGTCGCGGCTGTGCTGGCGGTGGTCTTTCTGGTCGCCGGGGTCGCGTGGCTGGCCCGGGCGATCGATCACGCCCGGACGGTCGCCCGGCCTGGACGGCGGGAGGCCGGGCTGGCGATGGAGGGCGTGATGAGTTTGGGCATGGCGGTGATGGCGGTCGCGATGATCTGAGCCGCGTGCTGCGGATGAGCAGTGCGTGGCGTGCGATTCGCGGCGCTGCGAGACCCCGTGCTCGCGCGTGTCCGGCCGGGTGAGCTGCTTGGCCGGATACGCGCGAGCGGGGACGGACGTCAGGCGGCGCGGTGCCGTCCGGTCGGGCGTTGGGAGTCGCGGCCGCGCTTCGGGTGCGGGCGGACCAGGGCGAGCGCGCCGTGCGTCGTCACGGTGGTCTGGTCCGGATCGTCGGCGGTGTCGGCGAGGTCCGGGCCAGGCTGGTGCCGCAGCCGGTGCTGGCGGTGGACCGCGTAGAGCAGCGCCAGCCCGACGACGAGGAAGACGTGCGACAGCACCCGGGCGACGGTCACCCGGTCGCCGATCAGGTCGCTGGTCGTCAGCACGGCGAGGACGATCACGAACCCGGTGATCATCGGCAGCTGCCCGGCCGCCGCCCGGGTGCGCAGCGCGGCCCACAGCAGCCCGACGCCGACCGCGAGGTTCCAGGCCGCGCTTTCGTTGATGAGGTGGCCTTCCATGAAACCGCCGCCGTGGGCGTGGTCCATGCCGAGCAGTTGCGCGAACGCGAGCCCGCACTGGACCAGCCCGACCAGCCCCAGCGCGACCCGCAGCCCCCACTTTTCCCGCGGCGGGGCCGGGGTTTGGGCGAGGATCCGGTCGGTGAGGTCGGGCACTTCGGGCGCGCTGCGGACCAGCAGGGTGCGCCGCAGCGCCGCGCTTCGCTCGTACCAGCTCCGGCACGACGCGCAGGTCTCGAGGTGCTGGTCGACCTGCGGTTCGGGCAGCGGACCCGCTTCGCCGTCGAGTCGCGCGGACAGCGCTTCGCGGAAGATTTCACAGCTCACGTCTGTCATAGTCGCTCGGATGCCCGCCCGAGTTCCCGGCGGGTTCGGCGATTTTTCCCGGTACCTGGTCGTGGAACCGCCGCCGATCGGCATGGACTACCGTGACGTCCGTGTCCACCGGCCGCGACAACGACGACGAGCGGATCACCGCGCTGGCCCTCGCCGCAGGCCGCGGTGACCAGGCCGCCTTGGAAGCCTGGGTCCGCGCGACGCAAGCCGACGCGTGGCGCTTCCTGGCCCACCGCACCAGCCCGGCCGACGCGGACGACCTCACCCAGGAAACCTACCTGCGCGCGTTCGGCTCGCTGCCGCGCTTCGCGGGCCGGTCGTCGTCGCGGACGTGGCTGCTGTCCATCGCCCGCCGGGTCGTCGTCGACCGCATCCGCGCGCGCTCGGTCCGCCCCCGCGAATCCACGACGGCCGACTGGCAGCGCGCCGCCGAAGAACAATCGGCCCGGACGCGCACAGCGGGCTTCGAAGATCTGATCGAACTGGGCCTGCTGCTCGACACCCTGGACGAGGATCGCCGGGAAGCCCTGGTGCTGACCCAATTCCTGGGCCTGTCGTACGCGGAGGCGGCCGAGGTCTGCGGCTGCCCGGTCGGCACGGTGCGTTCCCGGGTGTCCCGCGCCCGCGACGATCTCCTGCGGGCGCAGGAGGAGAACGACACCGCGATGTGACGCCGGGTTCTGCCGCGTCTCGCGGGCGGCGGCGAGGTTAGGATGTGCCGGATGAGACCGCGTCCGAAGACTCCGAGTGGCTCCGCCGGATCAGGAACCCGTCAGCGGATCCTCGACGCGGCGGTCGACATGGCGGCCAGGACTGGGCTCCGCAAATTGTCGATGGACGAGATCGCCCGCACCGCGAAGGTCGGGCGAGCCACGCTGTACCTGCATTTCTCCGGTCGCGAAAATCTCGTTTCGGCGATGATCGAGGACCAGCTGGCCCAGTTTCTCGGCGACGTCCGGGAAGTGCTCGAACGCTACGACGACCTCGAGGACCGGCTGATTTTCGGGTTCGCCCACGCTTTCCGGCTGTTGCGCGCCAACCGGGCGCTGCGCACCGTCCTCGAGATCAACCCGCAGATCCTGCATCCCGCGATTCTCGGGGACAGCCACGCGCTGCGGCTGGGCCGGACCCTGGTCGAGTCCACGATGGGCGCCGAGGACCTGCCCGCCGAGACCCGCTCGCTGTTCGCCGAGCACGTCGCGCGGATGTTCCACACCTACATCCTGATCCCGAGCACGCTGGCCGACCTGGACGCGCCCGGCGGGGCGGAGGACTTCGCGCGGCAGTTCCTGGTCCCGGTGCGCAATCATCTGCTCGGGAACGCCCCGGAGGCGGTTGCCCGCTGACCGCCGGGACGCGACGGTCAGCGAGCGCTCAGCAGGCCCTTGGCGACGTGGGTCACCTGGATCTCGTTGCTGCCGGCGTAGATCATCAGCGACTTGGCGTCCCGGGCCAGCTGTTCGACCCGGTACTCGGCCATGTAACCGTTGCCGCCGAACAACTGCACCGCTTCCATGGCGACGTCGGTGGCCGCTCTGGTCGAATACAGCTTCATCGCCGACGCCTGCGCCAGCGTCGGCATCTTGCCCGCCGCGAAACTCTCCAGTGCGGTGAAGACCATGTTCTCGACGTTGAGCCGGGCCACTTCCATTTCGGCCAGCTTCAGCTGAACCAGCTGGAAACGGCCGATCTCCTGGCCCCACAGCGTGCGCGACTTGGCGTAGTCGACGCATAAGCGGTGGCACTCGTTGATGATGCCCATCGACAGAATCGCACAGCCGACTCGCTCGACGGTGAAGCTCGACCGGGCGCTTTCGCGGCCGTCGCCGCCGGTGTGGTTCTCGGTCTCGCCGAGCAGCCGATCTTTGCTCAGGCGCACATTGTCGAAGAACAGTTCGCCGGTGGGCGAGGAGTGCATGCCCATCTTTTTGAATGGCTTGCCTTGGGTGAGGCCTTCCATTCCCTTGTCGAGCACGAAGGTCAGCACCTTGCGTTCGCGCTTGTCGGCACCGTCGCCTTCGTCGAGTTTGGCGTAGACGACGATTGTGTCGGCGAACGGCCCGTTGGTGATGAACGTCTTCTGCCCGTTGAGGAGGTAGCCGTCGCCGTCCCGCTTGACGTAGGTCTTCATGCCGCCGAAGGCGTCCGAGCCGGAGTCGGGCTCGGTGATCGCCCACGCCGCGATCTTCCGCAGCGTGACGATGTCTTTGAGCCAGCGCTGTTTCTGCGCCAGCGTGCCGCGCGAGGCGATGGTCGCCGCGCCGAGGCCGAGGCTGACCCCGACGGCCGCGACGCTGCCCAGCGTCACCCCGGTCAGCTCGCTGACCACGACCGCGGCCATGCTGCCCTGCGCCGCGAGCGGATTGGCTCCGGCCTTCTTGCCCGGCTTCTCCGGCGCCGGTTCGCCCGCGGCGACGCGGTCGGCTTGCGCTTGCTGTTTGGCCAGCATCTTGTCCACGGCTTCGCCGGCCATGGCATCGATGCCGAACTGGCTGAACAGCTTCCGCATGATGTCGTAGGGCGGCAGGTCGCCGTGTTCCAGCTCGTCGAGATGGGGACGGATCTCTTTCTCGATGAATGCGCGGACCGATTCGCGGATCATTTCGTCGGTCTCGGACCATTCGAACATCGTCGTTACTCCGGAATTCGCGGTTCAGGGGAGCCGGGCGGCGATGTCGTCGATCGCCCACGCCTCGTCGGTTTCGATGGTCTTCACGTCGTGCCAGCCGGCGAGTTCGCTGATCGCTCCGCCCTGCACCGCGAACACCTTGCCGGTGATCGGGCACTTCTCCGTCGCCAGGTAGGCGACCAGCGGCGAGATGTTGGCCGGGTTGAACGCGTCGAAGCCGCCTTCGGCCTCGGCTTCGGCGGCCTCGGCCGCCATCAGCGCGCCCATGCCCGGGGTGGCCAGGGTCAGCCGGGTCCGGGCGATCGGGGCGATCGCGTTGGCCCGCACCCCGTAGCGCTGCAGTTCGTCGGCCGCGACCTGGGTCAGCGCGGCGATCGCCGCCTTGGCCGCGCCGTAGTTGGCCTGGCCCGCGTTCGGGACGGTGAGGCCGGACGCCGAGGCGGTGTTGACGACGGCCGCGTTCGGCTGCCGGCCGGCCTTGGATTCGGCCTTCCAGTACGCCGAGGCGTGGTGGAGGACCGCGAAGTGGCCCTTGAGGTGCACTCCGACCACTGCGTCCCAGTCGGACTCGGACAGGGTGGGGATGAAGCCGTCGCGCAGGATGCCCGCGTTGTTGACCACGATGTCCAGCCCGCCGAACTCCGAGATCGCCTGCGCGACCAGAGCTTCCGCGCCCGCCCAAGCGGCGACGTTGTCGGTGTTGGCGACCGCGCGGCCGCCGGCGGCGGCGATCTCGTTCACCACTTCCTGCGCCGGTCCGGCGTCGGTCCCGTCGCCGCTGTTGCTGCCGCCGAGGTCGTTCACCACGACCGCGGCGCCCTCCCGCGCGAACAGCAGCGCGTGCTCACGGCCGATTCCGCGCCCGGCACCGGTGATGACGGCGACCCGGCCTTCCAAAGTACCCATGCGTACTCCTTCGTTGTCTTGGCCGCCGCGGCGGCGGAATCGAGGACTGTCCTCAGTCCGCGATCTCGGCGATGCCGTTGCTGAGAACCACATCGGTTCCGCGCACGGTCTCGAACGCATAAGCGGTGACGCCGTTTTCGGTGCCCGCCTTCCAGATGCGGGTCTCCAAATCGTCGCCGGGGAACACGAACTTCGAGAACCGGACGGCGAATCGCTTGACGCGCGCCACCTCGGAGTCCGCGACCTCGGCGAGCACCCCCCACCCGGCCATCGCCATCGTGCACAGGCCGTGGGCGATGATCCCGGGCAGCCCGGCGTCCTTGGCGACCTCCTCGTCCAGGTGGATCGGCACCGGATCCCCGGAGGCGGGCGCGTATCGGAAGGTCTGGTCGTCGTCGACGTGGTGGGCGGCCTTCGCCAGCGGCGCGGTCTGCTTGATCTCGGCGTGGGGCGCGATCGCCGGAATCGCGTCCCCCACCTTCTCGCCTGCGTCGACATTCCGGAAAAAGCCGGACAGGTACTGCTCGTTGACCAGTTCGCCGGAGCCCTCGTCGCGGCAGACGAGGTGGATGTACACGAGCGAGCCGGTCGATTTGGTCTCCCAGCCGATGACCCGGCCCTGGGAGACCAGCACGTCGCCGGGCTTGATCGCGCGGTGGAAGCGGAAGTCCTGCTCGCCGTGGGCGATCCGGCCGAAGATGTCCATCGGCACCACGTCGACCGCGGGCGCCATCAGGGCGTCGAAGGCCGGGACGACGGCGAACACCGGCGAGCCGACGTCGCCCGCGCGGTGCGCCGGGATCGGGTCGTTGGTGGCGGCGGCGTACTCGGCCAGCCGTTCGCGGGTGACCTCGAAGCGTTCCTGGTCCGACCACAGGTTCAGCCCGTCGCGGTCGAATTCGTACGTGTCGGCCATGTCAGGCTCCGGCGAGGGCGGCGAGCTTGTCCAGCGAGGCCTGCAGCTGTTTGGCGCCGTCCTTCTCGACCGCCTTGCCCAGCGCACCCTTGATCAGCGCGCCCTCGAACTCGCCCGAGACCTGCACGTCGGTGGAGTCGCCGGCCGGGGTCAGCCCGAAGGAGAACGTCGCCTTCACTCCCGCCATGCCGGTGCCGGACAGGACCACCCTGGTGTCGGAGACCTCCTGGACGACCCATTCGATTTTGTTGGCCATGCCCAGCATGAAGATCTTGGCGGTCAGGGCGGCCCCGGCGGTCAGCGCGGCGGGCGGCTCCACCATCCAGCGCTCGTGAATGGTGAACCAGTCGCCCCACGTGGCCGGGTCGGTGATGACGCCCATCAGCTTCTCGGCGGGCGCGGCGAGGGTGGCGGACTTTTCGATGTGCCCCATGCTCGTTCTCCTGGAATTCGGTGCTGTTCAGGGAAAAGGGTCAGCGGTCGGCGCGCTGGTAGGCGGTCACGACCGCAGCGCCGCCGAGGCCGATGTTGTGCTGCAGCGCGGCGGTCACGTTGTCGACCTGGCGCTTGCCTGCGGTGCCGCGCAGCTGCCAGGTGAGCTCGGAGCACTGCGCCAGCCCGGTGGCGCCGAGCGGATGGCCTTTCGAGATCAGGCCGCCGGACGGGTTGACGACCCACTTGCCGCCGTAGGTGGTCTGGTTGTCGTCGAGCAGACGGCCGGCCTCGCCGGGCGCGCACATCCCCAGTGCCTCGTACAGCAGCAACTCGTTGGCGGAGAAGCAATCGTGCAGTTCGATGACCTGGAAGTCCTCCGCGCCCAGCCCCGCCTGCGCGTAGACCTGCCGGGCCGCTTGGACATTCATGTCGTAGCCGATGATGTTCTTGGCCGTGCCGTCGAACGTGGACCGGAAGTCGGTGGTCATCGCCTGGCCGACGATCTCGACCGCCTGGCCGGCGAGACCGTGCTGGTCCACGAAGTCCTCGCTCGCCACGATCGCCGCACCGGAGCCGTCCGAGGTCGGCGAGCACTGCAGTTTGGTGAGCGGGTCGTAGATCATCCGCGAGCCGAGGATCTCGTCCATGGTGTACTCGTCGCGGAATTGCGAGTACGGGTTGTTGACCGAGTGCTGGTGGTTTTTGAACCCGATCCGCGCGAAATGCTCGGGCGTGGTCCCGTGCTCCTTCATGTGCTCGCGACCGGCCGCGCCGAACATCCACGGCGCGGGCGGGAACAGCACCTCGGAGATTTCGGCCAGCGCCTGCATGTGGTTGGCCATCGGCTGCTCGCGGTCGTCGAAAGTGGAGCCGAGCGAACCCGGCTGCATCTTCTCGAAACCGAGCGCCAGCGCGCACTCCGCCGAGCCGCCGCGGATCGCCTGCGCCGCCAGGTACAGGGCGGTCGAGCCGGTCGAGCAGTTGTTGTTCACGTTGACGACCGGGATGCCGGTCATCCCGAGTTCGTAGACGGCGCGCTGCCCGGAGGTGGACTCGCCGTAGACGTATCCGACGTAGGCCTGCTGCACCTGGTCGTAGCCGATGCCCGCGTCGGCGAGGGCGTTGGAGCCGGATTCGCGGGCCATGTCCGGGTAGTCCCACACGCTGCCGTCGTCGTTCAGCCTGCGGCCCGGCTTCTCGAATTTCGTCATGCCGACGCCGATGACGAATACGCGACGTGTCACGGGCAGTTCCTCTCTGTCGGCCGCCGTTCCAGCGGCGGTTTCGACGCTAGGAGCCCGGGCGGCTCGAACCGAGGACCGCGACGGGCTTCTTGGGGGACCGAAACGATCCTCGGCGCAGGTACAGTTCGGTCCGAACCTCCGACGCTGAAGGAGCCAGGTGGCGTACACGATTCCGATGCGGTTTTTCCGGGCGACGGTCGAGTCGCTGGTGAAGCGCGGCATCGATGTACAGCACGCGCTGCGCAGTGCGGGCCTGGACTGGCAGCTGTACGCCGAGGACCGGGCGCGGATGACCCCGGAGCAGGCGACCCGCGTGGTGCGGGCCTTGTGGGCGGACACCGACGACGAATTGCTCGGCCTGGGGCCGCGGCCGATGCCTCGCGGGACATTGCGGCTGGCCGGCCTGACGATCATCCACACCCGCGATCTGCGCACCGCGCTGGCTCGCATGCTGGAGCTGTCCACGGTGAGCACGGGCATCGCGTGGACGCTGCGAACCGACGACGCCGGCGTCGTCACCCTCAGCAGCGACCTGCCCCCGGGCGCCCGCATCGATCCGTTCGTGGCGTTTTCGATGGTCGGTGGCATGCAACGGTTCGCGGGCTGGTTGATCGGAGCGCCGATCACGCTGCGGTCCCTCGAATTCCCGTTCGACGCGGAGCACCTTGGCACCGAGTACGCGCTGATCTTCGGTGCGCAGCCGACGTTCCGCGCGGCGCGGATCGCCGCGTCCTTCGACGCTTCACTGCTGCCCGCTCCGGTGATCCGGGACGAGGCCGATCTCAAGCAGCTCCTGCGCGACGCCCCGGGCGCGCTGTTCTACACGCAGGAACAATTGGCGACCGCCACGGCACGTGTCCGCACGATCCTGGAGCGAAACCCGGACGGGCCGTGGCTCGCCGCGGACGAACTGGCCCGGCGGCTGTCGATCAGCGCCCCGCACATGCGACGCCTGCTGCGCGCCGAAGGCACCGCACAGCGCCGGATCCAGGAGGAGATCCTTCGCGACCGCGCGGTCACTGCTCTGGTCCACGGCTCCGAGCCGATCGCGGACATCGCCGCGCGCCTGGGCTATTCCGAGCCCAGCGCGTTCCGCCGGGCGTTTCACCGATGGACCGGCAGCGCGCCGATCGACTACCGCACCGGCCGGGCTGAGTGACTCGCGCGGCGGTCAGCGAGAGCGGGGCAGCAGCCTGAGGCGGCGCGGGCGGGCCGCGGAGAGCATCGAGGAACGGTCGACCAGTTTGCGGCGCGGACGGCCGACCGCCGCGGCCGCGCGTTCCGCGGCGTCGATCTCCGCCCAGCCTCGGCTGTCGACGACCTCGGGCTGCCGTCCGCGAACCAGGCGCGCCAGTTCTTTCTCCCCGGCCTGAGGCGCGGTCAGCCGGTCCGCGACGAAGTCCTCCAGCAGATTCGCGACCGTCTCCTGTGCACATAAGCGATTCGTGCCGATGACACCCGAGGGGCCGCGCTTGATCCAGCCGCTGGCGTACACGCCGGGCAGCGCGCTCGTTCCGTCGAAGACCCGGCCCGCCCGGTTGGGCACCGTGCCGGTGGCCGCGTCGAAGGGAACGCCGGGCAATTCGGTGCCCTGGAACCCGATCGAACGGATGACCAGACCGGTCTCCAGGGTCTCGGTGCGGTCGCTGGCGACGGCGCGACGAGTTCCGTCGGCGTCGACGCGGACCTCGGTCGCGGCGACCACGACACCCTCGACGCGCTCGTCACCGACGATCTCCACCGGAACAGTGTTGAAACGAAACACAATCCGCTTGCGTCCCGGTTCACGCGGCTGCTGGGCGGAAGGTAAACCGGCCAGCAGCTTCAGCTTCTGCCGCGTGGGTTCGTCGTCGGCGGCGATTTCCCCGAGCGGCTGCGGCGAGTCGACGACGACGTCCACACCGCGCAGCTGGGTCAACGCGAGCAGCTCAGGCGTCGTGAACGCGGCATCGGCGGCGCCGCGGCGGCCGAGGATCACTACCTCGTCGATAGTGCTGCGCCGTAACGTTTCCAGCGCGTGGTCGGCCATGTCAGTGGTCGCCAGCTGGTCCGGGTCGGTCAACAGCAACCGGGCCATGTCGAGTGCGATGTTGCCGTTGCCGACGATCACCGCGCGCCGTCCCGTCAGGTCCGGATCGAGCGACGAGTGGTCAGGATGCCCGTTGTACCAGGCGACGAAGCGCGTCGCGGCCACCGAACCGGGCAGCTCCTCGCCGGCGATGCCCAACCGGCGGTCGGCTGAGGCTCCGTAGGCGTAGACGACCGCGTGGTGATGGCGCATCAGTTCGGCGTGGCTCACCTGCGTGCCGACCTCGACGTTGAGGAACAGCGCGAACCGCTCGGATTGCTCGCGGTCGAACCGGAACTGGCCGACCACCTGTTTCGTCGCCGGATGATCGGGCGCGACGCCGTGCCGGACGAGCCCGAACGGGGTCGGCAGCCGATCGAACATCGCGACGCGGACGTCCGGCTGGGCAAGCAGTTCCTTCGCGCAGTACCACGCGGCCGGACCGGCCCCGACGATCGCGACCCGCAGTGGCTCCCGGCCGAGGGTGACGTACGGCGGCGGAACCTGGTATCGCCAGCCCGGTTCGACCGGGTTGTCGGCGTAATAAGCCGCGTTCATCTCCGCGTAGGGCGCTTGCTCCGGGCTCAGCGCGGTGTCGGCTTTGATCGCGTCGACCGGACACCGGTCTGCGCAGGCACCGCAGTCGATGCACGTGTCCGGATCGATGTAGAGCATTTCCGCGGTCGCGAATCCCGGCTCGCCGGGGGCGGGGTGGATGCAGCCGATCGGACAAGCCGCCAGGCAGGACGCGTCGTTGCAGCAGTTCTGGGTGATGACGTAGGCCATGTCCATCCTTGGGGAGTCACACCGAGAGCAGGCGAGCGGCTTTCTCGACAGCGAAGGAATAACGCGCGCCGAGCAGCCGGGGCAGGGCCGCGATCGCCCAGGCGTCGGGTCCGACGAGAATGCGGGCCCGGTCGCGCCGCAGCCCGGCGATGATGGTGCGCGCGGCGGAATCGGGCGTGGTGAGGGCGACCCGGTCGAACAACGCCGCCACCGCCGCCTGGTCGTCGCCGTCGCCGACTCGCGCGGTGCGGGCGATCGCGGTTTTGATCCCGCCGGGGTGGACGCAGCTGACGGACACGGGCTGCCGTTCGATCCGCAGTTCCTGCCGGAGTGACTCGGTGAATCCCCGGACCGCGAACTTGGACGCGTTGTACGCCGAGTCCTTCGGCGCCGAGATCAGCCCGAACACCGACGACACGTTCGCCACCTGTCCCGAGCCGGACGCGATCAGGTGCGGCAGGAACGCGCGGGTTCCGTGCACCACGCCCCAGAAGTTGATGTCCATGATCCAGGCCATGTCCTCGTCGGTCATCGCCCGCACCCCGGCGTGCACTGCCACGCCGGCGTTGTTGATCACCAGATGCACCGCGCCGAGGCGGTCGGCGACGGCGTCGGCGTGCGCGTAGACCGCGTCTCGATCGGACACGTCGAGCGCGAAGTGCTCGACGTCGGCCGCGCGGCGGAGCTGGCATTCCCGCGCGGTCGCGGCGACCGCGTCGGCGTTGATGTCGGACAGGGCCAGCCGGGCGCCCTGGTAAGCCAGCCGGCAGGCCAGCGACCGGCCGATGCCGCTGCCAGCACCCGTGATGGCGACGACGCGGCCACGATAATCACGCATCAGGGTCTCCGTGCTCGGCGGGGCTGGGAAGGCTGAACAGCAGGTCGAGTTCGGCGTCCATCGGCGGCGGATACGGGTACGCCCCGCGCCCGTGGATCCGCGAGCCGCCCCACGGATCGACGTCGACGAGCAGGCCGTCGACCGGCTCGTTGTCCTCGATGCGCAGCTGGACCGGCAAGTTGTTGCGCACGTGCAGCTCCGTCAGCCGCGGCGACGGCGCGACCCGGCCGTACCAGCGGATCGTGTTCTCCACCGGTTCGTAAGTCGCCTGCACGTGGATCTGCACCGGGTGGCGGGTTCCGTCCTGGGCGATCAGCTCGGCCGGGCCGGAGTAGTCCTCGTCTTCTTCCCGGTCGCCGAGCCGGCTGAATTCGAAGTCGCCGAGGTTGGCGGTGCGGGTGCGTTTCCAGTAAGCCAGCGTGGTCTCCGGCCAGATCGCCCGGTTGACGCCGTTGGCGTCCAGATACCAGCTGCTGCACCCGCCTGCCGTCCAGACCGTGCCTTCGGACTTGCGTTGCAGCTGCCGGTTGAACTGCGCCTGCACGTGCGCCTTGACCTCGACCCGGGTGTGCTCGCGGCGGTTCATCGCGGCGAGCAGCTGCACGATGTAGCGGACCTGGGCCTCGATGATGAAGACGATCGACTGGTTGCCGACGCCGGTATTCGGTCCGACCAGGGTGAAGTAGTTCGGCAGCCCATGGGCGGCGACTCCCAGATAGCCTTCGGGCCCGTCCGCCCACAGGTCCTGGATGGTGCGCCCGTTCCGGCCGGTCAGCACCAGGTCGGCGGCCGCGTCGGTCACCTTGAATCCGGTGCCGTACACGATCGCGTCGACCGGATGACGTGATCCGTCCGCGGTGATGACCCCGTCTTCGGCGACCTCCCGGATCGGCTCGGTCACCAGGTCCACATTGTCCCGCTGCAGCGCCGGAAAATAGCCGTTGTCCATGACGGTGCGCTTGCAGCCCATCTCGTAGTCGGGCCGCAGCTTGGCGCGCAACGCCGGGTCGGGGACCTGGCGGTCCAGATGCCACTGCGCGACCCGGCGCAGGATCGGCATGTACTTCGGGTTCAGGAACGCCGCGGTCGCCGCCTCGTGACTGAAATAGATTCCGGCGCGGACCAGGCGGCGCAGGCCGGGAATCGCCCGGTAAGCCGTCCGCTCGGCCAGCCCGATGGAGCGGTCGAATTTGGGCAGGCACCAGTTGGGGGTGCGCTGGAACACCGACAAATGCCCGGCCTGCTTGGCGACCTCGGGGATGAACTGCACCGCGCTGGCGCCGGTGCCGATGACGGCGACCCGCTTGCCCGCGAAGTCGAATTCGTGGTCCCACTGCGAGGAATGGAAGGCGGTGCCCGCGAAACGCTCGACGCCCGGCAGGTCGGGCACGCTGGGAATGTGAAGCGGTCCGGTGCCCGAAATGATCGACCGGGCGGTGAACGTGCCGCGGCTGGCGGTCCGCACCGTCCAGGTGTCGGTGTCGTCGTCGAAAATCTGCGAGACCACCTCAGCGCCGAAGACGATGCTGCGGCGCAGATCGTACGCATCGGCGACGCCGCGCAGGTAGCCGAGAATCTCGGGCTGCTGGGCGTATCCCCGTGTCCAGTGCGGATTCGGCGCGAACGAGAACGAGTACATCAACGACATCACGTCGCAGGCCGCACCGGGATAGGTGTTTTCGCGCCAGGTCCCGCCCACGTCGTCGGCCTTCTCAAGCACCACGAAATTGTCGATGCCCGCCTCGCGAAGTTTCACGGCGGCGCAGAGGCCGCCGAACCCGGTGCCGATGACCAGGACTTCGAAGACGAGCGCTTCCGGCGCGCTCACGCGAGGAATCCGTATCGGCGCCACGCGGCCCGGGACACGACGTTGAGCAGGTTGTTGTCCTCCAGGAATTCGCGGAAGTCGGCGAACGCGGCCCGGCGGCCGGCCCGGTTGTACTCGTTGGCCTTGGCCTGGCGAACCGCTTCCCTGACCGGCAGCCCGCAGCGTTCGTACGCGCGCTTGTCATTGAACATCTTGTCGAGGATGAAGGCGGCGGCGCCGTTCGCGGTCGCGCAGAAGGTCCGTGACCACCAGGGCGCGGTCTGCATGCGCCGGCGCACGCCTTCGCGGGCGAAGCGGATGTGGCGGGCTTCCTCGGCGATGTGAATGCGCATGGTCTGAGCCACGATCGGCTGCAGTCCCGGGTGGGCGAGGTATTTGCGCTGCACGTCGTCGATGACTTCCTCGCCGCACAGCGCCGCGACGTAGAGCATCAAGCCGCGATACAGGAACGGCATCGCCTGGACGGCCAGGACTTGCAGGCGGGACAACCGGTAGGGCTCGGCGCCGATCGCGCTCACCATCTTGCCGAACATCACCATGTGCCGGGTCTCGTCGCCCAGTTCGGTCAGGGCGTAGTGCACGTGCGGCGAGGTGGGGTCCTGATACAGCATCGTCCGCAGCAGGCCCTGGTTGAGCGTGTTCTCGAACCACACCGCGCGGCTGAAGGTGTTGGCGACCTCCTGCCGCGAGAGCTCCACCCGCTCGCGATGGGACATCTTCTCCCACAGCGGCGTTCCGTAGAGGCTGATCGTCTCCGGCGGCATGTAGAAGAGGTCGGGATCCTGGGGCGCGTCCCAGTCGATCTCGACCAGCGAGTTGTGCGATCGCCGGATCGAACCGCCGAGCAAGCGCGCGGCGACTTGATCGCGAGTTGTCCGGCGTGACGGCGTCGTCATGTCGTCCTCCTGACCCGGGCTGGGGAGCTCGGCTTTCCACCGGCACCGGACTAGAAGACTAGACACTTTTTGCTTATTCGTCCATCATCGTGTCCTTCGGATCCGGCCGCTCGTTTCGGTCCCCCCGGACGCTCGGGCCGGTCCTGGGCGCGGCCGTTCTCCGGCCCTACCGTCACCTCGTCCGCGGACGCCTGCCGAGCACAGGAGACCTCGATGACCGACTTCGACGTCCTGATCATCGGGTCCGGTTTCGGCGGCAGCGTCACCGCGCTGCGCCTCGCGGAGAAGGGCTATTCGGTGGGCGTCGTCGAAGCCGGCCGTCGTTTCGCCGACGAGGAGCTTCCTGCGACGAATTGGCGGCTGCGCACCTTTCTGTGGGCTCCCAAGCTCGGCTGTTACGGCATCCAGCGCATCCACCTGATCCGCGACGCGCTCGTTGCCGGCGGCGCGGGCGTCGGCGGGGGTTCGCTGAACTACGCCAACACTCTTTACGTGCCGCCGGAACCGTTCTTTCGGGACCCGCAGTGGCGCGACATCACCGATTGGCAGGCCGAACTAGCGCCCTTTTACCGGCAGGCGCAGAAGATGCTCGGCGTGGTCCAGAACCCCCGTGTTACTCCCGCCGACGAGGTTTTCCGCCGGGTCGCCGACACCCTGGGCTTCGGCGACACCTTCGTGCGGACCCCGGTCGGCGTCTATTTCGGCGAGCCAGGCGAAACCGTCGCCGATCCCTACTTCGGCGGAGCCGGCCCCGACCGCACCGGCTGCACCGAATGCGGCGACTGCATGGCCGGCTGCAAGGTCGGTGCCAAGAACACCCTGGTCAAAAACTATCTGTACCTGGCCGAAAAAGCCGGCGCGCAAGTCCTGCCGATGACCACGGTCACCGAATTCCGGCAACTGCCCGACAGCACCTGGTCGGTCACCACCGAACGCAGCGGCGCCTGGACACGCAAGCACCGCACGACCCTCACCGCGCGGCACGTCGTGCTCGCCGCCGGCACGATGGGTACGCAGAAACTGTTGCACGCCATGCGTGATCGAGGCGTGCTGCCGAACCTGTCGGACCGGCTGGGCGAACTCACCCGCACCAACTCGGAAGCCGTCGTCGCCGCAGTCGGCAAGAAGATCGACCCAACCCGCGACCTGTGCCGAGGCGTGGCGATCACCTCGTCCTTGCACCCGACCCCCGACACCCACCTGGAACCGGTCCGGTTCGGCAAGGGTTCGAACTTCCTGGGCCTGCTGCAAACCGTGATGGTCGACGGCGGCGGCGCGCTCCCGCGCTGGCTGAAATTCCTGCTCACGGTGCTGATCCGGCCGATGCAGCTGGTGCGCGCGCTGAACGTGCGCCGGATGAGCGAACGTTCCATCGTCACCCTGGTGATGCAACATCGCGACAACTCGCTCACTACGTACACCAGACGCACCCTGTTCGGCGGCCGCAGAATGACCTCCAGACAGGGCCACGGCGAACCGAATCCGACCTGGATTCCGGAAGGCAACGACTTCACCCGCCGCGTAGCCACCGAACTCGACGGCGACGCCCGGGGTTCCTGGGGCGAACTGGTCAACATCCCCACCACCGCGCACTTCCTAGGCGGCGCGACCATCGGCGCGGACCGCGAGCACGGCGTGATCGACGCCTACCACCGCGTGTTCGGCTACCCGACCCTCAGCGTGGTCGACGGTGCCGCTGTCTCCGCCAACCTCGGCGTCAACCCGTCGCTCACGATCACCGCCCAAGCCGAGCGCGCCGCCGCCCTCTGGCCGAACAAGGGCGACACCGACCCGAGACCAGACCAGGGCAGCGGCTACGTCCGGATCGCACCCGTGGCACCGAAAACTCCCGCCGTCCCCGCCGACGCACCGGCGGCGCTGACGCTGCTGCCGATCCACACCGTGTCCGGACCAGACGACGGCGGCTGAACCGGTGTCGCCCGCCGCTGGACGCGAGGCCATCGCCGTCCGTCGCCTGTTGTTGCCTTCCGCCGTCGTACAGACGGACAGCGAGCCAGCCGGTGGCAACCAGCGGCTCAAGGCCTCGATAGGCGTAGAGCCACGTCAGCGCCGAGGGGCAGGCCGAGCACAGGTGCTTCCCGGACCAGGGAATGCAGGATCTCCTGGCTGGTCGGGTGTCACACGGCCAGCCCCCTCCGGCTGGCGGCTGGGGTGGACTGTCGGCAAAGGTCCTTTGCCGACAGTCCGCGGCGCGTACGCCTTGACCGGGGGAGAGCTCAGTGTGGTCTGAGCTTGGGGTGTTGTTCGTGTAGTCCGTTGGTGTCTGGTGGCGTGCTTCAACGCGGCCTGAAGGGGTGTCGTTCCAGTAGCCCGTCGGTGCCTGGCGGAATGCTCCAATGTGGTCTCAAACAGGGGCTGTCGTTCGCGCAGTCCGCTGGCGCCTGGTGCGCTGCTTCAGCGCGGTCTGAACGAGGGCTGTCGTTCCCGTAGTCCGCTGGCGCCTAGTGGAGTGCTTCAGCTCGGTCTGAGCCTGGGGCGTCGTTCGCGCAGTCCGATGGTGCCTGACGGAATGCTCCAGTGCGGACTGAACCAGCCGCAGCCCGCTGGCGACCGCCGGGATCTCGACCGTGATCCAGATCGCGGGAACTCCCGGTCGTCTCCGCCCGACCATTCTGCTGTGCGCACTATTCCGGCCCCGCACCGGCGGGGTTTGCTTGCCGCCGCGGGGTTCGCCGCGGTCGTCGTCGTGGCGGTGGTCGCCGCGGCGGGCGATGTCTATGCCGCTGTCGGCAACCCGGCTCCCGGCCCGTTGACGTCCTTTGGCACCTCCTTGCTCCGGTTGATCGCCGACGCGGCCGGTGTGGCCTGCGTCGGCGGGCTTGCGTTCGCGGCGTTCCTGAGCCCGCCAGGCGAATCGGGACGGCTCTCCCCAGACGGCTACGCGGCGACCCGCACCGCAGCGGGTGCCGCGGTCGTCTGGGCGCTCGCTGCCGCGGTGCTGGTGCCGTTCGACGCTGCGGACGCGTCCGGGCGGCCAGTTTTCGAGGCCTGGCACCTGGCGGACCTCGCCGTCCTCGTGGACGCCATGGAGGAACCCAAAGCCTGGCTCTGCGTCCTGGCAGTGGCGACGACCGTAGCGATCGGCGTCTGGTGCACGCTGACCTGGCGCACCACGGTGTGGTGGCTGGGCCTCGCCGTCGTCGGGCTGCTGCCGCGGGCGATCGCCGGGCACGTTTCCATCGGCGCGTGGCACGACCTGGCCACGAATGCCTTGGTGTGGCACGTGATCGCGGCAGCACTGTGGACTGGCTCGCTGGTTGCGCTGCTGCTCCACGTCCGCGGTTCGGGCTCGGCACGAGAAGTCGCGCTGCGTCGGTACCGACGGTTGGCGACCTGCTGTCTCGTTGTCCTAGCCGCCTCCGGAATAGTCGACGGTCTCGCACTTGCCCGTCCGGCTGGATTGTCTACTGGCTATGGCTTTCTCCTCGGGGTGAAGGTCGTGATCACGGTCGTGTTGGCGGTGCTGATCGCCGCCACACGCCGGCGGTGGGGCGGCGGGAAAGCGGCTCTCGTGGTTGAGGTCGTAGTGCTGGCTGGGGCTATGGGTGTCTCTGCTGGGCTGGCGCACCTGGTGCCGCCGGCGTTCGTGGACGATCCGGCGACCGTCGGCGAGACCGTGCTCGGCTACGACCTGCCTGACCCTCCGACGTTCGCCCGGCTCTTCCTCGATTGGCGTCCGGACTTGCTGCTCGGTGTCGTGGCAGTGCTCGCCGTCGCGGCCTACGCGGTCGGGGCACGTCGTCTCCGCATTCGCGGCGACGACTGGCCGCGCGGCCGGTTCTGGGCGTGGACCTGCGGCTGGGCGACGGTGCTGATCGCGACGTCGTCCGGCCTGGGCAAGTACTCGTCCGGAACCTTCAGCCTGCACATGGTCATCCACATGACGCTGGCCATGCTCGCTCCGCTCCTGCTCGTGCTCGGCGGCCCGGTGACCCTTGCGCTACGCGCCTTGCCAGTGGCGGGCAAGCGACCGGACGGTCCGCGCGAGTGGCTGGTGGCGCTGCTGCACTCGCGGTTCACGCGCCTGGTGGCGCACCCGCTGGTGGCGTCGGTCGTGTTCGTCGGCTCGTACTACGCGCTGTACTTCTCGGGCCTGTTCGGCGAGGCGATGCGCTACCACTGGGCGCACCAGCTGATGAACCTCCATTTCCTCGTGTCCGGCTATGTTTTCTTCTGGCTGGTGATCGGCGTCGACCGCCCGCCGCGCTCGCTGCCGCATCTCGCGCGGCTCGGCATGATGTTCGCGGTGATGCCGTTCCACGCCTTCTTCGGCGTCATCCTGATGAACAAGCAGACGGTGATCGCCGAGACGTTCTACCGCTACCTGTCCCTTCCGTGGATGCCCGACCTCCTCTCTGATCAACGCCTTGGCGGCGGCATCGCCTGGGCCACCGGGGAAATCCCGATGATCGTGGTCGTCGTGGCGCTGCTGGTGCAGTGGGGCCGCCACGACGATCGCGAAGCCGCACGTCTGGACCGGCGCTTCGACCAAGGCGACGACGACGATTTCGCCGCCTACAACGCGATGCTCGCCAACCTGGCGGCCAGAAGGCAGTAGCTGCGGCCGATGACTGCCTAGGCGAATCAGGTTCGGTCACTCCTGAGTTCCGCTCGACCGGCATCGGCTCGCCGCTCGCTGAAATCTGGTAGCCCGCAGATCACGCGTCCCACCTTGGGAAGCCGCGATCTCGGTGCATCGCAACGATTCCGTCGCTAAACCACGGCTGTCACCACCTTGTCCAAGGCTCCGTCCTTGACGTCCGCGACGAGAACTTTCAGCTGTGCCAAGCTCATCTGCACACGCTGCCCGAAGTCGTCGGTCAGGACGACACGACGTTCCGGCGGGGCGGCGTCGTCGAGGAACAGTTCCGGGCAGCCGCAGTCGCAGTTGCCGCAGAACGTGGTCACATGCCGCAGATCTCCTGATGCGGCAAAGGTTTCGGACATCTTCGCTCCTGTCTGATCGGGGTCGGGTCGGGCACTGCCACCATCTGGATAGTCGTCGGGGAGGGCCGAAAGGTTCCCAAGTCACCCGAAGGAGTGGCGACGGAAAACCAGGCGTACTATGGAAATCAGTCCGCCTTCCGGCGTCGGCACTGCCACCGCCTTAGTGCCCGTTCTGGAATCCGGAGAACCATGTCTACGCACACCGCCGCCCCCGCGGCGACCCCGACCCGTCACCTCGATCTTGCCGTCGGCGGGATGACCTGTGCCGCTTGCGCGGCGCGCGTCGAGCGTTCCCTCGGCAAGCTCGACGGCGTCCGCGCCACGGTGAACTATGCGACCGAACGCGCGACCGTCCACTATCCGCCTGACCTTGACCCCGCCTCGCTGATCGCGACGATCGAGCGGGCGGGCTACACCGCGACTGTCCGCGGCGAAACGACTCCGGAAAACCGCGACGCGCGGGTGCGCGATCTGCGCCGCCGGCTGATCGTGGCCGCGGTGCTGGCGGTCCCGCTGGGAAACCTGTCGATCACGCTCGCGCTCGTGCCGTCGTTGCGCTTCCCGTTGTGGGAGCTGGTGTGCCTGCTGCTCGCGACGCCGGTGGTGTTCTGGTCGGCGGCACCGTTCCACCGTGCCGCACTGCGCAATCTGCGGCATCGATCGTCCAGTATGGACACTCTCGTTTCTCTGGGAGTGCTGGCTTCTTACCTGTGGTCGGCGGCTTCGGTGCTGGTCGGATCGGGCACCGAGGCGGGGTACTGGATCGGATTCGGCGCGACGGCGCCGGGCGCGGATTCGGTGTACCTCGATGTCGCCGCAGGCGTGACGACGTTCCTGCTCGCTGGCAGGTACTTCGAGGCGCGGTCTCGGCGAGGTGCGGCGGACCTGCTCGGCGCACTGGACGCGCTGGCGGCGAAGGACGTGCGGATTCTACGCGTGGACAGCGAAGTACTGGTCGGAATCGGCGAACTGGTGGTCGGCGACCGGTTCGTGGTGCGGCCGGGGGAGAAGGTCGCCGCTGACGGAACTGTCGACAGCGGTCTGTCCACAGTGGATGTCAGCGCCATCACGGGAGAACCGGTTCCGGCGGAGGTCGGACCGGGAAACCGGGTGATCGGCGGGAGCGTCAACCTGAACGGCCGGCTGGTAGTGCGTGCGGAGGCAGTCGGGGCACGGTCGCAGCTGGCGCAGATGAGCGCGCTGGCCGAGCGGGCGCAGGAGCGGAAGGCGGCGGTGCAGCGGCTGGCCGACCGGGTGTGCGCGGTGTTCGTCCCGGTGGTCTCGGCGCTCGCGGTGCTCACGCTGGCGGGGTGGCTGCTCACCGGGAACCCGGTGCGGGACGCGTTCGGGGCGGCGGTGTCCGTGCTGATCATCGCGTGCCCGTGTGCGCTGGGGCTGGCGACCCCGACGGCGTTGATGGTCGGCGTCGGGCGGGGTGCGCAGCTCGGGATTCTGGTGAAGGGGCCGGATGCGCTCGAGGCGAGTCGCACCGTCGACACCGTCGTGCTGGACAAGACCGGCACGGTGACTCAAGGACGGATGACTCTCGCCGAGGCCAGGGCGTTCGGATCGTACTCGTCGGCGGACGTGCTGCGTCTCGCCGCCGCGGTGGAAGCATCGTCGGAACACCCGATTGCAGCAGCGATTGTCGCCGGTGGGCCGGAGGTTCTTCCGGTCGCCGCTGAGTTCGAGGCCTTGCCGGGGCTGGGTGCGCGCGGCGTGGTGGAGGGTGCGGCGGTAGTGGTCGGAAGGCCGAGGTTGCTGGTCGGCGAAGGGGTTTCGGTTGGCCCGGAGGTCGAGGCTGAAGTGGCGTCGGCGGAGGCTGGCGGGGCGACGGTCGTGCTTGTGGCGAAAGCCGGCGAGGTCGCGGGCATGCTCGTAGTCCGGGACGAGGTGAAGCCGTCGGCGCAGGCGGCGGTCGCGCAGTTGCATCGGCTGGGGTTGAAGACGGTGCTGCTGACCGGCGATAACGAGGCGACGGCGCAGGCGGTCGCGGCGGAGGTCGGGATTCCCGAGGTGCTCGCCGGGGTTTTGCCGAGCGAGAAGGCGGCGGCGGTGTCGGCGTTGCAGCGCAAGGGACATCGGGTAGCGATGGTCGGCGACGGAGTGAACGACGCTCCGGCGCTGGCGACCGCTGATCTCGGGCTGGCCGTCGCGGAGGGTACCGATTTGGCTTTGCGTTCGGCCGACATCATCCTGGTCCGTGACGATCTGTCGGTGCTGCCGGACGCGATCCGTCTCGCTCAGCGGACGTTGCGCACGATCCGCGGCAATCTGGTCTGGGCGTTCGGGTACAACGTGGCCGCGTTGCCGCTCGCCGCGTGCGGACTGCTGAATCCGCTGATCGCGGGGGCCGCGATGTCGCTGTCGTCGGTGCTGGTGGTGGCCAACAGCTTGCGGCTGCGGAATTTCGCGCCCGGCCGCTGAACCGGAGGTGGGCGGGATCACCCTGGCCGTCGCTCACTTGATTAGGTTAGGTTTGCCTAATCAGTCGGCGACGGAGGGTGAGGTGCGCGGTGACGCGGGACGCGGAAGCCGGGATCGAGGGGCGGGTCGCGCTGGTCACCGGCGGTGCGCGCGGGATCGGGGCGGCCGTCGTGGAGGCGCTCGCCCGCGCCGGTGCTGTGGTGGCCGCAGTCGACATTGACGAGGAGGGGTTGCGGGAGGTCGCCGCGCGGGACTACGGCGCGGAGCCGGCTCGGGCTGACACCTGGGGCGATTCGGGTGGCGGGGCCACGTCGAGCTTGGCGGCGGAGCCGAGTGGGGCTGGTGCCGGGAGCGTCTCGGACAGTGGGGCGCTTGACGGTGTGGCGTCGGGCTTCGTGGCGGAGCCGGGTAGGACTGGTGCCGGGGGCGTCTCGGATCGTGGGGCGTTCGGCGGCGTCGCGTCGGGCATCGTGGCGGAGTCGAGTGGGGTTGATGCCGGGAGTGTCTCGGACGGTGGGGCGCTTGGCGGCGTCGCGTTGGGCCTCGGGGCGGAGTCGGGTCGGGTAGACGTCGGCGCTGCTTCGGATGGCAGGGCGCGTGGCGGCGGAGTCGGGCGGGTGGTGCCGTTCGTGGCGAACGTCGGGGATCCGCAGGCGGTCGCGCGGGTCGTGGCGGACGTTGAACGGGAGCTGGGCCCGATCGGGATCGGTGTGTCTGTCGCGGGGGTGTTGCGGCCCGGGACGGTCGGCGAGACCACAGACGCGGACTGGGCGGCGACCTTCGCGGTCAACTCGACCGGCGTTTTCACTGTGCTGCGCGAGATCTCCCGGCGGATGCAGCCGCGGGGGAGCGGGGCGCTCGTGACTGTGGGGTCGAATGCGGCTGGTGTCCCGCGGACCGGGATGGCTGCTTATGCGGCTTCGAAGGCGGCGGCGACCATGCTCACCCGCTGTCTCGGGCTGGAACTCGCCGGGTCGGGGATTCGGTGCAATATCGTCTCGCCGGGGTCGACGGACACCGACATGCAACGTCTACTGTGGACGGACGACTCCGGCGAAGCTCGCGTGATCGCGGGAAATCCGGGGGAATTCCGCGTCGGGATTCCGCTCGGGCGGATCGCCGACCCGGCCGATATCGCGGACGCGGTGCTCTTCCTCGCGTGCGACCGGGCGCGGCACATCACCATGCAGAACCTCTACGTCGACGGCGGGGCCACGCTTCGCGCGTGACCCGGGTCGACCCTCCGGGCGGCTTTTCCTTTTCGTCCGGATACGTTAGTGTCCATTAGGTTAGGCTAACCGAACAGTCAAGGTCTGGACCTTGCGCAAAGAACCTTGCTCAAGGAACGGACGGGGTGGCTCGGCCGCCTGCGCGTGTGCGAAAGGGAATTCACCTCGTGTCCTCACCTGCTCCGGCCCGTCCGCGGCCGGTCCACCGGGCGGCGGATCTCCTGGCCGCGTACCTGCCGGGGTCGTTCTACTACTCGTCGGCCCGCGGGGTGCTGCTCGCCGACGGGGTGCACTCGTGTGTCCGAGGCACGCCGGGCAACCGGGCCGCGGCGGCTGCTGAGGCGTTGGAAGCCGCTGTGCTGGCGGGGGTTGCCGATCCGGTTGTGGTGGGAGCGATCGGGTTTCGGCCGGATTCCGGGAGCAGCCTGATCGTGCCCGCGGTGGTGCGCCGGGCCGCGGCGCCGGGCGACTCGGCGGGCGGGGTTTCAGGTGTGGCCGGTCGTGCGGAGCTGGCTGGTGAGGTTTCAGGTGTGGCCGGTCGCGCGGGGCAGGCTGGTGAGGTTTCGGGCGTGGCCGGTACCACGGAGTCGGTTGGCGCGGATCCAGGCGTGGGCGGTCGTGCGGAGCTCGCTGGTGAGGTTTCAGGCGTAGGTGGTTGTGCGGAGCAGGCTGGTGGGGTTTCGGGCGTGGCTGGTCGCGCGGAGCAGGCTGGTGGGGTTTCGGGCGTGGCTGGTCGCGCGGAGCTGGCTGCCGGAGTCTCCGCTGAGGGAGATCGCCGGGAGTCGAGCGTGTTCTCGGCTCAAACCCCCTGGACCGTTATCCCCCAACCAACCCCCGAGGTCTACGCCGAAAGTGTCCGCCGGGCAGTCGATCTCATCGGGGACGGGGAACTCGAGAAGGTCGTCCTCGCCCGAGCGCTGGATCTCGTTGGCGAGCAAGGCGTTTCCGTCCAGCGACTGCTCCGCAACCTCGTCGTGGCGGACCCTGCGGCGCACGCCTTCGCCGTCGACGTGAGCGCACCGGGGGATCCGGCGCCGCGGACGCTTGTCGGGGCTAGTCCGGAGTTGCTGGTGTCTCGCAAGGGCGACGTCGTGACCGCGAATCCGCTTGCCGGGTCGCGGCGGCGGACGGGGGACCCGGTGCAGGACGCGCAGGCGATTGCCGAGCTGCGAGTGTCCGAAAAGGACCTCAACGAGCACGCTCTCGTCGCCGCGCAAGTCGCGGAGGTGCTGGGGCGTTACTGCACCGAGCTGGAAGTTCCGGAAGAGCCGGAAGTGATTGGCACGCCTACGATGTGGCACCTTTCGACCCGGATCACCGGACGAGTGGGGCCGGGCGGGCCGTCGTCGTTGGAGTTGGCTGAAGCACTGCATCCGACGCCTGCGGTGTGCGGCGTGCCGGTCGGGCTGGCGCGCGACACGATCGCGCAACTCGAACCGGAGGATCGCGGGTACTACGCGGGGCTGGTCGGGTGGACCGACCTCGCGGGGGACGGCGAATGGGTGGTCACGATCCGGTGTGCCGAGGTGTCCGACAAGACGGCGCGGCTGTTCGCGGGGGCGGGTGTCGTCGCTGGGTCTGATCCGGCGGCGGAACTGGCCGAGACCAGCGCGAAGTTCGGGACGCTGCTGCGTGCGCTGGGTGCGGAGGGGGTCGCGTGAGCCTGTGGCCGGAGGAAACCGCGGCGAGGTATCGGGCCAGCGGGTATTGGCGGGGGCAGACGTTCGGGGCGTTGCTGACCTCGCTCAAGGACGCGTACGCGGACCGGACGGCGGTGGTCGGCGAGGATCAGCGGTGGCCGTTCGCCGAACTGGACGAGCGGGCGCATCGGTTGGCGGCTGGGTTTGCCGCGAACGGGATCAAGCAGGGCGACCGGGTGGTCGTGCAGTTGCCGAACATTCCGGAGTTCGTGTCTGTCGTTTTCGGGCTGTGGCGGGCCGGGGCGGTGCCGGTGTTCGCGTTGCCCGCGCATCGGGACAGCGAGTTGCGGCACTTCGTGGAGCAGAGCGAAGCAACGGCGATCATCACCGTCGGAGAGCACGCTGGGCACGATCACGCGAAGATGGCGCGGGAGGTCGCCGAGGGAAGAGTCTTCGTCGTCGGGGAACCGGAATTCGCGGAGCTGGCGGAGACCGAACCGTGCGAGCTTCCGGACCCGGATCCGGAGGGGATGGCGTTTCTGCAGCTGTCCGGCGGAAGCACGGGGTTGCCGAAGCTGATTCCGCGTACTCACGACGATTACCTCTACAGCGTCAGGGAAAGTGCGCGGATCTGCGGGCTCAAAAAGGAAAGCGTGTACCTCGCGGCCCTGCCGGTCGCGCACAACTTCCCGCTCAGCTCGCCGGGGCTGCTCGGCGCGTTGCACGCGGGCGCGGCCACGGTGCTGGCGCCGCGGCCGGACGCCGATACCGCGTTCCGGTTGATCGAGGCCGAAGGAGTCACGATCAGCGGAGTGGTTCCGCCGCTGGCGGCGGCTTGGGTGCAGGCGGCGGCGCGCACCGCACGGGATCTGTCCTCTTTGGACGTTCTGCTCGTCGGCGGCGCGAAATGCGGCCGGGAGCTCGCCGAACGCATCGGGCCGGCGCTGGGGTGCCAGTTGCAGCAGGTGTTCGGCATGGCCGAGGGGCTGGTCTGCTACACCCGGCTGGACGATCCGGAAGACCTCGTCCTGAGCACCCAGGGGAGGCCGATCTCGCCGGACGACGAGGTGCGCGTCGTGAATCCGGACGATCCGCTGGCGGAGTCGGACCACGTCGTCGAGCCGGGCGAAATCGGCGCGCTGCTCACGCGCGGGCCGTACACGATCCGCGGGTACTACAACGCGGCCGAGCACAACAAGACGGCGTTCACCGATGACGGGTTTTACCGCACTGGCGATTTGGTGCGACGACGCGAATCCGGGCATCTCGAGGTCGTCGGGCGGGCGAAGGAGCAGATCAACCGCGGCGGCGAGAAGGTCGCGGCGGAAGAAGTCGAGAACCACCTGATGGCGCATCCGGGCGTGCTCGACGCGGCCGTCGTCGCGGTGCCCGACGAGTATCTCGGCGAGCGCACCTGCGCGTATGTCGTTCCGGTGGACGGAAGCCAGCCGAGCGCGGCGGAACTGCGCCGGTTCGTGCGCGAGCGCGGCGTGGCCGCGTTCAAGGTGCCGGATCTGGTGGAGGTGGTCGGGGAGTTCCCGGTCACCGGCGTGGGCAAGACCAGCAAACGCGAACTGCGGGCGGCGCTGGCCGCCCTGGCGAAGGAGAGGTGAAGCGTGTCCCTGCCGAGAATCCGGGCGTACCCGCTGCCGACGGCGGCGGACCTGCCCGAGGGGCGGGTCGACTGGCGGCCCGACCCGGCGCGGTCGGCCCTGCTCGTGCACGACGTCCAGCGGTATTTCCTTGCCCCGTATGAAGGTTCGCCGATTCCGGAGATGGTCGCGAACATCGCGGAGCTCGCCGAGAAGGCGCGCAGCTACGGCATTCCGGTGTTCTACACCGCGCAGCCGGGCAAGCAGCCGGCCGCCGATCGCGGGCTGCTCACCGAATTCTGGGGAGACGGCATCGGCGCGGTGATCGACGACGACCCGCGCGCCGCGGACATTGTCGACGAGCTGGCCCCGCGACCGGGCGACACCGTGCTGGACAAATGGCGCTACAGCGCCTTCCAGCGCAGCACTTTCCGCGAGCAGCTCGGCGACCGCGACCAGCTGCTGATCACCGGCGTCTACGCGCACATCGGCTGCCAGACCACGGCGGTCGAGGCGTTCATGCGCGACGTCCGGCCGTTCCTGATCAGCGACGCGGTCGCGGACTTCGACCGCTCCCGGCACGACCAGGCGTGCGAGTACGTCGCGCAACGCTGCGGCGTCGTCACCACCACCGCCGACGCGCTCGCCGCGCTCTCGGCGCCGATTCCCGCAGGAGCACCTCGATGAGCACCCCCGGACTCACTGCCGGCCAGGTCAACGCGGACGTCGCCGAACTGCTCGGCTGCGGCCTCGACGAGCTGACCCCGGACACCGACCTCGCCGACCTCGGCCTCGATTCGATGCGGATCATGAGCCTGGTCGAGAAGTGGCGCGGCGCGGGCGCGGCGCAGCTGGAATTCGCCGACCTCGCCGAAGACCCGCGCCTCGGGCACTGGACGAAGCTGCTCACCGGCGGCGCGCAGTGAGCCGGGACGAGCACCGGCACCGCCACACCGCCCGGATCGCGGAGGTCCGCGCGGGCCGCCAAGCCGAGAAAGTGCCGTACCCCATCCGGATCCGGCGCGCGGAGGTCGTGCGGACCAGCGCGGTCGGCGCCGGGCTGCTGCGCGTCACGCTCGGCGGGCCGGGCACGGCGGGGTTCGAGGCGCATTCGCCGGACGAGCACGTGAAGATCCTCTTCCCGGACGTCGACGGCGAGCTGCGGCTGCCCGAAGCGAACGGTGACATGCTCCGCTGGCCGAAGCCTTCGCCGGTTTCGCGCGAGTACACCGTCCGCCGCTACGACCCGGCGTCCGGCGAGCTGGACCTCGACGTCGCCCTGCACGACGGCGGTCTCGGCGCGGACTGGGCGCGCGCGGTGCGGCCGGGCGAGGCCGTGCACGTCGCCGGTCCGCCGGGCGGGCTGATCGTGCCGCATAACTACGACCGCTACCTGCTCGCCGGCGACATCACGGCGCTGCCCGCACTCGCGCGCTGGCTGGAGGAACTGCCGCGGACTGCGGTCGGCTGGGCGTTCGCCGAGGTCGCCGACGCGAGCGAGCAGATCGACCTCGACGCTCCGGAAGGCGTCGAAGTCCACTGGCTGCATCGCGGCCCAGGCCAACCGCCCGGCAGCGTCGAGCTTCTCGCCGACGCCGTGCGCGAAGTCAAGGTGCCCGAAGGCGAACGGCTTTACGCGTGGATCGCCGGGGAGGCGGGCGCGATCAAGCCGTTGCGCCGCTGGCTGCGCGACGACCTCGGGCTCGCCCGCGAGGACTACGACGTGACCGGCTACTGGAAACGCGGCGTCGCGGACTTCGACGACGAGCACGACCACTGACGCCTCGTGAGTGTTTATCCCGGTTCTAACCGGCACGAACACTCACAACCCCTACTGATCCGCACTACCTGAGGACCCTCGCATGACCGTCACCAGAAAGACCCGTCTCGCCGCCGCTGCCCTCGCGGTCGCCCTCACCGTCGTCGCCGGCTGCGGCTCCGGTGACGCACAAAGCGGCGGGAGCGACGCCCCGACCCGCGCGTTCGCCGCCGACAACGGCGAGATCAAGATCCCGGTCAAGCCGAAGCGCGTGATCGCGACCGGCTACGCCGTCCCGGCGCTGCTCGAGGCGAAGGCTCCGCTTGTCGGGATTTCGACGTGGAAGCGCGGCCTGCCGATGATGACGACCGAGGACCGCAAGAAGTACGACGAGCTGCCGAAGGTCGCGGGCGAGCAGGCCGCCGAGACGAACTACGAGGCCATCGCGCAGGCCGATCCGGACCTGATCGTGATCGGCGTGCCGAAGCCGGTGCTCGCGGACATCGACGTCAAGCGGCTGCAGGAGATCGCGCCGGTCGTGGCGATCGGGCCGTCGGTGCCGTCGGCGTGGCGGGAGCTTTCGCGCAAGCAGTCCGACGCGGCGGGCGCGCTGGCCGGGTTCGACGCCGCGCGCCAGGAGTACGAGGCGAAGGCCAAGCAGCTCGCGGACAAGTACAAAGCCGTGCTGCCGCAGCTGAAACTCGGTCACGTCGGCGCGTACGGCGAGGTCGCGAAGGGCAACTTCCAGCGCGAGTTCAAGGATTCCTGGGGCACCAACATCGCACAGGACCTCGGCGCGAACTACTACGGCCAGGTGAAGGTCAAGGGCGGCGGCTCGAAGGACGTCAGCGAGTACCCGTCGATCGAGGAGCTGCCGACCGCGTTCGCGCAGGCGGACGCGATCACCTACTCGGTCAAGCCGGACGGCTCGGTGCCGCCCGCGGTGAAGTACGTGCTCGATTCGCCGCTGTGGAAGGAACTTCCCGCGGTGAAGGCGGGCAAGACGTTCGCCTTCCGCTACACCGAGGCGGCCACCTACCGGGCGGCGATGAAGACGCTGGACGCGGTGGACCAGGCGTTCGCGCCGCTGCTGAAGAAGTGACCGCGCGCAGCCGGACCGCGCTGCTGGCCGCCGCCGTCGTCCTGCTGGCGGCGGTGGCCGTGATCAGCGTGGGCGTCGGGGCGCACGGCATCGCGCCGGCGGAGGTGCTCCAGGCGATTTTCGGGCACGGCGACCCGGCCGATCAGGCGGTGGTGCGCGACGTCCGGGCGCCGCGCGCGCTGCTGGCGGTCGGCGTCGGCGCGGCGCTCGCGGTGGCCGGGGTGCTCGTCCAGGTGCTGTCGCGCAACCCGCTGGCCGAACCCGGCGTGCTCGGCGTGACGGCCGGGGCCGGGTTCGCCATCACGATCGGTTCCGCGCTCGGCATCGCCGTTTCCGAGTCAGGGGAGCTGCTGTTCGCCGTGCTCGGCGCGGTGCTGGCGACGCTGCTGGTGTACGCGGTCGGCCGGCGGTCGCCGTTGCGGATGGTGCTGACCGGCACCGCGCTGACCTTCGTGCTCAGCGGTGTTTCGCTCGGGCTGCGGCTGCTGCTGCCGGACACCTTCGACCGGTACCGGTTCTGGGCGGTCGGTTCGCTGGCCGGCCGGGAGCAGGCTCCGCTGACCGTGCCGCTGATCGTGATCGCGGTGAGCGTGCTTGCCGCGTTCCTGTTGAGCCGTCAGCTGAACGCGCTCGCGCTGGGCGACACCGTCGCGCACACGCTCGGTGCGCGCGTGGCCCGAATCCGCGCGGTGACGCTGTTGCTGATCACGTTGCTGGCCGGCGCGGCGACCGCGGTGGCCGGGCCGATTCTGTTCGTCGGCCTGATCGTGCCGCATCTCGCGCGGCGCGCGGCGGGCGCTTCGGTGCCGTGGCTGACCGCGTTCGCGGTGGTGCTGGGCCCGATTCTGCTGCTGGTGTCGGACATCGGTTCGCGCGTGCTGCTGCCGACCGGCGAGGTGCCGGTCGCGATCGTGACGGCGTTCGTCGGCGGTCCGGTGCTGATCTGGGCGGTCCGCAAGTACGGGACGGCCGCGCTGTGACCGCGTTCGTGTTCCGCCGGGGGCGGGTTTCGCTGCGGGTCGAGCGCCGCACGGTCGTCCTCGTCGCCGTGCTGGGCGTCGTTCTCGCCGGGCTTGCGTTGCTGGGGCTTTGCTACGGCGCGGCCTGGGCGAGCCCGGCGCGGGTGTTCGCCGCACTCGGCGGATCCGGCGGCGGACCGGGCGTGGTGATCCGCGAATGGCGGCTGCCGCGGGTGGCGGCCGGGCTGGTGTTCGGCGCGGCGCTCGGGTTGGCCGGGGCGATTTTCCAGAACGTCACCAGGAATCCGCTCGGCAGCCCGGACGTGATCGGCCTCGATTCCGGGGCCTACACCGGTGCGCTGATCGCGATGACCGTGCTGTCCGGGTCGCCGGCGCAGCTGACGTTCGCGTCGGTGCTCGGCGGGCTGGTCACCGCGGCCGCGGTCTACCTGCTTTCGATGGGCGGCAGCCGGTCCGGGTTGCGGCTGATCGTCATCGGGATCGCGATCAACGCGATGCTGACCGCGTTGAACTCCTGGATCGTGCTGCGCGCCGACCTGGAAGTCGCGATCGCGGCGGTCGGCTGGAGCGCCGGTTCGCTCAACGGCATCGGCTGGAGCGACGTCGCGGTGCCGTTCGGGGTGCTGGCGGTGCTGTTCGCGGTGCTGCTGACCCGCGCGCCCGCGCTGCACCAGGCGGCGCTCGGCACGGAACTCGCGGTGACGACCGGCGTCCGGCACGAATCCCTGCGGCTGCAACTGGTCGTGATCGGAGTCGCCTGCACGGCGACGGTCACCGCGGTGGCCGGGCCGATCGCGTTCGTCGCGCTCGCCGCCCCACAGATCGGCCGCAGGCTCGCCCGCGCGCCCGGCATTCCGCTGCTGCCCGCCGCGCTGACCGGCGCGGTGCTGCTCGCCGGCGCGGACCTCGCAGCGCAGATGCTGCTCGCGCCGGTGTCGCTGCCGGTCGGCGTGGTCAGCACGGCGATCGGCGGCTGCTACCTGATCTGGCTGCTCACCAAGGAGGTGCGGCGGAAGTGACCGCCCGCTTGACCGCGCGGGATCTCACCCTGCGCTACGGCGACCGCGTCGTGTCGACGCAGTTGCAGCTCGACGTTCCCGACCGCGCGTTCACCGCGGTGGTCGGCCCGAACGCGTGCGGCAAATCGACATTGCTGCGCGCGTTCGTCCGGCTGCTCCGTCCGTCCGACGGCGGCGTGACCTTCGACGGCCGTGAGGTCGGGGCGTATCCGGCCAAGGCGCTGGCGCGGGAACTCGGCTTCCTGCCGCAGGATCCGTCCGCGCCTGAGGACGTCCGCGTCCGGCAGCTGGTCGCGCGCGGCCGGTTCCCGCACCAGTCGCTGCTGTCGTCGTGGTCGGAGGAGGACGAGACGGCGGTGGTCAGCGCGATGACCGCGGCCGGGGTCGCCGGGCTCGCCGACCGTCCGGTGCAGGAGCTGTCCGGCGGGCAGCGGCAGCGGGTGTGGATCGCGGTGGTGCTCGCGCAGCGCACGCCGTACCTGCTGCTCGACGAGCCGACGTCGTTCCTCGACATCGCGCACCAGTACCAGGTGCTGGAGTTGCTGAAGCGGCTGCGCGACGAGGGCCGCACGGTGATCGCGGTGCTGCATGACATCAACCAGGCCTGCCGCTACGCCGACCACGTGGTCGCGATGCGCGACGGCCGGGTCGTCGCCGAGGGCGCGCCCGGCGACGTCGTGGACGCCGACCTGATCAAGGAAGTCTTCGACCTGCCGAGCGTCGTGGTGCCCGATCCGGTCACCGGGACGCCGATGGTCGTGCCGTCGCTCTGACCCCAGGAGACACCTGTTGAGCACCGCACTTGCCACCCTCGAGCTGACCAGCGCCCAGCTGGGCATCTGGAACGCGCAGCGGCTGGAACCGGATTCGCCTTACTACCTCGTCGGCGATGTCATCGAGATCTCCGGCGCACCGGTCGATGTCGCGGCGCTGGCCGAGGCGATCCGGGCGACCGCCGAGGAGGCCGAAAGCCTTCGCCTGCGGGTGCTCGACACTCCGGACGGCCCGCGGCAAACCGTGTCCGCCGAGCCGGTTCCGTTGCCGGAGATCGTTGACCTGCAAGGGGAATCGGACCCGCTGGCGGCCGCACACGCACGGGTCGCGGCGGAGCGGCAGCGGGTGGCCGAGGCGTGTCGCGGCATGCTGGACCGGGCGTTGTTCTCGCACCTGATCCTCCGGCTTTCCGACACTGAAGTGTGGTTTACCCAGCTCGGCCACCATTTGGTGTTCGACGGGTACACCGCGGCGATGCTTGCCCGCCGCACGGCCGCCCGGTACACCGCCGCGGTGCGGGGCGAAGAGGTGCCGCCGTCGACGTTCGGCCGGTTCGCCGACCTGGTGGACGCCGACCGTGCGTACCGGATGAGCGAGCGGTTCACGAAGGACCGCGCGTACTGGTGCGATCGGTTCACGCCGATGCCGGAGCTGGCCGAGGACGCGAGCGCGGCCGGACTGCCGGAAGCGACATTCACAGCGCGCGCCGAACTCACCGCGGACGAGGTCGCCGGTCTTGCCGAGCTGGGGAAGCGCGCCGGGACGACCTGGGGTGACGCGCTGATCGCGTCTTACGCGGCGTTCCTGCACCGGGTGCTCGGGACGGCGGACGTCGTGTTCGCGGTGCCGTTGATGTGCCGGGTGGGGGCGGCGTTGCGCACTCCGGCGATGGCGGTCAACGTGCTGCCGCTGCGGGTCCGCGTGCAGCCGGGCGACCGGCCGGAGGAGCTGACCGCGCGGGTCGCGGAGGCGCTGCGGGAAATGCGTGCGCACCAGCGGTATCGGGGCGAGAATCTGCCGCAGGATCTGGCGGTGCCCGGCGCGGGAGCGTTGCTGCACGGACGCGGGATCAACCTCAAGGCGTTCGACCTGGAGCTGGCGTTCGGCGAAGCGCGCGGGACGATGCGGAACGTCGCGGGCGGGCCGCCCGAGGACATGGGGCTCAGCGTGCTGCCGACGACCGGCGGCGGGCTGCTGCTCGGGTTCGAGGTCGATGCCCGGTCGCAGGATCAGGCTGGCGTTGACGCGCAGCTCACGGCGTTGAAGGCGTTGATCTCCGCGTTCACTGGGGCGGACGCGCCGGTGGTCGGCGGGGTGGACCTGGTTCCGGACGTCGATGCGTTGCTCGCCGAGTGGTCGACGCCTGCCATTGCCGCGCCGGAGGTCCGTGAAGGGCTCCTTGAGGGAATCAGATTCCCTCAAGGAGCCCTTCACGGACAGACCGCGCTGGTCTGCGGCGACGAGCGGCTCACCGGCGACGAGGTGCTGGACCGGGTGCACCGGCTAGCGCGGGCGTTGCGGGCGCGGGGCGTCGGGGCGGACGACGTGGTGGCGCTGGCGTTGCCCCGGTCGGTCGATCTGGTCGTGGCGCTGCTGGCGGTTCTCGACGCCGGTGCGGCGTTCCTGCCGCTGGACCTGGCGCATCCGGCGGAACGGTTGCGCTCGCTGGTCGCCGAGGTGACCCCGAAGCTCGCCATCACGGACTCCGATCTGCTGCCGGGAGTGCCGCAGCTTCGGTTGGACGAGCCGTTGGTACAGACCGAGATCGACGGGTATTCGGCGGCGGAGCTGTCCGATGTGGACCGCCATCCGGAACATCTCGCGTACGTCATCTTCACCTCGGGCTCCACGGGACAGCCCAAAGGGGTGCTGGTCCGGTCCGGCGGGCTGGAGACGTTGCTGCGGAACCATCGAGCGACCACGGTCGCCGAGACCGCGCAGGGGTGGCGGCTTCGCGTTGCGCACACGTATTCGTTCGCCTTCGACTCGGCGATCGAGCAGCTGCTGTGGATGCTGTGCGGGCACGAATTGCACGTCTACGACACGGAAACCGCACGCGACGTCGACGCGTTGCACGCCGCTTTCCTGCGCGACCGGATCGACGTCATCGACACGACGCCGTCGATGGCCGCGCCGTTGTTGGACGCGGGTTCGCTCGATCCGGCGTTGCTGGTGCTCGGCGGCGAGGCGACGCCGCCAGCGTTGTGGCAGCGGGTCGCGTCGTCCGGCATCCGGGCGCGCAACATCTACGGCCCGACCGAGGCCACTGTGGACGGTGCCAGTGCACCGATCACCGGAGCCGAACCGGTGATCGGGTTCGCGGTGCCGGGCACGAGGGCGTACGTGCTCGACGCCGCGCTGCGCCCGGTGCTGCCGGGCAGTCGCGGGGAGTTGTACCTCGCCGGGCCGCATCTGGCTCGCGGTTACGTCGGCCGTCCGGGCGGGACGGCGGAGCGGTTCGTCGCCGATCCGTTCGGGCCGCCGGGGGAGCGGATGTACCGCACCGGCGACGTCGTGCGCTGGCTGCCGGGGCGCGGTCTGGAGTACCTGGGGCGGCGTGACGGGCAGGTCAAGATTCGCGGCCACCGCGTGGAATTGGGCGAGGTCGAGGGCGCGCTGGGCGCGGTGCCGGGCGTGCGGGCTGCTGCGGCGGCGGTACGCGGGCCGCGGTTGATCGGGTACGTCGTCGGTGCTGGGCTCGTAGCGGAGGACGTTCGCGCGACGCTCGCGCAGCGGTTGCCGGAAGCGATGGTCCCGGCGGCGGTCGTGGTGCTGGACGAACTTCCGGTGACCGGCAACGGAAAACTCGACCGGGCCGCGCTGCCTGCCCCGGCAGCGGCAGACGGCGGACGCGAGCCGCAAACCGAGCGGGAACGGTTGCTGTGCGCGGCGATCGCCGAGGTGATCGGTGTTGAGCGGGTCGCGGTCGACGATGACTTCTTCGCTCTCGGCGGCGATAGCATCACGGCGATCAGCGTGAGCAGCCGATTGCGGGCGCACGGGCTCGACCTCCGGCCGCGGGATTTGCTGGCGCGGCGCAGTTTCGCGGCCTTGGCGGCGGCGAGCCGGGATCTGTCCGAACCGGACAGTGAGCCGGACGAGCCGATCGGCGAGGTTCCGGCGCCGCCGATCGTGCGGACGTTGTTCGACCTGAATCCGGATCTGGACGCGATTGTCGGCTATGCACAGTGGACAGTGCTCCGGGTGGACGGTCCCGTGCCCGGGCTGTGCGAAGGCGTTCAGGCGATTCTGGATCACCACGACGTGCTGCGGCTTCGCGTCGAATCCGATGGCTCGTTGGTGATCCGGCCGCGGGGCGCAGTCGCGGCGTCGGTCCGCGAGGAGACGGGGAATCCGGCTGAAGCGGCGGAGCGGCTGGCGTCCGAATTGGACCCGCGCGCCGGGGAGATGCTGCGGGTCGCGCTGGTGGGGGACCAGTTGGTGATCGTCGTGCACCACCTGGCGATCGACGGGGTTTCGTGGCGGATTCTGCTGCCTGATCTGCAGACCGCGTGCGAGGGCGGAGTTCTGGAGCCCGTGCGCACTTCCTGGCGACGTCATGCGCTGGCGCTCGCCGAACAGGGCGCGAGCGGTGCGCGGCGCGGGGAGCTGGAGTACTGGCGGTCGGCGCAGAAGAGCAAGCTCGACCCGAGGCGCGACACCGTTGCCACCGCGCATCGTTCGGTCACCGTCGCGAGCGAAGAGGAAAGCACGGCGATCCTCACGACGCTGCCCGCGGCCTATCGCGCAGGAGTCGACGAGGTGCTGCTCGCCGCGCTCGTGCTAACGCTGCGCGGCGACGAAGACGCGTTGACCGTCACGATGGAGGGCCACGGCCGCGAAGGCTTGGATCTCGCGCGCACCGTCGGCTGGTTCACCGCCGAGTACCCGGTCCACATTGAACTGTCGGGTGTGGACACACTCGATCGGTTGCTGCGCGCGGTCAAGGAAGCGCGTCGAGCAGTGCCGGACGGCGGGGTCGGGTTCGGCGTCCTCCGATACCTGGATCCCGGTGCTGAGTTCACGCCGGAAATGCCGGACGTTCTGCTCAATTACCTCGGCCGGTTCACCCCGCTGTCCGGCGGCTGGCAGCTGCCGGACGAGGATCCGTTCGCCGTGATCGAACCGCCCGCGAAGGCGTTGGAGCAGGTCCTCGCGCTGAACTGCTTCGTCCGTGAGGACAGCGTGCCGCGGATCGCCGTCGAATGGACCGCCGCCAGCCGGGTCCTGCCGCCGGAAGAGGTCGAACGCCTCCAGGAAGCATGGGACGCGGCACTCGCCGCGCTCGCCAAGCATGCGCGGGAGACCGCCGGCGGCCTCACGCCGTCGGACCTTCCGCTGGTCAAGCTGACTCAGGACGACATCGACGCCCTCGAACAGCAGGGCCCGCTCGCTGACGTCTTGCCCGCGACGCCGTTGCAGGCCGGGCTTTCGTTCCACACGCTGACGCGCGGCGGTCCGGACGTCTACACCGTGCAGGCGGTCACCCGGCTCGAAGGGCAGCTCGATCCGGACCGGATGCGAGCCGCCGCCGGGGAACTGCTGCGGCGGCACCCGGCGCTGCGCGTCCACCTGCACACGACGGCGGCGGGCGAGGTCGTGCAGGTCGTGCCTGCCGAAGTGCACCTGGACTGGCGGCACGTCGAGCACCCGGAGAATGCCGGCGGCGAATGCGCGGCCGAGCTGACCCGGCCGTTCGACCCGGCGGTGCCGCCGCTGATCCGGTTCCTGCTGCTCACCCTCGGCCCGGCCGAACACCGGCTGGTCCTGACGATCCATCACGCGCTGCTCGACGGCTGGTCGATGCCGCTCGTCGGCCGCGCCCTGCTGGCCACCTACGCCGAGCTGGGCGGCGGACCGGCCGCTCCGGTCGCGCCGTCTCTCACGGAGTACCACCGGGTGCTGGCCGCTCGCGACCACGACGCGGCCGTCGAGGCCTGGCAGACCGCATTGGCTGGCCTGGAAGAAGGAACTCGCCTCGCGCCGGCGACCACGGAGTCCACTTCAGACCGTCCACAGCGGATCTGGGTGGGGCTTGGCGCGGAGTTCAGCGAACAGCTGCGCGTCTTCGCCCGCGAGCGCGGGGTGACGTCGACGGCGGTGTTCCAGACCGCGTGGGGCGTTCTGCTGGCGCGGCTCACCGGACGTCAAGACGTGGTGTTCGGCTGCCCGGTGTCGGGCCGTCCGTCCGACGTTCCCGGTGTAGAGGCGATGATCGGCCAGCTCGGTACGACCATCCCGGTGCGCGTGACGTTCGCGCCGTCCGATCCGGCCGCGGAGTTGCTGGCGCGGGTGCAGGACGAGAACGCGCGGCTCACCGACCACCATCACCTCGGCCTGCCGGACATCCAGCGCGCGGCGGGCGTCGGCGATCTATTCGACACGATGCTGGTGATGGAGAACTTCCCGCTCTCCAGCCGGGAACGCGAGCCGCTCGCGCCTGGGCTGGACCTCGCGGGCGTCGACATCACCGACGCGACGCATTACCCGCTGACCGTGATCGTGCTGCCCGGCGACGAGATCGCGATCGGCCTCGGCTATCAGCCGAACTCCTTCGACGAGCCGACGGTGGAGGCATACGGCCGCTGGCTGACGACGCTGCTGCACGAGATCGTGGCCGACCCGCACCAACCGATCGCGCGGCTGCGTTCTCTTGGCACGGAAGAGGAAACAGCTCTGCTCCAGCGAGGAACCGGCCCGGAACCAGAGCGAGAAGCCGGTACCTGTCTGGAGGAATTCGCTCGCTGGGTAAGGGAAACTCCGGACGCCGAAGCCGTGGTGTGCCGGGATCGCCGCCTGACCTACGCGGAACTGGACCGGAAAGCGAACCAGCTCGCGCACGCGTTGCACGCGGCCGGGGTGCGGGAACAGGACCCGGTCGCGGTGCTGCTGGAGCGGGACATCGAGCTGGTCGTCGCGCTGTTCGGCGTGCTCAAGGCCGGTGCGGTGCATGTGCCGATGGACCCCGCGTATCCCGCGGAACGCCTGGCGCATCTGGTAAAAGACAGCGCGCCTGCCGCCGTGGTGTCCACTTCGGATCCTGGCTTCGGCATTCCGGTGATTGACCCGGTTGTCCTGAATGGACCGTCCACTTGGGACGAGGCGGTCC
The DNA here is from genome assembly GCF_039525725.1 of Amycolatopsis albidoflavus. Classification (NCBI taxonomy): domain Bacteria; kingdom Bacillati; phylum Actinomycetota; class Actinomycetes; order Pseudonocardiales; family Pseudonocardiaceae; genus Amycolatopsis; species Amycolatopsis albidoflavus. The sequence goes on from NZ_BAAAHV010000016.1 coordinate 221,837, forward strand.
CGTCGCCGGATTCGCTGGCGTACGTGATCTACACCTCCGGTACCACCGGAAAACCCAAGGGCGTCGCGATCACCCACCGCGGCCTTCCGAGCCTGGTCGCGCTGCAGGAGGACATCGTCGGCATCCGGCACGGCGAGCGGTACCTGCACTTCGCGTCCACGAGTTTCGACGTGTCGTACTGGCAGTTCTTCCTCCCGCTGCTGTCCGGCGGCACCTCGGTGATCGCGCCGGAGGAGGTCCGCGGGTCCGGCGACGACCTGCTCGCCTACGCCGCCCAACACCGCGTCACCGGGCTGAACCTGCTGCCGTCGTTCCTGTCCGCGATTCCGGACGACGCGACGGTGGACCAGGAGGTGTTCTTCGTGGTCGGCGCCGAACGGCTCGACCCGGAGCTGGCGCACCGCTGGGGCGGCCGGCGGGCGCTGTTCAACGCCTACGGCCCGACCGAGGTCACGATCAACTCCGTCACCTGGGTGTACTCCGCCGACGATCCCGGGCCGCTGCCGATCGGCAGGCCGGACCCGCAGGTGCGGGCGTATGTGCTGGACGCGGGGCTGCGGCCGGTCGGGACCGGCGTCACCGGCGAGCTGTATCTGGCCGGGCCGAAGCTCGCGCGCGGCTACGTGAACCGGCCGGGGCAGACCGCGGAGCGGTTCGTGGCCGACCCGTTCGGCGCGCCCGGCGACCGGATGTACCGCACCGGCGACCTCGTGCGCTGGCGGCCGGACGGGCAGCTGGTGTTCCTCGGCCGCGCGGACCACCAGGTCAAACTGCGCGGGTTCCGGATCGAACCGGGCGAGATCGAATCGGCGCTGGCGCGGCATCCGGACGTGCGGGCCGCGGTCGTGCTCGTGCGCGAGGACCGGCCGGGGGACCGGCGGCTGGTCGGCTACGTCGTGCCGGTCGACGGCGCGGACCCGGATCCGGCCGCGCTGCGCGAGTACCTGGCCGCTGAGCTGCCCGCGCACATGGTGCCGTCGGCGGTGCTTTCGCTGGAGCGGTTGCCGCTCGGGCCCAGCGGAAAGCTTGACCGGGCCGCGCTGCCCGCGCCTGGACCGCGCAATGTCGCTGCGGCTCGGCAACCGGCGACCGAGGCGGAAACTGTGCTGCTGCAGGTGGTTCGGGAGCTGCTCGGCCCGGACATCACGATCGACGACGGGTTCCTCGACGCCGGCGGCGACAGCATCGCGTCGCTTCGGCTGGTCGCGCGTGCCCGGCGGGAGGGCCTGCACCTGACCGCGCGGGACGTCTTCGAAGGCGGCACGATCGCCGGGATCGCGGCCCGCTGCGGCGACAAGACCGGCGTGGTGTCGCCGGATCTCACTCCTGCAGTCGGGGACGCGCCGCTGACGCCCGTCATGCGTGAACTGCTGGAACGCGCTGGTTCGGACGCGGACGGGTTCTGCCAGTGGGTCGAGGTCTGCGTGCCGTCCGGTGGCGATGTGCCGAAGTGGCGGGCGGCGCTGGACGCGGTGCTCGAACGGCACGATGTGCTGCGTTCGCACTTGGCCGGCGAGGTGCTGCGCGTTCCGGAACCGGGCACGGTGACCGGCGCGGACGTGCTGATGGTCGTCCCGGCGGGCGAGGACGCGGATCTGCGGGCGTTGCTGGACGACCAGATCGCGGCTGTCCGGTCCACAATGGACCCGCGGACCGGGCCGATGCTGCGTGCGGTGTGGGTGGATGCCGGACCGGCGCGTCCGGGGCGGCTTGCGCTGGTCGCGCATCACCTCGTCGTGGACGCGGTGTCGTGGCGGATTCTTCTCGACGACCTTGAGCAGGCGTACCTCGGCCACCAACTGGCGGATCGCGGGCCGTCGTTCCTCGGCTGGGCGCGCGCGTTGGTCGCGGCCAAGTCCGCTCGGGAGGTGGAAAGCCCGCACTGGCAACGGGTTTCGGCTTCCGCCCGGGCAGTGAGCGGATCTGCGCGGCACCACGAGATCGAGATGTCCGCGGAAGTCACGCAGGCGGTGCTGACGACGTTGCCAGGCGCGTACCGGACCGGTCCGGACACCGTGCTGCTCACTGCGTTCGCGCGGGCTTACCAGGCCTGGCGCGGTTCGGAATTGCTCGTCGCGCTGGAGAGCCACGGCCGTCCGGACCACACGCCGGACTTCGCCGGAGCGGTCGACCTGTCCCGGACGGTCGGCTGGTTCACCGCGATGTACCCGGCGCGGATCACCCCGCCAGCGGGGGAGACGGCGATTGCCGCGGTCCGCGATCAACTCCGCGCCGCCGGCGACGGGCTCGGGTTCGGAATCCTCGGCGGAACGTCGACCGGCGCGGACGTCAGCTGGAACTACCTCGGCCGATTCGAGGCGGCACCGCAGGCGGAGACGCCGTGGCAGCGTCCGCCGGACGCCGATCCGCTCGGTTCCGCCGGCGGACCGCTCGGGCACGCGTTGATGGTGAACGCGATGGTGCGCGACGACCGCCTGGCCGTGCGGTTCACCTGGCCGTCCTCGGAGTTCAGCGCGGACGAGGTCGCGGCTTTGGGCGCGGCGTTCCAGCAGGAACTCGCGGCGCTGGCCGCTGCGGTACCCGCTGGCGAGCTGCTGCCGCTGACGCCGCTGCAGGAGCTGATCCTGCGTGAATCGCGGGCGGCTGACGAGGATCCTTACCCGGTGCAGGCGGCGTTCTCGCTGGCCGGAGCACTGGACGTACCCGCGTTGGAGGCGGCGGCGAACGCGCTGGTGCGGCGGCATCCGAACCTGGGCGCGGTTTTCCCGGCCGGGCACGAGGTGCAGGTGCTGCCGACGGAACCGCGGGTCGGCTTCCGGGTGCGCTCGGTCGCGGATGACGTCGAGCGGTTGCTCGCCGAAGATCTCGCCGAGCCGTTCGATCTCGCTGGTGGGCCGTTGCTGCGGGTCACCGTGCTCCGGCGCGGCCCGGATCGGCACGAACTCGTGGTGACCAGCCATCACCTGCTGTCGGACGGCTGGTCGGCGCCGCGGATTCTGGCTGAGTTGTTCGCCGGGTATTCGGGCGAGTCGCTGCCGGAGGCGGTGCCGGTGTCGCGGTACACGCGGTGGCTCGCGGCGCGGGACCATGCGGTCAGCGGGCACGCGTGGCGAGCGGAACTGGCGGGTCTGCCGCCGCGGGAACTCCTGAGTGGACGGTCTGCGGCGGCCGAGCCGGAACTGTTCACTGTGGACGCCGAGCTGGTCTCCGCCTTGACTCGGGCCGGTGCCGAACACGGGGTCACCGCGGGGACTTTGCTGCAGGGTGCGTGGGCAGCCGTGCTCGCCGCGCGCGCTGGGGTGGCCGATGTCGCGTTCGGGGCGATGGTGTCCGGCCGGACGTCCGAAGTGGACAGTGTCGAGGAGATCCTCGGACTGCTCGCCAACACCGTGCCAGTACGAGTTCGGTTCACCGGCACGGTGGCGGAGACCCTCGCGAAAACCCAATCCCGGCAACAGGAATTGCTGGCGCATCAGCACGTCGGCCTGGCGGAGCTGTGCGCGCTGACTGGCCAGGACCGGTTATTCGACAGCCTCGTCGTGTTCGAGAACTACCCGGTGGACCCGGCGAAATTGCGCGAACCGGCACCTGGACTGACGATCACCGGGACCCGCTTCCGCGAACGCACGCACTATCCGATGACGGTGACCGTCGTTCCCGAACTCGCGGGTGGCTGGTCCGGCGTATTCGGTTACCAGGCCGGGATTCTGTCGGCCGCCGAAGCCCGGTCGCTGGTAGCGGACCTGCTGCGCTTCCTGGCCGAGCTTCCCTCGCGGCTGGACGAGGACGCGGGCGAGTGGCTGCGGTGAACCTGTGGCGGACCGCGTTCGTGCTCGTGCTGGGCACGTTCATGGCTACCCTCGACAGCACGATCGTCTCGGTCGGCGTCGAGACGCTGGCGCAGCGGTTCGACGCGTCCGTCACTGAGGTCCAGTGGGTCACCACGGCGTATCTACTGGCGGTGGTGGCTGCGGTTCCCGCGTCCGGCTGGCTTGCGGCGCGGTTCGGCGGGAGGCGGACGTGGCTGACCGCTGTGGTCGTGTTCGTGCTCGCGTCGCTGTTGTGCGGGCTCGCGAGTTCGCTGCCGATGCTGGTGGCGTTCCGGGTGCTGCAAGGGCTGGCCGGTGGTCTGCTGCCGCCGACCGGGCAGGCGTTGCTGGCGCGCGCGGCCGGGCCGGAGCGGATCGGACGGCTGATCAGCGTCGTCGGGGTGGTGCCGTTGCTGTCGCCGGTGCTGGGTCCGCTGGCGAGCGGGGCGATCCTCAACGTCGCGGACTGGCCGTGGCTGTTCTACGTCAACCTGCCGGTCGGAGTCGTCGCGGTGCTGCTCGGGCTCCGGTACGTCGCCGCGGATGCGCCGACTGATCCGCGCGAGCCGTTCGATTTCCGCGGCGCGGCTTTGCTTTCCCCCGGACTGGCTGCGGTCGTGTTCGGTCTGACCGGGTTCTCCGACGGATATCCGAAGCTGCTTTCCTCCGCGGCGGTCGTGGTGGGGTTGCTGATGCTGGCGGCGTTTGTCCGGCACGGATTGCGGGTGCGAGCGCCGTTGCTGGATCCGCGATTGTTCACCCGGCCGCCGTTCGGCGCTGCCGCGTTGGCGTTGGTCGTGCTGGGTGCGTCGGTGTTCGGGACGATGTTCCTGCTCCCGTTGTATTTGCGACGCGGTGCCGGGCTGGGCGCGTGGGACACCGGATTGCTGCTGGTGCCGCAGGGAATCGGCGCAGCCGCGGGTTCGGTTCTGGTGCAACGCATTGTGGACCGGGCGGCTCCGCGGACGCTGGTGTTGTCCGGGATCGGCCTGGTCGCGCTGGGCACGGCGGCGTTCACTCAGCTGGGTCCGGAACTTCCGGATGTTGTGTTGGTCATTTCTTTGTTGCTGCGCGGATTCGGAGCGGCGATGATCAGTGCGCCGGTGCTCGCGTTGGTGTACCGCAGTCTTGAGAAGACGCACCTGCCGAAAGCGGCTGGTGCGCTGAATCTGCTGAACACATTGGGCGGTTCGGTCGGGACCGCTGTTCTCGCGCTGGTGTTGCAAAACCGTTTGGCCGCACGAGGTGTCGACGTCGCGGCGGCCTTCGCGGACACGTTCTGGTGGGTGCTCGGACTGGTCGTGGTGGCGGCTGCCGGGGCGGCGAAGCTGCCTAAGGAAAGGAGCCGGTAGATGCAGGACACATTGCCCAGCCCGGTGGAGGTGACCGCCGGGGTCGCGCCGGACATCGCGCGGCACCGCGAAACGGTCTCGGCGGTGCTGGCCCGGCGCGATCCGCGGTTGCTGGTGATCGTGGGCCCGTGCTCGGTGCACGATCCGGAGGCAGCGCTGGAATACGCCGGGTTGCTGGCCGGCGCGGCGGCCCGGTATGCGGACGACCTCGTGGTGGTTTTGCGGGCATACTTGGAGAAACCGCGGTCCGTGACCGGCTGGACCGGGTTCCTCCCGGACCCGACCCTGGACGGCAAAGGCGATCTCGCCGCCGGCGTCCGGCTGGGCCGGCAGTTCCTGCTCGACGCGGCGGCGACCGGGCTGCCGCTGGCGTACGAGTTCGTGGATCCGGTGCTGGCGCCGTATGTCGCGGACACGGTGAGCTGGGGTGCGATCGGGGCGCGGACGGTGGCCAGCCAGCCGCACCGGCAGCTGGCGTCGTGGCTGCCGATGCCGGTGGGGATGAAGAACTGCGTGTCCGGACGGCTGGGGCCCGCGGTGGACGCGATTCGCGCGGCCGGGGCGGCGCACGCGTTTCCGGGGCTGGGCGTGGACGGGCGGATGAAAACCTTGCGCAGCAGCGGGAATCCGGACGCGCACCTGGTGCTGCGCGGTGGTCCGGCGCCGAATTACGACGCGGCGTCGGTCGCCGAGGCGATGGCGGTCTTGGGAGAGGCCGGGCTGCCGCGAAGAACCGTGGTCGATGCCGCGCACGGGAACAGCGGGAAGGACCACAACCGGCAGCCAGGCGTGGTCGCCGACGTGGCGGGGCAGATTCGCGACGGGGCGGCGATCGCCGGGGTGATGATCGAGTCGTATCTGCGGGACGGGGCCCAGGATCCGGAGCGAGTGCCCGCTGATCCGGCGGTGAGCCGGACGGATCCTTGCCTCGGGTGGGAGCGGACTGTTCCGTTGCTGGAGTCGCTGGCTCTCGCCAGCCGAGCGCGTCGTGAGAAGGTCGTGAGGGGAACCCTGAGGGACTCAGAGTCCCTGAAGGTGGCCCTCACGGACGGCTAAGGCAGCAGGTTGGCGCGGCGCGCGGCGTTGACCGCTTGGAGGCGGGTCTTCGCGTCCAGCTTCCGCATCGCGTTGCGCAGATAGCTCTTCACCGTTTCCGCGCCCAACCCGAGCGCCTCGGCGATGTCCGCGTTCGTTTGCCCGGCCGCGGCTCCGGCCAGGACGTCCAGCTCGCGCGCCGACAGCGTCGGTTGCGGGCCTTCCGGCGCACCGCCGGCGAGCGAGCGGCAGACGGCGTCGAGACGATCGCGCAACTCCGGATCGTCGAGGGAAGCGGCGATGCGACGGAGCTCGGCATGGCTGTCCCGGACCGTTTCGCGATCGGCCGGTTCGCCGGACCCGACGTCCGGGACGGGGGCGAGCAGTTCCAGCCGGCGCCGCACCTCGGCGCGGATCGCCAGCTCCTGCTCCAGGTCACGGGCCACTTCGACCATCGCGGTGACCGAGCGGTCGCCGAAGCGGACGTGTTCGCGGACCGCTCCGTAGAGGACCGCTCGGACGGTGCGGGACACGATCACCGGCACCGCCATTACCGAGCGCACGCCCTCGGCCTGCACGGCGCGGTCGAAGTGGTGGCTGATCGCTTCGCTGGTGTAGTAGTCCGGCAGCACCACCGGTTTCCGCACGCCGATCGCGCGCCCGCCCAGGCCCTTGCCCTCCGCGACGACCAGGCCGAGCAGCGACGTCGTCGAGTTCCCGACCAGCTCGGTCATCCGCAGCCGTCGACCGTCGGCGACCACGCCGCCGAAGGACAGCGGGACCTGCGCGGCTGCGCGCAGCCGCACCAGCGCGCGACGGACCTCCGCGACGTCCTCGGCCGGGCCGGGATCGGTGACGGGCATCGGGGCGTCACCCCTTTTCGGGGGTAGTGGGCCTGCTGACGTGCGGTGATAGTACCGCCGACACCGGCCAACGACGACCGTGGAGCACGCTGTGAGCCCTGAGCGGACCACCTTCGACCTGCTGCAGACCTACGCCGCGCCGGACGCGGACGCGACCCGTTTGCTGTGCGGACGCCATCCCGCCGACGCCGTCGCGTTCACCCTCGTCGAGGACGACCTCAGCAGCCGCGACCTCACGTACGGCCAGCTCGAGGCCGCTTCCGCCCGGTTCGCCGCCGCGCTGGCCGCGCACGGCGTGCGTCCCGGCGACCGGGTCGCGACGCTCATGGGCAAGTCCGCCGAACTGGTCACCGCGCTGCTCGCGATCTGGCGGCTCGGCGCGGTCCATGTGCCGTTGTTCACCGCTTTCGCGCCGCCCGCGATCGCCCAGCGGATCGTCGGCAACGGAACCCGCGTGGTCGTCGTCGACGCAGGTCAGCGCGCCAAGCTCGACCCCGGCGAGGACCTGCCCGCCGACCCGTCGCGGATCGTCGTGACGACCGGCGAGGCGTCCGGCGGCGATCTGTCCTTCGCCGCGCTGCTGGACGAGCCGCACCCGCTGCCCGACCCGGTCGCGGTCGGCGGCGACGGCACGCTGGTCGAGATCTTCACCTCCGGCACGACCGGCACCCCGAAGGCCGTGCCGGTGCCGCTGCGCGGGCTCGCCGGAATCCACTCCTACCAGCAGTTCTGCCTCGACCAGACGGACGAGGACGTCTTCTGGAACGCCGCCGACCCGGGCTGGGCGTACGGGCTGTACTTCGCCTTGCTCGGCCCGCTCGCGACCGGACGGCGCAGCCTGCTGCTGCACGCCGGCTTCACCCCCGAACTGACCTGGCAGGTGCTCGAACGCTTCGGCGTCACCAACTTCACCGCCGGCCCCACGGTGTACCGCGCGCTGCGCAGCTCGGGCCTGCCGGTGCCGGCCGGGCTGCGGCTGCGGCACTGCTCGTCGGCGGGGGAGCCGCTGACGCCGGACGTCGTGACCTGGGCCGAGGAGGCGCTCGGCTGCCCCGTGCGCGACCACTACGGCCAGACCGAAACCGGCATGGTCGTCGGCAACGCTTGGCATCCGGCCCTGATCGCGCCGGTCAAGACCGGGTCGATGGGACGGCCGCTGCCCGGGTTCGCCGTCGAGGTGCTGAAGGCGGGCAGCGACGAGATCGCGGAGGCAGGCGAAACCGGCCGCGTCGCGATCGACGTGTCCGCCAGCCCGCTGATGCCGTTCTCCGGCTACCGCGACGCCCCCGAGCGGACCGCGGAACGCTTCAGCGCCGACGGCCGCTGGTACTACACCGGCGACATCGCCGCCCGCGACCGCGACGGCTACCTGACCTTCGGTTCCCGCGACGACGACGTCATTCTCATGGCGGGCTACCGGATCGGCCCGTTCGAGGTGGAAAGCGCGCTGACGCAGCACGAGGCCGTCGCGGAGGCCGCGGTGATCGGCGCGCCGGACGAATTGCGCGGCGAGCTGGTGGTGGCCTACGTCGTGCTGAACCCGGGCGTCGACGGGTCGGACGAGCTGGTCGACGAGCTGAAGCAGACGGTCAAAACCCGTCTGGCCGCACACGTTTACCCGCGGCGGATCCATTTCGTGGCGGAACTGCCGAAGACGCCGAGCGGCAAGATCCAGCGTTTCGCGTTGCGGGGCCGGGAGCTGAGCACGGTTTCGAGCTGAGTTTTCGGCCCGCTGGTGCCACACTGGCCCGATGCCGCCTGATCTGCACGGCCGGGTCGCCCTCGTCGCGGGGGCGACCCGCGGTGCCGGGCGGGGCATCGCCGCCGCGCTCGGCGAGGCCGGGGCGACCGTGATCTGCACTGGGCGCAGCAGCCGTCTCGGACTCCGGCGTTCGGACTACAACCGGCCGGAGACGGTCGAGGAGACCGCTTCGCTGGTCTCCCGGCTCGGCGGGGTCGGCGTTCCGGTCGTCGCGGATCATCTGGACCACGACGATGTCCGCCGGCTGGCCTCGTTCGTCTCGTCCGAATACGGTCGGCTTCACTTGCTGGTCAACGATATCTGGGGCGCCGAGCGGCTCAAGGGCGGTCCGGCGGACTGGAATACGCCGGTGTGGGAACACGACCTCGACGCGGGGTTGCGGATTCTGCGGCTCGGTGTGGAGACACATCTGGTCACGTCGCATTTCCTGCTGCCGCTGCTGATCCGCGAGCCTGGCGGGTTGGTGGTCGAGGTTACCGACGGGACCTTGGCGCACAATGCTTCGCGCTATCGGATTTCGGTGTTTTACGACCTGGCCAAGGCTTCGGTGAATCGGCTGGCGTTTTCGCAGGGGCACGAGCTTGCTGCTTACGGTGCCGCGGCGGTCGCGGTGACGCCGGGGTGGCTGCGGTCGGAGATGATGCTCGACGCTTACGGGGTCACAGAGGAGAACTGGCGCTCGGCCTTGGAGGCTGGGGCTCCGCCCGGGTTTGCCGAGTCGGAATCGCCGCGGTACGTGGGCCGCGGGGTGGCCGCGATGGCGGCGGACCCGGGGCGGGATCGGTGGAATCAGCGGTCGGTGAGTTCGGCGGAGCTGGCGCGGGAGTACGGGGTGACGGACTTGGACGGGCGGCAGCCGGACAGCTGGTGAGGTCAGGTGTATTGCTGCCAGCTGAGGTCACCGGTCTCCAGGTCTGCGCACACTTCGCGAAGCCACGTCAGTTCCGCTGTGACAACGGCCGTGCGGTGTTCGTGCTCCAGCAGATGCAGCCGCGGGACATAGGCCTCACGCGAGGCGCGGAGCACTGCTTCGGTGGTGTCGAGCCGTTCCTGCAGTGCCTCGATCCGCTGCCGCAGCTGAGCCAGGGCGTCTTCCGGGGTGAGCAGGTGCAGAAAAGACACCGCCGCCGGGAAGAGCGGGAACTCCGCAGCCGGGGTCGCGACGCCAGACCGGACCGCGCTCAGCAACGTTTCCCGCCCGGCCGGAGTGATCTCGTAAAGCGTGCGCTCGGGTCGCCCTTCCGCGCGTTCGACAGCGTGCACGCGGACTAGTCCGTCGCGCACGAGCCGCTCCAGCGCGGTATGCAAACCCGACCGGGTGCGGACATTCACGACCAGGTCGACGCCGCGTTCCTTGATCAGCTGCTGCATCCCGTAGGCGTGTCGCGGTTCCTCCGCCAGGAGCGCGAGAACCGCTAGAACGACCGGCGACAGGTTCCCTCTAGGTGCCATAGTCTGTATCGTACTAGTCTGTAACAGGCTATGAGGGGAGGGGCTGATGGAGGGCCGGAGTCTTGGTACGGCACTGCTCGAGGTCGCGGTCTCCGTCGGGGGCTATTACGTGCTGCGTGCCTGCGGGGTGGGTGTCTTCTGGTCGTTGACCGGACCGGCGCTGGCAGTCGCGGCGCTCGCCGTGGCTGCGACGATCCGCCGTCGCCGGCTCGACCTGGTCGGGCTGCTGGTCCTGGTCGAGCTGGCCACGACGCTCACCCTGACGCTGGTGACGCAGAACCCGCGAGTGGCCGCGTTGCGCGAGGCAGCTTACGTTCTGGCAGCCGGGATTTTCTGTTTGGCCACACTGTTTCGGCGGGCTCCGCTGACGCACGTTTTCGCTGCGTCGGCCGCGAGTTTCGGCGACCCGGCGCGGGAGCGGGCTTTCGCGTACGCGTGGGGTTCCGTGCCGCGGTATCGGCGGTGGCAGCGCGCGTTGACCGCGTCGATGGGCGCGATTCTGCTGGCCGCGGCAGTGGCGCGGGCAGTGATCCTGCTGAGTGCGCCGGAGGCAGGGCTCGCGCATGCGGTGGATGTGTCGAATACGGTGACGCTGTCCATGCTCGGTGCGCTCGGCGTGGCGAGCGGGGTGCTGATCCAGGTGCCGCGGCGGATCATCGAGCGCCTCGCGTCAGCGGAGACAGACGGCTGATTTTCCGTGCTCGGTCAGCGGTATTCCTTGTGGGGCAGCCATTCGCCGTCTCCCAGGTGGGTTGACGGGACTCGGAAGATCGGTTTTTCGTAGCCGAGATCCATGCGGAGGATGTTGTCCTCGCCGGTACGGGTGAGGACCTCCCAGACGACCTCGACCATTCCGCCGGGGTGCTCGTTCCACTCGGACATGCCGCGGTCCCAGAAGACCACCGGCCAGTGGTTCGGGTTTTCGGAGCTGGTCCGCCAGAAGAACACGCCGCCGCAGGTGTCGTCGGCCCAGGGGAGGAGGCCGCCGGGTTCGGGGAACAGTCGGTAGTCTGTGCCTTCGAGTTTGTTGTTCCATGTGCCGGAGAAGGACTCGAGCACGCCGTGGATGTCTTCACGGACGAACTCGGCCAGGTCGATGCGCGCGTCGATGGGATTGCTGAAGTTCACGGCGCCGCGGAAGCAGCCTGACGGGAACTTGGCCATCAGCGCCTTGTAGTCGTCGGGGACGCGGATGCCGACGGCCTGTTCAACGTCAGCCCAGTCGCGGCCTCGGCGGATTCCTCCGGTCCATCCGGTGATTTCGACGATCTCCTCGATCGGTTGGCTCACCGGCGCATCCTACCGAAATTCGATCATCAGCAGGATTGCACCGAACGGAGCAATCAACCCTCAAACTGAGGCAAACGACGCACCGCCGCCGCGTATTCCTCCGTAATCCGCGAGACGATCTCCGCTGCCGGAAGGATTTCGCTAATCAGCCCAGCCGACTGACCGGCCTCCACCTTTCCCGCGGCGACATCACCGTGCAGAGCGGCGTCCTTCAGCGACGAAGCCTGGAAAACCTTCCGCCGCAAAGACTCCTCGGCACCCGAGGCCTCCAGCTCCGCCATCTGCGCGGTGAAATCGTTCGACAGCGCGCGGATCACGCCCAAACCTCGGCCCACCGTGCGGGTGTCGTCGACGCCGGCGGCCAGCACTGCCTCCTGATAAGACCGATGCACAGTCGCCTCGGAGCTCGCCAGGAATCGGGTCCCGAACTGGGCCGCGCCCGCGCCCAGGGCCAGCATCGCGGCCAATCCGGCGCCGTCGGCGACCCCGCCGGAGGCGATTACCGGGATCGACGGCGCTGCGGAAACCACGGCACGCACCAGAACCTGCGTGGTGACCATCCCGGGCGGCGGATGTCCGCCGGCCTCGGCTCCGACTACCACCAAACCGTCGACGCCGGCGGCGGAAGCCTTCAAAGCGTGCGAGACTCCGGCGACGACGTGCAGGCACCGGGTCCCGACGGCGTGGAACCGGTCCAAATACCGTCGCGGCCCGCCTTGGGAGGCGATCAGCACGGGAGGGCGGCGCGCGAGCAGAAGGTCGATGACCTCGTCCGCGCCAGCACGGTAGAGGGGCAGGTTCACGGCCCACGGGCGGTCGGTCCCGGCGGCCATGTCGTCCAGAACCCGGGTCAGGTCGGGCAGGCGCATCGGGCCTGCGGCGACCACGCCGAGGCCGCCGGAATTGCTGACGGCCAACGGCAAAGCCGAGGAAGACGAAGCCCACGACATTCCGGCTTGGATGATCGGCAGGTCCAGGCCCAGCAAGTCGGTGACCGAGGTGCGCAGCCGCGTCATGAGTTCTCCAGCAAAGCTCGGGCGTAGCGAGCCAGTTGGTTCTTTTGCACCTTGGCGCTGGCGGTCATGCCGATGGCCTCGAAACCGTCCACAATGCGCAGATGTCGGGGGACTTTGAACCCAGCCAACCGTTCTTTCGCCCACAAGAGCAGGTCTTCTTCCGAAATGCCCGGCGATGTCAGGACGACAAAGGCGAACGGCACTTCGATCAAGCGCTCGTCGGGGACTCCGACGACAGCGGCCTGGCGGACGGCGGGGTGGCGGTGCAGCACGTCTTCGACATCGGCGGGGGCCACGTTTTCCCCGCCGACCCGGATGATTTCCTTGGTGCGGCCGGTGAAATGGAACCGGCCGGAATCGTCGAGCAGGCCGACGTCCCCGGTGGACAGCCAACCCTCGGCGTCGACGGTCTCGGCGGTGCGGACGGGGTCGTCCAGGTAGCCTTGCATGACGTTCCAGCCGCGCACCAGTACCGAGCCGGGTTCGCCGGGGGCGCAGTCGTGGGTGTCGTCCAGGGAACGGATGCGGATTTCCACGCCGGGTTCGGGCGCCATGGCGCCGGAGGCGCGGATTTCTTCGGGTTCCCACCAGGCGGATTGGGCGACGTTGGGGGAGGCTTCGGAAAGTCCGTACCCGGCAACGCATTCGCGGGCGCCGAGTTCGTCAATGACCCGGCGCACGACGGTCGGCGACGCGGCGACCCACGCGCCGCGCAGGGAAAGGCGGCGGTGCGGACGATCGGGGTGGTTGAGCAGGAGCAGCGCGATCGTGTCGTTTCCGGAGAAGTGCGTGCAGCGCTCAGCTTCCAACAGCCGCAACGCTTCTGCTGGTTCGAACTTCGGCATCGTCACCAAGGTGGTGGCGTGTTGCAGGGAGGACAGCACAGACAGCGTGCTTCCGGCGACGTGGAAGAACGGGCGCGCCGAGTGGAATCGGTCGCCGGGGCGCAAACCCAGGCGGGCGCCGGAAAAGAAGGCGTCGGCGCACATGCTTCGGTGGGTCAGGAGGACGCCCTTGGGACGCGACGTCGTGCCGGAGGTGTATTGCACGAGAAGGAGATCGTCCGGGGTGGCAACGGGTTCGGCGGGAGAACCGGCGGCCAGGAAATCGGTCCAGCTGTCTTGGCCCAGGATGATGATCCGCTTCAAAGAAGGCAGGGTCGCGCAGCCGGGTTCAATGCCTGCGTCGCCAAAAAGCTGAGGAAAGTCGACGTTCAAGACACGCTCGGCGGCGAACAAAGTGCTGACGCCGGCGTGGGCGAGCGTGTAGTGCACCTCGTCCGCGGTGAACCGAGTGTTGACGGGCACGACCAGCGCGCCAAGAGAACCCAAAGCCAGAAACAGCGTGACCCACTCGGGCGTGTTGCCCAGGCAGAGTCCGACCCGGGAGCCGCGGCCGATGCCCGAGGCCGCCAGAGCACCGCGCACCCGGTCCACTTCAAGAGCCAGTTCCCAGTAGGTGATCCGGGCGTCGGCGGTGACGACGGCTTCGACGTCGGGAGCCAGCAGGGCAGCCCGGGCAAGGGCGTCCTGGACGGTGAGCGGGCAGGCGGTGCGCAGGTCGGTCATCGGGTCTCTCCAGTGAACCGGGCGACGCCGTCGCGCCAGCTGCCGTCGGCGAGGTTCTGTTCGATGGCGGACATTTCGATCCGGATGCCGCGGTCCAGATCGGTTTCCGCGCCCAGGTCGACGGCGCGTTTGGTCAGGGCGATCGCGCCGGGCGGGGCGGCGGCGACGGCGGTGGCGACCTCGGTTCCGGCGGCGGCCAGGTCGGGGACGACGCGGTTCACGAGACCGAGCGAGGCAGCGTCCACAGCGGACAGCGGCGTGTTGGTGAACAACAGTTCCTTGGCGCGGCGTTTCCCGATGGCCCGCTGAAGGCGTTGGGTCGCGCCGACGGTGCCCCAATGCGGTTCCGGGAACCGAAAGACAGTGCCCGCCGCGGCGAGAGCGAAGTCGGCGGCGAGGGTGATCTCCCCGCCGGAGCCGACAACGGTGCCGTGCACCAGCGCGACAACGGGACAGCGGCAGGCCTCGATCGCCGCGTAGGCCGCGAAGGAGGCGACTCGGCGGCGGCGGACCCAGGCGGCGTCCTTGCCGGTCCGTTCCTTCAAATCGGCACCGGCGCAGAAGACCGGACCGGCGCCGCTGAGCAGGACGACCCGGGCCGCTGAGACGTCAACTGCGTCGAAGGCTTCCTTCAGCGCGTGGCACATCGCGAGGTCCACGGCATTGCGCGCCGACGGCCGGGCCAGTTCGACACGGGCGATTCCGTCGGTGACGTCCAGCGTCACGCGTTCGTTCATCAGATCACTCCCGCGGCCCGCAGGCCCTCGATCTCGCCGTCCGACAGTCCCGCCAAGTCGCGCAGCACGACGTCAGTGTCCGCGCCGAGCACCGGCGGCGTGCCCGGTGCCGGGGCGTCTCCGGCAGTCTCGCGCAACGGCGTGCGCAGCGCCGGGAACGAACCTTCGACGGGATGCGTGAACTCGCCGACGACGCCGCGCGCGACGGCATGCGGATCGGCCAGCGCCTCGCGGACCGAACGCACCGCGCCAGCGGGGACCTCGGCCGCCAGCAGTTCTTTGACCAGCTGGTCCCGGTCGTGCTGGGCGATCGCGCCGCGCAGTGCCTTCATCACGCGCGCGCGGTGCTCGACGCGGCCCGCGTTGTGCTGCAGCGAAGGATCAGCGGCCAACGCGGACAACCCGAGCACGGTGCACAGCGGCCCCCAATGCTGGTCGCTGCCGCTGATGTGCAGCCATTCGCCGTCCCCGGCCTGGAACGCCGCCGACGGCACCCGCCCCGGATGTTCGGTCCCGGTGCGGACGGGGTCCTCGCCGAGCGCGAACAGCCGGGCGGCGTTCAGCGCGTGCAGGCTGAGCTGGACGTCCATCATCGCCACGTCGAGGTGGCGGCCATGACCATCCGCGGACCGCCCGGCGAGCCCGGTCAGCACCGCGATCACCACCCACAGCCCGGACGTCAGGTCCGCCACCGGCACGCCGGTTTTCGCGGGCGGACCCGCGGGATCGCCGGTCATCGCCATCACCCCGGACAGCGCCTGGAACACCGTGTCGTAGCCCTTGCGGTGCGCGTCCGGTCCGGTCTGGCCGAAGCCGGTCGCGGACACCAGGACGAGGCCGGGGTTTTCCGCGGACAGTTCGGCGTAGCCGAGGCCGAGCCGGTCGAGCGTGCCGGCCAGGAAGTTCTCCACGACGACGTCGGCGCGCGCGGCCAGCTTTCGCACGACATCGCGGCCGCGCGGGTCCTTCAAGTCCACAGTCACCGATTGCTTGCCGCGGTTGAACGCGAAGAAATACGCGCTCTCACCGTGCGGCAGCCGGGGTTCGAAGCCGCGCGTTTCGTCGCCGGTGCCGGGGCGTTCGACCTTGATCACGGTCGCGCCCAGTTCGGCGAGGATCTGGGTGGCCAGCGGCGCGGCGAGGACTCGGGAAAGGTCCAGCACGGTGACCCCGGCGAGCGGCCCGGTCATGAGCGGAACCCGCGCATCAGCGCGTTGACGTCCTGGCCCGCCCGCATCGCGGCGTCCGTCGGGAGGTCGGCGACGCGGTAGAAGAGGTCCTTGGCCGCGGCGAGCGCGCGGGGTTCGACCGAGGCCCAGCGCTGCGCGATGGCGAGCGCGGCGGGCACGATCTCGGCAGGTTCGACCACCTGGTTCACCAGCCCGTACGACGCGGCTTCCGCGGCGGTGAGCAGCCGACCGGTGCTGACCAGCTCGAACGCGAGCTTGCGGCCCAGGTGCCGGACCAGCCCGGTCATCACCAGCGCGGGCACGATCGAATGCTTGAGCTCGGGATATCCGAACTTCAAATCCGACCCGGCGACCACCAGGTCCGCCCCGATCGCCAGCCCGGCACCCCCGCCGACAGCCGCCCCGCGCACCGCGCTGACGACCGGGACCGGCAGCTGCTGCATGCGCGTCTGCAGCCGGGCGGTGAGCGCGGCGCGTTCGAGAACAGCTTCCGGCTGATCAGGGGTGAGCGACGAGAACTCGTTCAAATCAGCACCGGCGCAAAAGCCGCGCCCAGCCCCCGTCAGAACGACCGCGCGGACGCTCGGGTCCCTCCCAGCTTCGTCCAAAGCAGCGTCGAGCGCGCGAGTGAGCGCGGTGTCGAGCGCGTTGAGTTTGTCCGGCCGATTCAACGTAAGAACGCGGACGGCGTCGTGATTTTCGGTCAGCAGCACAGGTTTCTCCCCACAAGAAAGGTCAGGCGGACGCGAAGCCGGCGCGGGCGACCATGCTGTACAGCGGCCGGCCGAGCGCTTCCTCGCAGGCCGCGGACGCCGCGGCGAGCTGGTCGAGATCGAGGCCGGTGTCGACGCCCATCGCGGCGAACAGGCTGGCCAAATCCTCGGTGCACACGTTGCCGGTGAGCCCGGCCCCGTAGCCGATCTTCGCCGGATGCCCGCCGACGCCGCCCATCGCGGAATCGAAATGCCGGCACCCGGCTTCCAGCGCGGCGACGGCGTTCGCGATCCCGGTACCGCGCGTGTTGTGCAGGTGCGCGACCAGCGGCAGCTCCGGGTTTTCCCGCGACAGCCGCGTGTACAGCGCGCGCACCGAGCCCGGGGTCGCGACGCCAGTGGTGTCGCCGAGGGTCACCAGACTCGCGCCGAGGTCGGCGAACCGCGCGACATCCTCGGCCACCCGGCCCGGGTCGACCTTGCCCTCGAACGGACAGCCGAACGCCACCGAAACCACGCCGACCAAGCGAAACCGCCCGTCGGCGAGCTTGACCATCTCGGTCACGCGTTCCCACTGCCCGGCGCGCGTGGTGCGCAGGTTCCGCTCGGTGTGCGCCTCGGTCGCCGACACCAGCAGGCTCAGTTCCTCGGCGCCGTGCCCGGCTTCGAGGTCGGCGAGCGCGCGTTCGACGGCACGCGGATTCGGGCAGGTCGCCTTGAACGCGACACCCGGGCTCCGGTCGATCCCGGCGAGCACCTCGGAGGCGTCGGAGAACCCGGGCACCCGCGCGGGATGGCTGTAGCTGGTCGCCTCGATCCGGCGGAAACCGGTGCGCGCGAAGGAGTTCAGCAGCGCGATCTTCGTCGCGGTCGGCACGGGCTCCGGCTCGTGCTGCAGCCCGTCGCGGGCGAAGCACTCGCAGATCGTGACGGCGTCGGACATCCTGGGCCCACCTCCTCGTCGGTGGTTCCAGAACTACGCGAGGGTGTTGATAAAGTCAACACTACTCGGCGGCCGGGTGAGCCCGCTCACTCTCCTCGACGGCCAGCGCGTGCTCGGCGAGCTTGTCCAGCGCGCGGTCCAGCACCCGGGCCTCCTCGCCGGTGAGGACGGCGAGGAAGTCCGCGTCGCGCTCGTTGGCGGCGGTGATCAGGCCGCGGTAGGCCCGGGTGCCCTCGGCGGTCAGCGCCAGCTGCGACGTGCGCCCGGATCCGGCGGTGCGGTTCACCAGCCCGCGCTCGGTCAGCCGGCTGA
This sequence comes from Amycolatopsis albidoflavus, assembly GCF_039525725.1. NCBI lineage: Bacteria > Bacillati > Actinomycetota > Actinomycetes > Pseudonocardiales > Pseudonocardiaceae > Amycolatopsis > Amycolatopsis albidoflavus. The sequence continues at coordinate 239,840 of NZ_BAAAHV010000016.1, forward strand.
CCACGCGGCTCATCTGCGCTTTGTCGAGTCCGGCGCGGCGCGCGAGCCGGTTGAGCGTGAGCGTCGGGTCGGCCGCGATGAGCGCGATCGCGCGCCATTCGCCGAGGCTCACGCCGAAGTCCCGCCGGTAGCGCACCGCGGCGCTGCGCGACATCGCCGACGACGTGCGCGAGAGCCGGTAGGACAGCAGTCCGGAGATGGGGACCAGGTCGTGTCCGTCTGCGCGTTCGGCCATGGCCGGACATCGTAGCCGTTACCCGGTAGGTGTTGACAAACTCAACACTCGATGCGGAGACTGCCACTCGCCCGATCCGGACGAAGGAGTCTCAGCCGTGGCCGAACCATCCGCAGTCACCGGCGCTCCGGCGACCGCCGCTGTCGACCGCAAAGCGACCTATCGCACGATCGCCCGGCGCGTCATGCCGCTGCTGGTGCTGTGTTACGTCGTGAGCTACATCGACCGCACCAACATCGGGATCGCGCAGCAGGGCCTCAAACGGGACCTCGGCTTCGGCCCGGCGGTCTACGGGCTCGGCGTCACGCTGTTCTTCGTCGGCTTCATCCTCTTCGAAGTCCCGAGCAACGCGCTGCTCGCCCGCATCGGCGCGCGCAAGACGCTCGCGCGGATCATGGCCACCTGGGGCGTGATGACCGTGGTGACCCTGTTCGTGCACAACGAGATCATGTTCTACGCCGCGCGCTTCCTGCTCGGCGTCGCCGAAGCCGGGTTCTTTCCCGGCGCGCTGTATCTGCTGTCGCTGTGGTTCCCGTCGTCGCGGCGGACGCGGATGACGGCCGTGTTCTTCATCGGCATTCCGGTGTCCGGCGCGCTCGGCTCGGTGATGTCCGGCTGGATCATGCACTCGCTCGGCGGCGTCGGCGGGCTCGCGGACTGGCAGTGGCTGTTCCTGATCGAGGGCATTCCGCCGATCCTGCTGGCCGGGCTCGTGCTGCTCTTCGTCACCGACGGTCCGGAGCAGGCGAAGTGGCTCACCCCGGAACAGAAGGCGGCCGTGCGCGCCGACCTCGAAGCGGACCGCCGAGACAAAGGCCCGGCGACGGAGAAACACAGCGGCCTGCTGCTCGCCTTGCGCGACCCGAAGGTCTGGATTCTCGGGCTCTGCGCGTGCGGCGCGTATACGCTGGCGAACGCCGTTTCGTATTGGACGCCTCGGATCATCGCTAACGCCGGCGTCGGCAACGTCCTGAACCTCGGCTTCTTCTCGGCGATCCCGCCGCTGCTCGGCATCGTGGTGATGCTGCTGGTCGGCAGGCACTCCGACCGCACCCTCGAGCGGCGCTGGCACGCGGCGACGAGCTGGATCGTGGCGGCGTTCGCGATGCTGGCGATCTCGGTGTCCGGCGGCAACGTCGTGGTGGTCATCCTGCTGCTCGCGGTGATGGCGGCCGCGCACTACTCGGGGCTGACGGTGTTCTATTCGATCCCGTCGATCTACCTGAACGACCGGGCGGCGGCCACCGGGATCGCGGTGGTGACGTCGATGGGTTCGTTCGCGGCCGCCGCCTCGCCGTCGCTGCTCGGGTTCATCGAATCCGCGACCGGGAGCCTGTCGCTCGGGCTGCAGATCAGCGCGGGCATCGTCCTGCTCGCCGTCGTGGTGCTGCTCGTCGGCGTCCGGCCCGGCGATCTTCGCGAACGGCGGCGCTGACCCTCCAAAGTGTGCTGTTCGGCACCGAGTCGCCCGTTTGACCTCGGCTGATTGCCCGGCCGGCCTTCTCTCTCATCGCTCTCACAGGGAACCCGTAGTAGACCGGGTGCCGCCGGAGGGAGGGGCGGTGAGCGATGGAGCGCGCGAACGGGCACTGGGCCGAGCGGATCGGCGTGGTCGCCCTCGTCGCCGTCCTGCTGGGCGGGGCCGCCTACGGGTGGGCCGAACTGCGCGCGCTGCTGTCCGGCGTCACCACGTCCACCGCGCTCGACGGGCAGGCCCGGCCCGGCGGGGACACGAACATCCTCGTCATGGGACTCGATTCGCGGCTCGACGAGCGGGGCGAACCGCTGCCCGCCGAACTGTACGAACAATTGCACGCGGGGGACCAGAACGTCGGCGGGTACAACACCGACGTCCTGATGCTGCTGCACGTCCCGGCCGACGGCGGGCATCCGACGGTCATCTCGATCCCGCGCGACGACTACACCGACCTCGCCGGCTGTCCGGACGGGGTGTGCAAGGGCAAGATCAAGGAGGCTTACGGGTACGCGTTCGCCGCGGAGTCCAAACTTCTCGCCGCGCAAGGCGTCACCGAGAAGGCGGCTCGCGAACAGAGGTCCCGGGACGCCGGCCGCGCGGCAGAAGTCGCGACGGTCCGCCAGTTCCTCGGAGGGGTCGCGGTGGACCATTTCGTCGAAGTCACCCTGGTCGCGTTCTTCCAGTTGGCTCAGGTCGTGCAGCCGATCACGGTGTGCTTGGCCGACAGTACGCGCGACAGCTATTCCGGCGCGGATTTCCCGGCCGGTCAGCAGCAGATTTCCGCGGCGCAGGCACTCGCGTTCGTGCGGCAGGGCCACGATCCGCGGCACGAGTTCACCGACCTGGACCGGGAACGGCGCCAGCAAGCGTTTCTCGTTTCGCTGGCGCACCAGCTGAAAGAAGGACGGGTGTTCGGCGATCCGGTGAAACTCGGCCAGCTGGTTTCGGTCGCGAAACAGAACATCGCGATCGATTCCGGGCTTGACCTGAACGCACTGGCCCGGCAGGCGGAAACATTCGCCGGCGGGGATCTGACCCTGGCGTCGCTTCCGGTCGAAAGGTTCGAAAAAGACGCACGGGGCGAAGACGTCAACATTGTCGATCCGGTGAAAATCCGTGCCGCCGCGGCCCGGCTGCTCGGCCGGACGGTCCCGCCGCCGCCTGCCGCGACGGCCGGTCCCGCGGTCGACGTGGTGAACGCGAGCGGCCGGGAGGGCGCGGCCGCCCGGGTGCTGAAGGCGCTCCCGTCGCGGGGATACCGCGCGGGGCGTACGTCCAGCGCGCGGCACACGCACCGCACCGTGGTCCGCTACGGGCGCGGGGATTCCGCGTCGGCGGCGAAGCTCGTGGCCGCGCTCGGCGGCGGGTACAGCGTGGGCTACGACGGCGCGCTGGCCGCGGGGGAACTGAAACTGGTGCTCGGCACCGATTTCCGGGAAAAGGCGGACCAGGTGGACCCGGTTCCGGTCTCCCCGGTTTCGCCCGCCGACGAATTGTCCGGAGGCGGGGTGCCGTGCGTGCGGTGAACGGGAGAAGCACAACGATCCTGTGAACCCGTTGAGAACGAATTCCGAAATTAACTCTCCCGAGTGACATCGACGGTGATGTGCCCGCTAATGTCCGGGATCGGGTGACGAGCCGCACAGCAGCGGCAGGGGGATTGCCCGAAATCTGATCTTGTTCCGATTTCAGTGCCTGGGAACGGCACTGCTGCTTCAGCCCGGCCTCACGCCGCCCATTGTTGAGTGGCGAACAGCCGGTTTCGTGAGTCCTGTTCTTCTGGAAAGAGGTTTTCCTGTGACGCTGGACGCGGATCGGGCGCGCACAGTCGCGCCCGAGAGGCTCGCCGAAGAGGCGACGGCGGTTTACCGGGCGGGTCCGACGCCTGCCGCGCGCACGCTTTACGACATTTTCGCCGAAACAGTGCGCCGGCACCCGGACGCGCTCGCGCTGGACGACGGCTCCATGCGGGCGACATACCGCGAATTCGCCGCACAGGTCGAAGAACTCGCCGGACGCCTCCGGACCGCTGGGGTCATGCCGGGCGACCGGGTCGGCATCCGGATGACGTCCGGCACGGCGGCGTTGTACCGCAGCATTCTCGCCGTTCTCGCCACCGGCGCGGCCTACGTTCCGGTCGACGCCGACGATCCGGCCGACCGCGCCGAGACAGTGTGGACCGAAGCCCAGGTGGGCCTCGTCCTGAGCGACGCGGGATTGCCGTCCTCTCGCGGACCGCAGTGGCCGCGAGTCCGTCCGCAGCCGGAGGACGACGCCTGGATCATCTTCACCTCCGGTTCCACCGGCAAACCGAAGGGCGTCGCGGTCACGCATCGCGCCGCCGCGGCCTTTGTGGACGCTGAGGCCCGGTTGTTCTGCCGGGCACGGCCGTTCGGTCCGGGCGACCGTGTCCTCGCCGGGCTGAGTGTCGCTTTTGACGCGTCGTGCGAGGAAATGTGGCTGGCGTGGCGGCACGGCGCGTGCCTGGTTCCGGCTCCGCGCTCGCTCGTCCGCGCGGGAGCGGACCTCGGGCCGTGGCTGGTCGAACGCGGCGTGACGGTGGTGTCGACGGTGCCGACGCTCGCCGCACTGTGGCCAGTGGACACTCTGGCCGGCGTAAGGCTGCTCATCCTCGGCGGCGAAGCGTGCCCGCCGGAGGTGGTGACGCGCTTCGACGACGGCACCCGGGAGATCTGGAACACTTACGGCCCAACGGAAACCACGGTCGTCGCGTGTGCGCAGCGGCTGCGCGCGGGCGAACCGGTGCGGATCGGGCTGCCGCTCGACGGCTGGGAACTCGCGGTCGTCGACCCGGAGGACCCGGCGGGCATCCCGGTGCCGTGGGGCCGCAGCGGCGAGCTGGTGATCGGCGGCGTCGGCCTCGCCCGGTACCTCGACGCGGCGAAGGACGCGCAGAAGTTCGTGCCGCTGCCGGGGCTCGGCTGGAGCCGCGCTTACCGCAGCGGCGACCTCGTGCGCGCGGTGCCGGAGGGCTTGGAGTTCGTCGGCCGTGCGGACGGTCAGGTCAAGATCGGCGGACGGCGCGTCGAACTGGGCGAGATCGACGCCGCGCTGCGTGCCCTGCCGGGTGTCGCCGCGGCGGCAACGGTGGTGCGTCGCACGGACAGCGGCGCGCAGGTGCTGGTCGGGTACGTGGTGCCGGAAGGCGAGAGCCTCGATCGCACTGCCGCGCGCAGCCTTCTGCGGGACCGGCTCCCGGCGGCTTTGGTGCCACGGCTGGCGTTGGTGCCGGATCTGCCGGTGCGCGCGTCGGGCAAGCTCGACCGCGACGCGTTGCCGTGGCCGCTGGAGGAACCGACCGCTGCGCCCGTGGTGCCGTCTGATCCGAAGCTGGCGTGGCTGCTGCAGGTGTGGAGCGAACACCTCGGGACCGCCGCCGGGCCGGACGACGACTTCTTCGACCTCGGCGGCTCGAGCGTGACGGCCGCGCGGCTCGTTTCCGTGCTGCGCGAACGGTATCCGACGGCGGCAGTGTCCGATGTGTACTCCTGCCCGACGCCGCGCGAGCTGTACGAACGTCTCGCCGGGGAGCCGGTCGAAACTGTCGAGGCGGAAGAGCCGCAGGTTCCCGCCGTTCGAGGCAGCGGCTGGTGGCAGGCCGGGGTGCAGCTGGTTTTGCTGGCTTTGTCCGGAATGCGGTGGCTGCTTTCGGTGTCGCTGCTCGGCTCGCTGGTCGCGCTGGTGCTGCCGTTGCAGTGGCTGCCGCGGATGTCGTGGTGGGTCCTCATCCCGGCGTGGCTGGTGCTGCTGAGCCCGCCGGGACGGATGCTGTTCGCCGCGGGCGGCGTGCGGTTGCTGCGCGGAAAGCTCGCGCCAGGGGAGTACCGGCGCGGCGGCATCGTCCACATGCGACTGTGGACCGCCGAACGGTTCGCCGCCGTGGTCGGCCCGCCGGGAGTCGCCGGAACGCCGCTTGCCGCGCCCTATGCCCGGTTGCTCGGCAACCGCGTCGGCCGGGGCGTCGATCTGCACTCGCCGCCGCCGGTAGGCGGCCTCGCGGACTTCGGCGACGGATGCGCGATCGAGCCCGAGGCGGACCTGGCCGGGTGGTGGCTGGACGGTTCGGTGCTCCGGATCGGCCGCGTCCGAATCGGTGCCGGTGCCCGGGTCGGCGGTCGCAGCACGCTGCTGCCGGGCACGGACCTCGGCGCCGGATCGGTACTGCTGCCCGGTTCAACACTCGACACCCGCGTGCCGGACGGCGCGGTCTGGGGCGGCTCCCCGGCCGGACCGTCGGGCGAGCGTCCGTCGCGGCCGACCGCCGTGGCACCGCGGGCGAAGCGGTACTCGCTGGCGTTCGCTTTGGGTGGCACCCTGCGGTCGCTGTTCATGTTCGTCACCGCGATCCCGCTGATCGTGGTCGCGCTCCTGCTGATTCCGGCAGCGGACGATCCGCGCACCGCCGCGCTGGCGATCCTGCCGTGGACGCCGCTGCTCGTCTTCGCCGGAATCGTCTTGTACGCCTTGACGATCGTCCTGCTCGTGCGGTTGGCCAGCCTGGCCGTGCGGCCGGGAACCCATCCGGTGCTGAGCCGCGCGGGCTGGGCAGCCTGGTTCGTGCACGAACTGCTGGAAATCGCCCGGCGGCAACTGTTCCCGCTCTACGCCGCGCTGGCGACCCCGGTCTGGCTGCGATTGTTGGGTGCGCGGATCGGCCGCGGCGTCGAACTGTCCACTGTGCTCAGTCTGCCGTCGCTGCTTCGGGTGCGAGACGGCGCTTTCCTCGCCGACGACGTCCTCGCCGCACCGTACGAACTCGACCGCGGCTGGGTCCGGCTGGGCGTTTCCGAGGTCGGGGAGCGCGCGTTCGTCGGCAACTCCGCGGTCGTCGGCCCGGACCGGACGCTCGGCTCAGGCTCGCTGGTCGGAGTCCTGTCCGACACTCCGGCAGAGGTCCCCGACGGCACGTCCTGGCTCGGCCGGCCCGCGTTGGAGCTGCGGCGCACTGCGGACGCGGTCGACCCCGCCCGCACTTTCGCGCCCCCGCGCCGGTTGAAGCTGGCCCGCGCGTTGGTCGAGTCCTGCCGGATCGCGCCGCTGCTCATCGCAGGCCTGCTCGGACTCGCCGTGTCCACGGTGCTGGCCGGAGTGGACGTCGCGGACGGCTTCTGGGTGGCCGCTGCCATCGCACCCGCGGTGTTCGTCTCGGCCGGTCTCTTCGCCGCGCTGCTGACGACGCTGATGAAATGGATGCTGGTCGGCCGATTCCGCCCGGGACGGCATCCATTGTGGAGCGCGTTCGTGTGGCGGAACGAGCTGTACGACACATTCGTGGAGACGCTCGCGGTCCCGTGGTTCGCCGGTTCGTTCCTCGGTACGCCGGTGCTGAACTGGTGGCTGCGGACCCTCGGCGCCCGCATCGGCCGAGGCGTCTGGTGCGAGAGCTACTGGCTGCCGGAAACGGACCTCATCCACCTCGGCGACGGCGCCGTGGTGAACCGCGGCTGCGTGCTGCAGACGCACCTGTTCCACGACCGCGTCATGCGCCTGGACCCGGTCCGCCTCGGCCCCGGAGCGACGCTCGGCCCGCGCGCGTTCCAACTGCCGGGCAGCGGCGTTTCCGACGGCGCGACGGTCGGTTCGGGTTCGCTGGTGATGGCGGGGGAGACGGTTCCGCCGCGCACCCGGTGGCGCGGCACGCCGGTCCGTCCCTGGCGGTGAAGCCCCGGTGGGCGGTTCTGCCGAGCAGAACCGCCCACTATCCTGGGGGAGCCATGGACTAGCGTCGGCGGCGACAACCCCGGGGGACAGCGGCGATCTTCGACGAATACCTGACCTGGCTCAAAGCCCAGTCCTGGTATCGCCGGTGAGCCCGAACTCAACCAGACGCCTGCGGCCGGGGAAGCCGTGTATGCGCCGCCCCACTGGCGAGCGCGTCCTCGACTTCTTCTGCGGCAAGCCCCGCCGCGGCAAGCACTTCCCGGGTGTCCGCCCCCGGCGGCCGCGGCGATTCGGCAGCACAGCCGGGTGTCCGGCCGAGCTTCACCGGCACCCCGACCCCGCGATACCCGTCCCGCTCCACCACCATTTCTCGATGCCGCACTTGCGGAGCGTTCATCGCCTCAGCGATATCGTGCACCGGAGACGCCGGAACTCCCTTAGCCAGCAGCAACTCGGCCAAAGAATCCCGTTTGTACTGTCCGATCAGGATCGTCAACTCCTCCCGCAACACTCCCACATTGCGAACCCGATCCGCATTGGAAGCAAACCGCGGATCGGCAGCCAGCCCTGGCGCACCAAGCACCTCGACCAGCGCCGAGAACTGCCGATCATTCCCCGCCCCGACAAAGAACAGCCCGTCCTCCGTCGGAAAAGTCTCGTAAGGCGCGATCGACGGATGCGCCGAACCAGTCCGCCGCGGCACCGCGCCGTCAGCGAGCCACGCCGCCGAATGCGGATGCAGCAGGCTGATCACCGTGTCCAGCAACGAACAATCCACCAGCTGCCCGATCCCGGACCGTTCCCGCTCGTGCAGCGCCAGCAGGATCCCGGAAAGACCGAGCACCCCGGTCACCACATCGACAACCGGCACCCCGATCCGCAGCGGCGGCCCGTCGGCCTCGCCGTTCACGCTCATCAACCCGCCATACGCCTGCAGCACCGCGTCGTACCCAGGCAGTCCGCCGAGCGGTCCGTCGGTGCCGAAACCCGTGATGCGGCAATGGATCAGCGCCGGATACTCGGACCGGATCGTCTCGTCCGGCCAGCCCCACCGCGCGAGCGTGCCCGCCTTGAAGTTCTCCACCACCACGTCCGCGCCCGCGAGCAGGGTGCCGAGCAGCGAACGACCGTCCGGACCGGACAGATCGAGCACGATGTTCTTCTTGCCCCGGTTGAGATTCGCGTAGTAGGCGCTGGTCCCTTCGGCGAGAAACGGCGGACCCCAGCCCCGCGTCTCGTCCCCGGCGGGCGATTCGACCTTGATCACCTCGGCGCCGTGGTCAGCCAGCATCTGCGTGCAGTACGGCCCGGCCAGCACCCGCGACAGGTCCAGCACCCGCAGCCCGTCGAGCGCGCCCATCAGTACGACCTCGGCAGCCCGAGCACGTGCTGGGACACGTAGTTCAGCACCATTTCCTGGCTGATCGGCGCGAGCCGCAGCAGCCGCGCCTCCCGGAAGTAGCGCTCCACGTGGTACTCCCGCGCGTAGCCCATCCCGCCGTGGGTCTGGATCGCCTGGTCGGCGGCCTGGAACCCGGCGTCCGCGCACAGCCATTTCGCCATGTTCGCCTCCTTGCCGGCCGGCAGGCCGTGGTCGTAGCGCCAGGCGGCGTTGCGCGCCATCAGCTCCGCCGCGTCGAGCCGGGTCGCGGCCTCGGCCAGCGGGAACGCCAGCCCTTGGTTCTGCCCGATCGGCCTCCCGAACACGTGCCGTTCCCCGGCGTACCGGACCGCGCGCCGCAACGCCGCGCGGCCGATGCCGAGCGCCTCGTGCGCGAGCAGGATGCGTTCCGGGTTGAGGCCGTCGAGGAGGTACCGGAAGCCCTTGCCCTCCTCGCCGACGCGCGCTGATTCCGGCACCCGCAGGCCGTCGATCAACACTTCGTAGGACGAGACCGCGTTGCGGCCGAGCTTGGGAATCGCGCGCAGCTGCACCGCGTCGGACTCGATGTCCACGACGAACAGCGACATGCCGTCGGTCGGTTTCTCCACCTCGTCGCGCGGCGTGGTGCGGGCGATCAGCACCATTTTCTGCGACTGGCCCGCCTTGGTGATCCAGACCTTCCGGCCGTGCACGACGTAGGAATCGCCGTCGCGGCGGGCGAAAGTGGAGATGCGCGTGGTGTCGGTGCCCGCGTCCGGTTCGGTCACGCCGAAGCAGACGTGCAGTGAACCGTCGACCGCGCCGGGCAGGATCTCCTGGCGCATCTGCTCGCTGCCGTGCTTGACGATCGTGTTCAGCCCGAAGATCGTCAGGTGCATCGTGCTGCACCCGTTCATCCCGGCCCCGGACGCGGCCACTTCTTCCAGCAGCAGCGCGGCTTCGAGGATGCCGAGCCCGCCGCCGCCGTACTGCTCCGGGATCGCCATGCCGAGCCAGCCCGCGGAGGCGAACGCGTCGTAGAACTCGCGCGGGAACTCGGCGCGCTCGTCGCGTTCCGCCCAGTATTCGTCGGGGAACCGGGCGGCCAGCTCGCGCACGGCGCGCCGGATGTCCTCCTGGTCTCGGGTCAGCTGGAAGTCCACAGTGCTGCTCTCCATTGTGCGCATATAAGAACGCTGAGTTCGGATATACGGCCAACGTAAGGCGACGCGCGCTTCGGGTCAAGCTCCGTCCAGGGTGGATGTCGCGATAGGGTTCGTATGTACGAACGCAGGGGAGTCCGTCATGACCGAGTCGACCGCCAAGGCCCACCGGACGGTCGGGCGCGTCACCAGCATCCTGGAGTGCGTCGCGCGGCAGCCCGGAATGCGGCTGCACGAGCTTTCGGTCGCGCTCGACGCACCGAAATCCTCAGTGTTCGGCCTGGTCAAAGGGCTGGTCTCGACCGGCTACCTGATCGAGGCCGACGGTGCCTATCAGCTCGGCCCCGCGCTCGGGAACCTGCTCACCGGCGGCCTGCCCGGCATCGCGACCGCGGCCCGGCCCGCGCTGGAGGAGTTGCGGCGGCGGTTCGGCGAGACGGTGATGCTCGGCGCCGCGGTCGGGGATTCGCTGATCTACGTGGACGCGGTCGAGTCCGAGCAGCCAATCCGCTACTCCGCGCCGTTGCGCACGCGACGGCCGTTGTACCCGCCGAGCGCGGGCAAGATCTTCCTCGCGCACTGGTCGGCGCGACGGCGCGAGGCGTATCTGCAGTCGGTGCTCCCGGATGCGGAGCGAGTGCGGGCGGCGATGGACGAACTCGACACCGTCCGCGCCAAGGGCGTCGCGCTCAATCGCGGCGAAACGCTGCCCGACGTGAGTGCGGCGGCGCGGCCGATCCTGGTCGACGGAGAGGTCGTCGCGGCCATCGCGGTCGCGGGCCCGACCACGCGGATTTCCGAACGCCTGCCCGAGATCGGCGACGCGCTGGGAGACATCACCGCTGCGGTCGTGAAGCGCTGGGAAGCCGCGCGCCAGGGCTGAGCCCGAATTCCCGAAGGCCCTTGACCGGTGTGTTCGCGGTCTCTTAGCATCCGGATATACGCATCAAGCGTTCTCAAATACGCACGCAACGGCGCGCGCCGGCTGGCTTCCGCTCGCCTGTGCCCCAGTTCCGGAGAGCAGGACCATGCCCAGTGTTGTGCACGACAGCGTCGGAACGACCCGGAAAGCCCCGCGCGGAGTCGGGGTCGCGGTGGTCGTCGGCTCCGCGCTCGAATGGTTCGATTTCTACCTCTACGCGTCGATGGCCGCGCTGGTGTTCGGCCATGTCTTCTTCCCGCCCGGCAACGACGCCGCCGCGACCATGGCCTCGGTCGCGACCTTCGCCGTCGGGTTCCTGGCCCGCCCGATCGGCGGCATCGTGTTCGGCGCGCTCGGCGACCGGATCGGCCGCAAGAAGGTGCTGTCGTGGACGTTTGTGCTGATGGGCGTTTCCTCGGCAGGGATTGGGCTATTGCCCAGTTACGCGAGCGCCGGACTTCTCGCGCCGGTGCTGCTCGTCGTGCTGCGGCTGTTGCAAGGACTGGGCGCCGGGGCGGAATTCGGCGGCGCGATCGCGGTCGCGTACGAGCACGCTGATCCGCGCAAACGCGGGCGGCAAGGTTCGTGGCCGGCGCTGGGCGTGAACGTCGGGCTGCTCGTCTCCTCGCTCGCCGTCGCCGGACTGACCACTTTGGACAAGGAGTTCCTGCACGGCTTCGGCTGGCGGATCCCGTTCCTGGCCAGCTTCCTGCTCGTCGGCGTCGGGCTGTGGGTGCGCCGCCGGGTGCCGGAGACGCCGGAGTTCGAGAACCTGGTGCGGAGCAAGAAAAACCGGCCGCGCGGCTGGGCGAACCGGCCGCTGGTGAAGCTGTTCCGCAGCGACTGGCGCGCCTTGGCGGTGGTCATGGTGATCACCATCGGCTACAACGGCGTCAGCTATGTGTTCAAGACCTTCTCGCTCGCCTACCTGACGAATTTCCGTGGCGTGCCAGCGAATATCGGCGCGCTGGGGATCAGCATCGCGAGCGCCGCGGCGATCGTGACCGTGCCGATCGCCGGATGGATCAGCGACCGCGTCGGCGCGAAGAAGGTCGTGGTCGCCGGCGCGGTGGCGACGGGCTTGCTGGCGTTCCCGTTCTTCTGGCTGCTCGACACCGGCGCCAGCTGGCTGATCTGGCTCGGTCTCGTGCTGGCGACCGGCGTCGTGGTCCCGGCGATGCTTTCGGCGCAGGGTGCGTTCCTGGCCAAGCAGTTCCCGGCCGAGGTCCGCTCGACCGGCCTCGGCACCGGGCGCGAGGTCGGGGGAGCGGTGTCCGGCGGGCTCGCGCCGCTGGCCGCGCTGGCGATCGTGGAAGCGTCCGCGACGCACGCGACCTGGGGTGTTTCGCTGCTGTTCGTCGCGGGTGCGTTGTGCATCGGGCTGGGTGCGCTGGCCGATCAGAGTCGCGGTGCGCTCAACTGAGCCGCGGCCACCGGGTGCGGGTCTTGGGCAGCTCGGGGCCGTAGACGGCTTCGGCGACTGAGCGCTTCAGGTTCGCGCAGTGGTGCAGCACGTGCGCCGGAAACCCAGTGCCGGAAGGGCGTTCCGGCGGCTTCTCGGCCCCGGCGGGCGTGAGCGTCCAGCCGGAGCCGAGGTCGATCAGGCTGCGGTGTTTGGTGGTGTAGTACTCCGGCGAAACGTCGATCGCCACGCCGGTGGCACCCGCCGCGGCGGCGACCAGGTGCAGGTGGAAGCGGCTGGAAATCCACGTCTGCCCTGGCGCGAGCGGAAGGCCGCGGTGCCACACGTCGCGGAACGGGTGGAACTCCGCGTCGGGAAGTTCGTGTTCCAGCAACGCGAAAACCTCTCGGTCGACGCGAGGAATCCCTTCCACCACAGCGAGTTCGCCCGGCGGAAGCCGCCACGCGCGCACCAGGTCGAGCACCTGCGCCGCGAGCACGGACGGCCGCTCGGCGCCGATGTCCGACTGCACGCACAGGACGAACTCCCGCGACGTGGGCGTCGTCGGCGGACGCGGGTCGAGGAAGACGTCGTCGCAGGTCCGCTCCACGCCCGCGACCCCGTGCAGGAGTTCGGCGGACGGATCGTCGCGGACGTCGACGACGTCGAACCGTTCGGCGAGCGCGCGCAGCAACCCGGCAGCGCCCGGGGAAAACGGGACGAAGCCCTGTCCGGTCATCGCTGAGCGAGCGTGCGAACGCTGTGCCGCGGCCGCGGCCCCGGCGACCAGTCCGAGGTGCCGGGGCCACAGCGCGTTGACGTAACCGCCGCCGATCAGATGCACGACGTCGAGCCGGCCCAGCAGTTCGATCCCCGCGTCCCAGCGCGGTGCCCGACCGGGGTCGTGCACCGCGGCTTGTACCCAGGACGCGACTTCCCACGGATCGTCCGACGGCGCTTCGCCGCACAGCCGCCACAAGGTGTCCGTGCAGCGCAAACGCGGATGCAGGTCGCCGAACAAATGCTGGGCCGGCCCCGGCGAATGCGTGTCGAGCCAGACTTCGGCGTCCGGTTCGGTGCGGGCCAAGCGGCGGATCCAGGCAGCGGCGATCAGCTCGTCGCCGAAATTCGGATATCCGCTCGGCCCGACCAGGTAATGCCGGCGGGGGGACGGGGCTCGGGTCACGAAGCGACAGTAAGCTGCGTGTCCAACGCCTGCTCGCCCTGGGCCTTTTCGCTTCCGGTCGGCTCCGCCTGCACGCGGTCCTTGGCGACGCCGTCGCCCTCAAGCGCGGTCGAGATCGCCTGCGCGCGCTCTTCGGAAAGCTTCTTCGCCTTTTCCGCGTCCGGGTAACCGGCGTGGGTTTCGACCTTCAGCTTGACATCGTTGCCCTGCATGGCTTTCGCGATCGCGGTGAGGCCTTCCTTGGCCTGGCTGGTGAGTTCGGCCTTCTCCGGCTCGAACTTGATCGGCGAGGCCTGCGAGGCCTGCTGGATCGCGGCGGTGACCGCCTGCGCGGCCGGGCCGTTCTGCCCGGCGGCTCCGTTCTGGCCCGGCGCGCCGTTCTGGCCGGACGCGCCTGCCTCGCCGGACTGGGCGGCTCCGCTGGACTGGGCGGTGTTCTGCCCGGACGCTCCGGATCCGGACGAGTCGTTCGATCCGCCCGATCCGCACGCGCTGACCAGCGCGACGACGGCTGCGGCCCCGACGACCGCCTTGACGAGTGCCCTCTGCATGAGAATTGCGCTCCTTCGGCTGGGTTCGCCGGGATCTGAACACGGGGTCAAGGCAGCGGCAACCGCGGCGCGCCCGGCGAACGCGGCGAGGCGCTGTGCGGTTTCGCGCTGTCAGCAGGGCGGGGGCGGCTGCCCGCCGCCTCACCCGGCAAGGTCGACATCCACCCGGGTGAGGGACCCGGATAGTCCACAAAGGACAGTCAACCGGGCGGTGCTCCGGCTGGTGTATAACGTCCTATTCAGCTCGCGGTGCGGCATTTCGCCCGGCCGCGCCGACGGCGAACCGGAGGCGCGCGTCCGGTCCGCACCGGCTCTGCGGAGACCAGGACCGGCTACGGATTCCAGGGGTGCATCTCAGGGTGTTCCCCGATGCCGAGCCGTCAGAGCCGCCAGCATGCTGATCGATGTGACCCTCATAACGCGGAAGGCCAGGGCGACGGCGCCCGTCATCGCCGCTGCGGCCCTGGCTTTTTCGCTGGTGCCGATCCTCCTGCTGCACGTGGTGGCGGCGGGCTCGATCGACCCGGTCCGCGACGTCATCAGCGACTACGTCTTCCCGCCCGGCGGGGCGGTGCTCCTGGCGGCGGCCTCGCTCGGGCTGGCCGGCGCCTCGCTGGCGGTCCGGCACGCGCTGCTCAGGCAGGGGTTGCCGAAACGCAGCCTGGAGTCGGTGCTGATCGCGTTGTGGGCGGCCGGATTGGTCATCGCGACCTTCTTCCCGACCGATCCGTCCGGCGTCGAAACGTCGTTTTCCGGTGCGGTGCACCGGTATGCCGGTGCGGCGATGTTCGTCTGCCTGCCGCTGGCGGGATGGTTGCTGGCGCGCCGGCGGCCGGAAGCGAAGGCGGTGCGCTGGCTTTCGCTGGCGTCCGGTGCCGCTTCGCTCGCCTTTCTGCTGGCCCACGCGCCGTTGCTGGAGCAGTCCGTGCCCGAGTTCCTGGGGCTGTTCGAACGCGTGCTGTACGCCCTGCTCTACGCACAACTCTTCGCCGTCACCGCGATGGCCCGAGCCGAGGTGGCCGCATGACGATCCTCGCTATCGCACTCGCCGTGCTCGGTGCGGTTTTCTTTTCCACCGGCGCACTTCTGCAGCACGGGGTGGTCACCGGGCTGTCCGGCCGGCCGCGGATCGGCGAGCTGATCCGGGCGCCGCGCTGGCTCGGCGGGCTCGCTCTGCTCGGTTCGGGGGCGGGCGTGCACGCGGTCGCGCTGGGGATGGCTCCGCTGACCGTCGTGCAGCCGGTCGGGGTGATTGCCGTTGCGATTACTGCGATTCTCGACCGGCGGCGGCGGGATCTGCCCGCGGTCGCGGTCACCATGCTCGGCGTCGGGACGTTCGTCACCGTCGCCGCGGACAGCACCACGAGCACCGCGGTCGGCGCCGACGCGCAGACGCGCGCGGCATTGCTGGTGCTGGGGGCCGTGGCGTTGCTGACTTTGATCGGCGCGATTTCTTCCCGTCCGTCGATCCGCGGGCTGTGTTTCGGCGCGGCCGGTGGCGCCGCCTACGGCTTCGTCTCGGTGTTGATGCGAGCGGTTTCCCTCGAAGTCCAAGAGGGCACGGTCGATTTCAGCACCGCGGTGTCGGTCGCCGCGATGGTGACGGCGCTGCTGGCCGGCGGCTGGCTCGTGCAGCTGTCCTACCGGTGCGGTCCGCCGCATCTCGCCGTCGCGTGCCTGACCGTCGTGGATCCGCTGGTCGCGGTGGGTCTAGGCGCCGGAGTGCTCGGCGAAGCCACCCACCTAGACGCCACGGCGACTGCGGTCGCGCTGACCGCCGCGGTACTGGCCGTCGGCGGCGTCGCGGTGCTGAGCCGCAGCAGTTCTTCTCCTGTCCATTCCACCAGATCGGAGCACCCTGTGAACGACGACCGGGCTTTGCGCATCGTGGTCGCCGCCGAAACCTATCCGCCGGACGTCAACGGCGCGGCGCAGTTCGCGTACCGGCTGTCCGCCGGACTCGCCGGCCGGGGGCACGAGGTCCACGTGATCAGCGTCGACCCGGACGGCCCGGCGAGCACCGAAAGAGACGGCGACGTCGTGGTGCACCGGGTCCGGTCGCATCGCACCCCGTTCCACCGGACCTTCCGGATCGGCCTGCCCTGGGAGGTGAGCAAGGACGTGGCTGCGCTGCTGGAGGAGTTGCAGCCGGACCTTGTGCACGTCCAGGCGCATTTCGTGGTCGGCCGGTACGTCCTGAAGCACGCCGCGTCCAGGGGGATCCCGGCGGTCGCGACGAACCACTTCATGCCGGAGAACCTGTTCGGCCACGTGCGGGTGCCGATGTGGCTGCGCGGCGCGGCTTCGCGGTGGGCATGGCGTGACCTGACGCGAGTGTTCTCGTCGGCTCGCGTGGTGACTGCGCCGACGCCGCGCGCGGTGGAACTGTTGCACGACAACGGTTTCCCGGAGCGTGCCGTCCCGGTGTCGTGTGGCATCGACATCGACCGTTACCGGTCGCGGAAGGTTTCGCGGACGTCCGACGATCCGACGGTGCTGTTCGTCGGACGGCTGGACGAAGAGAAGCGCGTCGACCAGCTGTTGCGCGCGGTCGCGCTGCTGCCCGGACTGCGTGCGGAGATCGTCGGCGACGGTTCGTGCCGGGCGGACTGGGAAAAGCTGGCGGGCGAGCTCGGGATCGCCGACCGGGTGCGCTTCCGCGGGTTTGTGTCCGAAGAGGACTTGCTGGACGCCTACGCGGCCGCGGATCTCTTCTGCATGCCGGGCATCGCCGAACTGCAGAGCCTCGCGACGATGGAGGCGATGGCGGCCGGGAAGCCGGTGGTGGTCGCGGACGCGATGGCGTTGCCGCACCTGTGCCGTCCGGGATACAACGGCTGGCTGTTCGAGCCGGGCAACGTGGGGGAGCTGGCCGAGCGGCTGCACGCGGTCGTCGCCGACCCGGCGACGCTGGCGCGGATGGGGGCGGCGAGCGGCAAGATGATCGCCGGGCACGCGCTGGAGTCCTCTTTGGACTCCTTCGAGGCCTGCTACGCCGAGGCGATGGGCCGGGTCGCGGCGGTGCCCGCGGCCGCCTGAAGCCATCGGGGGGAACTGGGGGATGGCCGGGTTCGCCGGACGAAGGGGAGGGATCCGGCGAACCCGGCCGGACTCTACGCGAGAGTGATCGCGTAGAGCTGGACCCGCGGGTCGTTCGGCAGGCTCACCGACTGGACGGTCTTGGCTCCGTCCACTGTGGAGGAAATGCCGAAGAGCCGCACCGGCGGTCCGTCGACGCCGCTGCCCGCCTTGATCCGGTGCGGCATGTCGAGCACGACTGTCGTGCCGGACGGCGTCGACCCGGCCCAGTCGCCGAACGTCACCGGGAGATCCGCGCTGGATCCGTCGCTGTAGTGCACGGTCAGCGAAGTGGACACCGGGCCGTTGTGCGACGAGCCGATCAGCTGGACCGCCTGGTGCTTTCCGGCGGGCAGCAGCAGCGATTGCCCGCGTGCTTCCACGAAATTCGCGGCGGTGCCGGTCGGATCGGGCGCAGCGTAGGTAACTCCATTGTGGACAAAGGGACCAGCTGGCGGCATCAGATCGGCGTCGTAGCTCCAGCCGCTGCCGTCGAAGTTGCCCTCTGTGGACGCCGCGACGGTCGCGGTCCCGTCATGGTTGCGGTCGTGACTGAGATCGACCGCGCACTGGGTTCCGGACGCCGTCGCGCACACTGTCGGTTCGCGGACCTCGATGCTCGCGGTGCGGGTGACGGTGTTCGCGCCCGGACCGGATGCCTTGAGCTGCACCGAATAGGTGCCGACTGGCGTGTTCGCCGGAACGGTCACCGAGACCGGCGCGGTCTTCTGGGTCGGCAGCCGGAAGGACCACAAGAGCTGCAGCGGATCGGTCTGCACCCGCCAGCCGGACGGTGCCGACGACGTCACGAAGACCGGTTGCGCTCCGGGGTTCTGGCCGAGCACGTCGAGGTTCAAGTGGACAGTCTGCGCCGAGGATTGCTGCGGCAGCACCACGGAACTCGGCCGCAAGGTCGCGTCAACGTGCCGACGCGGATCGCCGGTGGCCTTGTTGACCGACGGCGGTTCCGTTCCCGGCTGTGTGCCCCAGTTCGACGGCTTCGCGCCGACCTGGTAGGCGAGCTGGCCGCCGTGTGAGACCGCGGACCAGTCAAGCCAGGTCTGTCGGACGTCCCGGCCGTTGAGCGAAACGCTTTGCACGTAACGGTTCGCGTCGCTCGCGCCGGGCGCGGTGACGGTCAGCGTGCCGCCTTGCTTGCCCTTGTACTGTCCGATCTGGACAGTCGCCGATTCGAACTGCGGACTGGACACGGCGAGGAAGTTCGCGCCGCTCATCGTCGGGTACAGGCCGAGCGAGGAGAAGACGTACCAGGCGGACATCGTGCCGAGGTCGTCGTTGCCGGTCATGCCGTCTGGGCCGGTGGTGAACAACGTCATCGCCGCACGGACGACGGTCGCCGTTTTCGCCGGCGCGCCGACCCAGTTGTACATGTACGGGGAGAGGAGGTCGGGTTCGTTGTTGGGGTTGTAGGTGGCCTTGGCGTAGTAGTCGTACGGGCTGGCGATCCAGTCCTTGCGCGCGGTGCCCGCGGGGTCCTTGAGCAGGTTGTCGTAGGCGAAGAAGGAGTCGAGCCGCTTTTCGGTCGCCTGCTTGCCGCCCATCAACGCGGTCAGCCCGGCCGGATCCTGCGGGACGAGCCATTGGTACTGGTAGGCGCCGCCTTCGTGGAACTGGTGGTCGGCGTCGACCGGGTTGTACGGCGTGAGCCAGGTGCCGTCCGTGGTGCGCGGGCGGAACTGCTTGTCGGCGGCGTTCCAGACGTTGCGGTACCACTGGCCGCGGTCGGCGAACATGCGCGCGTCGGCTTGGTGGCCCAATCCCTTGGCCATCAACGCGAGCGCGGCATCGGCGGCGGAATACTCCATGGTCGCCGAGGTCGGGTGCTCGCAGTCGTTGTCGCCGCCCTTGGCCGCGCAGTCCTTGCCGAGGGTGAGCCCGCTCGGAATGTAGCCGCGGTCGTTGTAGTAATTCACGCCGGAGCGCCCGTTGTACGGCGAATCGGCTGGTGGCGTGCTGGTCGCGTTCTTCTTGAGCAGCCCGTACGCCTCGTCTTCATGACCGGCCAGCAAGCCCTTCGACCAGGCTTCGACGAGGAACGGCGTTACCGGGTCGCCGGTCATGATGTTCGTTTCGCTGCCCGCCAGCGCCCATCTCGGCAACCAGCCGCCGTCGCGGCCGATCGACAGCACGGACAGCGCGACATCGCGGGCTACCTGCGGTTCCAGCATTTCGAGCAGCTGGTTCTGCGGGCGATAAGTGTCCCAAAGGGAGAAGTTCTGATACGGCGTGTAGCCGTTCGCGCGGTGGACCTTGCCGTCGAACCCGGCGTAGTCGCCGCTGATGTCGCCCGCCAGGTTCGGGTGCAGCTGTGCGTGATAAAGCGAGGTGTAGAAGGCGGTCTGCCGTTCGGCGGTGCCGCCGCTGATCTTGATCGCGCCGAGCCGGTCCGCCCACTGCTTGCGCAATGCGGTGCGGGTGGCGTCGAAGTCGTAGCTGTCGCTGGTTTCTTTCGCGAGGTTGTCCCGCGCGCCCGCGAGACCGGTGTAGGAGAGCCCCACCTTGAGGACGACATCGTGGTCAGTGGCCGCGTCGAAGCTGACCCACGCGCCATTGCCGCCGGTACCCGCGGCGTCGCGGCTGCCCGCGGTGCGGGTGGTGCCGCGCCAGGTGCCGTAGGAGGCGAACGGGCGGTCGAAGGTCGCGGTGAAGTAGACGGTGTGCTCGTCGTGCCCGGCGCAGAAGCCGCCCGCGCGCACGCGACCCTCGAGGGTCCGGTCGCCGACGACGTGGATCTCGGAATCCTTCACGGACTGGTTCGCCTGGCCGGTGTTGAACAGCACGTTGGCCTGGCCGGTCGACGGGAAGGTGTAGCGCTGCCAGCCGGTGCGCGGGGTGGCGGTGAGCTCGGCGTTGACGCCGTACTTCTTCAGCCCGACGCGGTAGTAGCCGGGCTCGGCCTTCTCGTCGTCGTGGCTGTACTCGGATTTGTAGGCGTTCTTGTCGACGGAATCGACGGCGCCGGTGGTCGGCATGACCGGCAGCTCGCCCATGACGCCGCAGCCGACGCCGGAGAGGTGGGTTTGGCTGAAGCCGTAGATCGAGTTCTGCTGGTAGTCGTAGCCGCCCTGGCCGCCGGTGTCGGGGCTGACCTGGACCATGCCGAAGGGGGCGCTGGGGCCGGGGAAGGTGTTGCCGAAGTTTTGGGTGCCTACGAATGGGTTGACCAGGGAGACCGGATCCGCGGCGCTGGTGGCTGCGGTGGCTGCGGTGGTCGTTCCGGACACCAGCCCGGCCACGACGAAGCCCGCTGCCGCGAGAGCGGCCACCCGTCTCTTCTGCGACCACATGGACGCGTTACCTCCAGGGCTGACAACGTTGTCATCGTGCGAACCGGTGCGGAGGCGACCGGCTGGTGAGCAGCTTGTCATCCTGGACGGGGTTTGAGAAGGGCGACAACGGGACAGCTTCCGGGTCCGCGTTCCAGGGGCCCTCGCTGACTTTGATTCCGCCGCGGTTGTCTTCCCGGTCAACCATGGTTCGTGAGGGTTCCCCTCACGGCCCGCCGGTTCCGGCAATCGCGGCACTTCCCGTGCTCCGCCTTCCGGAGGGTTCGCTTCCCGCTCAGCCTCGGTTCGTGAGGGTTCGCCTCACGTAACCGGGGTGCGGTGGGGCCCCGCACCCCGAAGCTTGATTGTGCTGACGGTCTGGGGGTGCTTGTCAAGGCGGGAAAGATGCCTTGACAAGCACCCCCAGACCGCAGGGACGCTTCGTATCGGGGTGCAGGGCGGGGGCCGGGTGCCTCGATGGTTGGGTGCACCGGAGTCTGTGGGGATCGTGGTTCGTGAGGGTTCCCCTCACGGATTCAGAGTCCCTCAGGGTTCCCCTCACGGACCGGTAGCTCCGGCAAACGCAGCACTGCCTGTGCGCCGCCGTCGGGCAGGTTTTCGAACTTCAGTTCCGCCCCTAGCACTCGCGCTTGCGCGACTGCGATCGTCAATCCCAGCCCGTGTCCGCCGCTGCGGGCGTCTGTGCCGGTTCGGAATCGTGCGGGTCCTTCCCGGAGCAGGACTTCCGGATATCCGGGGCCTCGGTCGCTGACCACTACGCATCGGCCATCGACCTCGACCGTCACTGGCGCGGATCCGTGTTTGGCGGCGTTCGAGAGCAGGTTCGCCAGGATTCGTTCCAGCCGCCGGGGATCCGTCCGCACCTGGACCGCGCGAGGAGCCACCGCGTCTGGTACTCGGCGCCGCACGAATTCCGCCAGGTCGATCTCCGCCAGGTCTGCGCGCTCGGCGGCGGTGTCCAAGCGGGCCACCTCCAGTACGTCCTCCACCAGCGATCGTAGTGCGGCGACTCGGTCGCGGACTAGCTCGGCCGGGCGTCCGGGTGGCAGCAGTTCGGCGGCGGTTACCAGGCCGGTCACTGGGGTTCGCAGTTCGTGTGCGATGTCTGCGGTGACCCGTTGTTCCGCGGCCAAGCGCGCTTGCAGCGCGTCCGCCATCGCGTCGACAGCTTGGGCGAGATCGGCCGTTTCGTCTCGCGGACGCGGGCCGATTGCGTCGCGCACCCTCGCTGGCGCGCCGTTCGCGACGTCTCGGGCGGCGTCGGCGGCCCGTCGGAGCCGGCGTGCCATTCCGGCGCCGAGCACGACACCCAGCAGGGCACCGGCGACGGTCACGACTGCGGAACCGGCCAGCAGCTCCTGGTCCAAAGTGGCCAGTGCCTGAGTTTGCGACGCGTAGCTGGTTCGCACCGAGACGACGTGTCCGCCGGTTTCGGCGGCAGCCCACAGAACCGGACCGTCCAAATAGGTCGCTCGGTTGCCGCCGCGGACGGCGTCGCGCAGGGGAGCGGGCAGGGTCGGATCGTCGAATTGGCCGTCGACACCGGGGTTGCGCAGAAGCAGCTGGATCCATTCGTCCTGCGCATGACGCGCCTGCTCGGCTTGGGTGCGCGCGAATTGCTGGTGCACCAATAGACTCAACGTCACTGCTACCGCGGCCGACACGAGGGTCACCGCTGCGGTCAGCCGCCACCGCAGCGTGGCGGGGAAGAGTTTCACGGCTCGGCGCGGAGCTTGTATCCGAAGCCCCGCACAGTCTGCAGCCGTTCCTGGCCGATCTTCACGCGCAGCCGCTGCACGTGGACGTCGACCACTCGCGTATCGCCGCCCCAAGCGTAATCCCAGACGCTGGCCAGCAGCGTGTCCCGGCTGAGCACGATGCCGGGCGACTCGGCGAAACGCAGCAGCAGCCGCAGTTCCGTGGGGGTCAGGTCCACCGGCTGACCGGCCCGGCGCACGTCGAGCCCCGCGCGGTCGATTTCGAGGTCACCGAAGCGGACGAACGCGTCCTCCTCGGGCCCGGACCAGCCGCTTCGCCGCAGCACCGCCTGGATCCGGGCGATCAGCACCGCGGTGTCGAACGGCTTGGTGACGTAATCGTCGGCGCCGGCTTCGAGGCCGAGCACGACGTCGACCGCATCGTCGCGGGCGGAGACCATCAGCACCGGCGTCCGGCTTTCCTCGCGGATCCGCCGGCACAGGCTGACGCCGTTGAGCCCGGGCAACATGACGTCGAGCAACGCCACGTCCGGCGGCCGCGCGCGGAACTGGTCGAGCCCGGCGAGCCCGTCCGCGGCCGTCGAGACCCGGAACCCGGCGCGTTCGAGCGCGAGCTGCGTCGCCTCGCGGATCACGTCGTCGTCCTCGACGAGCAGTACCTGCGTCATGTCCCCTCTCACTCCGGCGAGAAACCGGTGCCGGTCCAGCGGTAGCGGGCCACCCCGTTGTTCGGCCCGGTCGCCGACATCGTGGCCAGCTGCCCGTCGAGCACGGTCAGCATGGCGCCGGAGTTCTCCAGCCTGAACAGCTGTTTCCCGCCGATGGTGTAGACGTAGCCGCCGAGGTACGCGCCGACCGGCACACCTGTCGCGCCGCTGCTGCCGGTGCCCGGGGCGCCGACCGCGCCGCACGGATAGACGTTCACCACGACGTCGACCTCGCCGGTCAGCTCGTGGTAGGCGGTGCTGACGGGATACGACCCGGCGGTCGGACCGTACGGACACGGCCGCAGCGCCGCCTTCGTCCTGGCGCTGACCGTCGGATCCGCGCGCAGCAGAGCGACCGCGTCGACGGTCGGGCCGCGCGGGTTGTTCGCCGGTGCCGGGGCTGCCTCCGCCGGTGGAGCCGGCCCGGCGACGCGCACACCGTCCACATCGGAGCAAGCGGTGAGCGACAACAGCGCAATCGCCGCGACCGCCGTCCTCCGCATGCTTCGCACAGTAGCCATTTTGCCTTCCGCACGCTGCTCGGGGAGCGCTGTTACAAAACCGATGGGTTTCCTCCGGCCGGCTGCGACGCGATTCCCGGCGGCCGGTGATCCGCCGTTCCTACCTTGGCGGGGAATCGACCAGGGAGGAGTCCGATGAGGACGGAAACGGTGCGGGACCCGGCGGAAACGCGGGTGCCGAAGGGACGGTTGCTGGGCGTGGACGCGGTCCGGGCGCTGGCGATCGTCGGGGTGTTCATCGAGCATTTCTTCGCGAGCGGCTGGCTCCACGGCGGACCGCCCCAGGCGGCCCCGGGGTTCCTGACCTGGCTGAACGTGCAGACGTCGTCCCGGGCGATGAGCCTGTTCGTGCTGCTGTTCGGGCTGTCCGCGGCGTTGATGACCGGCGGCGCGACCCCGGATGAGGGGAACGAGAAGTGGCGCGCCCGCGGCCGGCTCGCGGTCCGGGCGGTGGTGTTGTTCCTGCTCAGCCTGGCGATCGACGAGTACGGCATGTCGGTGATCGAGTACTACGCGGTGCTCCTGCTGCTTCTGCTGCCGCTTACCCGGCTGCGCGCGCGGACGTTGTTCGTTCTCTCCGGAATCGCCGTGCCCGCGATGACGCTTTACGCGTTCTGGGTGTTCAACGCCCATTCCGACTGGATGATGTCCGGGTCCGAAACGGCGAGCGGCCTCGCGATCTTCGGGCATCCCGAACAATGGGGCGAGTTCTTCAAGGGGATGGTGTTGTTCGGCGGCGGTTTCCAGGTCGCCTACGGCCTGCCTTTGGCATTGGCGGGAATGGCGATCGGCCGCCTCGACCTGCGCGCGCACCAGGTCCGGATCCGGTTGCTGTACACCGGGTTCGTGCTTGCCGCCGCGTCGATCCTCGGTTCGTGGATCGCCACCTATCCGCTGGGCGGAGCCGAAGCGATCGCGACGACCCCGCCGCCTGGGATGCCGTGGCAGGTGCTGCTGGCGATGCCGCCGGACGGATCGCTGTACGCCACCAGCCCGCTCGGCATCGTGCTCATGATCGGCGTCGCGATGGTGCTGCTCGGCGGGCTGCTGATCGCCTTGGAC
This sequence comes from Amycolatopsis albidoflavus, assembly GCF_039525725.1. Taxonomy (NCBI): domain Bacteria; kingdom Bacillati; phylum Actinomycetota; class Actinomycetes; order Pseudonocardiales; family Pseudonocardiaceae; genus Amycolatopsis; species Amycolatopsis albidoflavus. The sequence goes on from NZ_BAAAHV010000016.1 coordinate 264,215, forward strand.
CGGCCGCTGGGCCGTCGTGCGCTGTGGCCGCTCGCCGCGGCCGGCGGAATGGCTTTTACCTGGTATGCGGCCCATTTCGCGGTCCTGAAGCTGGTGCCGAAGCCGTATTCGTTCGTGTTCCTGGTGACGGTGGTCGCGGTGATGCTGGCCGCGTCGGTGGCGTGGCGGCATTGGCGGCGGCGCGGTCCGCTGGAATGGCTGGTGCACCGGGCGACGCTGCTCGTGCCCTGAGGTTCAGCGGGCAGCGGCCAGTTCCCGGCGCCGGGTGGCCAGCAAAGTGCAGCCGACCGCCGCCGCGTAGCCGAGGGCGACCACCGTCAGAGGGACGCTCAGCGACATCGTCGAGCCCGCGGTGAGCAGGCTGCCGAGCACCGCGGTGCCCAACGCGCCTCCGGTCTGGCGAGCGGTGTTCAGGACGCCGCTCGCCAGCCCGGTGTGCTCCTCAGGCGGCGTCGACATCGCGACCGACGTCATCGCCGGCATCGCGATCGAGCAGCAGCACAGCACCACTCCGCCCGCCACCACCAGCGGCACCGAATCGGCCGTGGCCAGCAGGACCGCGCCGAGGCCGGCGAGGCTGAACCCGGTCAGCATCGGGACCCGGGGGCCGAACCGCGCGGTGAGCCGTCCGCTGGCAGTGGCCCCGATGCCGATCGCGATGGTGAGCGGCAGCGTCAGCATGCCGGTCGCGTAGGCGGACTGGTGGAGCGGGCCTTGGAGGAACAGCGACAGGCAGAGCAGGGTGCCGTAGAGGCAGAAATTGAAGAGCAGCCCGGCGGTGCTCGCGGCGGAGAACGGGCGCGACGAGAAGATCGCCAGCGGCAGCATCGGATCGCGGCGGCGTCGTTCGACCAGGAGGAACGCGAGCCCGGTCAGCAGGCCGGCGGCGATCAGCGGGACAGCCCAGCTCGACCGGCCGACCTGGATCAGCCCGCCGGCGAGCGCGGACAGCGCGACGGTGCCGAGGACCAGGCCGTACGGATCGAGGCGACGGTTCCGCTGCGGTGACTCGACGACATAACGGCAGGTCAGCGCGATAGCGAGCGCGGCGACCGGGAGGTTGACCCAGAAGATCGCCCGCCAGTCGGCCAGCGCGATGAGCACGCCGCCGGCCACCGGGCCGGTCGCGAGGCCGATGGCCGCGATGCCGCCCCACAGGCCGAGCGCGTGCGCCCGCGCTCGCGGTTCGGGGAACTGCCGCACGATCAGCGCGAGCGAGCATGGCAACAAGGCGGCCGCACCGACACCCTGCAGCGTGCGCGCGACGATCAGCACCGAGATGGTCGGTGCCAGCGAACACAGCGCGGACCCGACCCCGAACACGACGGTCCCCAGGACGCACACCCGCCGCGAGCCGTAGCGGTCGCCGAGCGAGCCCGCGGTGAGCATGCCCGCGGCCAGCGCGATGGTGTAGCTCGCGATCACCCATTGCTCACCGCCCAGCCCGCCGCCGAGGTCGCGCCGGATCGCTTCGACGGCGACGTTCACCACGGTCGCGTCGAGCTGGACGATGAAAAACGGCAGGCAGAGCGCGATCAGTGCCAGTCGTTGCCTGCGTGCGGAGTTCGTTGCGGTCACGGGACAAGGGTGACCCGGGAATGGTTCGGTGCGGGCCGAAGCGTCAGAGGTAGTGCCGTTGGTTCCGCTTCTCTTCGGCGTAAGTCTCGTAAGCCGCGCTCGTCGAGTCCAAATCGGACACTTCGCTCACCGGAACCTCCCACCACGCCGACCCGGGCGGATTGGGCGCGAGCGGATCCGTCTCCACGTGCACCACTGTCGTCACTGGATTCGCCTTGGCCTGCTTCACAGCCGCCCGGAACTCGTCCACAGTGGACGCGCGCAGCACAGTCGCGCCGAGGCTCGCCGCATTGGCCGCGAGGTCGACCGGAAGCACGTCGCCCTCCAGCAAACCGTTCTCGGCGCGATACCGGTAAGACGTGCCGAACCGTTGCGAGCCCAATGATTCCGAGAGCGACCCGATCGAGGCGAACCCGTGATTCTGCACCAGCACGATGATCACCTTGAGCCGTTCGGCGATCAGCGTGACGATCTCCTGCGCCATCATCAGATACGAACCGTCGCCGACGAGCACGACGACTTCCCGCTCCGGCGCGGCCAGCTTCACTCCGACGCCCGCGGCGATCTCGTATCCCATGCAGGAGTAGGCGTATTCCACGTGGTACGCCTTGGGGTCTCTGGCCCGCCACAGCATCTGCAGATCGCCGGGCATGGAACCGGCGGCGTTGAGCACGACGTCGCTGTCGTCGAGCGTGCGGTTGAGCGCGCCGAGGATCTCGCTTTGCGCGGGCAGGGGAGCGTGACCGAGGTCGAAACAGGCGTCGGCGGTGCGGTTCCAGTCGTCGGCGAGTTGCCGGGTCCGCGCGCGGCGGGCGTCGGGGACCTGCCAGCCGGACAGCGCGGTCGACAAGGCTTCCAGGCCGCGCCGGGCGTCGGCGACCACCATCTCGGCGGAGTGTTTCGCGGCGTCGAACCGGGCGACGTTGAGGTTCACGAACCGCACGTCCGGGTTGCCGAAGATGGTGTGCGAGGCGGTGGTGAAATCGCTGTAACGAGTGCCGATTCCCAGGACGACATCGGCTTCCGCGGCCAGCGCGTTCGCGGCGGAAGTGCCGGTGGAGCCGAGACCGCCGACCGCGCACCGGTGGTCCCACGGCACCGCGCCCTTGCCCGCGTGGGTGTCCGCCACGGGGATCCCGGTCGCGGAGGCGAACGCGCGCAGCTCCGGCCAGGCTTCGGAGTACACGACACCGCCGCCCGCGACGATCAGCGGTGCTTTCGCGGAACGCAGCAGTTCAGCGGCGCGGGCCAAGGCTTCTGGTGCGGGAACCGGGCGGTCGATGTGCCAGACGCGGCGGCGGAAGAAGTCCTCCGGCCAGTCGTAGGCCTCCGCCTGGACGTCTTGCGGCAGCGCAAGCGTGACGGCGCCGGTCTCCACCGGATCGGTCAGCACGCGCATCGCGGCGAGCGCGGCCGGCATCAGCTGTTCGGGCCGGGTGATCCGGTCGAAGTACTTGGAGACCGGACGGAAGGTGTCGTTCACCGAGACGTCGCCGTAGCGTGCGTCTTCCAATTGCTGCAGCACGGGATCCGGGCCCCGGCCGGCGAAAACGTCGCTCGGCAGCAACAGCACGGGAAGCCGGTTCGTGGTGGCGAGCGCGGCGCCGGTGATCATGTTCGTGGACCCGGGGCCGGTGGACGCGGTGCAGGCGAACGCCTGGAGCCGGTTGCGCATTTTCGCGAACGCGGTCGCGGCGTGCACCTGGCCTTGTTCGTTGCGCGCGAGGTAGTAGGGGAGGTCGCCGGTGTGCGCGGCCTGCAGCAGGGCCTGGCCGAGCCCGGCGACGTTGCCGTGGCCGAAAATCCCGAAGCAGCCCGGGATCAGCCGGTGTTCGACGCCGTCGCGTTCGGAATACTGGTTGGCGAGGAAGCGCACCAGGGCTTGTGCGGTGGTCAGCCTCATCGTGCGCCTCCGAACGGCAGCCGCGGGTCGACGGCCTGGGATTCCCAGGTCTGGCGCACCCAGGCGTGGGCGGGGTCGTCGCAGATCAGCCACGCTCGTTCGGGTCCGGGACCGGCCATCACGTTCAGGTAGTAGAGGTCGTAGCCGGGGGCGGCCATGGACGGCCCGTGCCAGCCGTGCGGAATCAGCACGACGTCGCCGCTGCGGACCTCTTCCAGGACGTCGATCGGGCGCTCGTCAGTGCCGTAAACGCGCTGGTAGCCCATGCCGCCGCCGGCGACCTCGAAGTAGTAGATCTCCTCGAGTTCGCTTTCGCCCTCGCGTGCCTCGTCGTGCTTGTGCGGCGGGTAGGACGACCAGTTTCCGCCCGGCGTAAGCACTTCGCAGACGAGCAACTGGTCGGCGTCGAAGGTGTGCGGGAGGCAGTAGTTGTTGACCTGGCGACTGCAGTTTCCCGCGCCGCGCAGCTCAGTAGGCACGTCCTTAGCCGGGCCGTATCGGGCGGGCAGCCGCTTCGAGGTTTTCGCCGACGGCAGGGCGAATCGACCTCGGCCGGTCACCGTTGCTTCGGCATCCCTTGGCAGGTACGCGAAATCGGCGACCGCGTCGAATACGCCGGTGCGACCGGTCAGCTCGAACTTCGCACCGTCGACCGACACCGTGCAACTGCCGGACAACGGAAGCACGAGCGTTTCCGCGTCGCCGGTGGAGAAAGTTTCGGTGCCGTCGAGTTCCAGCACGCGCAGACCGGAGTAACCCCATCCGGCTGATTCGGGAGTGATGACAAGGCTGAACTGGCTCACAACAACCCCACCGCCGTATCGACCGCCTTGGCCACGTCGCCGTCGTGCGGATAGAGCAGCGACCGCCCGACCACCAAACCCTGCACCGTCGGCAACGCCAGCGCCTCCTGCCAGGAAGCGAACGCCGCGTCCGGATCGGTCACCTCGCCGCCGAGCAGCACAGCGGGCAGCGTCGAGGCGGCCAGCACCCGCTCCATCTCGGCGACTACCGGCAGCTTCAGCCAGGTGTAGGCCGACGTGCGGCCGAGCCCGGACGCGATCGTGATGGACCGGATCACCGCCTCGGGGGAGAGGTCGTTCTTGATCTTCCCGTCGATCCAGCCGGACAGGAACGGTTCGACCATCGCGAGCAGCTTCCGCTCTGCGAGCGAGTCGATGGCCTTCGCGGTGTTCTCCAGGACGCTCGGCGTCGCCGGGTCCTCAAGGCAGATCCGGGTGAGCATCTTGCCGCCGTCGAACCGCATCCGGGCGATGGTTTCCGCGTCGTAGCAGGCGAACCGGTCGTCGATCTCGAAACTCGACCCGGCCAGCCCGGTGCGGTTCATCGACCCGAGCACGGTCTTGCCGTCCAGCACGCCGAGGAGCAGCAGGTCGTCGATCACGTCCGACGTCGCGAGCACGCCGGTGACGCCCGGGCGTTCCAGCGCGAGACACAGCCGCTCCAGCAACTCGCCGCGATCGGCCATCGCCAGCGGATCAGCGCCGACCGCGTTCGCGCCTCGGGCAGGATGATCGGCCGCGATGATCAGCGCCGCGCCCTTGTCGTTGAACGGCGATTTCGCCCGCAACCGCGCGGCGGCCGCCTCGGCGATCGCGTCCGGATCGTGCACGCGTTTGGCGACGATCCTTTCGACGGTGTTCATTCGGTGCCTCCGAGCCTGCGCAGTACCTGGTCTTCCGTCGGCATCGCGTCCGAGCAGGCGAGTTCCCCGGCGACGTGCGCGCCCGCGGCGTTCGCGAACCGCATGATCCGCTCGATGCCCCAGCCGGACAACAGCCCGTGCACCAACGCGCCACCGAACGCGTCACCCGCGCCGAGGCCGTTGACGACCTCCACCGGCACCGGCGGCACCTCCACCTCGCCGGTGTCGTCCACCGCGAGCACGCCCTTCGGTCCCTGCTTCACCACTGCTAGCGAGATACCGTTGTCCCGTAACGCTTTCGCTGCTTCCCTCGGCTCACGCACAGCCACCGCGGTATCGCATTCGTCGAGATTGCCGACCGCGACCGTCGCGTGTCCCAGCGCCTTGCCGGCCCATTCGCGCGCCTGCTCGCGGGACTCCCAGAACATCGGCCGGTAGTCGAGGTCGAGGACGGTGATTCCCTTGCGGCCACGGGCTTCCAGCGCGGCGAGCGTGGCCGAGCGGCTCGGTTCCTGCGACAGCCCGGTCACCGTCGCCCAGAAGACTGTCGCCGAACGGATCGCGTCGAAATCCAGGTCGCCGACCGAGATGTCGAGGTCCGGCGCCTTCGGGAAACGGTAGAAGTAGAGCGGGAAATCGTCTGGCGGGAAGACCTCGCAGAACGTGACCGGTGTCGGCAGCCGCGGCGAGGCGCCGACGAACCGGGCGTCCACGCCGTATCCGGCGAGCGCGCGGCGCAGGAACCGGCCGAACGGATCGTCGCCGGTTTTCGTGATCACCGCGCTGCGACGGCCGTACCGGGCGGCGGCGACCGCGACGTTGGTCGCGCTGCCGCCGAGGTATTTGCCGAACGAGGTGACGTCCTCCAAGCCGACGCCGGTCTGGAGCGGGTAGAGGTCCACCCCGATCCGGCCCATCGTGACGAGGTCGAACCCCGTGGTCATCGCGTCCTCCTCGCAGGCTGTGCTCCGACCGTGCCCCGCGCCCGAGGACTTTGTCAAGACATATGGACATACGCGGGGTAGGCTGCGGCGATGAGCACCAGTCCGGCCTGGGACCCGGTCCGCGGGATCGCGGTGGACCCGGCGAGCCCCGAGCCGCTGTACTTCCAGGTCGCGCGCCAATTGCACGCCGCGATCGACGACGGCCGCCTCCCCGCGGGCTCCCGGCTGGCGAACGAACTCGACCTCGCGGCGGGGCTGCGGCTGTCGAGGCCGACGGTGCGGCAGGCGATCCAGTCGCTGGTCAACCAGGGTCTACTGGTGCGCAAACGCGGCGTCGGCACCCAGGTGGTGCGCACGAAGGTCGCCCGGCCGCTGCGCCTGAGCAGCCTCTTCGACGACCTCGCCGGACTGGGCGAGACGCCGTCGTCGCGGGTGCTGGTCAACCGCGTCGAACCGGCCGACGCCGAGACCGCCGCTGTGCTGGAGGCTCCCGAGCTGAAGCAAGTGCGCCGGTTGAAGCGGATCCGCTGCACGGGAGGCGAACCGCTGGCGGTCATGAACAATTGCCTCCCGGACGGCATTCTCGACGTCGATGACGACGAATTGCGTTCGCAGGGGCTCTATCAGCTGCTACGGCAGGCGGGGATCCGGCTGCATTCGGCGCAGCAGAGCATCGGCGCGCGGCTGGCGACCGAGGAAGACGCGGCGCAGTTGGAAGAATCGCCCGGTGCGGCGTTGTTGACGATGCAGCGCACGACATACGACGAAACGGGCCGGGTGGTCGAATACGGCTGGCACGTTTACCGGGCGTCGCGGTATTCGTTCAATCTGCCGCTGACGCACGGTCCGCAGTAGAAGGTTCCCCGCGGACCGCCTCGTCTGCTTGGTCAGTCTGCCTGGTCGTGCACGCGGGTGAAGTCCGGCTTCCGCCGTTCGCGGTGCGAGGCGAGCCCTTCGCGGACCTCCGGACCGGCGAAACCGTAGAACTCCAGCGCCAGCGAGGAGTCGAAGATCGCCCCGGCGAGCTGCCGGTACCAGAGGTTGAGGCTCTGCTTCGTCCAGCGGATCGCGTTCGGCGCGCCATTCGCGAGTTCGTGCGCGATCTCCCGTGCGGTCGGCAGCAGCCCGGCCTCCTCCTCGACGCACAGCGACACGAGCCCGATCCGCTCGGCCTCCGCGCCGGTCATCGGACGGCAGGTCATCAAGTAGTACTTGGCTTTCGCCATCCCGCACAGCAGTGGCCAGCACACCGCCGCGTGGTCGCCTGCCGCCACGCCGAGCCGGGTGTGGCCGTCGATGATCTTGGCGTTCGCGGCGGCCACCGAGATGTCCGACAGCAGCCCGGCGACCAGGCCCGCGCCAACCGCCGGGCCGTGGATCGCGGAGACGGTCGGCTTCGAGCAGTCGATGACGTTGTAGACCAGGTCGCGGGCCTCGCGCATGGTCCGCGAACGGGCCTCGAAGTCGTTCGCCAGCTTCTCGACCAGGTCGAACGACCCGCCCGCGGAGAAACCCTTGCCCTCGCCGCGCAGCAGGACCGCTTTGACGTCGGGGTCGCGGTCGAATTCGCGCCAGATGTCGGCGAGTTCGCCGTGCGCGTCCTCGCTGACCGCGTTGAGATGCGGCGCGTCGAGGACGAGTTCGATGACGCCGTCCTCGTCCGGTCCGTCGACCCGCAGGTTCTCGAACTGCGCGTAGCGGCTCATTCAGCTTCCCTCCGTCGTCCGGAACACCTGCGCCACCTTGCCATCGCTGCGGACACGGCCGCCAGATCACGTGCCTTCTTCGGACAGTTCGACGGCGAGGCTGGTGCTCGGGCCGGAGGGGCCGAGCAGGTCGAGCGCGACCGAACGGGCACCGGGGCTCGCCCGCAGTTGCGCGGGCTGTCCGCAGAACAGCGGGGCCTGGTTGCGGTGGCTGATCCGGCGCACCCGGGAGGCGGGGGAGTCGAGCCGCAGCACCTCGGCCAGCGCCAGCGACATCAACGGGCCGTGCACGACCAGGCCGGGATAGCCCTCGACCCGGGTGGCGTACGGCCAGTCGTAGTGGATGCGGTGCGCGTTCGCGGTGGCCGCGGAGAACCGCATCAGCAGCGTCGGATCGGTGACGAATTCCCAGCTCTGCCCGTCGGTGCGGCGGAACGGCGACCCCACTGGCTCGAGTGCGGCGGCGGTTTCCGGGACCGCTGGCGCGGCGGGCGGCCCGGCCTCGCGGTAGAGCAGGTCCTGGCGCTCCTCGACGTACGGCGTTCCGTCCATTCCGGACAGTTCCGTGCGCACCTGGACGACCACCAGTTTCCCGGAACGGCCGGGCTTTTCGGTGACCGAGTCCACAATGGATCTTCGGCGGACGGTCTCGCCGACCTTCGGCGCGCGGTGCGCCACGACCTCGCCGCCGGCGAACATCCGCCGCGGCAGGTCGACCGGCGGCAGGAAACCGCCGCGCACCGGATGGCCGTCGAGGCCGAGCCGCGACGACACCGGCCAGCGCGCGAGCGCGACCCAATGCCACAGCGGCGGCAGGTCGTCGCCTGTTTCCGGCGCGGGAAGCCCGTTGTCGAACAACGCCGCCAGCGCGGCGACCGGGCCGGGTTCGAGCACTTCTTCGCTGGTGACGGCGTACGGTTCCCAGGCTTCCGGTGCGGACATGGGTTCCTCGGGTCTCGTTTCAGGGCGAGGCAGTCGGGCTGAATACTTTATCAGGACTGATCCGGTATTTCGCTCGGTTCGGTGCGGGCGCGAGGCACGGTCCGTTCGGGTTCATGCAGCATCTGGCCACTTTTGACCGGCCAGGTCGGGATGGTCGGTGGTGGGCTTGAGCAGAGCGGCTTATGTAATACTTTATCTGGACAACCATCCGCCAGAGGGGAGGCCGGGGCGATGCCCGAAACCACGGGCGCGGGACTGCGCCGCAGCGGTCCGGCGAACCTGAAAGCGCTGGCCGCGCACGAGATCCGGCGACGGGTCTTCTCCGGCCAATTGCGCGCCGGGGCGAAGATCGACCAGGAGGCGCTGGCGGACGAACTCGGGATCAGCAAGCTGCCCGTCCGGGAAGCGTTGATCACGCTCGACCACGAGGGCGTGGTGGAGCACATCGCCCGCCGCGGCGCGTTCGTGGCGCGGATGACGCGCGACGACATCCGGGATCACTACCGGGTGTTCGGCCTCGTTTCCGGTCTGGCGGCGGAGCGCGCGGCGAAGAACCTTTCGCCGGAAAGCCTGCAGGCATTGCACGATCTGGCGGACCGGATGGAGTCCGGAGTGGACCGCGGCGAGCAGGAACGGCTGAACTTCGAGTTCCACCGGAGGATCAACTACGCCGCCGATTCGCGCCGCCTGGTCTCGATCCTGGGCATCCTCGCGAAATCGGTGACGCACGGGTTCTACGAGGCACACGAGGACTGGCCGGAAAAGGCGCACGACGACCACCGGAAGATCCTGAACGCGCTCAGCGCCCGGTCGGCTTCGCGGGCTCGGTCCATTGTGGAGAAACACTTCTCGGACGGCGGCGAGCGCGCGGTCTCCTTGCTGGAGAAGCAGGGCTTCTGGGACAACTGATCCCTGGCGTCAGCGCCGCTTCAGCAACTGTGCCAAGTGGACACCGCGCACTCCGGCCAGCTGATCGGCTTGCGTCCGGCAGGAGAAACCGTCGGCGAGGAAGACCGCGTCCGGGTTGTCGCGCAGGGCCGGAAGCAACGCATTCTCCGCCACCGCGACGGAAACGTCGTAGTGCCCGCGTTCCATGCCGAAGTTTCCGGCCAGGCCGCAGCATCCGGCGAGAGTGTGCAGTTCCGCACCGGTAGCGGCGAGCAGGGCTTGGTCGGCCTCGAAGCCCATCACCGAATGATGGTGGCAATGCGGCTGCGCGACCACTTTGACGCCGGACAGGTCGGGTGCTTGCCAGCCGGGTGTCTTGGCGAGGAGTTCAGAGAGCGTCGTGACGGCGGCGGAGACCGATTTCGCGTCCGGATCGCCGGGGAACAGATCGAGCAGATCGGACCGCAGGACGGCGGTGCACGACGGCTCGACGCCGACGATCGGGAGCCCGGCCTGCACATAGGGGCGCAGCGTGTGCACGAGATCGCGGAGCTTCCGGCGGGCGGTGTCGAGCTGGCCGGTGGTGATCCAGGTGAGCCCGCAGCACGGCCGCCGCGGCGGGACGAGCACGCGGTACCCCGCGTCGGCGAGCACGGCCGCGACCGCTTCGGCGACCTCGGTGTCCATGCCGTCGGAGAAGGAATCCGCCCACAGCACGACTTCCGGCCCCTGCTCGCGAATCCTTCGCCGGGACCGGGTGAACGAGCGGCGGGCGAACCTCGGCGCTCGGCGACGAGTGTCCACTCCGGACAGTGCTAACAGGACCTTCTCGACCGGGCGGAGCGACATCAGGGCGTTGACGACGAGGGGGCCGAGCACCGGGATCCGGTGCAGCAGGCGGATCCAGTCCGGCAACCGGCCCAGGGTGTAATGCGAAACGGGGCGGATCTTGTGCCGGTATTTCCGGTGCAGTGCTTCGGATTTGTACTGTGCCAGGTCCACTCCGGCCGGACAGTCGCTGCCGCAGGCCTTGCAGGACAAGCAAAGATCGAGCGATTCGTGCACCGCGTCGTCCGACCATCCCGACACCAGCGAGCCGTTCGCGACCTCCTGCAGCACGCGGGCGCGTCCGCGAGTGCTGTCCTTCTCGTCGCGGGTGGCGAGATAGGACGGGCACATGAAGCCGCCGGCCGCCCGGTTGTCGGCGCGGCATTTCCCGACTCCGACGCAGCGGTGCACGGCGCGGGTGAAGTCGCCGCCGTCGTGGGAGAAGGAGAATCCGCCCGCGACGACCGGAAGCGGATGTGCTTGCGGGCGGCGAAGATCCGCGTCGAGCGGATGAGGCCGGACGACGATGCCCGGGTTGAGGAGGTCGTCGGGATCGAAGAGGTCTTTGACCGCGCTGAACAGTTCGATCGTCTCGGCCGAGTACATCTTCGGCAGCAGTTCGCCGCGTGCCCGGCCGTCGCCGTGCTCGCCGGAGAACGAGCCGCCGTAACCGACGACCAGATCCGCGGCGGCTGTCATGAACGCGCGGAACACAGACGCGTCCCGTTCGAGCGGCAGCCCGAGCCGGACGTGCACGCAGCCGTCGCCGAAGTGGCCGTACGGGAGTCCTTCGAGGCCGTATTCGTCCAGGAGAGCGTCGAAATCCCGCAGATACGCGCCGAGCCGTTCGGGCGGGACGGCGGCGTCCTCCCAGCCTGGCCACGCCTGCTCGCCGGTGGGAGTCCGGCCTGCGAGTCCGGCTCCGTCCTCGCGGATCCGCCACATCGCGGCGGCCTCGGCTCCTTGCGTCAGCACGACGTGATCGAGTGCTTGGGAGTCTTTGACGAGACGCTCGGCGTTGTAGCGGGCCTCGGTTTCGGTCTCGCCGCCGACTTCGATCATCAGCCAGCCGCCGCCGTCCGGAAGCGCGGGCACGTTGCCGCGATGGTGGCGCACGAGGTCGACCAGCCGTGCGTCGAGCCCTTCGACAGCCAGCGGCCGGTGCGGCAACAGCCCGGGCACGACGTCGCCAGCCGTCGCCATGTCCGGGTAGCCGAGCACGACCAGCAGCCGCGCGGGGGAGATGTCGACCAGGTCGACGGTCGCTTCCAGCGTGACCGCCAGGGTGCCTTCGGTTCCGACCAGCGCGCGGGCGAGGGAGCGGCCGTTCTCCGGCAGCAGGTGCTCGAGCGAGTAGCCGGAGACCTGCCGGCTGAACCGGCCGAATTCGGTGCGCAGCAAGCTGAGCCGGGTGTCGATCAGTTCGGCGAGGCCCGGCACCGCGCCGGACGGACCGGCGGTGAACTGCCGTCCGGTGCCGTCGACCACGCTCAGCTCGCGAACGTTGTCCGCGGTCCGGCCGTAGGCGATCGCGTGCGGCCCGCAGGCGTTGTTGCCGATCATGCCGCCGAGCGTCGCGCGGGCGTGCGTGGACGGGTCGGGACCGAAGCGCAGCCCGTGCGGCGCGGCGGCGCGCTGGAGGTCGGCGAGAACGACGCCGGGCTGGACGACCGCGGTCCGCGCCCTCGGGTCGAGGTCGACAATGCGGTGGAGATGCCGCGAAAAGTCGACGACCACGCCCGGCCCGATCGCGTTGCCCGCGACCGACGTGCCCCCGCCGCGGCTGGTCAGGGGAACGCCGTGGCGGCGGGCGATCTCGAGGGTCGCGAGAACGTCCTCGGTTTCCCTCGGCAGGATGACAACCTGCGGGACGACGCGGTAATTGGACGCGTCCGCGGCGTACTCGGCGCGACGGCGGACGTCGGCGTGGACCTCGCCGCGGAGGTTCGCGCGGAGGTCGGCGAGCAGATCGGTTTCGGTGGGCATCCCGGCCTGAATTTAGGTGTTTGAAACAGTGCCGTCAATCCGTACGCTGGCGCGATGACCTCGGGACGGAGGGGACCGCCGCCGGAACTGGCCCGGGTGCGGCGGGTGAGCGTGGTGGATTCGCTGGTCGAAGAGATGACCCGCAAAATCCTCGGCGGCGAATGGCCTCCCGGGACCGCGCTCCCGTCGCTGCGGCACTTCGCGGCGTCGGCCGGGGTGTCGATGCTGACCGTCCGAGAGGCAGTCCGGACGCTGCAGGCGCGCGGCTGGGTCGAGACGCGCCAGGGCGTCGGAACGTTCGTGCTGGAACCCTCGGCGACCCGGTTCGTCCCGTGGCAGCTGGGCGCTTCGGACGCGGCGGAGTATCGCGAGCTGGTCGAGGCCAGGGAAGCGATCGAATCGACCATCATCGCCCTGGCCGCCCGCCGCCGGACCGCCGCCGAGCTGGCGGTCTTGACGGATTTGGTCGACCGGATGGCTGTGGTTCTGACCGACCGGGACCGTTTCCTGGAGGCGGACGCGGCTTTCCACGTCGCGCTGGCCGAAGCCGCGCACAACCGGATCCTGCTGCGCAGCATGCTCGCGATCCGGGTCCCGCTGCGCCGCCTGATGGCCGACCGGCTCCTCGAAGAACTCACCGAACACGGCGACCTTTCCCGGTCGTGGGAGGACCACCGGGCAATCGCGTCGGCGGTCCGGGCCGGGGTTCCGGAGCCAGGATGCGCCGCACTGGCGCGCATCGCCGCGCGGGCCCGGTCCTATGTGTCCTATGTGGACTCGACACTGCCGGGTTTGCCCTCGCGCGGTCCGGGTAACCGGGCCACCGACGACTCCGGGAGGTGATCGAGGTGGCCGCGCACGTGGACGACGACCTGTGGACGGAATTCCACCGGGTGGTGAACATGACCTCGCGGGAGCTGGCGGACTGGCTGCGCACCCGCGAGGCTGGCCCGGAAACCGAACCGCTCCCGGACCAGGCGGGGCCTGCTACCGGCCGTCAGGTGCTGTCGATCCTGGGCAAACGCCGGTCGGATGTGAACGAGCGTGATGTCGAGGTGATGCGCGATGTGGTGGACCGGGTGCACGCCTCGCGCCGGGATGATCTGGAACCGGTGGCGGGGGACGCGGGCTGGCGGCAGGGGCTGATGTCGCTGGGGCACGACCCGGTGAAACCGGTGCGGGACTGATCCTGCCTGGGTTCGACGGGATGGCTGGCTGTGCGGGTCGGGTCTGGGTTGGTGGAGCGGGGACGGACCGTTCGGGCTGGGCGAGTTCCGTCGTGGTTGGGCGGCGTTGGTTCTTTCGGATCGCTTCGACGTTGCGTTCGGTGCGTGGGATGCACCGAACGCCGCATTGGGTACCTCAAGCCACAGTGGGCACCCTGACCAGCGAAACCTGTTGGCGCTCGGCGGGACGGGCTTGGCTCGGCCGGTCTGCTGGGCCGGGCCAGGATTTGCGGCAACCGGCCCTGGCGGCAGCGGGTCTGGCGCTAGGGGAGCTGGCGGGGTCTGGCTCTGGCAGCAGTGGGCTTTGGTGGCTGAGGGACCTGGCGGGATCCGGCCCTGGCAGGGGTGAGCTTTGTTGCCCGGGAGAGCTGGCGGGGTCCGGCTCGGGTGGGCACGCTCGGGCTCGGTGCGAGAGGCTTGAGCGCGTTAGGCCTGGCGCAAGGGGCCAGCCGTGCCCAATTCGGCGTCGATCGGTGACCGGCCTCGGCGGTAGCGGCTTTGGTGCCCGTGGGAGCTGGCGGGGGTCCGGCTCGGGTGGGCCGCTCGGGCTCGGTGCGAGGGGCTTGAGCGAGTTGGGCCTGGCGCGAGTGGCTAGCCGTGCCCGGCTGGGCGGCGACTGGCTTCGGCGGAAGCGGCTCCGGTGCCAGGGAACCCGGCAAGACCCGGCCCGACACGCGTAAACCCCCGGCCTTGGCGCGCCCCGGGACGCGCTCGGGCTCGGCGCGAGGGGCTTCAGTCCGCTGGGCTGGCGCGAGCGGTCAGCCGTGCCCAGTTCGGCGGCGACCGGCCTCGGCGGAAACAGCTCCGGTCCCAAGGAACCCGGCAGACCCGGCCCAACACGCGTAAGCCCGGGGCCTCGGTGCGCCCCCGGGACGCACCGAGGCTCGGGGTTCTTCCCCTCGGCCGGTGGTTCTTGGTCAGCCGCCCGCCATGGCTCCGATGATCAGGAACGGTTCGGCTCCGGACAGGACCGGGGCGGGCAGGGCGGTGTCCGGGGCGGTGTTCGACAGGTCTTCCTCGCAGGCGAAGAACCGGACGAACGCCCGGCGTTTTCCGGTGGTCGTGTCGCGGACTGTGCCGCGCAGCTGGGGGTAGGCGTGTTCCAGTGCGTCCAGCAGGGCGTCCCGCGTCGGCGGGTCCTCGACCGGCAGCTGGATCTCTCCCTCGACCTTCGCCAGGCGGCGCAGGTGCGTGGGCAGCTTGACGCGGACGACGGTGGTCATCGCAGGGTCTGCACCTCGACCGAGCACACCGCGGGCAGGTCGCGGACGATCGGGGCCCAGCTTTCGCCCGCGTCGTTCGACGCGTAGACCTGGCCGCCGGTGGTGCCGAAGTAGATGCCTGCATCGTCGAGGGAGTCGACGGCCATCGCGTCGCGCAGGATGTTCACGTAGCAGTTTTCTTGCGGCAGGCCGTGGGTGAGCGGTTCCCATTCGTCGCCGCCGGTGCGGCTGCGGTACACGCGCAGCTTGCCCTCCGGCGGATAGTGCTCCGAATCGCTGCGGATCGGGACCACGTACACCGTTTCCGGTTCGTGCGGGTGCACCGCGATCGGGAAACCGAAGTCGCTCGGCAGGTTGCCGCTGATCTCGCGCCAGCTGTCGCCCGCGTCGTCCGAGCGCATCACGTCCCAGTGCTTCTGCATGAACAGCACGTTGGGCCGCGACGGGTGCAAGGCGATGCGGTGCACGCAGTGGCCGACCTCGGCGTCCGGGTCCGGGATGCCCTCGGAGTGCAGGCCGCGGTTGATCGGCTGCCAGGTTTCGCCGCTGTCGTCGCTGCGGAACGCTCCCGCGGCGGAGATCGCGGTGAACATCCGCTTCGAGTTCCGCGGATCGAGGATGATCGTGTGCAGGCACAGCCCGCCCGCGCCCGGCTGCCAGCCCGGTCCGGACGTGTGCTTGCGCAGCCCGGTGAGCTCCCGCCAGCTCTTCCCGCCGTCGGTGCTGCGGTACAGCGCCGCGTCCTGCGCGCCCGCGTACACCGTGTCCGGGTCGGTCAGCGACGGCTCCAGGTGCCAGATCCGCGTGAACTCCCACGGCTTCGGCGTTCCGTCGTACCAGAGGTGCTCGCCCGCGCCGCCCTCGTAGACGAACTCGTGGTCGACCTGGTTCCAGGTCTTCCCGCCGTCGTCGGAGCGCTGGATCAGCTGCCCGAACCACGACGTGGACTGCGACGCGTACAGCCGGTCCGGGTCCGCGGGCGAGCCGGCGAGGTGGTAGACCTCCCAGCCGCCGAAGTGCGGGCCGTCGACCTCCCAGCGCGTGCGGCCCTCGTCCGAGGTGAGGATGAACGCGCCCTTGCGGGTGCCGACCAATACTCGAACTCCAGGCATGCTTTCTCCCTGACAACGGGCTGTGACCTGGTTCAACCTAATCTCGCCAGCCGGGAGCCGCCTCTCCATTCTTGCGCTCCCTCCGACGCCAGCGGCGGCAGCGCGACCAGGACCGGAGGCGACCACGCGGGCGCGACGTCCAGCCGGACGTCCTGGCGCAGCGGCACCGGCCCGGCCCGGATCCGCACCGGGCGCGCGGCCGACCCGACCGCCTGCACGCTCGGCGCGAGCTGCGCGCGCGGATCGCCCGCCGACGGCAGCGCGCAGGCCAGCAGCCGGTAGACGCCGGGCGGGACGTCGACGAGCGTGAACTCCAGGTCCGGCCCGAGCAGCGAGCCGCTGACCGGGACGCCGCGCGCCGACGACCCGGCGAACAGCCCGACGTACACCGCGGGCGCCCCGTCGAGCGCGGCGACCGCGGCCGGGCTCAGCAGCGCGCGGCCGGTGACCGCCCCGCCCGCGCAGTCCGGGCCCGCCACCCGCACCGGTTCCGGCGGGTGCTCGGCGAGGAGGCCGGGCAGCAGCCGGAACCGGTGCGGGCTCACCCCGACCGCCGCGGTGAAGCGCGTGGTGAAGGTGCCCGGCGCGGAGAACCCGACCTCGTGGCAGATGTCGACCACCTTCTCGCCGGTGTCCAGCAGCAGCTCCTTGGCGAGCTGGAACCGTTGCGCGGCAAGGAATTTCCCCGGCGGCAGGCCGATCTCCCGCTCGAACGCGCGCGCCAGGTGGAACGGGCTGTACCGGACGTGGTCGGCCACGTCCTCGAGCGTGAGCTGCCGGGTGCGTCCGGCGGCCAGGAACCTCGCCGCCTCGAGCACGGCGTCCCGCATGTGCACACCTCCTCGATGTGCGGTCATGGTAAATCGGGGGACCGACAATTCCGGGTGTTCGCCGCCTTCCAGGTCGATGACAACGGC
Organism: Amycolatopsis albidoflavus; assembly: GCF_039525725.1. Taxonomy (NCBI): domain Bacteria; kingdom Bacillati; phylum Actinomycetota; class Actinomycetes; order Pseudonocardiales; family Pseudonocardiaceae; genus Amycolatopsis; species Amycolatopsis albidoflavus. The sequence goes on from NZ_BAAAHV010000016.1 coordinate 281,134, forward strand.
GTGAGCGGTTGACGCGATCGAGCTGGCAGTCGTCGATGAGTTACCGCGGGTCGTCTTCGATTTCGATGACGACCGCCGAACGAGGGCAGCTGACGCAGGCGAGCACATAGCCGTCCGCCAGCTGTCGCGGCGTGAGGCAATTCGGCTGTTTCGTCGCGACCTCCCCGGAACGCAGCCGGACCAGGCATTCGCCGCAGTTTCCGACGGTGCACGAATACGGCATCGGCAGCCCGGCGGCGAGACCGGCGTCGAGCAGCGTGTCCCCAGGTTCGACCGTGGCCGAGCCGACGTTCTCGACCACCATCTCCTGCGGTTCGGTGCTCATGTCCGCCGGATCGACAGCACCGCTGGTGTACCGCTCTTCGTGGAATCGCCCCTCCGGCACACCCAGTCCGGCGACCACCCCGCGGGCCATGGCCATCAGCGGCTCGGGCCCGCAGACGCAGTACTCGACCGTCGGAGAAGCGTCGCCCAGCCAGCGGCGCAGCAACTCCTCGTCGATCCGCCCGCGTTCGCCCGTCCAGCCGGAGTCCGGACGCGACAGTACGTGCGTGATCCGCAACCGTCGCGGGTGCCGTCGCCGCAGCCGGGCCAGTTGAGCGGCGAAGATGGTTTCCTCCTCGGACCGGCTCGCGTACAGCAGCGAGATCCGGCTGCGGCCCGGCCGCGAAAGCCGCGTGCGCAGGACGCTCATCATCGGCGTGATTCCGCTGCCCGCGGCGATCAGCACCAGGTCGGCGCGCGGATCGGGACGGAACGAGCCGGACGGGCCGCGCACCGACAGGCGGTCGCCGACCTGCAGGCGGTCGTGAAGGTAAGAGGAGAAGCGGCCGTCGCCGACCCGTTTCACGGTTACTTCGAGCCGCTTCGTTCCGGGGACGCCCGACGCGGAGTAGGCCCGGCGCACCGGCTTGCCGTCAAGATCGGCGACAAGCGTGAAGAACTGGCCGGGACGGAAATCGAACCGCGCCCCGTCCTCCAGTGCGACGGTCACCGCCTGCGGGGTTTCCCGGCGGATTTCGGAAACGCGCACAGTTCGCAGCGGACGGCCGGGCTCCGGTGCGGAATCGGCGTAGCCTTCGGCATGGAGTTGGCTGCGATAACCCCGGTTGATGCCGAATCGGATCAATTTCGGGAACCTCGCGATAAAGGCGAGCAGGAAACCCGGCGGCGCACCGGCCGCGGTGCCGAGTGACGCGTGTTTCACCGCCAGCGCCATCAGATCCGGCACCTCGGCGCGGTCGACGTGCGCCTCTGGATGCCACAGTCGCGAGCGTTCGATTGCCTCGCTGGCAACCAGTTCGGCGTTCGTCACGTCGATCAGCAATGCGGCTTGGGGGAGATTTCCGCGCAGGGAAAGGGGTTCCAGCAGGACCGGATCGTTGGTGAGGGATGCGGTGCCACGCAGCTGCAGGACATCGGTGCGTCCTGGGACAAGTGCGGCGAGGGCGAGATCCGGTTCCTGGAGCAGATTGCGGGAGGTGTCGGCTCGTTTGTTGCCGTTGCGGTCCGGCAGCAGAATGGTGCGGCCGTCGACGGGGTGCGCGAAACCGGGGTGGTCGCCGCGCGGGCTGGTGTCGCTTCCGCCTGCCGCGTCGCCGGTGGTGAGGATCAGAAACGGGGCGCGGGCGAGGAAATCGGCGATATCGGGTCGCGCCAGCGGGCCGTCGGTCATCGCGGGGGCCGGCGGCGCGGCGCGCGCTGGTCGTGGTTGCCAGAGTTTGGAGCGGAAGACGCAACGTCCACAGTGGACGTACACCTCGTTGATGTGCACCGCCGTTTCGCGGCGGTCTGTCGCCGCGACGATTCCGTTGAGCCGCAGGGTTTCGCCGATGCCAGGCAGGAGGATCACGAAGGAAATGCCGTGGCCGATCGCTGGTGCCGGGGCGTTGGCGGGCAAAGCGAAGGAGATCTGCGTGGGGGAGCGGGCGTGCAGGAAGCCGGGAGATCCGCCGACGAACGTGCTGTGCCGGGCGCCGTCGGCGGTTCGGTAGCCGCAACCGGCGAAGGGGGAGCGCGCGAGGATCGTTTCGCAGCCTTCGCCGAGGTGGTCGAGCTGCTTCAGCATGATCGCCGCGCCGGGGCGGCCGATGGCGGCTTCCAGCTCCTCGACGGTGGTCATCCGGCTGGCCGCAGTCGCCAGATTTTCGCTGGTCATAGCTCTATTGTGAGCTTTAGCTCGGGTCTTCGGCTACTCGCTTTCGCAGCCGCCCGAAGCCGGTGCTCAGCGCGGATCAGCCGTGCTGGTTGCTCACATTCCGAGGGTCACTCCGTTGCTTTGGCGCCCTTGCGCTGGTTGGCGTTGAAGCGCGCCTTCTTCTGCCGGTTCCCGCACGTGTTCATGTCGCACCAGCGACGGGTGCGGCTCTGGCTGGTGTCGAAGAAAGCGGCCTGGCAGGTCGGCGAGGCGCACAGGGCCAGTTTTCCGTCGCGTTCGCCTGAGATGACGCTGATCGCGTCGGCCGCGATCACGCCAAGGGCGTCCTCGACAGCGGTCGCGGAGCTGAGTTGCCACCGTCGCTCGCCGTCAGGTGTCAGGACGGCTGCGGCGCGGCCCTGGGCGCTTCGGTCGTTGATGACCTGGACGGCGGACGCGGGAAGGGCCTCGTCGAGTGCGGCCGCGGTCGCGGCGGCGTGAATCGACTCCCGCAGTTCCTTGGCGAGTTCGAGCTGGTCAGCGGTGCAGGAGTCCACGGCGAGACCGCTCACCGCCAGCCAATCGACGAGTCGCTGCGGCACCGGAATGCGCTCGACGGCATCGCCGCGGCGCTCGGTGAGGGTCGCGGTGAAACTCGTCGCGAGCACGGTGCCGAGGCGGAAGTCGGGGAACGCGGAAGGCATGGAACCAGCTTAGCCGGTTGCGTTCGGACGCGGGCGGCTGCTAGAACCGTCTTAGCCGGTTCCAATCCGACCGAGGAGGACTCATGACCGCGCTGACCAGCGAAGTACACGCGTTCGAAGCCCGTGCGACCGACGCTGACCTCGACGATCTGCGGGCTCGGCTGGCCGCGGCGAGGCTTCCGGAGGCCGAGACGGTGCACGGATCCCGCCGATGGGACCAGGGTGTGCCGCTCGCTGATCTGATCGATCTCGTGACCTACTGGCGCACCGAGTACGACTGGCGGGCGTTCGAGGAGCGGCTGGACCGGATCGGCCAGTTCCGCACGACCATCGACGGCCTGGGTATCCATTTCCTGCACCGCCGGTCCCCGCGCGCGGACGCGACTCCGCTGATCTTGACGCACGGGTGGCCGGGCAGCGTCGCGGAGTTTGTCGACGTGGTGGACGAATTGGCGGACCCGGACGACGCCGGCGCGCCGGCGTTTCACGTTGTGGCGCCGTCGTTGCCGGGCTTCGGGTACAGCGACAAACCGACCACTACGGGCTGGGGGACGGAAAAGATCGCGGCCGCGTGGGTCGAGTTGATGGGGAGGCTCGGGTACCGCGAGTTCTTGGCGCACGGCGGTGACTGGGGCGGCAATATCACCACGGTTCTCGCCGGCCGGTTCCCGGAACGGGTTCTGGGTGTCCACACCTTGTTCGCGGAAGGGCCGCCCGGACTGTCGACGGACGGGCTGACGGCGGACGAGCGCAGGTGGACCGAGGAGACCCGGCACTTCTGGCGGCATCGCGCGGCGTACGCGAAGCAGCAGGCCACCAGGCCGCAGACCATCGGGTACTCGCTCGTCGACTCGCCGGTCGGGCTGCTTGCCTGGCTGGTGGACAAGTTCGCGGAGTGGTCGGACACCGAGGACAGTCCATTCGAGACTATTTCCCGCGATCGCGTGCTCGACGACGTCACGTTGTATTGGCTGACCCGGTCCGGTGCGTCGGCGGCCCGGATCTATTACGAGAGCCACAATTCGCTGGATCCGGAGCTCCGGGTGGACGTTCCGGCGGCCGTCGCCATGTATCCCCGCGACACCGAGAAGACCCCGCGTCCTTGGGCGCGGGAGCGGTTCCGGCAGATCGTCCGCTGGCGGGAGCCGGAACGGGGCGGGCATTTCCCGTCGCTCGAGGTGCCGGGGTATTTCGTCCGGGATCTGCGGGAGGGGCTCGCCGCCGTGCTGCGGGGGTGACAAATGGCAGGGGTCCGGCGCGCCGTCGGCTGGTGTGGTGAATCAGCAACTCCGATCCGCAGAGGAGAGCTGAATGCGAAAGATCATGCCGGTCGCGCTCGCGGTCGCGGCGGTGGTGTCGGTGGTGTCGGCGGCGCCCGCGTCGGCCGGGCCGTTACGGTGGGGTGCCTGTCCAGGCGGTGGTCAACTGCCTGGCCTGCAGTGCTCGACGGTGGCCGTTCCGCTGGACTACCGGCATCCGGACGGGCGGAAGATCGACATCGCGGTGTCCCGGCTGTCCGCGGCGAAACCGGAGAAACGGCGCGGCGTGCTGCTGGTCAATCCCGGCGGTCCGGGTTTGGCGGGGTTGCGCGTCCCGGTGGTGCAGCCGTTTCCGCAGGCGGTGCGGGACAGCTATGACATCGTCGGATTCGACCCGCGCGGGATCGGCTCCAGCGCGGGCCTGACCTGCGGACTGAACGACGCGGACAAGGCGCTCGCGGCCAACCCGCCTTATCCGCACAATCCGGCGGAGGTGGCGAAATCCGCCGCGCTGGCGGAGCGGATCGCCCAGCAGTGCACCAGTTCGGAGACTGCCGATCTGCTGCCGTTCATCACCACCGCCAACACGGCGCGGGACATGGACCGAGTACGGGAAGCCTTGGGAGAAAACAAGATTTCCTACTACGGGGAGTCGTATGGCACCTATCTCGGGGCGGTGTACACGACCTTGTTCCCGGAGCGCAGCGATCGAGTTGTGCTGGACAGCAGCTTGCCGCCGGAGGGATACGACGTCGAGGCGTTGCGGGCGCAAGGCATGGGTTTCCAATTGCGGTTTCCCGACTTCGCGAAGTACGCCGCGAAGCATGACCAGGAATACCGCCTCGGCACCACTCCGGCGGCGGTGACGGCGAAGTACTATGAGTTGGCCGATCGGCTGGACGAGAAGCCGGAGTCCGGGTTCGACGGGACGGCGTTCCGAGGCTTCACGTCGGGGGAGCTTCGGAATGACAGCAGCTTCAAAGAGCTTGCCACGTATTGGCATCTCCTCGACACGCACCAGCCGCTTCCCGGATCCGTCGCGGCGAAGGCGGGGGATCGCGGCAGCTTCCCGGTCGGCTACCTCGGGGTGATCTGCGGCGATTCGCAGTGGCCGACGTCGGTGCGGACGTATCAGCGCAACGTCGAGGTCGACCGGGCGCGGTATCCGATGTACGGCGCTTACGCCGCCAATATCCGGGCGTGCGCGTACTGGCCCGCGCCAGTGGAGAAGAAGGTACGGATCACCGGCGATGGACCGGCTGACGTGCTGATGGTGCAGAACCTCCGCGACCCGGCGACGCCGTTGCCCGGGGCCTTGCGCACGCGATGGGCGCTCGGCTCCCGGGCCCGGATGGTCACTGCCGACCAGGGCGGACACGTCGCTTATGGCGCCGGCGCGAACAACTGCCTGAACGACACGACGACGGCGTACCTGGTCGGCGGGGACTTCCCGGCGCGGGACCGCTTCTGCCCGGCCGAGCGTTCCTGACGGCTACCCGGCGCTGAAGATCGGGGCGAAGAACGCGGCCAGCTCGGCGGTAGCGGTGAGCGGGAGGACGTTCGCGACGTACTGGTCCGGCCGGACCACTACGACCGCACCGTCCGGCGAGATCCCGCGGGCGGCGAAAATGTCGTCCGCGGGATCTGCCGCGTAAACCTTCTCGTAGTCGATCAGCGAGAAGGGACCGGTGCGGGGCAGGAAGATTTCCGGGACCTCGCCGAGATCGATTTCCTCGTACGGCTGCGGGTAGATCGCCTTCACGTCGAACCAGGCGTCGACGTCCAGATTCTTCGGCGTGTGGGCCACGACCGGGGAGTCCGGGGAATTCCCGAGCCAGTCGGCGAAATCGGCGACCGGGGCGGCGGGTCCGAAAACGTAGACGCGCCAACGCCCGTCGGCTTGCGCGTGATGTCCTAAGTGGACCAGGTTGGCGTCGCAGACCCGCATGGCGGGAGCCGACTTGAAGCGTTTGCCGATCGGGAACCCGGTTGCCAGGTCCTGGTGGTCCGGCGAGGCGATGAGCTCCGAAGGCTGGTAGCACGTCATGAAACCGGACGGGAACTCGAAGGTCTTCACGTAGAACTCTTCCAGTTCCGCCGGATCGGCCAGGTTTTCCGGCCGGGTCGCCATCAGCGTCGACCATTCCTTGTCGAAGTCGATGAGGTTTTTCGCGATCAGCTGGCGTTCCGCGGAATAGGTGGCCAGCAGCGAAGCGGGACCGCGGCCGTCCAGCACGTGGCCGAGTTTCCAGCCGAGGTTGAACCCGTCCTGCATCGAGACGTTCATGCCCTGCCCGGCTTTCGCGCTGTGCGTGTGGCAGGCGTCGCCGGTGATGAAGACGCGCGGCAGCCGGGGGTCGCCGACGGGGACGTCGTCGAATTTGTCGGTGAGGCGGTGGCCGACCTCGTACACGCTGTGCCACGCCACGTTCTTGACGTCCACAGTGTAGGGACGCATGATCGCGTTGGCGCGCGCGATGATCTGGTCGATCGTCGTCTTCCGGACGGCTCCGTGGTCGTCCTCGGACACCTCGCCCAGGTCGACGTACATCCGGAACAGCGCGCCGCCTTCGCGGGGGATCAGCAGGATGTTGCCGCCGTCGTGCGACTGGATGGCGCATTTCGTGCGGATGTCCGGGAAATCGGTCACGGCGAGGACGTCCATCACGCCCCACGCGTGCAAGGCCTGGTCGCCGACGAGTTCCCGGCCGATCGACTCGCGCACCGCGCTGCGGGCGCCGTCGCAGCCGACGACGTATTTGGCTCGGACAACGCGATCCTCGCCGGCGCGCGGGCCGACGGTGTGGCGCAGCGTCACGGAAACCGGATATTCGTCGCCCTCGGTAATGGCCAGCGATTGGAATTCCAGGCCGAAATCGGGAGTCATCCGGCTCGGCGAGTTCGCCATGTACTCGGCGAAATAGTCCTGCACGCGGGCCTGGTTCACGATGAGGTGCGGGAATTCGCTGATCCCGGTGGGGTCGTCGGGCACGCGCGACGACCGGACGATGCGCTTCGGGTCGGCGGGATCGGGCTTCCAGAACGACATCGTGGTGATCCGGTACGCCTCTTCGACGATCCGGTTCGCGAAGCCGAACGCCTGGAAGGTTTCGACGCTGCGCGCCTGGATCCCGTCCGCCTGGCCGACTTCGAGCCTTCCGCCGCGGCGTTCGACGATGCGCGTGGTGACGTCCGGGTACCGGGACAGCTGCGCGGCGGTGATCATGCCCGCCGGGCCGGTGCCCACGATCAGCACGTCGACCTCGTCCGGCAGTTCCGCGGGCCGGTCGATTCCGGTTCCGGCGGCGGGCAGGACGCGCGGTTCGCCGGAAACGTAGCCGTGGTGGTGGAACTGCATAAGTTTCCTCACTTCGCTGTGAAGCACCCTGGGGACCGTGTTCGATAATAGAACTCGTTGTTCAATTATTGAGTACATCGATGCTAAGGTGGGCCGCTCCGGTGCACAAGACCCCGCGGGGAAGGACCGAGTCGTGACGGAAGCCAAGCAAGCGGCCGGGTCGCAGACGTTGTCGCGCGGGCTCACCGCGCTGGAAGTTCTCGCCGAGGCCGACGCGCCGCTGTCGATCGGTGAGCTGGCCTCGCGGCTCGGGCTGCACCGGTCGATCACCTATCGCATCGTGCGCACGCTCGAAGACCACGGCCTGATCGTGCGCGGCGCGAACGGCGAGCTGGAGCTGGGAGCGAGGCTGGCGGCGTTGGCGCGCAACGTTTCCCGCGATCTGCAGTCCACTGCGTTGCCCGAGCTGACCGTGCTCGCGAACGAACTGGGCATGACGGCGTTCCTCGCGACGCTCGACGGCGAGGATTCCGTGGTCACATTGGCCAGCGTCGAACCGCGACAGGCGACAGCGGCGGTGGCGCAGCGGCCGGGCAGTCGGCATCCCATCACCGACGGCGCACCGGGCCGCGCGATCCTGCAGCAGTTGCGCGGGGAAAAAGCGCCGTACGAAACCAGCCATGACGAGGTGATCCCCGGGCTGTCGTCGATCGCGGTGCCGCTCGCGGTGCCCGGACAGCATCCGGCGGCGCTGGCGGTGGTGTATTTGACCGGTCCGGCCGATATCGCCGCGATCGGCGCGCGGCTGGCGCAGGCGGCGCAGGAGATCCGCGCCGAGCTGCATCCGTAGTGGACGCGGTGGACAGCGGCCGGGCCCGGGAAGCACGATGGCGTCCGTGGTACAGACGACGCGCTTCGCCCGCTTCCCGCTCGGACACTTCCCGACGCCGCTCGAACCGCTGGAACGGCTCACCGCGCGGCTGCGCGAACGCCATCGGGACGTTCCGGACCTCTGGATCAAACGCGACGACTGCACCGGATTGGCGACCGGCGGCAACAAGACCCGCAAGCTGGAATTCCTCGTCGGCGACGCGCTCGCGCAGGGCGCCGACACGCTGATCACCCAGGGCGCGACGCAGTCCAACCACGCCCGGCAGACCGCCGCGGCCGCCGCGCGTGCCGGGCTGGGCTGCAAATTGCTGCTGGAACAACGTCAGGTGCGCGACGAGGAGTACGAGAACTCCGGCAACGTGCTGCTCGACGAACTGCTCGGGGCGGAGATCGTCGACCGGGTACCGGCCGGAACCGATATGCCAGCGGCGATGGAGACGGTCGCCGAGAAGCTGCGCGCGCAGGGGCGGCGGCCGTACGTGATCCCGGGCGGCGGGTCGAATCCGATCGGCGCGCTCGGCTACGTCCAGTGCGCGCTGGAGCTGGACGCCGCACCGGTTCCGGTCGACTGGGTCGTGCACGCGACCGGCAGCACCGGTACGCAGGCCGGGCTGGTCGCCGGGTTGCGCGCGGTGCACAGTCCCGCGCGGGTGCTCGGCGTCAGCGTGCGGCAGCCGGAAGCGCGGCAGATCGACGCGGTGCACGGGCTGGCCGCCCGGACCGCCGAGCTGATCGGTGCCGAGGTGTCCCGCGACGACGTGCTGGTGGACGACCGCTGGGTCGGCGAGGGCTACGGCGTGCCGACGCAGTCCATGGTGGACGCGGTGCGGCTGCTCGCCGAGACCGAAGGAATCCTGCTGGACCCGGTGTACTCGGGGAAGGGATTCGCCGGCCTGCTCGGCGAGATCGGGGAAGGCCGGTTCGCGGCGACTGACACCGTCGTGTTCGTGCACACCGGCGGCGCTGTGGGGCTGTTCGGCTACCGGTCGACCTTCCAGTGATCGCGGGCATTCTCGGCGGAATGGGCCCGGCGGCGACCGCGGAGTTCTACGCGAAACTCATCGCGCGGACGGCCGCGGACCGCGACCAGGACCACCTGCGGGTGGCGATCTGGGCGGATCCGACCGTGCCGGACCGGGTCGCCGCTGTGCTCGACGGGAGCACCGACCCGTATCCGGCTTTGCTTGCCGGGACGGAGAAACTCCGCGATCTCGGCGCTTCCGCGATTGCGATTCCGTGCCACACCGCGCATTTCTTCCTGCCGCGGCTGGCTGCGGCAAGTGGGGTGCCGTTCGTGGACATGATCGCGGAGACGGCGAAATTCCTCGCCGGACGCACGGGTCCGGTCGGGCTGCTCGGCACTCGCGGGACGATCGCCGCCGGGCTCTACCAACGGGGCGTGCCCGGGGTCGAGTGGGTGCTGCCGTCCGAAGCAGGGCAGCGGGAAGTCGACGCGGCGGTCGCGGCGGTGAAGCGCGGCGACCTGGCGAGCGGAACGGCGCATTTCGACCGGGCGCTTGCCGACGTTGACGCGCCGTTGACCGTGCTGGCGTGCACGGAACTTCCGCTGGCGGCAAGGCAGGCGTCCGGGGTGCTCGATCCGACGGACCTGCTCGCCGACGCGGTGATCCGCGCCTGCGGCGGAAAACCGGTCGACGCCCGGCCGCCCGCCTGACAGAGTCCGAGAATGACTGATCTGCTGACCGCCGCGGATGTGCTGCTCATGCAGGAGCTCGCGCAGCGAGTCACCGCCGTCCGCCAGGACCTCGTCAACAGCGACGCGGCCTACGGCGAGCTGGCGTGGAACTGGGGCAAGGGGCACGCCGCGCAGGGCGCGAGCTGGGTCCGTCGCCTCTGGTTCGCCGGCGACGACCTCGTCGCGTGGGGCTGGGCGCAACTGCCCCGGAGCGTGCGGCTCAACGACGGCTCAGTCAAAGACGTCACCGGCGCTTATCTGGCCTATCAGGTCCATCCGGATCACGCGGCGCTGGTCGACGAGGTGATCGACTGGTTCGACACCACCGCGGACGGCCTCGAACGCACCGTGCTTCCCGGAGCGGCGGACGAGTTCGGCCTGGAACGCTGGGCAGCGCACGGCTACGGGCCCGATCCGGACAGCCTCGGCGACACCGGATCGTGGACACAGCTGAACGAACGCGACCTCGAGGTGCTCGAAACACCGGTGCTGCCGGACGGATTCCGCTTCCGCACCGCCGCCGAGGCCGGACCGGAGACGGCTGTCCAGGCTCATGTCGATGCCTGGGGCGTCACCGCGTACACGCTGGAAAGCTACGAAGGCGTGCGCGCGACCCCGGCGTACCGCGGCGACCTGCACTTCCTGGTCGAAGCACCGGACGGGACGATGGCGGCGTCCACGATCATGTGGCTCGACGAGGCGAACAAGACCGCCGAATTCGAGCCGGTCGGCACCCACCCGGACTACCGGCGGCTAGGGCTGGGCCGCGCGATGCTCCTGCACGGCATGGACCGCGCGCGGGCAGCAGGCGCTGCCCACGCGACGGTCGCTTGCCTTGGCGCACCTGGACATCCGTCGGCGCGGGGGCTCTATTACAGCGTCGGGTTCAGCGAGATTTCGCGGGACGTGCCGCTGCTCAAGCCGGCGTGAGCGGAGGCTGTCCCATCCGCAGTGCCCCGAACTTCGCCGACGTCCGGACCGCGTCGAAGCCGTAGCCGATCATCGCCGTTTCGTACTCCCGCAGTGCCGGGAGGGGATCGGCACCGGCCTCGGTGAGCTTCTCGGCGAGCAGGTCGGCGTCGCGCAGGGCGATGTTCGCGCCGACGCCGACCGCTGGGCTCATCGCGTGGATCGCGTCGCCGAGCAGGGTCACTGGGGTGGTCGGCCACGGCTCGATCGGCACGCTGGTGCGCATGAAGATGGGGAACAGCGTCTCGGGATCGGCGAGGGACAGCAGTTCGCTCGCTTTCGGATTCCATTCGCGCGCCAAGGAAACCGTCATGTTCCGCAACTCAAGTCCGGTGGCGGCGCGGAGTTCGTCGTCGGAGTACGGCAGCAGTTCGGTGCGGGCGGCGAGCAGGCACATCACGTAATCGCTGGTGTCGGTGAGGCCGGGCAGCGACGCGGGCCGCCGGGAGTGCACCGGGGCGATTCCGACGTGCAGGTTGTCCGGGCCGAGGAGCCCGCGGTAGATGCCGAACCACTCGTCGGGGATGAGTTCGGCGGTTTCGCGGGTGAGCGGGAAGCGGCCGTACATGATGCGGATGCCGGTGTCGACCACGCGTGCGTGCGGCAGGTATTGCCTCCGCAGCACGGAATTCACGCCGTCCGCGGCGACCAGGACATCGGCGGACGCGGTGGATCCGTCCGTGAAGGTCGCGGTGACGGTGTCGCCCACGTGGTAGCCGGTGCATTCGCGGCCGAACTCGACGACGTCGTCCAGCCCGTGCAGGAGGATCTCGCGCAGCGTGAGCCGGTTGATCGAGACATTCCGCTCGACCGGCTCGGGCGGCTGCGTCCCGTTGAGGAAGTTGGCGCGCGACGGCGTCGAACTGGCATCCCACACCGCCTGGCTGAGTCTCGCCGGGAGCAGTCGGTCGAGCGCGTCGAGGCCGTTCGAGTCGATCCGCAGGCGATACCCCTGCAAGCGGCCGACGGCTGAGGCATCGCGTTCGCGGACGGCGACGGCAACCCCGGCGCGGTGCAATCCCTGGGCGAGCGCGAGCCCGCCGACACCGGCGCCGATGATCAGGACGCGAAGTTTTCCAGGCACAGCGAATTCCCCTTCTGGATACGGAGCAAGGGGACGTGCTGGACGCACCGGAGGGGTGCGAGTACGAGCGCTGCGCGCCGCCCGGACTACCTACCGGGCTGTGGCTTTCGACGTCCTGGGGCCACCATAGCTTTTTCCGGAAGCGGATTGTCAAGGGCCGATTTCCGCCTAGGCTGGGTGGCGTGTGCGCGACCGGGCCGGAGATCCGCGGGATCCGGGTGGAACTGCTGACCGCGCCGGACTGCCCGAACGCCGAGGCGGCCCGGTCGCTGGTGGCCGGCTGCCTCGCCGAGAGCGGCCTCGACGCGGCGCTCGTCGAACGCGTCGGCCGTTACCGCTCGCCGACGATCCTGGTCGACGGGGTCGACGTGATGGGGACGGCCGGGTCGGTCGCGGGGGACGCGTGTCGGCTCGATGTGCCGACCCGGGAGCGCGTGCTCGCCGCGTTGTCTTCGAAGCGCGGCTGAATCGGCGCTGCCGCACGGTAAAAGCCTGACCGGAAACCGCTGTTCCCGGCGAGTTGTGCCCGGAATACCGGTGCCGGTCGCGCCGCTCTGGTCTACATTACAGATGTAATGTAGCGTGAATCCCGAACGACGCCGAGGAGGTGCGGATGAGCCGGTCCGGAACCCCGGACGACCCGACCGGGATGAAGCTCGCCCTGCGCCGGGCGGCGGTCGGCGTGGTCGCTTCGGAAGGGCTGCGCGGCCTCACCTACCGCGCGGTCGCCCGGGCGGCGGGCTGCACCACCGGCGCGGTCCAGCACCATTTCTCCTCGATCGACGACCTCCTCCAGTCCTCTTTGGACCTCGTGCTGGAGGAAAGCGCGGAGAACGGCCTGATCGGCGCCCGCACCGGCGTCTGCGCGGACGGTCCCGAGGTGCGCCAGCGGTTCCGGGACAGCGCGGACCTGCAAGTGTTCCAGTATCAGCTGGTCGTGGAATCGGCGCGGCGGCCCGAATTGCGGCCGATCGTCCGGCGGCTCTACGACGGCTATCTCGCCGCGGTCGGCAAGGAACTGCCCGCCGGCGGCGGGCTGGCCCAGCTCGTCTTCTACGCCCTCGACGGAATGTTCCTGCACCAGGTGGCGGATCCGGACGTCGATCCGGGTCCGGCGCTCGAAGCCCTGCGCGGCCTGCTCGCCGCCGCGCGCTAGTCGAACCACGCCCGCACCCCGGCCGCGCACGACGTCGCCGGGGCAGAAGTGTTTCCCGATGTCGTTGCGCTGCAAGAACTTCCCACTGTCCTTTCCGGAATTTCGCCGCCTTCTAGGTGTTGACTTAATCAACACCTAAGGGTCAGACTCGGCGCATCCCGAACCCGCCGACCCGAAAGGCGTACCGATGCCCGACACCGCCGCCGCGACCTTGCTGATCGACGGCCGCTGGCGTTCCGCCCCGGCGACGTTCGACGTCGTCGACCCCGCGAGCCTCGCCGTCCTCGGCCAAGCCGCCGACGCGGGGCCCGAACAGGCGCGGGACGCACTGGCCGCCGCCGCGCAAGCCGCTCGGGGCTGGGCGGACACCGACCCGGAAACCCGCAGCGGCCACCTCCGCGCCGCGGCCGCCGGAATCCGGGCGCGGCAAGGCGCACTCGCCGCGTTGCTCAGCCGCGAGAACGGAAAACCGCTGGCCGAGGCGAACGGCGAACTGGCCGGAGCGGCCCGGATGCTGGAGTGGGCCGCCGAGGAGGGCCGCCGCGCGTACGGGCGGGTCACCCCGGCGAACGCGGCCGGTCCGGGGCTCGTGCTGCGCGCGCCGGTCGGCCCGGTGCTCGCGATCACGCCGTGGAACTTCCCGGCCAGCATGCTGATCCGCAAGGTCGGGCTCGCGCTCGCGGCTGGCTGTCCGGTGATCGCGAAACCGGCCGAGCAGACCCCGCTGATCGCCACCGCGCTGCTGGAAATCGTGCAGGACACCGGGTTGCCCCACGGCGTGCTGCAGTCGCTGACCACCACCCGGCCCGGCGAACTCGTCGGCGCACTGCTGGCCGACCGGCGCCTGCGCAAGGTCAGCTTCACCGGTTCCACCGAGGTCGGACTGGGCCTGCTGCGCCAGACCGGCGACATCCTCCGCCGCACGTCGCTCGAAATGGGCGGGCATTCGCCGGCGATCGTGTTCGAGGACGCCGATCTCGAAGCCGCCGCGGCGGGCGTCGTCGCCGGGAAGTTCTTCAACGCCGGGCAAAGCTGCACGGCGGTGAACCGGCTGTACGTCCACGAAAGCGTCCGCGACGACCTGCTTTCCTTGATCGAAAAGAAAACCGCCGCGCTGAAGGTCGGCCGAGGCGACGCCGAAGGCACCGCCATCGGCCCGCTGATCGACGAAGCCGGGCTGGCGAAGGTGGAAAACCAGGTCACCGACGCGGTCGGCAAGGGCGCGCGCGTGCTCGTCGGCGGCAACCGGTGGACGGATTCCGCGCTGCCAGGCCATTTCTTCGAGCCGACCGTGCTGGTCGACGTCACGCCGGACATGCTCATCAGCCACGAGGAAACGTTCGGCCCGGTGCTCGCCGTCGCTACTTTCCGCACCGACGACGAAGCCGTGGAATTGGCCAACGCCACCGACTACGGCCTCGCCGCTTACGTGTTCGGCTCCGATCTGCGACGCATCTGGCGCACGCTCGACCGGCTCGATTTCGGCGTGCTCGGCGTCAACGATCCGGCACCCGTGCGTCCGGAACTTCCGTTCGGCGGCCAGAAAAACTCCGGCCAGGAACGCGAAGGCGGGGCCGAAGGCATCGACGCCTACACCGAGACCAAAGCCGTCGCTCTGCGGTTCTGAAACCGCTCCCCGAAAGGAATCCGCCTTGACCACCGCTGACCTCGCCGCCGCCGACCAGCGCACCCTCATCCATCCGCACACCGTCATCGGCGCCCCGGCCGAACCCCTCGTCCTCGACCGCGGAGAAGGCGCGCTGCTCTGGGACACCGACGGCAACCAGTACCTCGACGGCACGTGCGGCCTGTGGCAGTGCCCGGTCGGCCACGGCCGCGCCGAACTCGCCGACGTCGCCGCCGAGCAGATCCGCAAGCTGGAGTTCTACTCGTCCTTCGGCGACTACTCCAACGCCCCGTCGATCCGTCTCGCCGAACGCCTGCTGTCGCTCGCCCCGGCCGGGCTGGAACGGGTTTTCCTCACCAACGGCGGGTCGGAGGGCAACGAAACCGCGATCAAACTCGCCCGGCTTGCCTTCCACCACGCCGGTTCGCCGGAACGCACGGTGGTGCTGGCGCGGCACGGCGGTTACCACGGCATGGGCGGCGCGTCGCTGGCCGCGACCGGGATCGAGGGCCTGCGCGCCGGGTACGGCCCGCTGCTGCCGGACGTCGAATGGCTCGGCAAACCGCACGGCCTCGAACACGGTCCACATGCGACAGATCTGCTGGTGGCAGAGCTGGAAAAGCGCATCGAGGAGATCGGTCCACATCGGATCGCGGCGTTCATCGGGGAGCCGGTGCTCGGCGTCGGCGGAATGGTGCCGCCGCCGGAGGGCTACTGGCCGCGGGTGCAGGAAGTGCTGCGGCGACACGGGATTCTGCTGATCATGGACGAGATCGTGACCGCCTTCGGCCGCACCGGGCATTGGTTCGGCAGCGAGCACTTCGGCGTCGAACCGGACATGATCGTCACCGCGAAAGGGCTCACCAGCGGATACATTCCGATGGGTGCGGTCCTCATTGGACGCAGCGTGCTCGAACTCGCCGAGGGCGCGACGTTCCTGCACGGTTTCACCTACAACGGCCACCCGGTCGGCTCCGCGGTCGCGCTGGCGAACCTGGACATCATCGAAAAGGAGAACCTGCTCGAACGCGCCACCGTCCTCGGCGCCCGGCTGCGCGCGCGGCTCGACCCGCTCGCCGAGCTGCCGCACGTGCGCGAGGTGCGCGGCGTCGGCCTGATGCTCGGCATCGAGTTCGCGGACCAGCCCACCGCGCCGGTGCAGGCGGGCTGCCGCGCGGACGGCGTGGTGGTGCGCGCGTCCGGGACCAGCATCGTGCTGTCCCCGCCGCTGGTGATCACCGAGGACCAGATCGACACTTTGGCCGACGTGCTGTGCAAGCACGTCGCGGCCGCGGCGAGCTGAACGGAGGAGCCATGAGACGCCGGATACCGACGCTGCTGTCCGCCGCGCTTCTGCTCACCACCGCCGGCTGCGCGATTTCCGAGGGCGGCTCGAACTCGCTCGTGTTCGCCTCCTACGGCCAAGGCGCGTACCAGGCGGGCCAGCGCGCCGCGTGGCTCGACCCGTACGAGCAGCAGACCGGGACCACCGTCACCATCGACGGCCCGTCGAGCAACGCCAAGCTCAAGGCGATGGTCGAGGCGGGAAAGGTGACCTGGGACGTCGTCGACACCGACGCGTCCGCTGCCGCCGCGGTGTGCGGGAGCCTCCTCGAACCCGTCGACATGGGAGCGCAGGCCGCCGGGTTCCCGGAGGGCTCGCTCACCGATTGCGGAGTGCCGGACGCCTTTTTCGGCATGATGCTGATGTACGACTCGAAGGTCTACGGCAAGAACCCGCCGGCGAAACTCGCGGATTTCTTCGACCCGAAGCAGTTCCCCGGCCGCCGCATCATCTACGGCGGCGACCCGAGCGTCGGCACCATCGAGGCCGCGCTGCTGGCCGACGGCGTGCCGCGAGACAAGCTGTATCCGCTCGACATGCGCCGCGCGCTGCGGATGTACGACCGGATCCGGCCGCAGCTGTCCATCACCAGCACGTACGGCGACCAGCAGCAGCGCATGGCCGGCGGGCAGGCGGACATGGCGCTGATCGTCAGCGCGCGGGCGTTTTCGCTGCTCAAGGCGGGGGCGACGAACTGGAAGGTGGTGCCGGGCATCCCGGTGCCGGTGACCTGGGACGTACTCGTGGTGCCGAAGGGGACGGCACGCGCCGAGGAGGCGAAGAAGCTCATCCGCTTCGCCTCGCAGCCGGCGCAAGCGGCGGACTTCGCCGCACGGGCGGGCGTGGGACCGGCCAACACGGCCGCCCCCGCCGCCCGTTCGGAGATCGGCCGCCAGCTCGACATCTGGGGCGAGGGCAAGGAGGACTTGCGAGTGCTCAGCAACGTGCGTTATTGGGCGGCGAACCGGCCAGAGCTGGTCAAGGCGTGGTCGGATTGGACGACCGGATGACCGCCGTGGCGACCCGGCCCCCGGCCTTGCCACAGGCCGGACCCGGGCGTGAACGCCGGCGGACTTCGTGGCTGCTGCTCCCCGCGGCGGCGGTGGTGCTGGTGTTCTTCTTCTACCCGCTCGCCGTGATTTTGTGGCGGAGCTTCACCGAACCGTCGTTCGGAGTCGGCAACTACCTGGCGGTGCTCGGCGACGAGGTACAGCTCAGGGTGATGCTGCGGACTTTGCGGACCGCGCTGATCATCACCGCGGCCACGCTCGTCATCGCCTATCCCTACGCCTACGCGATGACGCTCGTCGGCCGTCGCGCCCGGTCGGTGCTGACGCTGCTGGTCCTGATGCCGTTCTGGACCAGCCTGATGGCGCGCAACTTCGCCTGGTACGTGCTCGAACAGCGCGGCGGCGTCATCGAGAAGGCGCTGGCGGCGATCGGCATCGACGGGGTCGTGCTGCTGGGTTCGGTGGCCGGCGTGACGGTCGCGATGGTGCAGGTGATGCTGCCGTTCATGGTGCTGCCGCTGCAAAGTTCGATGCTCAGCATCGACCGGAGCCTGCTGCACGCGGCGGGCAGTCTCGGCGCGCGGCGTCCGGTGGCGTTCCTGCGGGTGTACGTGCCGCTGTCGATGCCGGGCGTGCTGGCCGGGGTTTCGGTGGTGTTCATCATGTCGCTGGGCTTCTACATCACCCCGGCACTGCTCGGCACGCCGCAGCAGGCGCTGGTCGCGCAGGTGATCGGCACCCAGGTCAACGATCTGCTCGACTTCGCGGGCGCGGGTGCGCTCGGGACGATCCTGCTGGTCGTCACGCTCGTGGTGCTCGCCGTGCTCAGCCGCGTGGCCGCGCCGCTGGGCACCAGTGCGGCCGGAGGTGCCGACCGTGGCTGACAATCCGTCCATCAGCAGGGCCGCCGCGGTGCGGCAGCGCAGCCTCGGCTGGGGTCTGCGCGGGTGGGTCGTCCTCGTGGCGTTCGTACTCGTCGCGCCGACGCTCGTGGTGATCCCGATGAGCTTCGGCGCGGGCTCGACGTTCGAGTTCCCGCCGAAGGACTGGTCGTGGCATTGGTACGCGGAGTTCTTCACCAGCAAGCAATGGCTGGCCGCGCTGGCGAACTCGGTCCAGGTCGGGGTGCTCGCCGCCGCGCTGGCGACCGTGCTCGGCGTGGCGGCCGCGCTCGCGCTGGACCGGATGCGCCGGGGCGGCGGAGTCGTCCGGCAGCTGCTGATGGCTCCGATGATCCTGCCCGGCATCGTCGTCGCGGTCGCGATCTACGGGGTTTTCCTGCGCTGGCAGCTGAACGGCACGATGCTCGGTTTCGTGCTGGCGCACGCGGTGCTGGGGCTGCCGTTCGTGCTCACGTCGGTGCGGACCAGCCTCGCCGGGTACGACCCGATCATGGAGAAGGCCGCGGCCAGCCTCGGCGCGCCCCGGTTCGCGACGCTGCGCAAGGTCGTGCTCCCGATCATCGCGCCCGGGGTGCTGTCCGGGTTCGTGTTCGCCTTCGCCACCTCCTTTGACGAGGTCGTGGTCGCGTTGTTCCTGCAGACTCCCGCGATCAAGACGCTGCCGGTGAAGATGTACGAATCGATCGTGCTGGAAATCGACCCGACGATCGCCGCCGCGTCGAGCCTGATCGTCGTGTTCACCACCATTCTGCTGTTCGTCCCCGCCGTTTTGCGCCGAAAAGAGCAATCATGACTGACGGAATCGCGACCGCCCACGTGACGAAGGCGTACCCCGGCGTCGACCGGCCCGCCGTGGACGACGTCTCGCTGCACATCGCCGACGGCGAGTTCATGACCTTCCTCGGCCCGTCCGGTTCGGGCAAGACGACGATGCTGTCGATGATCGCCGGGTTCACGCCGCTGACGTCCGGATCGATCACTGTGGACGGTCAGGAGATTTCGCGGCTCAAACCGCACCGGCGGAATCTCGGCGTGGTTTTCCAGCAGTACGCGCTGTTCCCGCACATGTCGGTGGCGCGCAATGTCGCTTTCGGACTGACTCAGCGCAAGGTGGCGAAGGCCGAGATCTCCCGGCGGGTGGACGAGGTGCTGGAGCTGGTCGGGCTGTCGGCGGTGCGGGACCGGCTGCCGCGCCAGCTTTCCGGCGGTCAGCAGCAGCGCGTGGCTCTCGCGCGAGCGGTGGTGTACGAACCGCGTGCGCTGTTGATGGACGAGCCGCTGGGTGCGTTGGACAAGAAGCTGCGTGATCAGTTGCAGCGGGAAATCGCGCGGATGCACCGGGAATTGGGGATGACGTTCCTCTTCGTGACGCACGATCAGCAGGAGGCGCTCACGCTGTCGGATCGGATCGCGGTCTTCAACGACGGCCGGATCGAGCAGGTCGGTACGCCGGAGGAACTGTACGAGCGACCGGAGACTTTGTTCGTCGCGCAGTTCATCGGGGAGTCCAATGCGTTGTCGCTCACGCCAGGGGAGGTGACGATCGTGCGGCCGGAACGGCTGACGCTGCACACTGCGGCGGATCCAGTCCCGAGTGGGCACCAGCGGGCGAGCGCGCGGGTGACTGACATCGTGTACGTCGGCGATCACACGCGGATCTGGTTGCGCTATTCGGACGGTGCGCGTGGTTGCGCGGTGGTGTCGGCCGGGGTCGCGCACGAGCATCGGCCGGGGGACGAGGTGATCGCGGCCTGGCATCCGGAGCATCAGGCCGTGGTGCCGAGCGGCGGCGTTCCGGAATTGGCGGCGGTATGACTGAGGAATTGCTGCTGCGCGGCGGCGTGGTCCGGACTTTCGATCCGGCGGTCGGGACCGCTTCCGCGGTGCTGGTGTCCGGCGGTCGGATCGCCGCGGTCGGCGACGACAAAACGGTTTCCGCCGCGGCTTCGCCGGAGGCGCGGGTCGTCGAGCTGGCGGGCCGGACTGTCCTTCCTGGACTTAACGACGCCCATCTGCACCTGGCCTTCCACGCCGCAGCCGGTCCGGAGTTCTGTGTGGACCTTTCCGCTGCCTCTACTTTGGACTTGGTGGCCAGCGCTTTGGCTAGCGCGCCGCCGGGGGAGTGGATCGTCGGCCGAGGCTGGCGGGAAACGACGATCGCCGAATTCGCGGACGGCCGCGCGGTGCCGACCCGCTCCTGGCTCGATGCCGTGACCGGTGCACAACCGACGGTGCTGCATCACGCGTCGTCGCACGAGGTTTGGGCGAACAGCGCGGCGCTTCAGCGGGCAGGAATCACCGCATCGACGCCGGATCCCGAAGCTGGGGAGATCGTGCGAGACTCCTCCGGGGAGCCGACCGGGGTGCTCGTGGAGAGCGCGCAGGAACTGGTCGCTTCGCTGGTGCCGCAGCCGAGCCGTTCCGTCCGGCTGGATGCGATCGTCCGCGGCATGGAACGGCTGAACGCCCTCGGGATGACCAGCGTGACCGACCCGATCGTCCCGCCCGATCTGTGGCGGGACTACCGGGACCTGCACGCCGCCGGCCGCCTCCGGATGCGGATCACCGCGCTGCTGCACTGGAACTGGCCGTCGCCGACGACGTCCGCCGCCTCGCTGGCGCAACTGCTGGACGAGACGGATTTCGCGGAAGGCGACGACCTGCTGCGGATCGGCGGGATCAAACTGTTCGCCGACGGAGTGCCCACGCACTGCACCGCGTGGATGCACTCGCCGTATCCGTCCGGCGAGCACGGAAGCCTGGTGACCTTCGGCCCCGACGACGACGCGCGAGTACGGGAACTGCACGAGCTGATCCTGGTCGCCCATGTGCGGCGGGTGCGGGTGCAGGTCCACGTGACCGGGGACCGCGCCGCGGACGCAGTGGTCGACGCGATCGAGGCGGCGCAGGCGGCCGACCCCTGGCCGGACGCGCGACACGCCCTGATCCACGGCACCTTCTTGTCCTCCGCGGTGCTTTCGCGGCTGGCGCGATCCGGCATCGGCGTGATCACCAGCTCGCTGATGCGGACCTACAGCGGCCCGTCGATGGTCCGCGTGCTGGGCGAGTCTCGGTGGGCAGACGCTTTCCCCGCGCGGGCGCTGCTGGACCACGGAGTGATGGTCGCCGACAGCTCGGACGCACCGGTGACTGTCCCGGACTGGCGCCGCGGCGTCGCGACGTTCACCGGCTCGCCCGGGCCGAACGCGTACTCTCTCGTGGCCAGCCCGCTGACCAGGGAGGAAGCGCTGCGGCTGTGGACCACCGGCCCCGCCTGGCTCGAACACGCGGAGGCTTTCAAGGGCACGCTCAGTGTCGGCTCCCTCGCCGACCTCGCGGTTTTCGCCCACGATCCGGTCACCGCTGCGGACGAGGAGTTGCTCAGCGTACGGTCGGAATTGACCGTGCTCGGAGGATTTGCAGTGGCGGAGTGAGGGTTCGTGTACAGCAGCAATACCGACGCCGATCACGGCGCTTTCGTGTGGATGGTGAAGAACGCCGTCGTCCCGCGCCCGATCGCGTGGGTGAGCACGGTGGACAGCGCGGGCGTGCGGAACCTCGCGCCGTTCAGCTACTTCGCCCCGCTGACGATGGACCCGCCGACGGTCGTCTTCTCGATTTCGGAAGCGCCTAAGGACACTCTGACCAATATCGAGGCCCTGGGCGAGTTCGCGATCACGATTGCCCTGAGCGGCCAGGAAGAACTCGTCGCGCGCACTGCGTCCACAGTGGACTCTTCGGTGGACGAAGCGGAACAGGTCGGCTTGTCGTGGACTGCCGGGGTGCGGATCGCCGTCCCGCATCCCGCCGGGACGGGCCCGAGCCTGGAGTGCACGCTGGTGAAAATCGAGGAGTTCCGGGGCTCGCACCTGGTGTTCGGCGAGGTGGTCGGAGTCGCGGTGGACGACCGGCTGCTGCGCGCGGACGGACGGCTGGACCAGGACGCGTACCAGCCGGTGGGCCGCATGGGAGGCGCGACGTTCACCCGGGTGGACAACTGGGTGCGGGTGCCGATCCCTGCTCCGGAGGAGCTGCTGGCCGGCCAGGTCCGTGAGGGGAGCCCTGAGGGACTCTGAATCCGTCAGGGTTCCCCTCATGGACCGCAAAGTCGGACGAGCTGGCTCGGGTCGTAGTCTTGGTCTCGTACCTGAGCAGGGAGGTTTTCGTGGCTGACGCAACTCTTCCCGGGGTCCTCGCTCGGCTTGAGGAGCTCGACGATCCTAGAATTCGCGCTGTTAACGAGAGCCACGGCGACGACCACAGCGTCAACCTCGGCAAGCTCCGTGCCCTCGCGAAAGAGCTCAAAGCCCAGCCGGACCTCGCTCGTGAACTGTGGCGGACCGGCGACACCAACGCGCGCCTGCTGGCCCTCCTCGTCGCCCGGCCGAAGCAGTTCGACCGCGACGACCTCGACACCATGCTGCGCGAGGCCGTCAAACCGAAGGTCCAGGACTGGCTTATAACGAACATCGTCAAGAAGAGCCGCTACGCCGAGGAACTCCGCGTCGCCTGGCTCGAAGACCCGGACCCGGTGGTGGCGAGCGCGGGCTGGGCGCTGACCGTCGATCGCGTCGCCAAGAAGCCGGACGGACTGGACCTTCCCGGGCTGCTCGACGTCATCGAAGCCGAGATGAAGGCCGCCCCGGAGCGGTTGCAGTGGGCGATGAACCATTGTCTTGCGCAGATCGGCATCGAGAACCCGGACCTGCGCGCCCGTGCGATCGGCATCGGGGAGCGGCTGGGCGTGCTCAAGGACTACCCGACGCCGCCGAACTGCACCTCGCCGTACGCGCCGGTGTGGATCGCGGAGATGGTCAAGCGGCAGGCTTAGCGAAAACCCCGATGAAAACCATGCTGGCAGCCAAAAACGGTCCCGAGGCCAGTGCTGCCAGCCACTGCTCCCCGGCCGCCCGGTCCAGGTGACCCGCCCGCACCGCGCGTTCGGTGTTCCGGCTCAAGCCGAGAATCTTGTCCGCCGCCTCGAAATCGCGGAACACCGGCGTGGCAACCGAAACGTCGAGCACCTCGAATCCCGCGCCTAAAGCCAGCCGCGGCAAGGAACGGCCGACAGTCGCGTTCCGGACCATCGTCGAGCACACAAACCGGTTGAACGCCCGGTTCGTCGAGAGCTCCCCGGGATCGACCACCAGGCTGTCCCAATCCGGCTCGGCCACACACGCCAGCCCGCCGGGGCGCAGAACCCGGTGCAGCTCAGCGAAAACCGCGGCGGGATCGGCGACGTGCTGCACCATCCGGTCCGCCCGGACCCGGTCGACGCTCGACTCGGCCAGCGGCAGCGCGTGCGCGTCGCCCAGCCGGACCGAGATCCGCGGCGTCCCGGCGACCCGTCGCCCGGCCTCCTCGACCATCGCCGGTTCCGTGTCCACGCCGAGGACCGCGCCCGACGAACCCACCGCCTCGGCCATGGCGGGCAGATCGGTGCCGGGGCCGCAGCCGACGTCCAGCACGGTCAGGCCGGGCCGCAGGTCGAGCGCGGCCAGCACTTGCCGTTTGTAATCGCGCCCGGCTTCGGCGACTTGGGCGTAGTAGTCGATTTTGTCCGGTCGGGGAACGCCGAAAGTCATGTTTCGAGTGAACCAGAGGTCTCGGCGAGTGCGATGAAGCTGGTCCAATCCGGATCGGACAACCCGAGATGCGCACCGGCCTCGGCGAGGGAGGACGCCGCGGAATCGAGGAACCACGACGCGGTCAGCACCATGCTCGCCGCGGCGGCGGGAGCGCGGCGGACGCCCTCGGGAGTGAGGTCCTGGGCGTTGAGCGTGTAGACGGCGGAGTCGAGCAGCCGGGCGACGAGGCTGTAGGCGTTGGCCGCTTCCGTCGTGCGGGTGAGCGCCCGGAAGCGAGGGCGGGCGGCTTCCGCCAGCGCCGGGGTCAGCAGGGTGCGCAGCCGCGGCCATTCCGCCGCCATGTGCTCGCCCAGCCACCCGGACAGCCGCTGGTACCGCGCCGCGGCCTGCTCGAACCGGGCACGCAGGGCGATCAGCTCCGCGGGCTCGGATTCGCCTTCCATGAAGAGAATTCCGGTCGTCGCGACCACCGCCGGGTCGTTGAGATCGACACAGCCGACGGCGCCGTGCGCGGGATCGAGCCGGTCGGGAGCGGGGCTGTCCGACCACCGGGCGGCCAGCAGTTTCAACGCGTTGGAATCGCGCCGCCAGGCCGCCGCCTCCTCGATCTTGAGCACCGAGTGGTAACGCTCGTGCTCGCGGTGATCGCGCGCCACCTGCACGTATCCGGCCAGTTCCGCAGGCGACGGACCGGGAGCTCCGACAGTCATGTCCTCGAGTCAACCAGAAAACGCTTCAGTCCAGCGCCAGCGCTTTCCGGAGACCGCCGACATCATCCAGCAATTCGGCCACCCCAGGACGGCTCGCGGACGCGGCCGGATGCGCGAACCGTACCTCGACCTTCCACTCGCCGAGGGGGAGCGGCAACCGCCGCACCGTGCCCCGCTCCATCGCCCGCGCCGCGGCGAAATGCGGGACCACCGCGACGTAATCGTCGTCCTCGGCGAGCTGCAACGCGGTCCCCGGCAAACCGATCGTGTGCACCGGCCGGTCCGCCGGCCGCTCCGGATGTTCGAACGCCGCGGCGAGCGATTCCGCGCCGACGCCCCAGCGGTAGACGAGCACCGGACTGCTGGCCAGATCGCCGAACCGCAGCCGGGAACGTGTCGCCAGCGGATGGCCGGGACGGCAGACCGCGACGATGCCGGACCGTCCGATCCGGACTGAACGGAGGTCGTCCCCGGGCGGACGCGACAGCAGGAATCCGGCGTGCGCACTGCCGTCTCGCAGCCGTTGCAGAACTTCGTCGCTGTGCGCGACTCGGCAGTGCACCGCGATCGGGCGACCCGCCAGCACCGCCAGCACGGGCGGGAACACCGACGAACCGAGACTGGCCGGCGCGGCCAGCACGAGCCGTTGCGACCGTTCGGCGCCGACCTCGGCGACGGCTTCGTCCAGCAGTCGCAGACAGCGTCGCGCGTACTCGGCGAGCTGCGCACCGGCTGTGGTCAGCACGCTGCCCCGCGCGCCGCGCTCGAACAGCCGGACCCCGAGCCTGCGCTCCACCGCGGCGAGCCGATTGCTCACCGACGGGGCGGAAAGCTGCAGCTCAGCGGCTGCGGCGGAGAAGCTGCCGAGCCGGGCGGCGGCGTCGAGCACCACCAGGTCGGTCGTTTCGACGGGCACTTGAGCCATAGCCTCAGCTTAAGGCCAGCCGTAACGGATGTCTGTCTACCGCAATGCTCGCCGGTCCGTCACGGTGGAGCGATGAACGAGGCAAGCAGAACTTCGGGCAACGACGCCGCGACAGTTTCCGCTGCGGCCGACCACCGGTTGCGGCGCGCGCTGGGCACGCCTTCGCTCGCGATGCTGACATTTTCCAGCGTGATCGGGTCGGGGTGGCTGCTCTCGCCCTACACCGTCGCGCGCGAGGCCGGGCCCGCCGCCCTGCTGACCTGGGTGATCGGCGGCGGGGCGACGCTGCTGGTCTGCCTGGTGTTCATCGACCTGGCGTTCCGCAACCCGATGTCCGGCGGCAACGTCCGCTGGCCGCGAATGGCGTCCGGGCCGCTGGTCGGCACCGCGGTGAGCTGGGCGATCCTGCTGCAGGCGGTGTTCGCCGGGCCGAGCGAATCGACCGCGGTCGCGCAGTATCTCGGCCGATGGCTGCCCGGACTGCTCGGCGAGGACACGCTGAGCTGGGAAGGCCGGCTCTTCGCCGCGGCGCTGCTCCTGGTCTTCTGCTCGGCCAGCTTCTTCGGCGTCGTCTTCATCACGCGGCTCAACAACGTGGTCACCACGGTCAAGCTGATCGTCCCGGCCGCCACCGTGATCCTGTTGCTGGCCAGCGGTTTCGACTCGAACAACTACGCACTCGGCGGCGGGTTCGCGCCGTACGGCATCTCGTCGGCGCTGATGGCCGTGGTCGGCGGCGGCGTGGTCTACGCCTTCACCGGCATCAACGGCGCGGCGGTGATGTCCGGCGAAGCCCGCGACCCGCGCAAATCCGTGCCGCGCGCGACGTTGATCGTGCTGGCCGGTTCGGTGTTGCTGTATCTGGGATTGCAGGTCGCGATGATCTACACGCCGCCGGCCGGGCTGCTCGGTTCCGGCTGGCGCGGCATGAACCTGACGTCGCCGCTCGCGCAGCTGGCCGGCCTCCTCGGCATGGGCTGGCTGTCCGCGGTGCTGGTCGCGGATGCGGTGTTCTCGCCGTCCGGCAGCCTGCTGATGGGCACCTCGATCAAGGCCCGCTACACCTACGGGGCCGCGCAGAACGGCTTGCTGCCACGGCTGTTCACCCGCGTCAGCGGACGTTGGGGCGTGCCGTGGGCGGCGCTGGCGTTCAACGCGCTGATCGGCGCGACGGTGATCCTCAGCTTCGGCAGCTGGGAGTCGATCGTCAGCTCGCTGAGCTTCTTCTACGGCCTCAGCTACGCCGTGGTGTCGGTCGCCGCGACGATCCTGTACCGCACCGAGGACGGCGAAGGCTGGCTCGGCCGGTGGGCGACCCCGGTCGGCGCGGCGTCCTTTGTGGTGTCCGGCCTGATCCTGTACTGGTCCGGCTGGGCGAAGATGCGGATCGCGCTGCCGCTGCTGCTTGTCGGCTTCGTCATCTACCTGATCCGCCGCGCGACCCGGTCCGGTCGCTCGAATACCCCGGTGCTGCAAGGGGTTTGGCTGATCGGCTGGCTTGTCGTGCTCGGCGTGTTGTCCGCTTTCGGGTCTTTCAAAGGCACCGGGACGATCGCCGCGCCGTACGACTCGCTCGCCGCGGGCGCGGTCAGCGCGGCCACGTGGTGGCTCGCACACCGGTCCGGGGTGCGGTACCGGATCGCGGAACAGACAGAATCCTCGGCGCGGCCCCAAGTTCTGCCCGCCGGGTGAACTCAGTGAAAGGGAGAAGAAACCAGATGACCGACACGCACGACCCCGGCTTCGCCTGGGACCTGGCGAAGTCCCGCGAGCGGCGCACTAAACGCTGGTCGGTGTACGGGCCGGACGTGCTCGACCTGACTGTCGCCGAAATGGACCTGCCGATCGCCGAGCCGATCCTGGCCGTGCTGCGCGACGCGATCGAACGGCAGACCTTCGGCTACCCGATTCCGGCCGCGCAGTCGGGGCTGCCGGAAACCGCCGCGAAGTGGCTCACCGAAACGCACGGGCTGACCGTCGACCCCGGCGAGATCCGGCTTCTGCCGGAGCTGATGAAAGGCATCACCAACGCGCTGCGCGAGTTCACCGCGCCTGGCTCCGCGGTGATCGTGCCGACGCCGACCTACCGGAGTTTCTTCGGCGCCATCTCGCTGGCTGACCGGGAAGCGGTGCAGGTCCCGCTGCTGGAGGGACACCGGCTCGACTACGACCGCATCGACGCCGCCTTCGCCGCCGGTGCGGGCAGCCTCCTGTTGTGCCACCCGGCGAATCCGGTCGGGCGGATCTTCTCGCCTCCCGAATTGCGGCAACTGGCGGAGATCGCCGAACGCCACGGCGGCCGGGTGATCAGCGACGAGGTGCACGCGCCGCTGCGCTACGGCGTGGACTTCGTCCCGTACGCCGCGGTCAGCGAGGCGGCTCGGCGGCACGCGGTGACGCTGTTCAGCGCCTCGAAGGCGTGGAACATCGCGGGACTGCGCTGCGGTTTCGTCGCACTGACCAACCCGGACGACTGCTCGCGCTGGGACCGGCTGCCAGGCGCGGCCAGCGGAGGCATCAGTCCACTCGGGATGGTCGCGTCCGCCGCCGCGTTCGAGCACGGCGCGCCGTGGCTGGAGCGTGCGCTCGCCTTCCTGGACACCAACCGCCTCCGCTTGGCCGCCCAGTTCGCCGCCGCCGGTCTGCCTGAGGTCTATCAACCGGCCGACGCGACCTATCTGGGCTGGCTGGACCTGCGCCGGCTGGGCTTGGCCGATCCCGCGCAGCTGCTGCGGGAGAAGGCCAGTGTCGCGGTGACCGCGGGGCCGGACCACGGGACGAGCGGTGCCGGATTCGTGCGGCTGAACTACGCCACCGAGCCGGACGTTCTGGCTGATGCGGCCGCGCGGATCATCCAAGTGCTGGAATGATCCCCATGACTGTCCTCACCGAAGACCGCGCCCGGTACTGGCTGGACCGCTGGGACCGGCAGCAGGAGCACTACCTGCCCGACCGCGAGGAACGGTTCGCGGTGCTCGGCGATGTGCTGGACGAGCTGATCCCGCGCTCGGACCCGCTGATCGTCGACCTGGGCGTCGGCCCGGGTTCGCTCGCGACGCGGCTACTGGCGCGGTTCCCCGGTGCGCGGGTGGTCGGGGTGGACGCTGATCCGTTGCTGCTCGGGCTCGCCGATCTCGCCTACGGCAGCGCTCGGTTCCGCACTGTCCCGGCCGACCTGCGTCAGCGTGGTTGGTACGAGGCGCTCGGGCTCGACCGCGCGCCCGACGCGTTCGTCAGCACGACCGCGCTGCATTGGATGAACCGCCTGCCGCTGCGTGATCTGCTGGCGGTGTGCGGCGAAGTCCTTGCTCCTGGCGGGGTCTTCGTCAACGGCGACCACCTCTATGAGGGCGACGCCGGACCTCGGCTGGACACCCTGAACCGCGCGCTGACCCAGCGGCGCGCGGTTCGGGCCGGGATCGCGCGGGACGAGGATTGGGCGGCTTGGTGGCAGGCCGTCGAGGCGGCTCCGGAGCTGGCCGGGCTGGTCGCGGAGCGGGACGGCGGGTTTGCGCACGAGGTGACTGATCGGCCGGCTGTGCATGACTACCTGGCGTTTTTGCGTGAGGCCGGGTTCGCCGAGGCCGGGACGGTGTGGCAGGTGGGGGATGATCGGATTGTCGTCGGGATCCGTTGAGTTCGGGCGCGGTTGCCTGGTCTTCTGAGTGGGCGGGGTTCGCCGAGGTCGGGACGGTGTGGCAGGTGGGGGATGATCGGATTGTCGTCGGGATCCGTTGAGTTCGGGCGCGGTTGCCTGGTCTTCTGAGTGGGCGGGGTTCGCCGAGGCCGGAACCGTGCGGCACGTGGGCGACGATCGCCGCGTCGTCGGTGTCCGTCGAGTTGGGGTGTGGGGTTGCCTGGCCTTGAGCAGGCTGGGTTCGCTGAGGCTGGGGCGGGGCTGCTGAGCTTCGGCGCGCGGGGCACGCTCCGGCGGCTCGACCGCGGCACCGGCCAGCCCGCATCGAAGCAAGTTTCCGCGTTGCCCGGCCAGGGCACCTAGCCGTCCCGCACGCGAATCCGATTTTCACCGACGAGCAGGTCCGGGCCGTCGATTCCGAGTGGATTTTCGCGAGAAAAATTCGCGGCGCGCGCCCTCCGATCCGGCATAGTTCCGGATGGGAATGGCAACACCCCTTCAGGGCGTGACGGGTAGCGAAGGGAATCGGCCGCCTCCTCGGCGATCACCCCGGTTTTACCTGGTTGGGGTCCCCCTATGCGGTGATTCCTGGCTGGTGAACTCCCCGCCGTGGGGGAGAGCGCGGTACGAATTTCCCTGCCTGGTGTCGATGAACGCGGGTAAGCAGCTCGACAATTCCGTCCTTCTCCGTGGGAGCTTGTGTGATGGCCCGTCGTTCCGGATTCATGCGCTCCCGCGGGAAGCGCGCCGCCGCGGCACTCGCGTTGGTTTTCGCTGTGGGCGTCGCCAGTGCCGCGCCCGCGATGGGCGCGACCTTGCCGCCCAGCGTCAGTCCGGCGAGCCCGTCCTCGGCGCAGGCCAGCGCGGCAGCGGCACCAGCACCGGCAAGCCCGGCACCGTCCAGTTCAGCCGCCCCTGAGACGGGCCGATCGGCAGCAGCCGCCCCCGCTCCGACCAGCCCAGCACCCGCCACCGCAGCGCCGACCAGTTCAGCACCAGCCACCTCAGCACCAGCCGCGCCGCAGCCAAGGGCGGTCGAGCCCCGAGGACTGGGCACCCCGCGCAAAATCGGCCCCGACCCGGCCTTCTCGACGGTCGCCCACGGCGCGATCACGATGGCGTCCAACTCGGTCGTCAGCTGCGGCCTCACCCCCACGGCCTGCGGGGAGACCGCCAACAACTCCAGCTACGGCTACTGGATCAAGAGCGACCCGTCGGCGCCGGGCAACACCGCGTCGAGCGCGAACCTGACCATCCCGTCCGGAGCGACCGTGCTGTCGGCCCGGCTCTACTGGCAGGTCAACCCGATCTCCTCGAACGCCGAATCCGGCGACCCCTCCCGCGCGAACCAGGTCGCGTTCAAGGCCCCGGGCTCGGCCTCCTACCAGCGCCTCACCGCCGACACCTACGACTGGTTCGACGCGCTGGGCAGCGGATTCCCGCAGATCACCGCGCACGCGGGCGTCAAGGACGTCACCGGGCTGGTCAAACAGGCCGGCGGCGGCTCCTACACGGTGGCCGACCTCCAGGCGTGCCGCGGCAACTCGGCCAACAGCGCCAGCAACCTCGGCTGCTGGGGCGGCTGGTCGCTGGTCGTGGCCTACGCGCTGGACACCGAGCCGCTGCGCTACCTGCAGGTCTGGGACGGTTTCGACGTCGTCCGCGCGGGCGGCAGCCCCACCTCGACGAACATCGACCTCAACGGCATCCGCACCCCGGCCGACCACCCGCCGACCGCCACCCTCGGGGTCGTGGTCGGCGACGGCGACGCCAACATCTCCGGCGACTACCTCGAATTCGGCCGCGACGCCGCGTCACTGCAACGCCTGACGCTGCCCGCGCCCGGCGGCGCCAGCACGACCAACGCGTTCAGCAGCCGGATCGACCGGGTCACCGCGAGCGGCACCGGCGCCAATGTCGCCGACCGCACGCCGAACCCGGCCAACAACTTCGGCTACGACGCGCGCACGGTCGACGTCACCGGCAAGCTGCCCGCCGGCGCGGACCGGGCGCAGCTGAAGGTCGGGACCACCGGGGACGCGCTCTACCCGCAGACCGTCTGGCTGATGGCCGAGGCCAACGAGCCCAACCTGCAGATCGTCAAGACCAACGACCCCGAGGGCAACCTCCAGGAACGCCCGCCGGGCTGGGTCGGGCGCGGCGGCGAGATCTCCTACGGGCTCGACGTCGCCAACCGCAACCCCGACGGCACCACCACCAACCTGGACACCGCGACCGGCGTGGTGGTCACCGACACGCTGCCCGCCGGAGTGTCCTATGTGGCCGGTTCGGACCCGCGATGCTCGGCGGCCGGCCAAGTCGTCACCTGCACTCTCCCCGATCTGGCCCCGGGACAGAGCACGCACGTCGGCTTCCGTGTCACCGTTTCGCCGACGGTCGCCCCCGGCACCCGCCTCGACAACACCGCGTCGGTGGTCTTCCAGGGCAAGCAGACCGGCCGCGAACAGAGTCGGACCAGCAACACTGTCCGCAATGTGGTCGCGGTGCCGGAGTACACGCTGACCAAGGTCGTCGACAAGGTGAACGCGCTGCCCGGCGACCAACTGACCTACACCGTCACCCTGGACAACACCGGCAACCTGCCGGTGCCGCCGACCACCGTCACCGACACCCTCCCGCCCGGCACGACGTTCGTCAGCGCGGACACCACGAGCGGCGCCGTCACCGGCATCGGTCCGCTGCAATGGCGCACGGCGGCGATCCCGCCCGGCAGCCGGGTGACGATGACCGTGCACGCCAGGATCGACGACGCGACCGTCGGCGCCGCGCTGATCAACCGCGCCAAGGTGACCGAAGGCCAGCCGCCGACGGTTCCGCCGGACCGGCAGTGCGCGGACGACGCCACGGCGTCCTGCGCGGAAACCGTTGTGCCCGGCACGAAAATCGAGATCGCCAAGACCGCTGACAAGGCTTCGGCGAATCCCGGCGACACGGTGAAGTACACCGTGGTCGTGCGCAACACCGGCCAGGTCGCGGCCCGCGGCGCGACGTTCGCTGACGACCTGTCGAAGGTTCTCGACGACGCCGTCTACAACAATGACGCCGCTCCCGCCGCCCAGGTCTCTTACACCGCGCCGAAACTGACTTGGACCGGAGATTTGGCGGTCGGCGCTTCGGCGACGATCACCTACAGCGTCACGGTGAAGAACCCCGATCCTGGCGATCACAAGCTGATCAACGCGATCACGTCGACCACTCCGGGCAACAACTGCGCGGCCGGTTCCACTGATCCGCGTTGCAGCACAACGACTCCGGTCTCCGGCATCCGGATCAGCAAGACCGCGGATCCGGCCAGCGCCAAGCCCGGCGACACCGTGAAGTACACCGTGACTGTCGCGAACACCGGCCAAACTCCGTTGTCTGGCGCGACTTTCACCGACGACCTCTCGAAGGTGCTGGACGACGCGGCTTACAACGGCGATGCTTCGGCTTCGGTTGGTTCGGTGAGCTATGCGGCACCGCGGCTGACGTGGACCGGTGATGTTCCCATCGGCGGCACCGCGACGGTGTCGTATTCAGTGAAGGTCAACAATCCTGACACCGGAGACCACAAGCTGGTCAACGCGATCACGTCGACTACTCCGGGCAACAACTGTGTCGCTGGTTCGACCGACCCGGCGTGCTCGACGACGACGCCGGTGTCCGGAATGCGGATCGAGAAGAAGGCCGACAAGCAGTCCGCGAATCCCGGCGATCGGGTGACCTATACGGTCGTCGTCGCGAATACCGGCCAGACTCCGTTGTCTGGTGCGACTTTCACCGACGACCTGTCGAAGGTGCTGGACGACGCGGCCTACAACGGCGATGCGTCGGCATCAGTGGGCTCGGTGGCTTACGCCGCGCCTCGGCTGACCTGGACGGGCGATCTGCCGGTGGGTGCTTCGGCGACGATCACCTACAGCGTCACGGTGAAGAATCCCGTTACCGGTGACCATAAACTGACTAACACGATCACGTCGACGACCCCGGGCAACAATTGCGTCGCGGGTTCGACCGACCCGGCATGCTCGACCACGACGCCGGTGTCCGGAATCGAGTTCGTCAAGACTGTCGACAAGACCAGTGCCAACCCCGGCGATCCGGTCCGGTACACCGTGACCGTCCGGAACACCGGCCAGACTCCGTTGTCCGGCGCGACTTTTACTGATGATCTGTCGCAAGTGCTGGACGACGCTGTCTACAACAACGATGCAACTCCGGCTTCGCAGATCTCCTACGCCGCACCGAAACTGACCTGGACCGGCGACCTGCCCGTCGGTGGTTCGGCGACGGTGACCTACAGCGTCACGGTGAAGAATCCCGTTACCGGCGACCATAAACTGATCAACACGATCACCTCCACGACGCCCGGCAACAACTGCGCGGCCGGATCCGCCGATCCCCGGTGCGGCACCACGACTCCGGTGTCCGGGATGCGGATCGCCAAGTCCGCCGACCGCGACCAGGTCGTGCCCGGCGACAAGGTGACCTACACGATCACCGTCACCAACACCGGTCAGACTCCATTGTCGGGCGCGACTTTCACCGATGATCTGTCGCAGGTGCTGGACGACGCTGTCTACAACAACGATGCCACTCCGGCTGCGCAGGTCTCCTACGCCGCACCGAAACTGACCTGGACCGGCGACCTGCCGATCGGCGGATCGGCGACCGTGAAGTACAGCGTCACGGTGAAGAATCCGGATCCCGGGGACAAGAAGCTCCACAACGTCGTCACGTCCTCGACGCCCGGCACCAACTGCCCGCCGGGTTCCACCGATCCGTCGTGCTCGACCACGACGCCGGGCAAGGAACTGACGATCGCCAAGACCGCGGACAAGCAGACCGCGAATCCGGGCGACAAGGTCACTTACACGGTGAAGGTGACCAACACCGGCCAGGTTCCGCTGCCGGACGCGAGCTTCACCGACGACCTGTCGCAGGTGCTGGACGACGCCTCCTACAACAACGACGCGTCTTCCTCGGTGGGCTCGACCGCTTACACGGCACCGCGTTTGACGTGGACGGGCGATTTGCCGGTCGGTGCTTCGGCGACGGTGACCTACAGCGTCACCGTGCACAATCCGATCTCCGGCGACCACCAGCTGCGCAACACAGTCAGCACTCCGGTGCCCGGCAACTGCGAACCCGGGTCGACGGATCCGAAGTGCTCGACCGTGACGCCGTTGCCGGGGTTGACGATCTCCAAGTCGGTGGACAAACAGTCCGCGAATCCCGGCGACAAGGTCACGTACACGGTGACCGTGACGAATACCGGCAAGACTCCGTTGCCCGGCGCGACCTTTGCTGACGACCTGTCGAAGGTGCTGGACGATGCCGCTTACGGCAACGACGCTTCGGCCTCGACCGGCTCGGTGACGTATGCCGCGCCTCGGTTGACGTGGACCGGCGACCTCCCGATCGGCGCTTCGGCGACCGTGACTTACAGCGTCACCGTGCACAATCCGGCCGGCGGCGATCATCGGCTGACGAACGTCGTCACGTCGGAGACTCCGGGCGGGAACTGCCCGCCGGGGTCGGCGGATCCGCGATGCGGGACGACGACGCCGGTGTCCGGCATCGCGATCAGCAAGGCGGCGGACAAGTCGTCGGCGAAGCCCGGGGACAAGGTCACCTACACGGTGACTGTGGTGAACACGGGCCAGACTCCGTTGTCCGGCGCGACTTTCACTGATGACCTGGCGAAGGTTTTGGACGACGCCGCTTACAACAGCGACGCGACGGCCTCCGCGGGCGTGGTGACTTACGCCGCGCCTCGGCTGACGTGGACCGGCGACGTGGCGGTCGGTGCTTCGGTGACGGTGACGTACAGCGTCACGGTGGCGAACCCGGTCAAGGGCGATCACCGGTTGACGAACGTGGTCACCTCCGATACTCCGGGGTCGAATTGCGTGCCGGGGTCGACGGATCCGCGTTGTGGGACTACGACTCCGGTTGCGGGCTTGGAGATCTCGAAGGTTGCGGATAAGAAGGATGTCAAGCCGGGGGACAAGGTCACGTATACGGTGACGGTGCGGAACACCGGTCAGACTGTCCAAACGGGAGCGACGTTCACTGACGATCTCTCGAAGGTGTTGGACGATGCCGCTTACGGCAACGATGGCTCGGCGTCGATCGGCTCGGTGACGTATGCCGCGCCTCGATTGACGTGGACCGGTGATCTGCCGATCGGTGCTACGGCGACGTTGACGTACAGCGTGACGGTGAACAATCCGGTCAAGGGCGATCACCAGTTGGCGAACGTGGTCACGTCGGACACTCCGGGCGTGAATTGCCCGCCAGGTTCGACGGATCCGCGCTGTGGCACGAAGACTCCGGTTGCGGGTCTGGAGATCTTGAAGGTTGCGGATAAGAAGGACGTCAAGCCGGGCGAGAAGGTCACGTATACGGTGACTGTGCGGAACACCGGTCAGACTGTCCAAACGGGAGCGGCGTTCACTGACAATCTCTCGAAGGTCCTCGACGATGCCGCTTACGGCAACGATGCTTCGGCGTCGATCGGCTCAGTGAGTTATGCGGCGCCGCGGTTGACGTGGACTGGTGATTTGCCGATCGGTGCTACGGCGACGGTGACGTACAGCGTGACGGTGAACAATCCGGTCAAGGGCGATCATCAGCTGACGAACGTGGTGACCTCGGAGACTCCGGGCGGGAACTGTCCGCCGGGTTCGACGGATCCGCGCTGCGGGACCACGACTCCCGTCGCGGGTATGGACATCACGAAGGTGGCGGACAAGAAGGACGCGAAGCCGGGCGACAAGGTCACCTACACCGTGACCGTGACGAACACCGGCAAGACTCCGTTGCCCGGTGCGACTTTCACCGACGACCTGTCGAAGGTCCTCGACGACGCCGCTTATGACGGTGACGCGGCCGCCTCGCTCGGCTCGGTGAGCTATGCGGCCCCTCGGCTGACGTGGACCGGCGACCTCCCGGTTGGTGCCACCGCGACGGTCACCTACAGCGTCACCGTGAACAACCCGGTCAAGGGCGATTTCAAGCTCGCGAACGTCGTCACCTCGGACACTCCGGGCGGGAACTGCCCGCCGGGTTCGACGGATCCGCGTTGCGGCACCACGACTCCCGTCGCCGGTTTGGACATCACGAAGGTCGCGGACAAGAAGGACGTCAAGCCGGGGGACAAGGTCACGTACACGGTGACGGTGAAGAACACCGGCCAGACCGTCCAAACGGGAGCGACTTTCACCGACGATCTCTCGAAGGTGCTGGACGACGCCGCTTACGGCAACGACGCTTCGGCGTCGATCGGCTCCGTGACCTATGCCGAACCCCGGTTGACCTGGACCGGCGACGTGCCGGTCGGTGCCACCGCGACGGTCACCTACAGCGTCACGGTCAACAACCCGGTCAAGGGCGACCACACGCTGGCGAACGTCGTCACCTCGGACACTCCCGGCACGAACTGCCCGCCGGGCTCGAAGGATCCGAGGTGCGGGACGACGACGCCGGTCGCGGGGCTGATCCTGGCCAAGAAGGCGAGCGTCACCGAGGCCAAGGCAGGTGACCAGGTCACCTACACCGTCACCGCGACGAACACCGGCCAGACCGCCCTGAAGGACGCGACCTTCGCCGACGACCTGACCGGCGTCCTCGGCAACGCCGCCTACAACAACGACGCGACCGCCTCGACTGGCTCCGTGTCCTATGCGGCACCCCGGTTGACGTGGACTGGTGACTTGCCGGTCGGTGCGACCGCGACGGTCACCTACAGCGTGAAGGTCAAGACCCCGATCGGCGACGGACAGAGCCTGCGCAACGTCATTTCCTCGACGACGCCCGGCACCAACTGCCCGGACGCGTCCGCCGACCCGCGGTGCAAGACGACCACGCCGCTCACGAAGACCCCGCCCACGCCGCCGACCCCGCCGACAGTCCCGCCGACGCCGCCGGTTCAGCCCCCGCCGCCGAACCCGCCCCTGGCGTGGACCGGCGTGGTGCTGATCCCGGTGGGAATCGTGGCGATCGCCCTGCTCGCCGGCGGAGGCGCGCTGCTGCTGATCTCGCGCCGCCGAAGGTCCCAACGCTGACCGCCCGCCGACGCGCGGCTCCCTGCTCCGGGAGAGGTCCGTGAAGGGCTCCTTGAGGGAATCAGATTCCCTCAAGGAGTCCTTCACGGACTTCCGCGGCGCCGGGCCAGTCCATCGGCGAGAAGAACTCCGTGCGCCGTTCGACTCGGCACCCGCTGTCGAGGAGACCTCAATCGGCGGAAGTCCTGCCGGTCTAGCGGCTCGGCGACCGTCTGCGGCTCGGTGCACGTGCGTTTCGGCGCTGGCGCGAGTTGCTTCGACTGGTGCGGCGCTCCCGACGGGAGGTGGTCCGGGGTAACGCCGCGCCGCCTTCAGCCGAAGCCTCGCGAGCGAGTCGGTGGCGGCTTGCCCGCGAGGGCTCAGCCAGCACGGTGGCACTGACCTCAGCCAGCCTCGTCGGAAACCGCAGGCCGCGGACGACGAGAACAGCAGGCCTCACCCAAGAGAGGTATCGCCATAACCCTGGGAAGCAAGGCGCCGGAGCCGCCCATCGACCCCGGCGCCTTACCGGATCAGCCCTTCAACAGCCCCTGCATCTCGGCGATCTCCGCCTGCTGAGCGTCGACAATCCGCCGCGCCAGCGACTTCGCCCCGGCATCCGCGCCCCGGGCCAGCTCCGTCTTCGCCATCTCGACCGCGCCCTGATGGTGCTTGACCATCAGGTCCAGCCACGACCGGTCGAATTCCGGGCCTTTCGCAGCGTCCAGGCTCTTCATGTCGGCGTCCGACATCATCCCGGTCATCG
Source organism: Amycolatopsis albidoflavus (assembly GCF_039525725.1). Lineage (NCBI taxonomy): Bacteria > Bacillati > Actinomycetota > Actinomycetes > Pseudonocardiales > Pseudonocardiaceae > Amycolatopsis > Amycolatopsis albidoflavus. Next base: position 318,886 of record NZ_BAAAHV010000016.1, read on the forward strand.
AGTGGTCTCCCGACATCTCATGGCCGCCGGGCATGGAGTGGCTGGCGGGCGCCGCGCCCCAGGCGGTCAGCCAGCCTTGCATCTGGCGGATTTCCGGGTCCTGCGCCCGGTTGATCCGGCCGGCCAGGTCGACGACCTTCGGGTCGCTGCTGCGCGACGGCACCATTTTCGCCATCTCGAGCGCCTGCTGGTGGTGCGGGATCATCTGCTGGGCGAACGTGACGTCAGCGGCGTTGTGCCCAGCCTGCGCGCTGGGAGCAGGGGATTCCGGACTGCCGCAGGCGCCGAGCAGGAGCGAAGCGGCCAGCACGGCGCCGCTGAAAAAGATTTTGCGCATGGAAAAACCTTCTCTCAAAAGGGAAATTGCGAAAAGAGACCGGAGATGGAGCTGCCGATCAGGTGCGCAACACGCAGAGAGAAGTCAAGACAAGCCGGCCTCGTCTGTCGGGCGGCCGGTCGGCGGCGGGGGAGCCGCGCGTGCCGTCGAAAACCGTCTTCACGGCGGTGTAACGGCGGAAGGCCAGCAGGCCCAGTACGAGCGCGCCGACTGCGTACAGGACCGCCAGGCAGAGGTGCAGCATCGAGTGTTCGCCGGCGGGCATGCCGGAGTCCGCGGCGACGTCGTGCGATGCGACGACGGACATCTGGCTCGTCATGGCGTGTCCGGCGCCAGGGGAGGGCACGTGGTGCATCACGGCGATGCCCAGCGCCAGCGCGAACAGCAGCAGCACCCGCTGCACGCTGCCGAGCCGGGACGTCGCCATGGGACCGACCCTACCGGGCGTCGGCGAACCGGCGCGGGGCGGACAAACCGGTCACGCTGAGTGGTCGGCCGGAGGGGCCGGTACTGGAAGTTGAACCTTCACTCAAGCAGGTTCCAGCCCGTGGCGCCGAGGCTGCCCCCGCTCGCCCGGGACACGGGTGTGCTACTAGGTTCGAGGGGGCAAGACTTGATGTCGAAGACAGAAGGAGGGCCCCATGGCCCGGTACGAGCTGCCCGAACTCGACTACGACTACGGTGCCCTCGCGCCGCACATCTCCGGCGAGATCAACGAGCTGCACCACAGCAAGCACCACGCCGCCTACGTCAAGGGCGCCAACGACACCCTCGACAAGATCGCCGCCGCCCGCGACGCCGGCGACTTCGGCGGGATCGTGGGCCTGGAGACGACGCTGGCGTTCAACCTGGCCGGGCACGCCAACCACGTGGTGTGGTGGAAGATCCTGTCGCCGGAGGGCGGGGACAAGCCGACCGGCGAGCTGGCGGCGGCGATCGACGAGGCGTTCGGGTCGTTCGACAAGTTCAAGGCCCAGTTCAC
>NZ_BAAAHV010000017.1:0-538297 GCF_039525725.1 Amycolatopsis albidoflavus
CGAAACCCCACGCGGGATCCGCCGAGACGGCGAATTAGCGAGGTTCCGCCGCCGAAGCGCCCCGAAACGAGCAAGAACCGGGTACGGCAAACGGCTTTGACCAGGCAGACTCCGGCCGAAGCCACACACCAGATTCCGCGCGACGGGCCGATCCAACCACGGCAAGCTCCACCGAAACCCCACACGGAATCCGCCGACACAGCGAAGTAGCAGGTTCCGCCGCCGAACCGCCCGGAAACAAGCAAGAACCGGGTACGGCAAGCGGCTTTGACCAGGCAGACTCCGGCTGAAGCCACGCACCGGGTTGCGCGTGACGGACCACTTCGGTCGCAGCAAGGTCTGCCGAAGGCTCACGCGGGATTCGCTGAGGCAGCGGAGTCCGGCTGCCGGGGTCGCTGCGGGACGAACGAGGACTCGGGCCGTGCGAGCAGCTTTGGGCCAAGCAACCTTATCTGAAGCCGCGCGCTGGACTCCGGATTCGGCTGCCGTTAAGGACGAACCCCACCTAGGAACGGGGCACCAGAAACCAGCCCCGTGCCCCGTCCAAAGAAGAAAAGATCAGCCCAGCGCCTGCGTAAGGTCGGCCACCAGATCGCGGCCGTCCTCGATGCCCACCGAGAGCCGGATCAGGTCTTCCGGGACTTCCAGCGTCGAGCCTGCCGTCGAGGCGTGCGTCATCTTCCCCGGGTGCTCGATCAGGCTTTCGATCCCGCCCAGCGACTCCGCCAGCACGAACAGCTTCGTCCTGGACGCGACCTCCAGCGCGGCTTCCTCGCCGCCCGCCACGCGGAACGACACCATTCCGCCGAAGCGGCGCATCTGCTTAGCCGCTACCTCGTGGCCGGGGTGTTCCGGGAGGCCGGGGTAATAGACCTTGGTGACCTTCGGGTGCTTCGCCAGCGTGCGGGCGACCAAATCGGCGTTGTCGCTGTGCCGTTCCATCCGCAGGGCCAGCGTCTTGAGACCGCGCAGGGTCAGCCACGCGTCGAACGGGCCGGGGACGGCACCGGCGGCGTTGCGCAGGTAGAAGAGCTGCTCGCGCAGTTCGTCCTCGTTGGTGACGACCGCACCGCCGACGACGTCTGAGTGGCCGCCCAGGTACTTGGTGGTCGAGTGCACCACGATGTCCGCGCCGAGGGCCAGCGGGGTTTGCAGGTACGGCGTCGCGAAGGTGTTGTCCACGACCAGCCGGGCGCCCGCGTCGTGGGCGGCGCCGGCCAGCGCGGCGATGTCGGCGATGCCCAGCAGCGGGTTGGTCGGCGACTCGCACCAGATCAGCTTGGTCTCCGGGCGCATCGCGGCCCGTACGTCGTCGATGCGGCTCAGGTCGGCTACCGTGTGCTCGACGCCCCACAGGCTGAGCACCTTGTCGATCAGCCGGAACGTGCCGCCGTACGCGTCGTTGCCAAGCACGAGGTGGTCGCCGGGGCGCAGGACCGTGCGCAGCACCGCGTCGGACGCCGCCATGCCGGACGCGAACGCCAGCGTGTGCCGGGCTCCCTCGAGCGAGGCGAGGGCTTCCTCCAGCGCGGTCCGCGTGGGGTTCGCGGTGCGCGAGTACTCGTAGCCGCCCTCGCGGGTGCCGCCTACGCCGTCCTGCGCGTACGTGGACGTTTGGTAAATCGGCACGATGACGGCACCCGTGCGGGGATCGGGCTGCTGCCCGGCGTGGATCGCGCGTGTTTCAAAACCCAGGACGGAGTAGTCGTCGGCCATGGTTCCCAGGGTACGGGGCACCCCCGACAATCCCATCAGCTGGGAGGCAACTCACCATGCGGGAGAGGCTGCCGGTACAAACCCGCACCGGCAGCCCCGCGGTCACCAGCTCTGCGGCGGCGGGTACGCGCCCTGCTGCGCGGGCGCGCCCGGACGGTAGTTGACCCAGTCGACGGTCGGCTTCACGATCGCCAGCACCAGGGTCGCGACCGGCGGGATCAGCCTGACCAGCGCGGCACCGATGCCCGCGCCCAGAATCTGCGCGCTGCTGCTGCCGTGGAAACCCGAGGTCGCGGCCGAGAAGATGATGATCGACACGATTTGGAACGCGATCGCCAGCCCACAGCCGACAATCGTGCACAGCCGCGCGGACGGCTTGTGCAGAAACAGGCCGATGCCGCCGTAGAACAGCAGGCCGACGAGGGCCGCCTCGACGACCAGCGTCAGGTAGAACTGCCAGAGCAACGTGTCGATGTTCGAGATCACCACGACCGAGGCGATGACCGCGATGATCGCGAAAACGCCGCCGAGGATCGCGAGAATCCCCGCGATGATCGCGGTCGCGCCGTTCGGTTTCGGCTGGTACACGCCAGGCCCGCCCGCGTAGGCCGGGTACGGCTGCCCGGCGGCCGGCGGGGCGAACGGCTGCTGCGGCGCACCGGGGTACGGCTGCGCCGGCGTCGGCTGGCTCGCCGGGTAAGGCTGCCCGGGGAACGGGCCGCTCTGCGGCTGCTGATCCTGCGGGTTCTGGGGGTAGGTCACGGGGAGTCCTCGGTATTTCTGTTCCCGCCGGGCGGCGGGTGGAATGCCTGTATCGTGCCAGGCCCGCCCCGTTTTCGGGGCGGATTTACCACTGTCGCGACGGTGACGAAGCAGGCACCACGGGTACGCGATAACGCAGGTAGCCGAAGGTCCGCGGCAACCCCGCGAACACGAGCACCAGCAGCACCGCGGCCGTCAGCGCGACGCGGTCGAGCGCGGCGAAATTCTCGAAGCGCAGCAACGTCCGGAAGTAGTCGACGTACGCCGGGGAACCGCTGAGCGCGGGCTCCAGCAGAAGCGCGCCGAGTGCGAGCAACGCGCCCGCGATCAGCAGCACAGCTCCTGCTGTCGCACGGAAAAAGGTCGCGATCGCACCGATCAGCAAGACCAGCGAAGCGCCCAGGTACGCGGCGAGATCGGCGAGGGTCAGCGGCGAGAGGTCGCCGAGGCTGAACCCGGACGGAATGTCGAGGAACAGCCTTGCCGGAAGATAGCCGGACGTCGCGGCGGCGATGAGCCCGAACAGCGCGGCGGCGATCGCGGTGCTCCCGTTCGGCCGGTACGGCACCGGATCCGCCGCGGGCGATTCCCGTTCCCGCTGCCGTGCCGGAAGTCCGTGCAGGCCGCTCACGGGAGGTCCCCCTCGGGCTGGGAAGGCGATTCGGACGGCGCTCACCCTAGCCCGGAAATGCGCGATTGGGGACCGGCTTGAGCGCATGGGCGCCGCAATTCCCCCGGCTGCCGGAACGGCCGGGAAAAGGCCACCACCTTTCCCGGAATCCCGCGAAAAACGGACCGGAAACGACGAAGGGCGCCGCCGTCGTGAGACGGAGGCGCCCTTCGCGGAAATTCAGCGGCTCACCACTGCTGCGGCGGCTGCTGGCCCGGCTGGCCGTAACCGGGAGGAGGCTGCTGCCCGCCCGGCGGCGGGTACTGGCCCGGCTGGCCGAAACCGCCCGGCTGCTGCGGCGGCTGGCCGTAACCCGGCTGCTGGCCCGGCTGGCCGTAGCCGGGAGGCGGCTGCTGCCCGAAGCCCGGCTGCGGGTTCGCGCCGCTGCCCGGGTTCGGCCCGCCCGGCTGCGGGAAGCCCCCGCTGCTCGGGTTGGGTCCGCCCGGAGGCGGGAACCCGCCCGGCTGCGGCTGGCCGAAGCCCGGCTGTCCGCCGCCGAAGCCGCCCGGCTGCTGCGGTCCGCCGGGGCCTGCCGGTCCGCCGGGGCCGCCCGAGGACGAGCCGAGGCCGACGTACTGCGAGGTCGCCGGGATGATCGCGACCACGCCGACGATCAGGATGATGATGCCGAGGATCAGCGTCAGCATGCCGCCGCCGCTCGTCGCGCTGGAACCCGCGCCGCCGTACTTGTCGGCGAAGGAGCTGCTGACCGACGTCCCGGACTTCGCCAGGATCGAGAACAGCAGCAACAGCACGCCGCCGACCAGCACGGCGATCGGAGCGAGCTTGCGCATCACGGCCGCCCGCGAGGCCATCGCCAGCGCGACGCCGCCCGCCAGCGCGACCACCGCACCGACCAGGATCATGATCACGTACAGCCAAAGCGTGCCCGGCGAAGCGAGACCGGCCTCGTCGAACAGCTTCTGGTACCGGCTCGAGCTGTCGTACAGCTTCGAGTAGTCGCTGGTGTCGCTCATGTAGCTGAACGAGACGATCAGCGCGATCAGGGCGAGCACCGCGGTGACGCCGCCGGCGATGTAGCCGTACAGCGCGTTGCCGCCGCCGCTCGCGGGCGCGGCGGACGCGCCGAACGGAGCGGGCTGGCCGAAGCCCGGCTGACCCGGCTGCCCGGGCTGGCCGAACGCGCCCTGCGGCGGAGCGCCGAAGCCGCCCTGGTCGTACCCGCCCGGCTGGCCGAAGCCCTGCGGCGGCTGACCCGGCTGACCCGGCTGCCCGGGCTGACCCGGCTGGCCGAAGCCCTGCGGGGCGCCGAACCCGGCGACCGCGGCCGGGTTGTCCGCGGCGCTCGGCGGCGGGGCGTAGGGGATGTTCTGCGGCTGCTGGCTCGGCGGGACGAGCTGCGTCGACTCGGCGTTGCCCTCGGCGCTCACGGGGTTGACCACCTGGGTGGCGTTCGCGTCAGCCGGCTGTCCCGGCTGCACGACCTGCGTCGGTTCCGGGGTGTCGCCGAACGCGCCGCCGCCGTGGGAAGGCTGCTGCGGCTGGCCCGGCTGGACCACCTGGGTCGGCTCCGACGCGCCGAAGGGACTGTCCTGCTGCGGTGTAGGACCACTCGACGGGCCCTGCGGCGGCTGCTGTCCGCCGTCCCAGGGCTGGTTCGGTGGCTGCGGAGCACTCATGTGGGTCTTGAACCCCCTTGACGAGGACGCGAAAAAGTTCTATTCGGCCGTAACGCTATCGGATGCCCGGCCGGGACGCGCGAAGACGCCCCGACCGGCAGCCGTGAGGTTAGACCTATCGGCCCGCGAGGAACGCGAGCAAATCGTGCCTGGTGACGACGCCCGCCGGCTTGCCGTCGATCAGCACCAGCGCGCCGTCGGCCCCTTCGAGCGCCTTCATCGCGGCGCTCACCTGCTCGCCGGCCCCGATCGTGGGCAGCGGCGGCGACATGTGCGTCTCCAGCCGGTCGGCCAACTGGGCCTTGCCGGTGAACAGCGCGTCGAGCAGGTCGCGCTCGTTGACCGCGCCGACCACCTCGGCGGCCATCACCGGCGGTTCGGCGCTGACCACGGGCATCTGGCTCACGCCGAATTCCGACAGGATGGCCACCGCCTCGGCGACCGTCTCGTTCGGGTGCGAGTGCACGAGGCTGGGCAGCGCGCCGGACTTGCGGGTCAGCACGTCGCCGACCGTCGCGCCGGAGGAATCCGGCGGGAGGAAGCCGTAGGACGACATCCAGGCGTCGTTGAAGACCTTGGTGAGGTAGCCGCGGCCGCCGTCGGGCAGCAGCACGACCACGACGTCGTCCTCGGTCAGGTTCTCGGCCAGCTTCAGCGCGGCGGCCACGGCCATCCCGCACGAACCGCCGACCAGCAGGCCCTCCTCGGTCGCGAGCCGGCGCGTGGTCTCGAACGAGTGCGCGTCGCTGACCGGGATGATCTGGTCCGCGACGTTCCGGTCGTAGGTCTCCGGCCAGAAGTCCTCGCCGACGCCCTCGACCAGGTACGGCCGTCCGCTGCCGCCGGAGTACACCGAGCCCTCGGGATCAGCCCCGACGACCTGGACGCGGCCGTCGCTGACCTCCTTCAGGAACTTGCCGGTGCCGGAGATCGTGCCGCCGGTGCCGACGCCCGCGACGAAGTGGGTGATCTTGCCGTCGGTCTGCTTCCAGATCTCCGGGCCGGTGGAGTGGTAGTGGCTGGCCGGGTTCTCCGGGTTGGCGTACTGGTTGGGCTTCCAGGCGCCCTCGATCTCGCGCACGAGCCGGTCGGACACGTTGTAGTACGAGTCGGGGTGCTCCGGCGCGACCGCGGTCGGGCACACGACGACGCGGGCGCCGTACGCGCGCAGCACGTTGCGCTTGTCCTCGCTCACCTTGTCCGGGCAGACGAACACGCACTGGTAGCCCTTGCGCTGGGCGACCATGGCGAGCCCGACCCCGGTGTTGCCCGAGGTGGGCTCCACGATCGTGCCGCCGGGGCGCAGCTCTCCGGAGGCCTCGGCGGCTTCGATCATCCGCAGCGCGATCCGGTCCTTCACGCTGCCGCCCGGGTTGACGTACTCGACCTTGGCGAGCACGAGCGGCTTGAGCCCCTTGGTCAGCGAGTTCAGCTTGACCAGCGGGGTGTTGCCGACGAGGTCCACGATGTGTTCTGCGTACTCCACGCGACCAGCCTAAACAGACGGGTGCCGGACCGGCTAGCGCGGGACCAGGCGGAGCCAGCCGTCGTCGCCGGGTTCCTCCGCCCAGCCGCCGGGCCAGGCGCGGCGGTAGCCGGGTTTCGCGAGGGCTCCGGCCAGCCGGACTCGCGCGTCCTCGGCGAATTCCGCGTGCTTTTCGAACTTCGCGCCGCGGAATGCGTCGCGTTCGCCGCCGATGACGACGCCGCGGAAGTCCGCGCGTTCTTTGAAAGTCGCTTCGGTGAAATCCGCTTTGGTGCGGAATTCGGTGTAACAAAAGGTTGATTCTTCAGTGAACGTAGTTTCGTGGCAGACGATGGAACGGATCCGGCAGTAGGTGAGCGTCAGCTCGACGAGCCGCGCGCCGGAGAAGTCGAGGTCGATGTCCGGCCAGTACGACCCGGCCGGCTCCTCGCCGCCGCCCGGGCGCAGGTGCAGCATCAGGATCCGCTGCGCAGCCTTGCGCACCTGCACCTCTTCGGCCGTGCCGTCCAAGGGCATCCGCAGGTACGCGCAGACGACGTTGACGATGGTCTGCCGCTGGTCCGCGTGGTCCTGGGCGAGCCGTTCGAGCGCGTAGAGCCCGGCCAGCCGGACCGGGGCCTTGTCGCTGCCGAGCTGGTCGGCGGCCTTGCCGTACATGTCGGTGATCCGGCGCTGGGTCGCGTCGTGGTCCTTCTGTTCCAGATCCAGTTCCGCGGACCGCTGCCGCCGCGCGGCGAGCAGGAGCGCGGCCGCGCCGCCGGTCCCGACGACGATGCTCGAGGCCGTGCGCAACGCGTCGAGCCGCGACGAATCCGCCGGAGTGCCGCCGCCGAGCAGCCACAGCAGCAACGCCGCCGCGACAGCCGCGAGCAGCACGATGCCGGTCCCCCACCACGCGATCGTGCGCGTGGACAACACCCGGTTGCGCTCTGTCACGGCGGAAATCCTCCCACGGACGCAAGGTGGTGCATGTCGCCTTCGGCTTTCGGACGGACGCCGGACGCGGCAAGATGGTGAGCAACCGCTTAGTGCCGCCGACCCGAGGATGTGTCTGTCATGCCCGAAGCCGTCATCGTCTCCACCGCCCGCTCCCCGATCGGCCGTGCGGGGAAGGGCTCCCTGGTCGGGATGCGCCCCGACGACCTGGCCGTGCAGATGGTGCGCGCGGCGCTGGACAAGGTGCCCCAGCTGGACCCCGCCGACATCGACGACCTGATGCTCGGCTGCGGCCTTCCCGGCGGCGAGTCCGGCTTCAACATGGGCCGCGCGGTGGCCGTCGAACTCGGCTACGACCACCTGCCCGGCTGCACGATCACCCGGTACTGCTCCTCCAGCTTGCAGACCACCCGGATGGCGCTGCACGCGATCAAGGCGGGCGAGGGCGACGTCTTCGTCTCGGCGGGCGTCGAGGCCGTGTCGCGGTTCGCCAAGGGCAGCTCCGACTCCTGGCCGGACACGCACAACCCGCTGTTCGCCGACGCCGAGGCGCGCACCAAGGCGACCGCCGAGACCGGTGCGGACAGCTGGCAGGACCCGCGCGAGAACGGGCAACTCCCGGACGTCTACATCGCGATGGGCCAGACCGCGGAGAACCTCGCGCGGCTCAAGGGCGTCACCCGCGAGGAGATGGACGAGTTCGGCGTGCGGTCGCAGAACCTCGCCGAGAAGGCCATCGCGGACGGCTTCTGGGCCAAGGACATCACGCCGGTCACGCTGCCGGACGGCACGGTCGTGTCGAAGGACGACGGGCCGCGCGCGGGCGTAACGATCGAGGGCGTGTCCGGGCTGAAGCCGGTCTTCCGCCCCGACGGCCGGATCACCGCGGGCAACTGCTGCCCGCTCAACGACGGCGCGGCGGCCGTCGTGATCATGTCCGACACGAAGGCGCGCGAGCTGGGCCTGACGCCGCTGGCGCGCGTCGTGTCCACCGGCGTCACCGGGCTGTCGCCGGAGATCATGGGCTACGGACCGGTCGAGGCGTCGAAGCAGGCGCTGTCCCGCGCCGGACTGTCCATTTCGGACATCGACCTGGTCGAGATCAACGAGGCGTTCGCCGCGCAGGTCATCCCGTCCTACCGCGACCTGGGCATCGACCTCGACCGGCTGAACGTCAACGGCGGCGCGATCGCCGTCGGCCACCCGTTCGGCATGACCGGCGCGCGGATCACCTCGACGCTGATCAACTCCCTGCAGCACCACGACAAGCAGTTCGGCCTCGAGACGATGTGCGTCGGCGGGGGCCAGGGCATGGCGATGGTGCTGGAGCGGCTTTCCTGAATCCCCGGCCCGGCCTGGCTCAGCTCCCGGGAAAAGTCCGTGAGGGGAACCCTGAGGGACTCTGATTCCCTCAGGGTTCCCCTCACGGACCTCCGGGGCGCATTTCCGCTTGAGCAACGAGAAAGGGCCGCCCGCGAGCGCAACGCGGACGGCCCTTTCCAGGTGAAGCGTCAGTGCATCAGCACCGGCGGAGCGACCTCATCGGTTTCCGTCTCCGTGGGCACGACGCGCTTCTTCGGCAGGAAGAACGCGGGCACCAGGCACAGCGCCAGCAGGACCGTGCCCCACAGGAACGTCGTCGCGAACGACTCGCCCGCGAGGCCGGCCGCGGCGTCGTGGGTGGCCGGGTTCATCGTCGCCGCGGTGGCGACCAGCTGGCCCTGGCTCGTCGGGACGCCGAACTTCCCGGCGAGCAGCGCCGCCAGGATGATCGACATCACCGCGGATCCGATCGCGCCCGCGGTCTGCTGCAGGATGTTCGTCGCGGTCGAGGCCTTCGCCATGTCCTTGGACTGCAACGTCTGCAGCGCGGCCGAGGTGATCGGCATCATCGTGCAGCCCATGCCGATGCCCATCACGAACAGCGCGGCCAGCAGCTGCCAGTACGGCGTGGTCGCGGTGACCTGGGTGAACACCACCATGCCCAGCGCGATCAGGACCAGGCCGGGCACCACGATCCGGCGCGGAGCGATCTTGTCCGCCAGCCGTCCGGTGATCGGCATCGCCAACATCGCGCCAAGGCCCTGCGGGGCCAGCAGAAGACCCGCGTTCAGTGCGCTTTCACCGCGCACCAGCACGAAATACGTCGGCAGCAACAACATCGCCCCGAAGAACCCGACGCAGAACACGGCCATGGTGATCATCGCGACCGAGAACGACCGGTTGCGGAACAGCTTCAGGTCGATCAGCGGGTGTTCCATGGTCCGCGCGCGGAGGACGAACGCGACCAGCAGCACGATGCCGACCAGCGCGGGCAGCCACACCTCGAGGTCGGCGACGGTGCCGGTGGACGGAATCCGGGAGACGCCGAAGATCAGCGCGGCCAGCCCCGGCGACACCATCAGCATGCCGACGAAGTCGAACCGGTTGCCTGGTTCCGGGTTGTCCTTCGGCAGCATCCGCACCGCGAGCAGGAAAGCGATCAGGCCGATCGGGACGTTGATGTAGAAGATCCAGCGCCAGCTCACCTGGTCGACCAGCCAGCCGCCGAGGATCGGGCCGCAGATCGGGCCGAGCAGCATCGGCACGCCCAGCACCGCCATGACCCGGCCGATGCGTTGCGGACCGGCCGCGCGGGTCAGGATCGTCATGCCCGCGGGCATCAGCATGCCGCCGCCGAGGCCCTGCACGACGCGGAACGCGATCAGCGATTCGACGTTCCACGCGAGCCCGGCCAGCATCGAGCCGACCAGGAAGGTGCCGATCGCGAGCAGGTACAGCCGCTTCGTGCCGAACCGGTCGGACGCCCATCCGGTGACCGGGATGACCGTCGCCAGCGCCAGCATGTAGCCGGTCGCGACCCACTGGATGGTGTCGAAGGACGTGGTGAACTGAATGGTGAGCTTTTGAAGCGCGACGTTGACCACGGTGGTGTCGAGGATCGCCATGATGGCGCCGAGCACCACCACGGAAGCGACCTTCAGCACTCCCCGGTCGAGTTTGTCACCGGCATCCGGCGCGGCCGGAGTCGCTGGTGCGGACATGCGGAACCCCATCTGTTAGTGGTGAAGCGCAAGCCCGCGACGCGACGATACGACAGCGGTTCCCCCTTGCGCGCGCTCCAGACTAGCCGAGCGGCAAGCGGGGACGCAGCCTTTTTCGCTGCCGGACGAAATACGTGGGGACTTTTCGCCCAGTCACGATGACCTGCGAAAAGCCCCCACCGGGGTCAGCAGATACTGTCCGTGCGCACAGGGTTGCCCAAACCGAACAACGGCCGCAGTTTCAGCCCGATCCAGGTGCCGAAAAGCGCGAACGCGCCCCACAGCCAGCCGTGCAGGCTGCCGACGGAAATGCCGCCCAGATACGCGCCGATGTTGCAGCCGTTCGCCAGCCGCGCGCCGATGCCCATCAGGATTCCGCCGAGAATCGCGGCGACGGCGGTGCGCCACGGGATCGAGCTGTGGATCTTCCACGCGCCCGCGGCCGCCGCGGCGACGAACGCGCCGATCATGATGCCGATGTCGGTGAGGCTCGTCTTGTCCTGCCAGATCGGCTTGGACAGCGACGTCGCGTTCGCCTTCAGCTGCCAGAACTCCCACTGCTCCGGGTGCAGTCCGAACACCTGGAGAATTTTCGCGCCCCACAGGCTGAACGCGCTCGTGACGCCCCAGATGCCGCCGGAAACCAGGTACACCGCGCCGGCCAGCACGCCGAGGACGACCGCGCCGACGAGGATCGGCCAGGAGCCGCGGAAGATCCGGGCGAACCCGCGCGCGGTCGGCACAGTGTCGACCGGCGGCGGCACGCGGCGCTTCTGCACGATCCGGGTCGCGAGGACGATCGCGACGAGGACGGCGATCGTGATCGCCCACGAGCCGAACCAGCCGACGTGGTCCGACAGCAGGAATCCGGAAACCTGCGGCCAGCCGGTGAAAAGCGGGTAGCCCCACGTGTAGAGGACCGATCCGGTGATGAAACCGCCGAGGGTCAGCACGATCGTCGACTGCCCGGCCCCGACCGCGAAGAGCGTCCCGGACGCGCACGCGCCGCCGAGTTGCATGCCGATCGCGAACAGCGTGGCTCCGACGAACAACGCGAGCCCGATCGGCCCGACGTTCGCCACCGGCAGCGGTTTGCTGCCGAAGAGGCCCGCGCCGGTGCCGCAGATGAGTGCGATGAGCGTCGCGGCCGTGCCGAGCAGAAGTGTGTGCGCGCGCAGGCCTTCGCCGTTGCCGACGGCGATCAGCTGCCGCCAGGCGGACGTGAAACCGAAGCGGGAGTGGAAAAGGGCGAGGCCGAGCAGCAGCCCCAGCACGAGCAGGACCCCGAATTTCGCGCCGTACGCGGCCCAGACGTACGCGGTCAGCCCGACCGCGAGCACCGCGGCGACGGCCAGCGGGATGACCTTGACCGGCTCCTCCGGTTGAGGCGCCGGAGCCGCGCAGGAGGTTGGGAAATCGAGGAGTTTTCGCTCTTCGACAGGGGAATCGGTGGTCGCCACCACGTCTCCTGGGGGTGTCGGGGATTAACGGGTCCCGCCCGGCGGCGGGCGGCGATCCACGTTAGGTCCCGGTGAGGCCCGGACGCAGCCTGTCTCACGGAGTGCGACGAACGGCCGAAACCGGGCGTCCGGACGGCCCCTTTGTACCGCCTCCGTCAGCTCTTGATGCAGATGGCTTCCTCGGGATCGGAGTACCAGCGGGCGGCGGTCGAACCGCTGCCCTCGCACGCCGAACGGTCCTTGGCGCCGGGCACCAGCTTGACGATCTCCGCGTTCTTCTGCGGATCGGTGCACGGCACCTTCTGGTACGTCGTCGTCGCGGTCTGGAGCCCGGAGAGGCAATCCCCCTGCTGCACATTGGGGACGAGGCAGAGCACGCGGCGGTTCTTGCCGCCGGTGGTGTAGCGGTAGTAGTCGCCGCGCGGGCAGGTTCCGCTCCGGTTGGCGCGGACGACGGCGACCTTGACGTTCGCTCCGGGGTCGGCGCAGTCGACGGTTTTCGTCGTCGTGGTCGAGCCGGACTTCTCGATGTGCATGCAGTCGCTCGCGTGGGTGTTGCTGGTCGAGTTGCCGAACGCGAAGAACCCGATGACGACCCCCGCCGCCACGACCACCACCGCGACGGCGACCAGCACGACGGTCCTGGTCGGGAAGTTTCGCTTCGGGCTCTGCCGCGGCGGCATCCCGCCCGGGCCGTAGTGCTGCTGGAACGGAGACGGCCCGTTCTGGCCGTAGCCCGGCTGCGGTCCGTGCCCGTGCGGCGGGACGCTCACGTGATACCTCGCAAACCCGAAAGAAACATTCCGACCGGGCACATCCAACACGACGGCCGGGCGGGCTCGCAGAGGTTCGCGGCAGAAAAACAGAAAAGGCGCTCCGCGTAACGCGGAGCGCCCCTTCCCGGCAACCTGTGCGAGAAGCTAGTCGCGCAGGTAAGACAGCAAACGCAGGATCTCGAGGTACAGCCACACCAGCGTGGTCATCAGGCCGAAGGCGGCGTACCAGGCCCACTTCGACGGCATGCCGGCGCGGATCATCTTGTCGGCCTGGTCGAAGTCGAGCAGGAAGCTGAACGCGGCGATGCCGATGACCACCAGGCTGAAGACGATGGCCAGCGGGCTGCCGTCGCGCAGCGGGTTGAAGCCGAAGAACACCGCGGTGACCAGGTTGACCAGCATCAGGATGGCCACACCGGCGACCGCGCCGACGATCCACTTGGTGAGCTTGGGCGTGACCTTCACCGCGCCGGTCTTGTAGACGACCAGCATCGCGACGAACACGCCCGCGGTGCCGATGAGCGCCTGCAGGGCGATGCCCGGCAGGAACACCTCGAACAGACCGCTGAGCGCACCGAGGAACAGGCCCTCGGCACCGGAGTAGACGAGCGTGAGGGGACCGCTCGGCTTCTGCTTGAAGATGATCACCAGAGACACGACGAGGCCCACCACGAGCCCGCCGATCAGCGCGCCGAGGAGCGGACCGCTCGGCGAAAGCCTGCCGAGGGAATCGCGCACGAGCTGGGACTGCGCCCAGATCGCCGTGAGCACGCCGACGACGAGCGCGACGCCGAGCGACATGCCGGTCTTGATGACGACGTCGTCGACCGTCATCGGACGGTCGGCGGAGGCGGTGCCCATCTGGCCGGGGCCGTAACCCGGGACGCCGCCTTGCCCCTGCGGCTGGCCGTAGGGCTGGTCGAAGCCGACGTTCGGCCCGTACTGCCCGGTCGCGGCCGCGCCGCGCGGGAGATTGCGGAACGCCGGGTTGCTGCTGGAACGCACCTGTCCTCCTGGACTTTATGGCACCTTGCATCGGGTTCAACGACCGCGGCGGCTCGCTGGTTCCCGTTCGGGTAAAGCCAATTTTACTCATCACCCGCACGGGTGGGCGACCCCCGTTACGGCCACCGTAGGCGATGAAGGTCACGACCGTTCACCGCAGGTCACCCGATGGTCTCTAGACAACTCCCATGGTGACCCGCGAACCTTCACATCGCGTGTCCGGGAAGTGACCGAACGCGTGTCGGGGAGTTGTTCGATCAGGTGAACTGCGAGAACGCCGTTCAAGCGTCGGCAGGCACGTCGAAGGAGCCAACACACCATGGGGTGGATCTCACGCCCGCGCGCTCGCTGGCGCGCGGCCACCGGGCTGGTCGCGACCGCACTGCTCGGCGCACTCTCCGTAACCACGCCGGGAATCGCCTCGGCCGCCGCGGACCCGGTCAAGGGCCCTGGCCTGAAGATCGTCCACGACGAGGGCGGCACTCCTTACGAAGATTGGCTCGGCTCGTACAAGGTGGGCGGCAAGAACGTCTTCTGCGTCCGGTTCCATCTGAAGGCGCCGGGCAGCGACGAGGCGTACCAGCCCGGCGATGAACTGCGGACGAAGTGGAACGAAAAGCTGGAGCCCGACGTCGCGGGCAACATCTCGTATCTGTTGCTGCGCTATGGCAACACCACTAACAACGACGAGGCCGCCGCGCTGGCCCACCTGCTGCACTCGTGGACTGCCAAGACGCACACTCCTGGCGACACGGACTTCGGCACACCCGCGGACAAGGCGGCCTATCCCGAGCAGAAATACTTCACCGCGCTCACCCCGGCCGCCAAGGACGACGTGGCCAAGATGAAGGCCGAGGCCGAGGCGAACCGCGGTCCGTGGACCGCGTCGGTCACCGTGCCGAAGGGCGATCAGCACCTCGGCCAGCCCGCGACCTGGACGGTCACGGTGAAGAACTCCGAAGGCAAGGGCATCCCGGACGTTCCGGTGAAGCTGACCGCCACCGACGGGACCGTCGGCCAGGCAGACAAGAAGGCGGACGCGGAGAAGGCGTCCGACTCCTCTTCCGGCAACTCCGCGCCGCAGGCCGCGCAGAAAGACACGACGCTGAAGACCGATGCGAACGGCACGGTCACGGTGAAGGTCACGCCCACCGGTGATCAGCCGAAGCTCGCCGCCTCGTTGTCCGCGCCCGCGGACAAGCCGACTGTGCAGAACCCGGTCAACACCAAGGACGGGATCCAGAGCGTCGTCGGCACCGGCGGTGAAAAGCAACTGACCGCCCAAGGCGTCGTAGCCGTGGCTAAGCCGGGCAAGGTGCAGGTCACCAAGACCGACGCCAAGACCGGCAAGGGCATCGGCGGCGCGACGCTGCGGATCACCGGCAAGGACCGCAAGAGCGCGGCCACCAGCCAGGACGGCAAGGCGCTCAACGGGCCCGACGGGCAGCCCGCGGTGGTCACCACCAGCGGCGACAACGGGACGGCGACCGTCGAGAATCTGCTGGCCCCGCAGGAAGTGTGCGTGGTCGAGGTGAACGCGCCGCCGGGCTACACCAACGCGTTCGACCCGAACAACCCGCCCGCCGCGTGCGGATCGCTGACGCCGGGCGGCACACTGGCGCTGACAGTGGCCAATACGCCGAACGAAGTGCCGCACGCGATTCCCGCCGGCGATCTGCCGGTGACGATGGCCAAGGGCACTGTCGAGACGAGTTTCTCCACGGGCGGCATCGCGGGTCTCGCGGCGCTGGTGCTCGTCGGTTCGGCGCTGGTCGGGTTCGCCGCTCGGCGGTCGGCTCGGCGGTAATCGAAAGCAGCAAGGGCAGATGACCGGAAAAGGACGGCTGATCGGCGGGTTCGTGCTCGGCGCGGCAAGCGTGCTGGCAGTAGAACTCGCGACGGTCGTGATCAGTTCGCCGCCGACGACGGTGGTGGCCGGGAGCGCGTCCCCGGTCGCCGCCGCCGTACCGGCCGCTTCTCCTCAGCAAGTGGCTCCCGCGCCGCCTCCGTCGAGCAGTTCGGCACCGCCTAGCAGCTCGGCGGCAACTCCGCCGCCGCCTGCCGCGCCCGCGGAGCATCGGCAAGCGCCCGAACCCGGACCGCAGGCGCCGGGCACGATCCGGCTGCCCGGCGGCGGGACCGCGGCGATGGTGCGCCAGGATCTCGGGCCTGGCAACACGCTTCCGGTGCCTTCGGACATCGGCCAAGCGGCGTGGTGGGGCGCGGAGCTGGAAGCGGTCAGCGGCGCGAGCGTGTTCGCGGGCCACGTGAACTGGCGCGGCGCGACCGGTCCGTTCTCGGAGCTGTGGAGCGAACGCATCGGCGGCGTGGTGACGATCGTGGACCGCGCGGGCAAGACGAGCCGGTACCGGATTTCCCAGCTCGTCACCGTGCACAAGAACGACCTGCCGAGCCGGGCCGACGATCTCTTCGGGCAGGCCGGGCCGCATCGGGTGGTCCTGGTGACCTGCGGCGGACGCTGGATCGGCGGCAGCGACGGGTACGAGGAGAACCGCGTGGTGATCGCGGACCCGGCGTGAGGGGTCCCCTCGTGCCCCGCTGAGACCGCGCGAGGGGGCCGTTCGCGCAGTTTCCGCCGCGCCCTCCGTTCGCGGAAATCGGCCGCCACCTGCGGAACCCCTTGCGGAAGCTAAGTTACTTGCGAGTAACCTCACCCTGCCGCGTTGTGGTCAGAGCGGCGTCCATGCAGCAGAATGCCCATGGGTCAAGCGGCGGCACGGCGGAGGGTGATGGAGATGGCGACGTTCTTGGTGACAGGCGCGACCGGGTTGATCGGGCGCCAGGTCACCCGGCGGCTGCTCACCCGGCCGGACGTGGAGCGGGTCGCGCTGGTGGTGCGCGCGTCGTCGCGAGAGAAGCTGGCCGCGCTCGTCGACGCGTGGCCGCATCCGGACCGCGTGACGCTCGTGACCGGCGATCTCGGCGAACCGCTGATGGGAGTGTCCGAAGCGGACCGGGAGGCGCTGCGCGGCGTCGACCACGTCGTCCACCTCGCCGCGCTCTACGACATCACCGCCGACGACGAGACCAGCATCCGGGCCAATGTGGACGGTACGCAGAACGTCCTCGACCTCGCCGCGGACCTGAACGCCGGCTGCCTGCACCACGTCTCGTCCGTCGCGGTCGCGGGCGACCACGAAGGACTGTTCACCGAGGACATGTTCGACGTCGGCCAGCGGCTGATCACGCCGTACCACCGCACCAAATTCGAGGCCGAGAAGCTCGTCCGGGACCAGCACGAGGTGCCGTGGCGGGTGTACCGGCCCGCGATCGTGGTCGGCGATTCGCAGACCGGCGAGATGGACAAGATCGACGGCCCGTACTACCTCTTCCCCGCGATCAGCAGGCTCGCCGGGCTGCCCGACATCCCGTCCGCGGGCCCGGATCTGGGCGACACCAACGTGGTTCCGGTCGACTACGTCGCGAAGGCGCTGCTGGAACTGGTCACCACGCCGGGTCTCGACGGCCGCGCCTTCCACCTGGTGAACCCCGAGCCGCAGCCGGTGGTGTCGGTCTACAACGCGTTCGCCCGCGCCGCCGGAGCGCCGACGATCACCGTGCAGCTCGGCGACAAGGTGTCGAAGGGAATCGTCGGGCTGGTCAAGCTCAGCGAGCACATTCCCGGGTTCACCATCGCCCGCGACGCGGTGCTGGAGCGGCTCGGCATTCCGCCGGTGCTGCTGGAAACGATGGATTTCCCCTCGGTGTTCGCCTCCGCGGAAACGCGCAAGGCATTGGCCGGAAGCGGCGTCGAGGTGCCCCGGCTCGACGAATACGCCGCGACGCTGTGGCGCTATTGGCGTGAGCACCTCGACCCGTTCCGCGCGCGCAAGCACGGTCCGCGCGGCGAACTGGACGGCCGCCGGGTGATCATCACGGGTGCGTCGTCGGGCATCGGACGGGCCACCGCGCTGAAGGTCGCCGCGGCGGGCGGGGTGCCGCTGCTGGTCGCGCGCCGGCAGCACGAGCTGGAAGAAGTGCGCGACGAGATCATCGCGGCAGGCGGCACCGCATCGGTGTATCCGGCGGACCTCACCGACGAGGATTCGGTGCGCAAGGCCGTGGACGCGATGCTGTCCGAGCACGGCCGGATCGACATGCTCGTGAACAACGCCGGCCGGTCGATCCGGCGGTCGATCAAGCTGTCGTACGACCGGATGCACGACTACGAACGCGCGATGGCGATCAACTACTTCGGCGCGGTGCGGCTGATCCTGGCGGTCCTCCCGCACATGTCGGAGCGGAAATTCGGGCACATCGTCAACGTTTCCTCGATCGGCGTGCAGGGAATCGCACCGCGCTTTTCCGCCTATGCCGCGTCGAAGGCCGCGCTGGACTACTTCTCCCGGATCGCGGCGACCGAAACGCACGGCGACGGAATCACCTTCACCACCATCCACATGCCGCTCGTGCGCACGCCGATGATCCGGCCGACGAAGATCTACGACGCCTTCCCCACGAAATCGCCGGAGCAGGCGGCGGACATGGTGCTGAAAGCGCTGGTGCAGCGGCCGAAGCACATCGGCACCCCGGCGGGCCAGGCGATCGGGCTGACCTACACGCTCGCGCCGGGGCTCACCGACGCGATCGCGTACCAGGGTTTCCGGATTTTCCCGGACTCCGCGGCGGCGGGCGGCAGCGGGAAACTGAAGATCGGGAGGGGCGAGAAACACCTGTCCCGCGCGGCGATGGCGCTGGCCCGGCTGTCGCGCGGCTTCCACTGGTAGTGACGGCTTCGCGCGGCGGGTGAGGCCGTTCAGGCGAGATCGCCACGAAGAATCGACCCGGGGCGGTGATTCACCACTCCTGGCGGCACGCACGCCAGGTGCGCGGGTACGGTCGTGGGCATGGTTCCCGAGCGAGACAACGGCCTCCTCCCGCTGCGGCGCGAGTACACGGAAGCCTGGCGCGGCTTCGACCGCACCGAGGTGCGGCAGTACCTCGACCACCTCGAAGCTCAGCTGCACCGGCTGATCACCGACCGCGACGCGGCTGCCACGCAGGTCGCCACGTTGTCGCGCGAGCTCGAGGCGGCGCGCGGCGAGGTGTCGAAGCTGCAGTCGCGGGTCGAGGAGCTGCTGAAGCCGCCGGAGCGGCTCGAGGATCTGGACGAGCGGATGCAGCGCACGGTCTCGCTCGCGCACGCGCGGGCCGACGAGATCACCAAGCGCGCGCAGGTGGCGGCCGAGAAGCACTGGGCGTCGTCGACCGAGGCGTCCACGAAGCTGCGCGAGCGCTACCACCGCTTGGTCGAGGAGTTGGACAAGCAGGCCGAAGCGCTGCACTCGGAGCACGAGGCCGCGCTGAAGGAAACCCGCGCCGAAGTGCAGCGGCTGACGGTCGAGGCGGCGCAGCGCCGGGAACTCCTCGACAACGAAGCCGAGCGCAAACGCCGCAAGATCGAGCGCGATTTCGACTCGAAGATCACCGCCGAGCGCACCGCGCACGAAAAGATGATCACCGACCAGCGCACGGCCAGCAAGAACCAGGCCGAACGCCGGATCGCGGAAGCCACCGCGGAGGCGACCCGCCGCGTCGAGGAGGCGACGGCGGAGGCCAAGCGCCGTCTCGACGAGGCGACCACGCAGGCGGCCCAGCGCACCACCGCGGCGACGCGGAAGGTCGAGCGGCTCGCCGAGATCCGCGAACAGGCCCGCAAGAACCTGGCGATGGCGGACGAGGTGCTCGGCCGGAGCGAGGGTCTGCTGACGGCGCTGCCGTCGGAATCGGTGCTGCCTGCTGCGTCGAAGCTGGTCGGCGGCGACGACCCGGCGAAGCCGGACCCGTCGCCCGCGCCGGTGGAGTCGAAGGCTGCTCAGTCGCCGTCTCCGTCGCCTAAGCCGAAGGCCGAGAACGGTTCTGCCGCGAAGACTCCGGCGGGCAATGGCTCGACCGCGAATGGCGGTGCCGCAAAGGGCGGATCGGCGAACGGCGGGTCGACGGAAAGCGCGGCTGGAAACGGCGCGAAGACCGGAAACGGCGCGACGGGGAATGGCGCGAAGTCCCAGCCGCAGACGGCGGGCAAGCCGAGCAGCTGACCCGCGGAGCGCAGTGAGCCCGCCGACCCGGAAACGGTTCGGCGGGCACTAGCGCACGGTTATCAGAACAGGCCTGCCACGTGCGGCTCGGCAAAGAGCACGCCGACGGCTCGACCGGCAATTGCGCGACCACGACATCCCGTCTCGAACAGCGACGGGCAACCGGCAGACGCGCCGCTACGCCGCGAGCCAGCGGTCCAGCAAGGCAGCCCCGCTCGGCCCTGCGGCCAGGTCCGTGAGGGCCACCCTCACCGACTCTGATTCCCGCAGGGTTCCCCTCACGGACTTCAGCCGTCTGTGAAGGGCGTGGACTAGACCGTCCGCGGCCAGGGGTTCGCCGACTCCAGTTCCGCGGCCAGTCCCAGCAGCAGCGGCTCTCCGCCGGGACGGGCGACCAGCTGCACGCACAACGCCAGGTCGTGGACCGGATGCCGGGCGACCGGGACCGACAGCGCTGGATACCCCGCCAGGTTCCACGGGCCGGTGAACGACGCCACCCTCGACGACGGGACCGCGTTCACCAGCCAGGATTCTCGGTGCCAGCGGCGGGCTTTCAGCGGCAGCGTCGCCAAAGTCGGCGTCACCAGCACGTCGTGCGACTCGAAGAATCGCGCCGCGATCGCTTGCCATTCGTCGCGGGCCCGGTCGGTGACCAGGCGCGACGTCAGGCGGCCGAGGCGGACGTGGGCGCGGGTTCGGGGTTGCAGGCGGGACCGGTCGAACGAGCCCGCGACCTGCTCGGCCGGACCGGCGAACCAGCGCGCGACCAGGCCGCCCAGTGCGCGGAGCGGATAGGCGGGGGTCGCGGAGACCACCTGGTGGCCGGATGAGCGCAGGAGATCGGCGGCCTGGTCGACGGCGGCGCGCAGGGGGCGCGGCAGCGGGGCCCGAGTGAACGGGACCTGGGTGGAGGTCGCGATTCGTTGCGGGCCTGGAGTTGCGAGCGTGGCCCAGTCTGGGCGGTCGGCCAAGACCGACATCAGGAGAGCGGCATCGGCGCTGGTGGTCGCCAGCGGGCCGTGGGTGGAGAGGCCGAACCAGCCTGGGTTGTCTTCGCGGACCACGTCCCGGCCGGGTTTCAGGCCGACGATTCCGCACATTCCGGCGGGGAGGCGAATGGAGCCCAATCCGTCGGTGCCGTGGGCGATGGGGACCAGACCGGCGGCGACCGCGGCGGCGCTGCCGCCGGAGGAGCCGCCGGCGGTGAAGGACGGGTTGCGCGGGTTGCGGGCGATGCCGTCCGGATCGTCGCTGGTCGGGAAGATGCACAGCTCCGGCACGCGAGTCAGGCCGACGATGACCGCACCGGCGGCGCGCAGGCGGGCGGCGATCAGGCCGTCGGCATCGGCCAGGGTGCGAGGGCCGGCTTCGGAACCCCAGCCCAGGTACTCGCCGGCGACCTCGGTGACGTCTTTGACCGCGACGGGGACACCGGCCAGCGGCAGCGAAGCCAGGTCCGGGCGGGCCGCGACTTCAGCGGCTTCGGCTCGTGCCTCGGCAAAGCGCACTCGGCGGAATGCGCCGACGACGCCGTCCGCCGCCGCGATCCGGGCGAGTGCTGCTTCGGTCACCTCGACCGGGTCCAGCTCCCCTGCCCGCACTCCGCGAGCGATCTCTACCGCCGTCTGCGCCATGATCAGAACATTAGATCGCGCCGGCGCGCAGGGCATAGGCCACGGCGTGGGCGCGGTTGTTCAGACCGCATCGGGTCATCAAGCCGTACAGCACGTTCTTGACCGTCCGCTCTGAATAACAGAGCTTCGTCGCGATCTCTTCGGTGCCGTAGCCCTCGGCGACCAGCCGCAGCACGTCGCATTCGCGCGAGGCCAGGCCGGACAGCGTGAGGCCGTTCGGCTCCAGCACGTCGCGGCGCATCCGCTGCACCTGCGCGAGCAGCGCGCCCTGCAGCCGCGGCGGCAGCGTCGCCGTGCCGTCCCCGGCGGCCAGCACTGCCGCGACCAGTTCGCCGCCGCCGGTTTCGCGGCGCGGCAGGATCGCGACGACGCCGCATTCGACGGCCGTCATCAGGTCGCTCTCGCGGAAATGGTCGACGACGATCACCAGATGCGGCCCGGTCAGCTGCTCGGACTGCCTGCCGAGCTCCCGCACCTGCGACAGCACCCGGTCGGTGACGTGCTCCTCCATCACGAGGACCACGTCCGCCTGGCTCGCCGCGTCCTGGCCGAGCAGGACCAGCTCCGGACGCGAACCCAGCAGGCTCGCGGCTCCGGCCCGGGTGATCGGGTCCGAGGCGAGCACTGCGACCTTGACGAGCTTCACGACTACCCCCTCCACATTGCCTGCACGCAGTGTGGAGGGCGAGACTTCACGTTTTCTGGCGTGCTCGTGAAGGCCGGTGAAGAAAATCGGCGTTACCGCAGCTCAGCCGCCTCTTTTCGGGTCTTCGGCGGAGATTTCGCGGAAGGCTTCGGCGGCCCGGTCGAGGCATTCGGGCATCCGGTCCAGCGCGGTCGACCACTCCCGTTTGGCCTCCCGGTAGCGGGCCCGCGCCGCCGCGGGCCAGCTCGCCATCTCGGGCTCCACTGTGGACTCCAGCTCGGCGAGCACCGCGCCGAGGTCGCCGGTGGTCCGGCGGATCCGGGACAGCACCTCGGCGGCCTGGTCGAATCCGGGATCGCCGCTCATCGACGGTCGGCGCACCGCAAGCGCTCATCTGAGCACTCAGCGGCCGGAGACGCGGCGGTACCGCGCGCGACGTCCGCGAGATCTGCCAGACTGCCCAGAATGCGATCGAACTGCTGCTCCCAATCGTTCATCGCCTGGCCGAACCGGACCGCCGCCTCGCCGCGCCACGACGCCTGCAGCGCCGCCATTTCGCTGTTCACCGTGCCGAAACAGGCGTTCGCGGCGTCGATCGCCGCCTCGAACCTCGCCGCCTGGTCTGCCAAGCCCGCCGGGGCCGGAACCGGGTCCACGCCTCCTCCTCACCGTCCGCACGTCCCGACCGCGATCGAGCGCGCGGGTTCCTCATCGAGGCTGCCGCAGGGATTCCCGTTCGGAAACCGGCGGGCGAGGCCGATGCCCCTTTGTCGCGGGAGGTGTGCCTGCCGGACCGCCCGGCCGGTTTGCCCGGCGTTCACCGCGGGGCCGCCCCCTCGACTCTGTCCACCAGACAATTCGCTGGACAAGACCGGCAAAAGCAACCCGGGGCGGTCCCGCCACGTCACCTTTTCGGCGTAAGCTCACCAGTGGCATCCGGCGTGTGACGATCCGTCAGCGCGTGAAGGGAGACCGATGTCGGCATCCGGCGGCGTCCCGGCGCCGGAAATCCAGCTGCTCGGACCGGTACGAGCCTGGCTCGGCGACCGGCAGCTCGACCTCGGTTCCGCTCATCGGCGCACAGTCTTCGCGGTGCTCGCCTTCTCCCCGAATCGCACGGTCTCCCGCGAAGTGCTCATCGACGCGGTGTGGGGCGACGCGCCCCCGGCCAGCGCGCAGGGGAGCATCTACACCTACATCTCCGGTCTGCGCCGCGTCCTCGAACCGGGCCGCCGCAAAGGCGCCGAATCGCGGCTGATCGCCTCCACCGGGTCCGGCTACTCGCTCTGCATCGAGCCGGAGCAGATCGACGTCCACCGCTTCAGCGCGCTGCGCGACCTCGGCCACCGGCTGCTCTCCGAGGGACGCCGGGCTGAAGCGCGGAGCGTGCTCGACGAGGCTCTCGCGGAGTGGGACGGCACGCCGCTGCAATGCCTGTCCGGTCACTACACCACCGCGCAGCGGGTGCGGCTGGAGGAACTCCGGCTGGCGACCGTCGAACGCCGGGCCGAGCTGGCGATGGACTCGGGCGAGTCCGCCGGGCTCGTCACGCAGCTCGGCGAACTTGCCGCGGACCATCCGTTCC
This sequence comes from Amycolatopsis albidoflavus, assembly GCF_039525725.1. Taxonomy (NCBI): domain Bacteria; kingdom Bacillati; phylum Actinomycetota; class Actinomycetes; order Pseudonocardiales; family Pseudonocardiaceae; genus Amycolatopsis; species Amycolatopsis albidoflavus. The sequence continues at coordinate 23,420 of NZ_BAAAHV010000017.1, forward strand.
GCGAGCCGCTGCACGGTCTGCTCATGCGAGCACTTGACCACGCGGGCCGGCATCACGAGGCGCTCACCGTTTACACCGAACTGCGCGAGCGGCTGGTCGAAGCGTCCGGCACCGAGCCGGGGCCAGCGCTGCGGGAGCTTTACGAAAAGCTGCTGGCCGCCGACGAGGCGGTCACGCCCACGCCGGTCACCAAAGTCCCGCGCTTCCCGTTGCCGGTGCTGCCGCCGCGCCCGGCGACGTTCGTCGGGCGGGAGAACGAGCTTCAGCTGCTCAGCGAGGCCGTCGCCGGTCTCGGCGGCGGCCTCGGCCGTTCGGTGTGGGTCAAGGGCGAACCGGGCATCGGCCGGACCGCGCTGCTGGCCGAAACCGTCGCGCTGGCCCACGAAACCGGCTACACCGCGCTGTTCGCCGCCGCCGATTCGCTCGACCAGGGCTTTGCCTTGCGTCCGCTGCTGGACGCGCTCGGCGTGCACCCGCGTGCCTCGGATCTGCGTCGCGCGGAACTGGCGGTGGCGCTCGCCGAGAACCCGGAGCTGGACCCGGTCGAGGGCATTCTCGGACTGGTCCGGCAGCTTTGCGCGGACGGTCCGCTCGCGCTCGTGGTCGACGATCTGCAGTGGGCCGACGAAACCACGCTGCAGGTGTGGCAGCACCTCGCCCGCGAGACCCGGCGGCTGCCGCTGCTGCTCGTCGGAGCGAGCCGTCCGCTCCCCCGCTCGGCCGCGCTCGAAGCGCTGGCCGCGGACCTGTCGTCCGGCGGGACCTCGCCGCTGTGCCTGGAGCCGTTGCGGGACAACGAGATCCGGAAGATTTCCGCCGACCTCACCGGCGCACCGCCGAACCGGATGTTCTCGCTGCTGCTCGGCCACGCCGCCGGAAATCCGCGCTACGCCACGGAAATCGTCGAGACTCTGCTCGGCAATTCGATGATCCTGCTCGACGGTGCGCACGCGATCGTCGACGGTTCCTCGTGCCGTTCGATCCCGTCGCCGCTCGGGTCGCGGATCACGCTGTACCTGATCTTTCTCTCCAGCTCCGCGCGGGACTTGTTGCGCTGGGCGGCCTTGCTGGGCAAGGAATTCTCGCTCGCCGACATCGCGATCGCCACCGAACGCGCGCCGACCGCGCTTGTCGCCGCGGTCGAGGAGGCCCTTACCGCGGGGGTGCTGGTCGAGTCCGGCGATCTGCTCGCGTTCCGGCATCCGTTGCTGCGCCGCGTGTTGTACGAAAAGACGCCTGCCGCGATGCGCGTCGCGCTGCACCGGCAGCTGGCCGAGGCGCTCGACGGAGCGGGGGCGGGTGCGGAACGCGTCGCCGAGCAGCTCGCCGCCGCGCCCGCGCAGGTGGACCCGTGGGTCGCGAACTGGCTGGTCGAGCACATCGGAACGGTCGCCGCGCAGTCGCCGCGGATCGCGGTGGACCTGCTCAAACAGGTGGTCAAGCAAGCCGTGCTGCCTGCCGAGGCCCGCGAACCGCTCACCGCCACGCTCGCCCGGCTGCTGTTCTGGCTGGGCCGGGAGCCGGAGGCGGAGGCGCGGTCGGTGGTCGCGCGCACCAAGGACAGCAGGCAGGCCGCGGAGATGCGCTGGATCCTCGCCTACATCTATTACCGCCGCGGCGAATTCGCCGAAGCTTCCGCGGAAGTCCGCCGTACGCTGGCCGATCCGAAGGTGCCAGAGATGTGGCGCGGGCGGCACGAAACGCTGCGCGTGACTATCGAACGGTTCGCCGTCGATCATCAAGCAGCGGCACCGGATCTGTCCGAACTTGGCGTGCTGGACGGCCTCGACAACGACGCCGATCTGAGCACCGCGCGCAGGCTGGCCGCGACCCGCGCAGTGCCTGGCGAGATGCACCTGGCCGGCGCGGTGCACTACTACTGGCGCGGCCGCTGGAGCGAGGCTCTCGCCGAACTCGACACGGTGATCCGCGGCGGCGCGGAAACCGCGTCGTATGTGTTGCGCAGCCCGGGATCGGCGTTGCTGGTGCACGGCGTCGGCGCGTTGATCGCGAGCCACCGCGACGAGCCGGAGGAGGCACGCGCGCATCTCGACGCGGCGGCCCGGCATCAGTTCCCGCACGGTCTCGAGCCGAACGGCGGCGACTACCTGCTCGCCGCGCGCGCTCAGCTCGCCGAGCTGGAAGGCGATCCGGAAGCCGCTCTCGCCGCGCTGCTGCCGCTGCTGGAGCAGAGCTATCCGCCCGCCGCGCGCCAGCAGTGGCTGCCCGACCTCGCCCGGCTCGCCATGCAGCTCGGCGACCAGCCCCACGCGTTCCGGGCGCTACGGCTGATGGGCGACACCAGCGGGTACGACACTCCGCCGTCGCACACCGCCGCGACCGCGCACTGCCGGGGCCTGGTCACCGCGGATCCGGACGCGATCCTCGGCGCGGCCACGCACTACGAGGCCGCGGGCCGGATGCTCAAGCACGCGCGCGCCAGCGAGGACGCCGCGATCCTGCTCGCCGAGTACCGCCGTCTCGACGAGGCGCGCACGGCTTTCCTCGCGGCACTCACCAGCTACACCTCGGTCGGCGCGGCTTGGGACGTGCGGCGGGCCGAGACTCGGATGCAGCCGTACGGCATCCGGCGGGCCAGTCCGGTCCGCGCGCGTGCGGCAGGAGAGTAAACCGGGGTGGACTCGCGTCCATGATCGAGGCGGTAAACTCGGTCGACACGGCGAATGGAACGGCATGCCAGGGGATGTGCGGGTAACGGCGCTCGGCCCGCTGCGCGCCTGGCGCGGGACGACCGAAATCTCGCTCGGACCCGCGCGGCAGCGGGCGGTTTTCGCCATGCTGGCGGTCGCCGCCGGACGGCCGGTGCCGCGCGCCGAGCTGATCGCGGGCGTGTGGGGCGAGTCGCCGCCGGCCAGTGTCGAAGGCAGCGTGCACACCTACATCTCCGGGCTGCGCCGCGCGCTGGAGCCCGAACGCACCCGGTGGTCCGCCTCGACCGTGCTCGGATCCGGCCCGGCCGGCTACACGCTCGACCTCGCGCCCGAAGCGCTGGACGCGGCGAGGTTCGAGCAGCACCGGGAAGACGGCAAACGCGAGGCCGAGGCCGGAGCGCACAACCGCGCGGTGGCCGAATTCAGCGCCGCACTCAAGCTCTGGCACGGCGAAGCGCTGTCCGGCGTGCCCGGCAATTTCGCCGAACGGCATCGCGCGTATCTAGCCGAGCTGCGGCTGGACACGCTGGACCGGGCTGCCCGCAGCAGGCTGGAAATGGGCGGACACCAGGAGATCGTCGCCGAGCTGACCGCGCTCACCGCCGAATATCCGCTGCGCGAATCGTTGCGGGCCTCGCTGATGCTCGCGCTTTATCGCAGCGGCCGGCATTCCGACGCGCTCGACGTGTTCCGCGACGCGCGCAGCACGATCCGCGCGGAGCTGGGCGTGGAGCCCGGGCCGGGGCTGCGCGAGCTGCACCAGCGCGTGCTCGCCGAGGACCCGGCGCTCGACCTGCAGCGACCGGCGATGCCCGAGCCGGTCGTGCGGGTGCCGCGAGATCCGTTGCTCGGCCGGGAAACCGAGGTGAGCAAGCTGCACCAGCTGCTCGACGGGGTCCGCGCGGGCCGGGGCAAAGCGGTGTGGATCGAGGGCGAAGCCGGGATCGGGAAGTCGGAGCTGCTGGCGCACGCGTTCGGCGACGCTGGTGGCCTGCAGGTCGCCTGGGTCACCGCGGACGAGCTGAGCATGCGGTTTCCGTTGCAGGTCATGCACGAATGCCTGGCGATCGACCCGCACTCGCCGGATCCGCGCCGCGCGCGCGTCGCGTTGAGCAGCGAGGAACCGACGCGGCGCGGCGTCGACCCGGTGCTGGACTCGGTCGATCGGCTGCTGGCGCTCGTCGACGAACTGTGCGCCGAATCGCCGCTGCTGCTCGTGGTCGACGACCTGCAGTGGGCGGACGAGTCGAGCGTGCTGGTGTGCCATCGGCTGTCCGCGGCCGCCCGGCAGCTGCCGTTGCTGCTGGTCGCCGCGACGCGACCGGCACCGGAGCGGCCGGAGATGACCCAGCTGCGCCGCGGCGTCGAGACGCGCGACGGGATCGTGCTCGACCTCGGTCCGCTCGGCGAGGACGACGTCCTGCGCCTGTTGCGGAGGCAGATCGGCGCGGACCCAGGACCGCGGCTGCGGGACCTGACCGCGCGCGCCGGCGGCAATCCGTTGTATCTCAAGGAAATGCTGGACGCGCTGATGCACTCGGGCGCGGTCGAGCAGCGCGACGGGCTCGCCGACGTCCCCGATCCGCTACGGTTCGAGCCGCCGGAATCGATTGTCGCAGCAGTCAACCGGCGGCTGGAGCTGCTGCCCGAGCAGACTCGGCACGTGCTGGGCTGGGGCGCGATTCTCGGCATGGAGTTCGCGGTCGGCGATATCGCGGCGGTGCTCGGACAGCGGCCGTCGGACCTGCTCGGCCCACTCGAAGCGGCCGTGGCGGACAACATCCTGCTCGACACCGGAACCCAGCTCGCGTTCCGGCTTCCGTTGCTGCGTCAGACGTTGTACCACCACCTGCCGCCGGAAACCCGCGCCGCGCAGCATCGCCAGGCCGCTGAAGCGCTGGCCAAGATCGGCGCGCCGGTGAAGCGGGTCGCCGAGCAGCTCGTGGCCGTCCCGTCCACTGTGGACCCGTGGGTGCTGGACTGGCTCGTGGAGCACCAGAGCGCGGTGTCGAACCGGGCCCCGCTGATCGCGGTCGAGCTGCTGGAGCGCGCGCTCGCCGTGGTCGAGGACGACGATCCGCGCCGCGAGCCGTTGCTGGTCGCGCTGGTGCGGGTGTTGTTCCGGCTCGAACGGAGTCCCGAAGACCTTGCGCTGCAAGCATTTTCGACGGCCCGCGATCCGGACAACGCGGCGGAGATGCGCCACATCGTGTCGGCGATGCAGTTCCGCCGGGGCGACGCGCGGCTCGCGGTGGAGACGCTCGGGAATCCGGCGGAGGATCCAGGAGTCCCGGAGCTGTGGCGGGTCCGGGGTCGCCACCTGCTCGCGAACTACCGGCGCGGCGGTCTCGACGACCTCGATGTCGCGGAGGAGAACGCACATCACGCCCGGGCCGAGGCGAACGGCGACGGCTACCTCACCGCGCACGCGCTGCAGACGTTGTGGCTGGTCGATTCGGTGCGGCGGCATCATTCCAGCGCGCTGAAGCACGTGGACGAGGCGATCGCGGCCGTCGGCGACGAGCACGAGCTGGCTGATCTGCACCTGGATCTGCTGGACAATCGCGTCTTCACGCTGCAGAACCTCGACCGGCTGGACGACGCGAACCGCACGCTGCAGGAGGCCGCCGAGGTGACGCGGCGGCACAGCATGCCGAGCGGGCTGCAGGTTTCCGTCGCGGTGCACCGGTATTGGGAAGGCCGGTGGGACGAAGCGCTGGTCGAACTGGACACGGTGACCGAGGACGGTCCGGCGATCACCTTTTTCGGGCTGCGCGAACCGGGGGCGGCCGCGCTGCTGCTGCACGGGGTCGCGGCGCTCATCGCGGCACGGCGGGGCGAACGCGCGCAAGCGGCTGCGCTGCTGGACGCGGCGGAGGAACACGCGCCCGCGACGAGTGCCGAACGGGAGAGTTTCGACTTTCTGCTGGCCGCGCACGCGCTTGTCGCCTACCAGCAGGGTGATCTGCAGAAGGCGATCACGGTGTTCGAGCCGATCCTGAACCCGACGTACGCGCAGATGATGTTGCGGCATCAGTGGTTGCCGCAGTTCGCCCAGATCGCCTTGGCGGCGGGCGACCGGGCGGCGGCGGAGCGGGCGCTGGCGGTGTGCGTCGAAGAGGCGGAGAAGGAGCTCGAACCGGCGCGGGCGTTCGCGGCTGCCGAATGGTGTCGCGGGTTGCTGGACGAGGATCCGGAGCCGGTGCTGCGGACGGTGGAGCATTTCCGTGCGGTGGGGCGGAAACCGGAGCTGGCCAGTGCGTTGGAGGACGCGGCGGTGCTGCTGGCGCGAGTCGGCCGGTTGGACGCCGCGCAGGCCGCGTTTGATGAAGCAGCTTCGCTGTACACCGAACTCTCGGCGGCCTGGAATCTGGAGCACGCGGAGACGCGGTTGCAGGCGGTCGGCGTGCAGCGTGGGGCTTCGCTGGCGTCGGCGCGGCCCGAGCATGGCTGGGAATCGCTGTCGACGCTGGAGGTCCGCATCGCTCGGCTGGTCGCCGCTGGCCGGTCCAATCCGGAGATCGCGACGGAGCTGCGCATTCCGCGCCGGACGGTCCAGGCGCACGTCGTGCGGTTGCTCGGGAAGCTGGACGCACCGTCGCGGAGCGAGCTGGCGACCACCGTGGCGCGCCGGACGGGTTGACGAAAGTCGGGGGTCGCTGGAGACGGTCGGCAGGGGCGGGCATCCCGGGCAAACCGGCAGAGTTCCGGCATGCGCTTCCGAACCGTTCTCGCCGCCGCCCTCCTCGTCACCGCACTGGGCTCCGCTCCCGCTGCGGCCGAAACCGCGGTCACCTTCGAACTTCCCACGCCGTCCGGGCCGCACGCGATCGGCGAACGCGACGTCCACCTCGTTGACCAGGCGCGGAATCGGGAGCTGATGATCAGCGTCTGGTACCCGACCCGGCCCGGCGCTGGCCCGAAGGCGCGGTATCTGCCCTCGGGGGCCGCCCAGTACTTCGACCAGGGCGCGGCACCGGCGCTGGGGCTGCCGACCGGGAAGGTCGACTGGGCGGCTGTCGAGACGCATGCCCGGGCGAACGCGCCGGCGCAGGGGCGGTGGCCGGTGGTCGTGTACTCGCCGGGCTGGGCGTCGCTGCGGGCACTGGGCAGTGCGACCGCTGAGGATCTCGCCAGCCGCGGGTACATCGTGGTGACCATCGACCACACCGGCGAGGCGCCGTTTGTCGTGTTCCCGGACGGGCGGGTGGTGTTCTCTCAGGGGAGCAAGGACCTGGTGGCGGGGATGCGTACGCGGGTCGCGGATGTCCGGTTCGCCCTTGATCAGCTGCCGGGCATCCCGGGGCTCGGGCAGTCGATGGACATGAGCCGGATTGGGGCGATCGGGCATTCGTTCGGCGGGGATACCGCTGCCGAGGTGTCTACAGTGGACTCCCGGGTGGATGCTGCGGCCGATTTGGACGGTTGGCTTGCCTATGACGTCGATGGCAAGCAGCTCACCCGCGCTGGTGCGGAGGGGGTTTCGCGGCCGGTGTTGCTGATGGGGTCGTCCGGGAGCACCAGTGACGGGCAGGCGCGCAGCCATCGGACGTCACCGGCGTGGAAGTCGTTGTGGGAGCACACTTCTTCTCCGAAGCAGGACATCACCTTGGCTACCGCGATGCACTACAGCTACACCGACGTGCAGTGGTTCCTGCCTAAGCTGGCGCAGCGGGTGCCGGTCGATCCGAAGGTACAGCAGACGCGGATCGGGACTATTGATCCCCGGACGAGCATCGCCGTGCAGCGGTCTGCGATCGCTGGATTCTTCGGGCGTTACGTCTCGTGAGTTACGCCCGGGTCAGACCGGTCGAGATGCTGCGCACCAGGTTTCGGCCAAGTAGCAGGAAGAGAATGATCACCGGCAGCACGCCCAGCGTCGCGCCGGTCAGCATCAAGGCGTAGTCGGTGAAGTAGCCGCTGGCCAGCTGGGACAGGACTACCTGAACAGTCGGCGTTTGCGCCGGGTCGAGGACCACCAGCGGCCAGAAGTAGTCGTTCCACGCGCCGAGGAAAGTCACCATGGCCAGGACAGTCGCTTGTGGACGGATCGCCGGGACTGCCACGTGCCAGAACGTGCGCAACACCGACGCTCCGTCCACAGTGGCCGCGTCGACCAGGTCTTGGTCGATCGAACCCTCGCAGGCCTGGCGCATCCAGAACACGCCGAACGCGCTCACCAGCGCGGGCACGATCACCGCTTCGAGCCGGCCGTACCAGCCGAAATCGCTCACCACCAGGTAAAGCGGGACGACGCCCAGCTGCGCTGGCACCATCGCCGAGCCGACCACCAGGAGGAACAGCGTGTTGCGGCCGCGGAACCGGAGCCGGGCGAAGGAAAAGCCGGCGAAGCTGGACAGGACCACATTGGACACCATCACCGTTGTTGCGACGATCAGCGAATTGCCGATCGCCAGCCAGAAGTCGACGGTGGCGAACACGCGCTGGATGTTGTCGAAAAGGTGGCCGCCGGGCAGCAGCAACGGCGACGTCTCGCCGATCGCCGCATTGTCCCGAGTGGACACTGCGAACGACCAGTACAGCGGGAACAGCGACGAAGCGACCAACCCCACCAGTACCGCGTACACCCAGCCCCCGGCCCGGCCCCGGCGGATCACGGCGTACCTACGAAGCGGCGGACGAGCCGGTAGTTGAAGACCGCGAACACCAGGCAGATCAGGAACATCACCCAGGACAAGGCCGCCGCGTATCCGGCGTCGAATTTGCCGAAACCCTTTTCGTACAGATACATCGTGAGGGTCTGGAATTGCCGGTCGTTGCCGCCTGCGCCGCCGTTGCCGGTGGCGTCGAACAGCTGGGGTTCGGCGAACAACTGGAGGCCGTTGACCGTGCCTGCGACCGCGGTGAACGCGATGGTCGGCCGGATGCCGGGCACGGTGATCGACCAGAACGACCGCCACCGCGAAGCGCCGTCGAGCGCGGCCGCCTCGTACAGATCCTGGGGCACCGCTTGCATCGCGGCCAGGTAGATGAGCGCGTTGTAGCCGGTCCAGCGCCACATCACCATGCTCGCCACCGCGAGATGCGACGACCACTGGTGCGACTGCCAGGAGATCGGCGGCACGCCGAACCAGCCGAGCACTTCGTTGACCACGCCGTAGCCCGAGCTGTACAGCTGCGCGAACACCAGCCCGACGGCGACCACGGACACCAGGTTCGGCAGCAACAGCCCGGCCCGCCACCAGGTCGCCGCGCGCAGCGGCCGGTCCAGCAGGGCGGCGATGCCGAGCGCGAGGAAGAACTGCGGAATCGCGGCGAGCAGGAAGATGCTGACGGTGTTGAAAAGCGCGTTGTAGAACCGTGGATCACCGAACAGCTCGACGTAATTGGAGAAGCCGAGGCCGCCTTCCGGACCGGAAAGCAGATCCCATCGATGCAGCGAAACCCACGACGTGTACAGCAGCGGGAACGCGCCGAACACTCCAAAAAGGACAAAGAACGGCAGAATGAAGACGTAGGGGGTGAGCTTCCTGTCCACGACGGCTACTTGATCGCGTCGCGGCCCATCCGGACCGCGTCGGCCCACGCCTGCTCGACGTTCTCGCTCCCGTCCTCGATCCGGCCGAGCGCGCGGCCGAATTCGGGACGGACGTCGGCGTCGTGCAGGCCGCGGTAATTCGGCCGCAGCCGATCCGCCGACGCCGCGTAGATCTGGCCGACCGGCGCGTTCGAGAAATAGGGATCGGTGTGGGCGATGACCTGCGGATCCTGATACACGCTCGGTTCGCTCGGCAGGATTCCGTCGGAAAGGAAAAGCCGTTTCTGCTGCGCGGGCGCGGTCAGCCACTGCGCGAGATCGTAGGCTTCCTTCGGGTGCGCGCTCTGCTTCGGCACGGCGAGGAAGGAACCGCCCTGGTTGCCGCTGTTGCCCGGCACCGTGGTGACGTCCCATTTGCCGCTGACCGCGTCGCCGCCAGCTTCCTTGATCTGCGTGAGCATCCACGCCGGACACGCGATGGTCGCGAAGCTGCCCTGTTTGATCGCGACGTTCCAGGCCTGCGTGTACGTCGTCGCGCCGGCCGTTTCATGGGCTTGCGCGAGGCCGCCGGACAATTGGAAGGCGTTGCGCACGCTGGGGTTCTGGTCGGCGATGTAGGAATCGTCCTTGGCGGAGAAGTAGTTCTCCGGCGACTGGTTGAGCATCGCGGTATAGACGGTGCCCGCCGAATCGGCGAACTTGACCTTCGGCAGCTTCTCGGTGAACCGGGCCGCGGCATTCGCGTAACCCTGCCAGTCCGGCATCAGCTCCGCGACGTCTTTGCGGTCGGTGGGCAATCCGGCCTGCTGGAACAGATCCCGGCGGTAGCACATCGCGAGGCTGCCCATGTCGGTGCCGAGCCCGAACACGTAATCGCCCGAGGTGCCCTGCGCCCACTTCCACGACGCCCATTGCTGCTTCAGCTTGTCCGCGCCGAAGCCGGCCAGATTGACGAATTTGTCCTTGGCGCGGATGTACTTCGGGAGGTACTGCTCCTCGACCGCGACGACGTCGGCCGCGCCGCGCCCGGCCGCCAACTGCGTGGCGAGGCTCTTGAAATGCGTGTCGAAATCGGTGACCCGGCTGCGGATCTCGATGTTCGGATGGTCTTTCTGGTACTGCTCGAACAGCGGCGCGTAGCCGAACTCGCCGAATGTCGCCACGCTGAGCGTGATCTTCCCCGAGGACGCGGCGGAACCGCACGCGGCCGCCAGTACCAGGAATGCGGCGGCGAGCGCGGCAACGGCCGGGCGCCGGGTCAGCTTTCGCACGTGGTGAGCATCCTTTAAATCACTCCGGCGCGCAGCGCGTAGGCGACGGCGTGCGGACGGTTCCGCAGCTTGAGCCGGTTCGTCATACCGTAGATCACGTTCTTCACGGTCCGCTCCGAGTAACAGAGCTTGTTCGCGATTTCCGCGGTGTCCCAGCCCTCGGCCATCAGCCGCAGCACGTCGACCTCGCGCGGCGACAGGTTGGTGTGGTCACCGCCCCGGCGCAGAGTCTCGGCCTGGTGCAGCAGATCTCGCATCGAGGTCTCGCGCCCGGAGGCGGCGGCCACGATGCTGCGCACCAGCTGGTCGCCGCCGATCGCGTCGCGCGGCAGCACCGCGGCGACGTGCCAGGCGGCCAGCTCGGCCAGATCGTCGGCGTCCACGTACCCGGCGACGAACACGATGGCCGCGGGCGTTTCCGAGGCCGCGGCCCGCAGCGCCGCCTTCACCTCGCGAGTGACGCGATTCGCGGCGAACACGAGCACGGCCGCTTCACCGCGCTGCTGGCCCGGCATCACCCGCACCTCGCGGCGCGTGCGCAAATGGTCGATGAGGCCCGCGAGGGTGATCGGGTCCGAAGCCCATGCCGCAACCTTGACCTGATTCATCGCTGCCTCCCCGGTGCAGAGCACTCGCCTGTCGTGTTCCAGCAGTGTGCCCACCGCGGCTTCACGAAATCTCTAGTCGGGACGCGCTCATTCTTCACAGCGTGAAGTTGGGCCCGCCGGTGGGGTTCGGTTACCGTCACGGAGACCTGTCCGGACATGCAGAGGAAATGATGAAGGCGCACGCACGACCCCGCTGGATCACCGCAGGCGCCGTCAGCGGCTTAACGCTCATATGTGCACTTTCCGCGTGTGCCGGCGATCGTTCCGTTTCCGGAACAGCAACGCCCACTCCGCTCACAGCGCCGAGCGCGGGCAGTTCGCCGCAAGCAGCTCCACCTGCGTCAACCTCCCCTTCGCAGACTGTGCCGGGACAGCTGACGTGTGCGGCCGCGGTGTCGTCGATGGATCCGCGGGCGCGCGTGGCGCAACTGGTCGTGCCGGGCGTCAACGCGGGCGACCCGGCGGCCGTCGCGCAGCTCGTGCGGACGCAGCAGGTCGGCGGGATCTTCGTGGGAGACAAAAAGACCACGCTGTTGCAAAATGGCGCGCTCGACGGCGTCCAGCGAGCCGCGAAGATCCCGGTTTCGGTCGCGGTCGACGAGGAGGGCGGCCGCGTGCAGCGCATCGACGACCTCGACGGCTCGCTCCCGAGCGCCCGGCAGCTGGCGGCCTCGAAGACGCCGGACGAGATGCGCGCGATCGGCGAGCAGCGCGGCAAGCAACTGCGGGCACGCGGGGTGACCGTCGACTACGCCCCGGACGCGGATGTGAGCAACGAACCCGACGACGCGGTGATCGGCGACCGTTCTTACAGCCCGGATCCGGAGAAGGTCCGGCAGTACGCGATGGCGTTCGCCGAGGGCCTGCGCGCGGGCGGGGTGCAGCCGGTGCTCAAGCATTTCCCGGGCCACGGCCACGGATCCGGCGATTCGCACCGCGGAACCGTCGTGACGCCGCCGCTCGACCAGCTGCGCCGGGTCGATCTGGTGCCCTATCGCGATATCTCGGAGTACGGGCAGGTCGGGGTGATGGTGGGGCATCTGGAGGTCCCTGGGCTGACCGGGGACGAGCCCGCGTCGCTCGCGCCGGAGGCGTATCGGTTGCTGCGCAACGAGTTCCACTTCACCGGGCCGGTGATCACGGATGATCTCGGCGGGATGAAGGCGATCACGGACCGGTTCGCGCTGCCGGACGCTGTGCTGAAGGCGTTGCAGGCGGGGGCTGACCAGGCGTTGTTCTCGTCCGGGCACAACGACGTGGGGGCCGTGGTGGATCGGCTTCAGCGGGCGGTGGAGAGCGGGGAGTTGCCCAGCGCGCAGGTGACGGCTTCGGTGGAGCGGGTGTTGGCGGGCAAGGGGTTTTGCCGTCCTTGACCTGGGTTGGGTGCCGGGTAGCGTCGGAGCGTGAAGCCGATTCTGCTGCTCGACGTGGACGGGCTCTCGCTGAGCGGACCGGTGCCGAGCTGGCGTGGGCGACCTCGTGGGAAGACGAGACCAACACCAGGATCGGCCCGGCGCTCGGGTTGCCCGTGGTCGGCGTGCGCGCCTATGACCAGCATCCAGACTGGAAGTTCGGCGCGGTCGGCCGCTTCGCAGCTGGCCGGCCGTTGGCGTGGCTCGACAACGACTTCGATCTGTTCCCCAGTGCCCGGCAGCGATTCCTCGAACGCCGGGGTGGCATCGCTACCGCGCTGATTCCGGTCAACCCGGCGACAGGCATAGGTCCGGACCACCTTGCCGCAGCGGAAACCGCGCTCCGGCAATGCTCCTGAGGCTCAGTCCTCCTCCGCCATGACCTGGGCCAAGACAGCGGCAGCACTCACCGTCTGCGGATGGTCCTCCCCCAGCGCCCTGCGGCACCTCGGCAGCAGATCCTCCAGCACCGCAAGAGCCGCGGCCCGGTCGCCGAGGCGGAGGTGGGCCTGGACCAGGTTGCCGGTCGTCCGCAGGGTGCCCAACGCGTCGGGGCCGAGGGCACGACGGCTCCGGGCGATGACGTCCTCCGTCTGGTCGCGGGCGCGTTCGTATTCGTTCAGCCCCATATACGCCACGCACAGGTTGCTCGCGACGGTCAGCGCCAGCGGATCGTCCTCGCCCAGGACACGGCTCACCCTGGGCAGGAGGTCGGTCAGCAGGTCGCGCGCCTCCGGGTAATCCGTGGTGCCCACCAGGCAACCCGCCAGGCGGTTGGCGACGGCGAGGGTGTCCGGGTGGTCTTCGCCGAGCGCGGCGGTCCATTCGGCGTGAAGGATGCGGCCCAGGGCGACACCGGGGCGGGCTTGGCCGGAGACGAAGAGGTAGCGCAGCACTCGGATGAGCAGCGCGCGGTACTCCGGCGGTTCGTGGCCGCGGAAGTCCGGTTCAGCGGCAGCCATCCGGATGGCATTGGCGACCCGGCGGTACTCGGGCCACGATTCCTTCAGGTCGGGGTCCAGGTCCACGGAGGCCGGAGCCTCCGCGAGAGGCGGCAGCACCGGATACGGCGGCGGTTGTGGGCCATCCCAGAGTGAAGCGGGCGCGCCGTCGAGCAGGCCGGCCGGGCAGCCTCGTTCGTGGAACAGGTCGCAGCCGGAGTTGAGCACTGAAGGCGAGCGGCCGGAGAAGAGAACCGGCACCGGATACGCGTGGAACGGCTCGCCCTCGTTGTCGATGACGGTGGTGCCGTGGCGACCCGCGCAGGTCCAGTCCACTTCGAGGTGCCAGGCGACCTCGTGGGTCGTGGTGATCGGTTCGATCTCGAATTGCTCGATGTCGGTCGCGCTGACGGTGAACGGGAAATCCGGGCCTTGCGCGACCAGCCGCGGCGACGGGGCGTCGAAATCGGTCGTGAACGGGCGCGGTTCCACCAGGCCGCCGATCCGGACCTGCAGGCAGGCCGGGCGCGGAGGGGTCCGCGAAACGATCACGACCCGCGCGGATTGCAGGACGACGGCGCGGGTCGTCCTGGCTTCCACGGTGATGATGTGGACGGTTCCGCCGGGGACGGCGACCCGCGGTGGATCGGTGTCGAGCACCAGGTCAGCGAGGGTGCCGCCGGGTCGCAGCCGGACCGAGGCGAGGAGCGGGTCGGCCAGCTCCTCCGGGGTGTCGCCCGACCGGCCGACATTGATGTCGCCGTGCACCGCCCCGGCCATCACGACCTTGTCGAAGCGGCCGCCGGTGATGCGGTTGGCAGAGGACTCTTCCGCGTCCGTCACCCCGGCGAGCCTAGCCGTTAACTCAATGAACGAAAGGTTCGTCCGGGGCCGATCCGGGGTGACTATGGTCGCGCTCGCCCGTCGATCGAGGAGGATCGGATGTCCGGACGTTTCCGTGCAGGCGTTGCCGTAGTGGCGGCGGTCATCGGGCTCGGGGTGCCGGCCGCGCCGGCGTCAGCTGAACAGGTACCGACGACGACGGGGTGCGGGCAGGCGGCTCCCGGAGCGGGCACCACGACGGTCGAGCATCTGACGTCCGGCGGGATCGATCGCGAGTACCGGATCTACGTGCCCGCGCGGTACAATCCGCACCGGCAGTACCCGGTCGTCCTCTCCTACCACGGACACGGCCGCACGTCGGAGTACCAAGAAGAACTGTCTGGCTTCTCCGGTTCGGACGTGATCGCGGTGTACCCGCAGGGCGTCACCGGCACCGACGGCAAATCCGCCTGGACCGGCGCGCCCTACTCGGCCCCGGTCGACGACGTCCGGTTCACCGGCGACCTCCTCGACTCGCTGCAGCACCGGATGTGCGTGGACCCGGCGCGAATCTACGCGGCGGGCAAATCGAACGGCGGCGGGTTCGTCGGAGTGTTGGCGTGCCGGATGGCCGACCGGATCGCCGCGTTCGCCCCGGTTTCCGGCGCGTTCTACCCCCAGGGCGGCGCCTGCCAGCCGAGCCGGAAGGTCGCGCTGCTCGACTTCCACGGCACGGCCGACACCACCATTCCGTACACCGGAAATCCGGCTAAGGGGCTGCCGTCCATTCCGGACTGGCTGAACGGCTGGGCCGCGCGCGACCGGTGTTTTCCTTACCCCGTCTCGGTTTCTCCGGTCCACGACGTGGTGAAGCAGTGGTGGCCCGGATGTTCGCTGGTGCATTACCGGGTGGAGGGGGCCGGACACGTCTGGCCGAGCACGCGGCCGAACAACGATTCCGATACCCCTGGCCCGATCGACGCCACCCCGGTGATTCTTCAGTTCTTCAAAGCGCATCGCCTCACCTGAGTTCCCGCACCGACTGGGCCGCGGTCCGTGAGGGGAACCCTGAGGGAATCAGAGTCCCTCAGGGTTCCCCTCACGGACTTTCACCGCGTGCCCGGCGCAGTCTCAGCTGACCCGTTCCGCCGGTTCCCGCTTCTTGGCGAGCATCCGCCGGAACCCCTCGGCCACCACCTTCGCCGTATCCTTCCCGTGGTCGGCGGTGATCCGCTTGACCATCTCCGCGGATTCGGCGGCGACCTCCTCGCTGCGCGCGAACATCCGTTCCTCGTGCAGGGTCAGCGCGGTCTCGACGTCGCCCGGATGCGCGACGAGCAGTTCGGCGAGGTCGGAGCCGTCGAGCATGGCCAGGTTCGCGCCTTCCCCGTTCGGGCCCTGCAGGTGGGCCGCGTCGCCGATCAGCGTCACGCCCGGGGTCCGCTCCCACCGGTGCACGCCCGGCAGCCGATAGTGCCGGCGCAGGATCGGCGGGGTGTCGCCGCCGGAGATCAGCTCGCGGAGTTCCGGGGCCCAGCCGTCGAATTCGGCCTCGATCCGGGCGAGAGCGGCCGGGGTGTCGAGGCCTTCGAGTGCGTCGAACCATTCCTGCGGTTTGTTCAGCATCGCGTAGGTGTGCAGCGCGTCGCGTTCGCGGTGCACCATGATGCGCCGGTCCGGCCCCGGCGCGCCCATTCCGCCGCCGCCCACGACCTTCGCGGCCGCCGGGTGCCGGGTTTCGGCGTCGTAGAGGTAGGTCTCGACGAACGCGAGGCCCATGTACTCCGGCACTGCGTCGGACAGCAGCGGCCGCACCCGCGACCACGCGCCGTCCGCGCCGACCAGCAGCTTCGCGACGACCGAACCGCCGTCGGCGAAGGAAACCTCGTGTCCGTCGGCGACCGTGCGGACGTTGCTGACCTTCCGACCCCACTGGACGGTGCCGTCCGGGAGCGAGTCGAGCAGCATCTGCCGGAGCTCGCCGCGCAGCAGTTCGGGGCGGCCGCCAGTGCCGTCGTCGGGATGGTCCAGCAGCACGGTGCCGTCGGGGTCGATGATCCGCATCTGCTGGCGGCCTTCGAGGATCAGTTCGCGGAACTCGTCCATGAGACCGGCGGCCTCGACGGCGATCTGGCCGTTGTAATCGTGAATGTCCAGCAGTCCGCCCTGGGACCGCGACATCGGCGACGACTCGGCCTCGTAGACCGTGGCCGGGATCCCGTGCAGGTACAGGACCCGGGCGAGGGTCAGTCCGCCGAGGCCGGCGCCGATGATGGTGACTGGAGTCTGCATTGTTCTCCCCTGTGAGCTGGTGACCGCTGAAGAGTGGCGGCGTCGGCTGGCACCGGCCGCACACTCCGCTGGCAGTCCGCTGCCAGGCGCTGACAGCTAGTCAGGGTCTGGGATCCGAGACAGAATCATCCGGCGGCTACTTGGCCGGCAGGCCCGCGCTGACGTTGAGTTCGTCCAGCGCATTCACCGAAGATCCGCGGGAGGGCACGTGGCGGCCACATTGGAGCGACGCTCGATCGACCCGGTGCCCGAGTCCGAGCGGCACGGGCACCCGCGCAGCCTGTTCACCCTGTGGTTCGCCGCGAACACGCAGATCACCTCGGCGGTCACCGGCGCGCTGACGGTGCTGGTCGGCGTGCATCCGCTGTGGGCGATCGTCGCGGTCGTGCTCGGCAACGCACTCGGCGGCGTTCCGATGGCGCTGCACGCCGCGCAGGGGCCGAAGCTCGGCATCCCGCAGATGATCCAGTCGCGCGCGCAGTTCGGCGTGTACGGCGCGGCGCTCCCGCTGGTGCTCGTCGTGGTGATGTACCTCGGCTATTTCGCGAGCGGTTCGCTGCTCGGCGGCCAGGCGGTCGCCCAGATCACGCATCTGCCGACGGACGCCGCGATCGCCGTCTACGCACTCGCCTCGGCGCTGATCGCGATCGTCGGGTACCGGCTGATCCACCGGTTCGGCTGGCTCGCGTCCGCGCTGTCCGTGGTCGTCTTCCTCTACCTGACGATCCGGCTGGTCAGCGGGCACGACCTCGGTGCGGTGCTCGCCGCGCCGCACCTGGACTTCCCGAAGTTCCTGCTGGCGATCTCGCTGACCGCGTCGTGGCAGCTCACCTTCGGCCCGTACGTCGCCGACACGTCGCGCTACCTGCCGTCGGCGACCTCGGTGCGCGCGACGTTCTGGTGGACGTACGGCGGCACGGTGCTCGGCGCGGTGTGGGCGATGTCCTTCGGTGCGATGGCGTACGCCATTGCCGGGAAAGCGTTCAAGGGCCACGAAGTCGCGTACGTCGTCGGCCTCGGTGGCGAAGCGTTGTTGATCCCGCTGTTGCTGGCTATCGCGCTCGGCAAGTTCACGGTGAACGTGCTGAACATCTACGGCGGCTACATGACCGTCGCGACCGCGCTGACTGGCTTCGGCCGTCGCGCGGCGCTCTCGCAGGCCACGCGGATCGGCTACATCGCGGGCGTCGGCGTGGTCGGTGCGGTGATCGCCATCCTCGGCCGCGGGCAGTTCCTGTCGAACTTCGTGCTGTTCCTCGACTTCTTGCTGTACTTCCTCACGCCGTGGAGTTCGATCAACCTGGTCGACTTTTACCTGCTGCGCAAGGAGAAGTACGACCTGGCGGCGCTCTACGACCCGAATGGCCGCTATGGCCGATGGGCTTGGCCCGCGCTGACTGCTTACGTGCTGGGGATCGCGGTGCAGATTCCGTTCGCCAACGTGGAGGGCATTTTTGTTGGGCCGATCGCGCCGCTGCTCGGTGGTGCGGACATTTCGTGGCTGCTGGGGTTGATCGTGCCTGGCGCGTTGTATGTGGCGTTCATGCGTCGGTCGGCCGCACTTCGAGCGTGACCGTGCGGGCCGGGGTCGCGCCTTGATCCGCGCTCGAGATCGCGAACGCGGTCAACGGTAATCCGCTCGCTCCGGCCAGCACCCGGGCCGCGGAGGACGCGCGAGCCAAGGAGACTGTCGAGCCGCCGCTTGACGGGCCGCCGGGGACAGCGATGCCGTGGCCGATCACCGTTATGCGCACGGATCGTCCTTTGAGGACGTTCGCCCATTCGGTCAACGCCGTTTGCCCAGCCTCGTTCGGCGTTGTCGCGTTAGGACTGAACAGGCTGCGGTCGAAGCTGACAGCTACAGCGTCGGTTCCTGCCTTCGTGGTCACTCCTGGCGCGACCAAGGTCTTCGCCAACTGGTTCAGGCGCTCCTGTCGCTCCTCAGCCGCAGCGGCATCGCGGGATTCCTCGCCGTGCAGGCGATCCACCTCAGCGCGGAGACCGTCATCCGGCTTGGCCGCCATGGCCACCGGAGCAGGAGGCGGCTGACGCGTCGTCAGGACCACCCCGCCCGCGATCGCGCCGCCGATCAGCACCACGGCCCCGGCAGTCAGCAGATACCGGCGGATCGGCCGGTGCCGCAACCGTCCGGAATGGACTTTCGCGATCACCCGGCGTCCTGCCTCCGCCGCGGAATTGTCCGGCTGCAAGGCAAGCACCGCCGCCCACGCCGCATCGGCCGCGGCGAGATCGCCGGTTTGCGCGTGGACGCGCGCCAGCAGATCGAGCCGGGCGGGGTCGCCCGCTGAGTCTGGCTCCAGAAGTGCGACGGCCGCTTCGTAATCGCCGCGACGGGCGAGGTCGGCACCTTCGGCGAGGACGAGTTCCCGTTCCAGCGCCTGCGAAAGCCCGCTCATTCGCGCTCCC
This sequence comes from Amycolatopsis albidoflavus, assembly GCF_039525725.1. Taxonomy (NCBI): domain Bacteria; kingdom Bacillati; phylum Actinomycetota; class Actinomycetes; order Pseudonocardiales; family Pseudonocardiaceae; genus Amycolatopsis; species Amycolatopsis albidoflavus. The sequence goes on from NZ_BAAAHV010000017.1 coordinate 42,364, forward strand.
CGCGAAGAATGCCGCCACCCGGCTGACCCGGCCGGTCATTCGGAAGCAACCGACGCAACCGGCGGTTGACGTCCGGCAGCGCGGCCCAGTTCGACGTCGCCACCACGTGTTCGCCCTCGCGGATCAGCTCCCGCGCGCGAGCCGGATCGGACATCGTGTCGCGCGACGCCCGCAGCGCGTTGAATACCTCGAGATCCAGCGAACCGTCCCGGCGCAGCAGCAAAACCTGCAGGTCCAGCGCCCGATCGGACAACCGCTCGCCCGCCTCGGTGTCGTGCGATTCGGCGATCGCCGCGTACCGGCGTTCGATCTCGGCCAGCTCGGTCCGGTCCTCGTCCGCACCGACCCGGTCGACCAGCTCGCGGCAGTGGTCGATCTGGTCCCGCAGCCGTTCCAGCACCTCGGGAACGCGCAGCTCTGCTTCGATGTCGTCAAGGTCGGCCTGCACGTCGCGCATCCGCCGTTCCGCGGCGACCGCGGCCCCCTCGTCGGTGCCGCCGGAGCGCACCTCGTCCCGGACCGCCGCCACACTGCCCTGCTCGTCGAGCCGGTTCAGCAGCCCGCGTGCCCGGTCCGAACGCGTCCTTACGACCTCACTCCGCACCTGTTCGTGGCGCGCCTCCAGCTCGTTCAACAGCCGCCGCAGCGTCTGCGGGTCCGGCACATGCTGCTGTTTGAGATCGATGACCGCCTCGAACTCGTTGTCCAGCAAGGGAACCTCGGCGACCACGGACACCTGCCGCGAATCGTCCATCTCGAAGGTCATCACAACTTCGCTGCCGCGCGGCAGATCGAACCGCACGTCCTTGGCGCGAATCTCGATCACGCCCACCTGCTGGTTGCGCTCGCCGCGACGGCGTTCGCCTTCCGCGACCGGGATCCGGATCACCGAGGACGTGTTGCCGCGCTGCAGCGTCGCCGTGGTGAAGAACGTCTGCCGCTTAGCCGCCGGCAGCGGCGCGTTTTTCATCAGCATCGGGGTGAAGGAACCGTCGGCCTCGGTCAGGCCGACTGTGTTGACCACGGTCTGACCCATCATTTCGTTGAGCTGGTGGGTGATCGTGAGCGAGTCGGGCTGTACCGGAACGCGCGCGCCGGTCGGGTCGAGCAATTCGATCTCGAAGCGGTTCGTGCTCAGCTCGTCGAGCACGACGTCGACAGTGAAAGTGCCGTCAGCGGAAAGGGAAACCTCGGACGTTCGGTAGACCGGCCTGCGCTGCGGGGCGCTGAGCGCGATCCGGAACCGCGACCAGTCGGCTGAGCCGTCCGTCGAACAGCGGCCGGAAACCGGCAGGGTCGGCAGGCTTGTGGTGGCCGGATAGGACAGTTCCAGGGAGTATTCCCCGCGCTTTGCCGGGCGTACCGCGCGCGGGCGCGCCACTGTTCCGGCGTAGGCGGCCGCACCGCGTGCCACCACGGTGCTCGGGTCCTGGCTGTGGTCGAGCGGAATGCCGAGACCGGCCGACGGATCGGCCAGCAGTTCACGCAAACCAGGCGCGAGGGTCGGACCGCCGACCAGCAGCAGCCGGTCGATGTCCGCCGGACGCAAATTCGCCGACTCCAGCGCGGATCGGCACAACTGCACCGCGCGCAGGTAAAACGGTCGCGCCGCCTGATCGACCTCCTCGCGGCGCACGACGTACTCGAACATCTCCTCCTGGCCGTCGCCCCGGTCGAGGTCGAGCATCACCTGGGTCTGTTCCGCCTGGGAGAGCTGGATTTTCGCCGTCTCGGCGGCGCTGCGCAGCCGCGCGAAGTTCCGCCGCCAACGCGGATTCTCCCGGGTGAAATCACTGAGGCCGAGTTGCCGGGCCGCCTCTGGTGCGAGTATCTGGTCCAGTACGGCCTGGTCGATGTTCCGGCCGCCGAGGTGGGTGTCGCCCGCGTGGTGCAGCACGCTCAGTTCCCCTTCGACAGTGCTGACCACCGCGGAGTCGAACGTTCCGCCGCCGAAGTCGAACACCATCCAGTGCGCGCCTTTGCTTTCGTTCTGGAACCCGAACGCGAACGCCGCCGCCGTCGGTTCCTGCAGCAGCGGGCAATTCCCGGTGAACCCGGCCAGTTTCGCGGCTTCCTGCGTCGCCTCGGTCTGGTTGAGCAGGAACGCCGCGGGCACGGTGATCACCGCCGCGTCCGGCATTTCCCGTGGAACGACGGAACTTCGCAGCGACCGCAGCACTTCCGCGGACAGTTCCACCGGCGTCATGCTGAACCCGGCCTTCGGGAATTCGCGTCGCGCGTCCGGCAATCCCATGGCCTGCTTGAATTCGATCTGCACGCTTTCCGGATCGTCCTCAAGCCTTCGCCGCGCTCCGGCGCCGACTTCGAGCACACCGCGCCGTCGGCTCCAGACCGCGGACGGCGTGTAATCCATCTGCGCGTTGTTCTTGATCACTACCACCGCACCGTCCTCCAGCACCGCGATCGCGCTGTTCGTGGTGCCGAGGTCGATCCCGAAATCGATCGTGTCACGCATCCGCTTCCCCGTTCCCCCGGGCGGCCGGGCGCCCGACGATGACCTGTCCCATCTGGATCCGGCGGCCGGTCAGGTAAATCGACGGCCGCACGGTTTCCACCACCCGCTCGACGTCCAGGTCCGGTTCGTCCTGGAACAGCAGCACCTCGAGCGCCATCCCCGAGCCGAAGGGAATCCGGTCGTGGTCCTGCACCAGCACCCCCGCCGCGTCGAGCGCGTCCTGGCTCGCGCTGAGGAACCGGCCCGCCTGCCGCGCGACCCGGTCCTCGACCCCGGCGAGCTTGCGGCGCGCCCGCCACAACGCCGTCGCCGCCTCCGCCAAGTCCGATTCGGACAGTGGCGACGCACTGTCCTTATCGGTCAACACCGCGGAGAGTTGTTCCAGCGCGTCACGAAGCCGAGCGCGCTCCTCCTCGCGCAGGCCAGGTTCAGCGATCCGGAATTCCTTGTGCTGCTTGCGTTGCCGCGCTTCTTCGCCCCGCCGGTCTCGCATCACAAGCCCCTCTGCACCCGAACGAACGGGGCGACATACACCAGCACCACCGCCACGACAACGGCAAGCCAGTGCGGCACCTCAATCAGACTGAGCACCGGATAAACCCCCAAGTCCAGCCCCAGCAGGGCCGGATACCGCCCCGAGGTCGTCCATGGCCGAGCCGCCACAAAGCAATTCATCAACGCCCCGGCAACCGCGCCGGGAAAGACGAAGGCCAAAATCGCGTCCTGTGGAAGCTTCAGGACCAGGAACACCGCCGCCGCCACCGCGTGCAGCAACGCGCCGCCGATCCGGGCCGCCGAAGGCTCCCGCTCCGGAGGACGGCTGGGCACATACGCCGTGGCAGCGATCTCGTTGCGCGCCACAGCTTCCAACGTCTCCGGATCGCGGCTGCACCGCCGAGCGACCGCGAACACCTCCCGGACCAGCCCCGTCCCGCCTCCCGCGTCCGCCAGCGCGACCCCGATATTGTTCGCCACCACTGCGATCGACTCCGAAAGCGACGCCGTACGCCGGAATTCCGCCCTCGGCACGACCTCTTCGAGCCGGTCGAACAACGGCTGGGTCTCCTCGACAGCCCGCCAAGCGGCGGCCTCGGCCCGGTTCCCGTCCAGCTCGCCCCGCAAATCCTTGAGCAACGACTCGGCCCGCCGATACGTCCCGTCGGCGATAGCCGCACGCGCGTCCTCGACGGCATGACGATCAGCCCCGAACACCGCGAGATACCCAGTGAACCGCCGCGGCTCCGCCGACCGGGCCGCCACCTCGATCAACGGCGCGAGCAAAGCGTCCGGCAAGGCGAGCCGCATCCCGTCCACAGTGGATTCGTCCAGCCGCCGGTCGCCCAGCTTTTCGACGCGGTGATTCAGATGCCGCCAGAACGATTCGCTCCGCAGGACCGCTCCCCAGCACCGACCGGCCTCGGTCCACAATGGAGTGGGGTGGTCGTCGGTGCGGTCCGCTTCCGCGTCGAGGGCTGCCGCGTAGGCGGCGACCGCGTTGTCGTGCTTCTGGTGCAGTTGGAGCGGACACCCGCAGTCGCTGGGCAGGCCCCAGGTCCAGAAGACTTCGTCGACGAGCCGGTGCTCGGCGTTGCCGAGCGCGTCGAAGGCCGCCCGCACCTCGTCGACGGTCGCGTCCGCGGGCACCCCGTCGGGTGTTGCACCGCCGACTTCGAGCACCCCTAGGACTCGAAGGCGCCGTTCACGCACCTCCCGCCGCGTCGCGGTCGCGGTGAGCCCGACGATCCGGAAGGGATTGCGCCGGTACAGCTCGGGCGTCGCCACCTCCCGCACCCGCGCCGCGGCGGCCCGGCCGCGCCCCTCGTTCGCTCCCATGCCGGGGAAGGTAAGGCGAGGCGGCTGGGAGGGGTCCCGGAAGAGCCGGGCTAGCTGGACTCGCGGACGACCAGCGACACCGGCAGGATCTGCGCGCCCGGCGCGACGTCCTCGCCGTCCAGCAGCCGCATCAGCGTCGAGACCATCGCGTGGACCTGCTCGCGCGGATCCTGGTGCACCGAGGTCAACGGTGGCGTCATGGCCGGGGCCAGCGCGGCGTTGTCGTCGAAGCTGACCACCGCGACGTCGCCGGGCACGTCGCGTCCAGCGTCCGACAGCGTGCGCAGCGCGCCGACCGCCATCATGTCGCTGCCGACGAACACCGCGTCGAGATCCGGTACCCGTTCCAGCAGCGCGGCCATCGCTTTCGCGCCTCCGGCCAGCGTGAAGTCGGCCTCCTCGGACAGCCCGGCCGGGTCGATCCCGGCGTCCACGAGCGTCTTGCGCCAGCCGGCGAGCCGGTCGATCGGCGCGCCCTGGTCCTGCGGGCCCGCGATGGTCGCGATCCGCCGGCGGCCGGATTCCACCAGGTGCGTCACCGCTTGCCGGGCGCCGCCCTCGTTGTCGAAATCCACCAGGTGCACGCCCCGGCGCAGATCAGCGGCCTGCCCGCCGAACACCGTGGGCAGCTTCAGCAGCCGCAACGCCCGGGGCAGCGGATCGGCGCGATGCGGAGCGAAGACGAGGACGCCGTCGACGTGCCCGCCCTCCAGAAACCGCACGGTGCGGCCGAGATCTTCGCGGGTGTCGCTGAAGAGCAGCACCATCTGGCAGCCGACGTCGGCCAGTTCCCGGTAGCCCGCGCGCATCACCGCGGTCCGGTACGGATCGTCGAGCAGCCGCGCTTCCGGCTCCGACAGCACGACCGCGATCGCGCCGGTCCGCCGGGTGACGAGCGAGCGCGCGGCCTGATTCGGCGAATACCCGAGGTCCCGCGCCGCGGCCAGCACCTTCTCGCGCGAGCGCGCGCTGACGTACGCGTCGTCGTTCAACGCGCGCGACGCGGTGGACCGCGAAACCCCGGCGAACGCCGCGACGTCCTCCAGCGTCGGCCGCTCGTCCTCGGACCGAGGCGCCACTTCGCCCACCCCCTGACTGTCGGTCGGGCCAGCTTAACGGCGGCCGACCGGGAGCGCTCCCGGAGACTCTGGCCTTGACATCCCTCGTTACCTGCAACACACTCGTGCGGCATCTGGGAGCGCTCCCAGAATGACTTCCAAGGGGTTGACGACGGTGACAACGTTCCGGAAGGGCCTGGTGCTGGCACTGGGCATCACGATGACCGCGGTGAGCGCCGCGGCCTGCGGCGGCGACGGAGACGTGCCCGCGGCGGCCGGGCCGAACGAGCATGTGGAGCTGACGCTCGCGACGTTCACGGAGTTCGGCTACGAGGCACTGATCCCGGAGTACGAGCGGCTGCACCCGAACATCAAGATCACCCACCGCAAAACCGGGCAGGGCGGCCCGTACGCGCAGGACATGATGACGAAGCTCGCCGCCGGCTCCGGCCTCGCCGACGTGCAGGCCGTCGAGGAAGGCCACCTGTCGGACATCCTCAGCAAGTCCTCGAAGTTCAACGACCTGAGCAAGATCGGGCCTTCGAGCGTGCAGCCGGACCGCTGGCTTTCGTGGAAATACGACGCGGGCAAAGACAAAAACGGCAAGCTGATCGGCTACGGCACGGACATCGGCCCGCTCGCCATGTGCTACCGCAAGGACCTGCTCGCCGCGGCCGGGCTGCCCAGCGACTCGGAGGCGGTGAAGCCGCTCTTCGCCACCTGGGACAGCTATTTCGCCGCAGGCGCCCAGTACACCGCCAAAACTGGCAAAGCGTGGTTCGATTCGGCGGCGCAGAACTTCAACTCCATGGTCAACCAGCTGCCGGTCGGCTACCTCGACACCAGCGACAAGCTCACCGTGGAAAACAACCAGGGCATCAAGGACGCCTGGGCGAAGGTGACCGACGCGGTCGCGAAAGGCGAATCGGCGAAGCTCACCGCGTTCAGCAACGAATGGAATTCCGGGTTCAAGCAGAGCGCGTTCGCCACGAAGGCTTGTCCGGCATGGATGCTCGGGGTGATCAAGGAACAGGCCGGGCCGGACAACGCGGGCAAATGGGCGGTCACCGCGGCATTTCCCGGCGGCGGCGGCAACTGGGGCGGTTCGTACCTGACGGTGCCGGCGCAGAGCAAACACCCGCGCGAGGCCGCTGAACTCGCCGCCTGGCTCACCGCGCCGGAGCAGCAAATCAAGGCGTTCGAGGCCAAGGGCAACTTCCCGAGCCAGGCGAAGGCACTGGAAAGCCCGCAGCTGTTGAACGCGACCGACGCGTACTTCGGCGGCGCGAAGATCGGCGAATTGTTTGCCGAGCAGGCGAAGAAGGTGTCGAAGCCGCAGTACAAGGGCCCGAACGACGGCCAGATCCAGGAAAACGTCTCCAGCCCGGCACTGCAGTCGGTCGAACAGGGCGCTTCTGCCGCGGACGGCTGGCAGCGACTGATCGACGGCGCGAAGAAACTCACCCGCTGACGATGACTGTCACCGACAAGACCGCTCCGGAACGCCGGGCCACGACGCGGCAACACGCTGCGGCGCGGCCCGGCCTCCGCGACCGGCTGGCTCGCTGGGATGTCAAAGTCTCGCCGTATCTCTATGTGGCGCCGTTCTTCATCGTGTTCGCCATCGTGGGCATGTTCCCGTTGCTGTACACCGCGTACGTGTCGTTGTTTTCCTGGAAAGCCGGAGACGACAACCCGGACTTCATCGGACTCGACAACTTCAAGGAACTGTTCTCGGACACGCAGTTCTGGCACGCGCTGGAAAACACGGTCAGCATCTTCCTGCTGTCCAGCGTGCCTCAGCTGATCATCGCGGTGCTGCTCGCCGCGGTGCTCACGCTGCGGTTGCGCGGCGCGACCAGCTGGCGGGTCGGCATTCTGCTTCCCTACGCGGCAAGCCTGGTGGCGCTCGGGATCATTTTCGCCAACCTGTTCGGCCCGCGGTACGGGCTCGTCAACGGCGTGCTCCAGACACTCGGACTGTCCCCAGTGGACTGGCAGGCCAACCGGTTCGCCAGCCACGTCGCCATCGCGATCATGGTGAACTGGCGGTGGACCGGCTACAACGCGCTGATCGTTCTCGCCGCCATGCAAGCCATTCCGAAGGAATTGCACGAGGCCGCGCTGATCGACGGCGCGGGCACCGTACGGCGCTTCACCCACGTGACATTGCCGCTGCTCAAACCCACGCTGATCTTCGTGACCATCACCTCGACGATCGGCGGGCTGCAGATTTTCACTGAGCCCAAGCTGTTCGACGCGATGCCCGGGTCGAACAACGGCGGTTCCACACACCAGTTCCAGACCGTGACGCTGTATCTGTACCAAACCGCTTTCGAGAATTTCAATCTCGGATACGCGTCCGCGATCGCCTGGGTGCTTTTCCTGATCATCGTCGTGATCGCGCTGATCAACTACTTCGTCACCGGGCGGCTCGCAGGGAGGCGTGGATGAGCGTCCAAATGAGTCTGCGGGCGCGCGCGGCCCAGCTCGGCAAGCCGCGCAAGGCGACCTACGGCGTGCTGATCGTGTTCGTGCTCGGTTCGCTGTTCCCGTTCTACTGGTCATTTCTCGTCGCCAGCCGCGACAACGGAATGCTCACCGAACGGATCCCTCCGCTGCTGCCAGGCGGCAACTTCTTCGCCAACGCAGCCCGGGTTTTCGACACCGTGCCGTTCTGGCGGGCGCTCGGCAACAGCGTCCTCGTGTCCGGCACAGTCACGCTCACCACGGTGCTGTTCTCGTCGCTCGCCGGATTCGCCTTCGCCAAACTGCGTTTCCGCGGCCGCAACGGCTTGTTCGTGTTCATCGTGGTGACGCTCGCGGTCCCGACCCAGCTCGGCATCATCCCGCTGTTCATCGCGATGTCGAAACTCGGCTGGGCGGGCGGACTGCAGTCGGTGATCGTGCCGAATCTGGTCACCGCGTTCGGCGTGTTCTGGATGCGACAGTACACAGTGGACGCTTTGCCGTACGAGCTGATCGAAGCCGCGCGCGTGGACGGATGCAGCATGATCCGGATCTTCTGGAACGTGTGCCTTCCCGCCGTCCGCCCGGCCGCCGCGATCCTCGCCATGTTCACGTTCATGACGTCCTGGAACGATTTCCTGTGGCCGCTGGTGGTGCTCGACGCGGGCAACCCGACCGTCCAGGTGGCGCTGGAGAAACTGCAGAGCGGCTACTACGTCGACTACTCGCTGGTGCTCGCCGGCACCACGCTGGCCACGATTCCGATCCTCATCGTCTTTCTCCTGCTCGGCCGCCAGATCGTGGCCGGGATCATGCAAGGCGCCGTGAAAGGGTGACCATGTCCGCACAGCCGACCCCCGACGTGCTCGCGTTCCCGGACGCGTTCGTCTGGGGCGCCGCCACGGCGGCCTTCCAGGTCGAGGGTTCGACCACAGTGGACGGACGCGAGGCGTCCGTCTGGGACACCTTCGCCGCACGACCAGGCACGGTCGCGGGCGGCGACACCGGCGACCCGGCGGCCGACCACTACCGCCGCTACGCCGAGGACGTGGAGCTGATGCGCTCGCTCGGACTCACCGCTTACCGGTTTTCCCTTTCCTGGCCGCGAATCCTGCCGCACGGCACGCCGGAGGCGCGCGGGCTGGAGTTCTACGACCGGCTCGTGGACCAGTTGCTGGCGGCGGACATCCAGCCGTGGGCGACGCTGTATCACTGGGATCTTCCGCAGTCGCTGGAGGACCGCGGCGGCTGGACCGCGCGCGACACGGCCTACCGGTTCGCCGAGTACGCCGAGACCGTCGCAGCCCTGCTCGGCGACCGCGTGGCGAGCTGGTCGACGCTGAACGAACCGTGGTGCGCGGCAATGCTCGGCTACGGCTCGGGCGTCCACGCGCCTGGCCGGACCTCCCCGGAAGGTGCGGTGGCCGCAGCGCATCACCTGCTGCTGGCGCACGGGTTGGCGATGGACGTGCTGCGGCAGCACACCAGCTCCCCGTCCGGGATCACGCTCAACCTGTACCCGGTCGTCGCGGACTCGGACGACACCGAAGACACCGACGCCGTCCGCCGGATCGACGGACTGCAGAACCGGCTGTTCCTCGACCCGCTGCTGCGCGGCGGCTATCCCGCCGACCTGCGCGAGGACCTGGCCCGATTCGGTTTCGACGCCGTGGTGCGCGACGGCGACGAGGCGGTGGTCGGAAAGCCGATCGATTGGCTGGGCGTCAACTACTACCGCGGCTACCGGGTGGCCGGTTCGGCACGGGCGGGAAGCAAGCCGGCGGGCCGGGAATGGCCGGGAGCCGACCAGGTGCACTTCGTCCCGGACCTGGCCGCGCCGCGCACGGCTTCCGGCTGGGAAGTACAACCCTCCGGACTCACGGAATCACTGCTGCAGGTGCATCGGGATTACCCGCCGGTACCGTTGTACGTCACCGAAAACGGCGCGGCGTACCCGGACGTGCTCCGCGACGGCGAGGTTTCCGACGACGATCGTGTCGCTTTTCTCGACGCGCATCTGCGGGCTTCGCACGACGCGCTGGCCCGCGGAGTGGATCTGCGCGGGTATTTCTACTGGTCGTTGCTCGACAATTTCGAATGGGCGGAGGGGTACGCGAAACGCTTCGGTCTGGTGCACGTCGACTACCGCACCCAGCGGCGTACGCCGAAGCGCAGCGCGCGGTGGTATGCGGAGGTGATCGCGCGCAATGCGCTGAGGTGACCTACTCCCGGGTTTACTCGCGCCGCCAGGAAAGACTTTCTCTGCAGTTTTCGCGTCACGGTGCCCGGGCGCGGCCGTCGGACCAGTGCCGGGGCCGCCCCGAACGGCCCCGCGAGCGGAGACTGGGAGTGTCCGATGACGGTGCGGAGCCGGGTGACCGACGAGGTCACCACGTGGCTGACCGGGGAATTCGCGGGCCGGGTGCCCGCCGAGGCGGTCGAGGTGGTGGTGCGCGCGGCCGGGCGCGACCTCGACGGCAGAGTCGTCCCGGACGACCGAGGCGACCTGCTCTACCGGGTGGCGCGGGCCCGGCTGGTGCGGATGCTCTCCGCGCCCGAGGAGCCGCGGATCCCGCGTTCGCGGCGGTAAACGCCGTTCAGCCCTGGGCGCGCGTTGTGCGGGGGCTAAGGCTGCGGCCGGACGTTCCCGGCGCTCGAGTCAACCGGGCGTGTTGTCCGGGGAGCAAGGCTGCGTTCGGGCCTTCCCCGGTGGCCCGAAGCAACCGGGCGCGCGCTGCCCGGGGTGCAAGGCCACGTCCGGGCTTTCTCCAGCGACCCGAAGCAGCCAGGCGCACGTTGCCCGGGGATCAAGGGCGCGCCCGCGGCCCGAAACAGCCAGGCGCGCGTTGCCTGCGGAGCAAGGCCGCATCCGTGCTTTCTCCGGAGGCCCGAAGCAACCAGGCACGCGTTGTCCGGCGAGCAAGGCGGCACCCAGACTCTCTCCGGTGCCCCAGAACAACCGGGCGCGCGTTGTCCGGCGAGCAAGGCCGCGCCCAGACCCTCTCCGGTGCCCCAGAACTACCCAGGCACGCGTTGTCCGGCAAGCAAGGCAGCTCCCATGCCTTCCCGGTGGCCCGAAGTAACCGGGCGCGCGCCGACCGTGTTCGGTGCGGCCGGGAGCGGTTACGAGCCCGGCAGCACCCGGCTGCTCAACGGCGCGTGCGAGCGCTCCGGCGGCCACCAGACCTGCGCGGGTGGCGGGGGAACGTCGTCGTCTGGGAGTTCGAGCGCGTCCGCGCCGCTCTGCCAGCGGTTCCAGTGCACGGAGCACAGCCCGCGCCACAAGGAATCCTCCGCACAGTCCCGCCGACGGCACTTGCGCACCTGCTGCCCGCTATCAATCACGTCCACGACTCCAAACCGCGCTCAACCTCCCCGCCGGCTCCAGTCTGCCCCGGCACCGGCGGGAACGCCTCGTACTCGAGCCAACACAACCCTTGTGCAGCAACGGAACGAGAGATCTCACCCTACTCCAGGCACCTCTGCGCGCACCGCGCGACCACAGTGCACTCTTTCAGCGGTTGACGGTTCACCACTTGCCCATTGCGGGCGAATACTTTGTGCCGCAACGGAGAGTCAGCGCGCGACGGCGCAGGGTAGATATGTCCACAATGGATGATCAACGACCGGGGTGGTTCGCGTCGTACTCGTGTGCGGCGGTGCGCTGGGGGCGGGTGCGGAGGAGTTGCTCGTCCGGGGAGTCGTCCACATCGGCCAGTCCGAGCGCGACGGCGCGGCGGATTTGCTCGCGGTTGTCGCGGACTACGGAGGAGAAGAAGTCGTCGATGCGAGGATCCAGGAGGACTTCCAGCAGGACTCGGAACGATGTGTCCACGGTGGCTCGGACGATTTCGTCGTGGAAGGGGAGCCTGCGCAGTTTGCCCAACTGTGGGTCTTCGGAGATCTTTTCGGTGATGATGGCGCGTAGTTCGGTCTTGTTTTCGCTGAGGGATTTGGCCAGGTTCTCGGGGTAGTTTCCGGTTTCCAGGACCTTGACTACCTCGTCCAGGACAGCGATGGTGACCGGCTTTTTGATGGCGCGGACTATGGGTTCGGAGAGTTTGTCCACTAGACGGTAGGTGAATTGTTCGCCGACGGCTCGGTCTGCTGCTCGGCCTAGGCGGATGATCAGGAGGATTACGCCTAGGACGTGGTGGTTCGCAGTGAAAGCCGGGTGGGCGACGGGGATCATCGCGAAGATCTCGTACCAGGTTCGGGCCAGGAAGGCTGCCCGCCAAGCCTGTTTGCGCCAGCGGTGGAGCAGTTCCAGGAAGAAGATGGCGCAGATGGCGCAGTCGGTGATGAAGAACCAGTGGCTGATGGCTGGTGGGGGTGGGCTGATGAGCAGCCAGCCCAGCATTCCGGTGGAGATTACGGCTAGGGCGAGCATGATCCAGTCGTCTGCCCGGACGTTGCCGGGGAGGATGCCGCTGTTGAGTTCAGCTTGGGCCGAACGGCCGGTGGTCATGCTGGCTCCCTGATCCCTGGTTGTTGCCGGGGGTGATGATCCCATGCTTGCGTGGGTGGGGCTGGGAATCTTGTAGGGGCGTGGCGGACTGCTCGTGCTTCGCACATCGCTGGTTGGGACTGGGGGCACCCCGAAGCTTGATTGTGCTGACGGTCTGAGGGTGCTTGTCAAGGCGGGAAAGATGCCTTGACAAGCACCCTCAGACCGCAGGAGAGCTTCGTATCGGGGTGCGGGGGTGGTGTGGGTGCATGGTTGGTTGGGTGCGCTGGTGCGCCACGGAGTGGGCGAGTTGGGTGCGCGGACTGCGGTTGGGCGGGCCGCGGTTGGGCGGGCCGGCGGTTTGCGACGGGGTGCGCGCGGGGCTCGCTAGACAGGGCTGACTAGCGCCCCAAAGTGGCGTTCGGTGCATCTGACGCACCGAACGCCACATTGGGTGCGTCGCATGCTCCCAATGCCACATTGGGTGCGTCGCAGCAGCGGCGGGCGCTGTCCGTGAGGGGCCCCTTGAGGGAATCGGAGTCCCTGAAGGTTCCCCTCACGGAACGCCAACGGGCCCGGAGGTCGTGGAAGCAGGCTTACGGAAAGCTTCGGAACCGGTACACCTGGACCATCCGAGCCGGACATCTTGACACGATCACCCCACTGGCAGCAGGCTTTTCCCCAACGCCGCCTAGTTAGGAAAGTTTACTAACAAGGAGTCTCTCCATGCCCGCTTCCCGGAAGGTGGCGCTGTTCGCCGCCGCTTCCGTTTCGCTTACTGCTGCGTTGGTCGGTGCTGGGCCCGCCACCGCGGCTTCTGTGGCGCGTCCGTTTCCCGCGCACGTCACCTATCAGACCGGTGTCCGGCCGTCGGTCAGCCAGGCCGAGCAGGACGCCGCGGTCAAGAAGCAGTACGACTCCTGGAAGAAAACCTACCTCCGCCAGGCTTGCGGCGGTTACCTCGTCTGGGCCACCGACGACGCGCCCAACAAGGGCACCGTTTCCGAGGCGCAGGGTTACGGGATGAACATCGTCCCGCTGATGGCGGGGTACGACGACCAGGCCAAGACGATTTTCGACGGGATGTGGAAGTTCGTCCAGGACCACCGGGACAGCAAGGGGCTCTTCCAGTGGGTGATCGACGGCAAGACCTGCAAGTACTCCGACGGCGGCACCCCTGACTCCGCCACCGACGGCGACCTAGACGTCGGCTACGGGCTGATTCTCGCGGACAAGCAGTGGGGCGGCTACAGCGCGGCCGCGAAGGACTGGCTGGCCAAGGTTTACCAGCATGACGTCACCTCCGACGGGCATCTCAAGATCGCCGACGACGCGGGCAACGACGACACCCGGCCGTCGGACTTCATGCTCGACCACTTGCGCGCGTTCGCGAAGTACGACACCGCGCACGACTGGAACAAGGTCGTCACCCGGACTGAGCAGCTGATCACCCAGTTCACCGCCAAGTATTCGCCGAACGCGAATCTGCTGTCGGACTTCGTGGTCGGCGCGAACACCAGCAGCCCGAAGCCCGCGCCGGCGGATCATCTCGAGAATCAGCCGGACAACATCGTCGGGTACAACTCCGTTCGCGTGCCTTGGCACATGGGCACTGACGCGCTGCTCTACGGCGGCAAGGTCGCGACCGACGTCGCCAAGAAGGAGTCGGCCAGCTACAAGAGCAAGTCCGGCGGCAACCCGGCCAAGATCTATCCGCACACCAAATTGGACGGTACGCCGACCAAGACCAGCGACCAGTCTGAGGTGGCGGCCAACCCGGTGGGGGTCGCGGCGATGGTCGCCGGCGATCAGGCGTGGACCGATTCGCTGTGGAAGTACATGGCGGGCAACCCGTATGACGACACTTACTACGGCGAGACCATCAAGTTGCTGGTCTACCTGGTGATGTCCGGCAACTACTGGGCCCCGTGACCCGGACCGCCCGTACGGACGCTAACCGGCGGCGTCCGTACGGGTGGGCGGGCACTTGCCGCCCGGGGCGGTGAGCAGTTCGAAGTGCCACATCTCGTTCGAGTAAACCTGGCACAGTCCGTATTTCGCGCCGTGCTGGATGAGCCAGTCGTCGGCGCGGGTGGGGGCGACGTCGACGGCCTTGCCGGACACATGCGTCGATTGTTCCGGCGTGTTCACGTACTTCCGCGCCTTTTCCAGGCTGCCGTACTTTTCGATGCCCGCGTCCAGCAGTTTCTGCTGGTACTCCCTGGTTCGCCAGCCGGACGCGATGTGAATGTCCACTTTGCGCTGACGCGCGTCGGTTGCCGCGTCCTGCAACGCTTTTCGCAACGCTGGGTCAAGGTTCCCGACGGCCGGGTAGTTCGTGTCGAACGGCGTGAGCATGACGCCCTCGGGAGCGCCGCCTTGAGCTGGGTCGTGATCCGGGTCGCCGTCGAGGACGGCGAGACCGGAGCACCCGGCGACAACGACCATGGGCAGCACGAGCAGCACGTTCTTGATCTTGTTCTGCGGCACGCCGCAACTATCGCGAGCGGGTATCCCCGGAAGGTTCGGCGAATGTCCGCTCCGCGTAACAAGACCGCATGATCAGGTAACGGCTCAGGCGGTCAGCCCGATCCCCGCTTCGGCGGTGTTCACGAGGAACGTCAGCGTCTCGTAGAAGTACAGCTCCACAGTGGACGCGTCGTGGCTGGAGTACCCAATGGACAGATCCTGTCCGAAGTGGAGTTCGTAGTCGCCGCCGCGAGTGGACAGCACACAGGCTCCGCTGATGGCGGGCGTGCGGATGAGGTCGCCGTCCACGATCTGCTTCAGGTGTTCCAGCACCGGATAACCGTGGTTGGCCGCCTCGTACGCGGCGGTGAACTCGTCGTCGCTGAGCAGCACGGTGTACGGCCCGGCCACGCCCGCGTCGCGCAGTTCGGCGATCGCGTCACCGATGGCCTTCGGGTAGCCGGGAGCCTCCGGCGGCAGCGCGATCGGCGAGAGCGACGACGCCGGGCGGATGCCGGTGATGCCTGCCTCGGCGAAACCGTCGAGCACGATCCGGTCCTCGGCGTACGCGATCTGCTGCGCGGCGTCCTTCACCGGCTGCCAGTCGGCGTCTTTCGCGCCCCACTCGACCGAATCGACTTCCTCGCGCGACACCGTGAACGGCACCCGCAGCTCCACAATCCGTTGCGCGGTGCGCAGGCTCGTCGCGACGCCGTCGAACTTGTCGCCGACACGCTCGCGACGTCCAGTGCCGATCGCGGCGAGCGCCGGGTCTCCGGTGACGACGACGTCGACCACTCGGCGCGCGGCGGCGAACTCGGCGAAGGTGCGCTTCGCCTCTTCCTCCAGGTCCGCCCACGCGGCGGCGGAGATCGGGGCGAGTTCGCGATGCAGGTTGTTCATGACCGAATGCTCCTTCGCAGGCTTCCGATGCCCAGCGACGTCCCGGCGGGCGTCGCGGCAGCCGGCGGTTCCGGCTCGGGCGGGGCGTCCGGCGGATCTTCCAGGAAGTCCGCTGTGGGCACGTAGAACAAAGCGCCGGTGAGGGGCGTGGAGAAGTCGAGAATCCGGTCGTAGTTGCCGGGCGGCGATCCGACGAACATGTTCTCCAGCATTTTCTCGATCACCGCGGGAGATTTGGTGTAGCCGATGAAATACGTGCCGAACTCGTCGTGCCCGGGACGGCCGAACGGCATGTTGTCGCGCAGGATGTCGAGCTCGTTGCCCTCGTCGTCGGTGATCACGTTGAGCGCGATGTGCGCGTCGGCGGGCTTTTCCTCGTCCGACAGCTCCACATCGGACAGTTTGCGCCGTCCGATCACCAGCTCCTGCTGCTCGGTGTTGAGCGCGTTCCAGGCCTGCATGTCGTGCAGGTACTTCTGCACGACCACGTAGCTGCCCCGGTCGAACGGCTCGTCGTCGTCCACCAGCACTGCCTGATTGACGCCGCCTCCGGTCGGATTCTCCGTGCCGTCGACGAAACCGAGCACGTCGCGCGCGTCGAAGTACCGGAAGCCCTGCACCTCGTCGAGCACCGTCACCGAACCGCGCAGCCGGTCCATGATCAGCGTTTCCAGCTCGAAGCACAGGTCGAGCCGTTCCGCGCGGAGGTGGAACAGCAGATCGGCCTCGGCGGTGAGGACGCTCGTGTGCTTCTCGCCGGCGAAGACCGGCAGTTCGTGCAGTTCCGCGGGCCGCGGACCGCCGTAGATCCGGTCCCATGCCGCGGACGAAATCCCGGCGACGCAGGTGAGCCCGGCGCTGGCGTCGCGGAAGCCGACCGCGCGCTGCAGCCCGGCCAGGTCGGCGAGGAGGTCTTTCGCGGTCTGCTCGGCACCGGCGTCGACGCTGACCATCAGGAAGATCGCCGCCCTCGTCAACGGCGCGGAAACGGCCTGCGGCTCAGGCGGTTCAAGGTCCCCCGCTTGCACGCTCGCGCACCCCTTCTCACCCGGTGACCGTCCGAGCGCATCCTAACCACGGACGGGCGCGCGCACCGGGCATCACCACTCGGGCGGGGTAACCGTCAGACGAAGTGCGTGAGCAGAGCCGCGACGTCGGCTTCCAAACGGTCCGCCGCCTCGTCCTGACCGGCGAGTTGCTGCAGGAGCGCCCGCTGGAACAGGCCGTCGAAGGCGGCGTACGCGACCTCCGGCGACACCTGAGCAGGCCGTTCGGTGAACTCGGCGTAGCGCCGCACGACCCGCCACACCATGTCCTGGCGCTGTTCGTCGATGTCGAGCACATCGCCGCGGAACGACTCCTCGAACAGGCTCTGGTTGCGCAGGTCGTACCAGAGGCGGTGCATCGCCGCGTCGGTCCGCAGCGTGGCGGCCATGGCCGCGCCGAAACCGTGTTTCAGCTCCTCAGCCGAGCCCGCCGCTGCCACCACGTCGTCGTAACGGGTCACGCAGACCTCTTCGAACTTGCGGACCGCGTAGGTGAGCAACTCGACCTTGTCGGCGAAGTAGTAGTGCAGGACGCCGTGCGAGAAGTCGGATTTCTGGGCGATTTCGCGCAGGCTCGTGCGGGCATAGCCCAGCTCGGCCAACGCCTGCAGCGCGGACTCGGCCAGCTGCTCGCGGCGCTGGGCGAACTTGTCCACGGCGCGGCGGGAGATGCGCTCCTTCGCCTGTGTCACACCCGGCAGTCTAGCGCGACAGCGTTTCTTGACGAGCGTCCAAGAAAATCTTGACGACTGTCCAAAATTAGCTACGGTGTGACCTACACCGCACCGGCGGCACGTCTCAAGGAGGAGATGTCGATGGGTTCCTACGACCTGACCGGGCGCACCGCGCTGGTCACAGGCGGCGCGCAGGGTCTCGGCCAGGGCATGGCCGAGGCGCTCGCGAAGGCAGGCGCGGCGGTGGTCATCGGCGACGTCCAGGAGGACCTCGGCCGCCAGACCGCCGACGCGATCAAGCAGAGCGGGGCCAGCAGCGGGTTCGTCCGGCTGGACGTGACCGACGACGACAACTGGGCGCAAGCGGTCGAGGCGGTGGTCGGCGAGCACGGCGGGCTCGACATCGTCGTGAACAACGCGGGTGTGGAGATCACCGGTCTCGTCGCCGACCTCAACCCGGCCGACGTGCGGAAGATGCTCGAGGTCAACGTGCTCGGCACCTCGCTCGGCGTGAAGCACGCGTTCCGCGCCATGCGTCCGGGCGGCGCGGCCGGACGCGGCGGTGCGGTCGTGAACATCGCCTCGGTGGCCGCGACCATCGCTTTCCCCGGTATCGCGGGCTATTCGGCCACGAAATCGGCGGTCGACCGGCTTACCCGCGTCGCGGCGATGGAGTCCGGGAAGCTCGGCTACGGGGTGCGGGTGAACTGCGTGTACCCGGGCCTCGTCCCGACGCAGATGGGCAACCAGCTCGCGATGGACGTGGTCGACGTCGGGCTGTTCCCGAGCGTCGAGGAGGCGATCGGCGCGGTCGTCGCGCAGACCCCGGCCGGACGGCTCGGCGAGGTCGCCGACATGGCCGACGCGGTCGTGTTCCTCGCCTCGGACGCCGCCCGCTTCATCACCGGCGCCGGCCTCCCGGTCGACGGCGGCATGGGCATGTGAACCCCTTCCAGCGCTCCGGCACTCCAAGAAAGGAAAACCAGTGACCAAGCCCGTCGTCGTGTACGGCGCGTCCGGCTACACCGGCCGCCTGATCTGCGAATACCTCCGCGAGTACAACGTGCCCTTCACCGCGGCCGGCCGGGACAAGGCCCGGGTCCAGGCGGCGCTCGACCACATTCCCGGCCTCGACACCGTGGACCACGAGGTCGTCGAGGTATCCCACGAAACCGGTCCGCTCACCGAGCTTTTCCGCGACGCGTCGGTGGTGTGCAACACCGTCGGCCCGTTCAGCGAGTACGGCCACGAGGTCGTCCAGGCTTGTCTCGAATCCGGAACGCACTACCTCGACACCACCGGCGAGCAGGACTGGCTGATCTCTGCCGAAGAGCGCTACGGCGCGGACATGGCCGCCAAGGGCCTGCTGCTCTCCCCCGGCATCGCGCAGATGTACACCACCGGCGAGATCGCGGCGAACCTCTGCCTGGAGACGCCCGGACTGGACACTTTGGACATCCTGGTGTTCTGGAAGGGTTACCCCACAGTCGCTTCCACGCAGACCATCCTGGTGAACGCCGCGCTGTCCGCCGCGTACTACTTGGAGCAGAACGAATACCTGCCTTGGCCAGCCGACGGCGGGCTGCAGGATGTCGCCGTGCCGGGGCATCACGAGATCGGGCTCGCGCTGCCGTGGGGCGGGACGTCGCATCCGGTGTGGTTCAAGAACGATCCGCGCGTCGCCAACGTGAAGGCGGTCGGCGGCGTGTTCGACCGGGCGTTGATGCAAGGCGTGCCGCAGATCGTCGCGGCCGTGCTGGAGCAGGTGAAAGACCTGCCGCTGGAAGAAAAACTCAAGGTGCTGCACGAACAGGCGGCCGCCGTCCGGGACGAAATGCCGCCCAGGGAAAACCAGCGGATCAACACGTCGCTGGACTCGGTGCACGCGTCCGGTCCGCTTGGTCGCGCGCACTGCGTGATCCACGGGACCTGCAACTACAAGCAGACCGGGCTGATGCAGGCGTACGCGGCGTATTCGCTGCTGCAGCAACCGCCGCGGCGGGCCGGGTTCGCTTCGGCCTGCCAGGCGTTCGGACACCGTGAGCTGCTCGGCGTGCTGCGGTCGTTCGGGCTGGTCTCGAATCCGGTTCTGACGGTGCAGTCCTGAGACTGGGAGACGAGCGGTGCGACTGACCGATTACCTCGACAAGGGCGCCTCGCTGGGCCCGTCCGCTCCGTGCTTGACCACGGACGGCGGATCGCTCAGCTACAGCGAGGTCCAGCAGCTGTCCTGGCGGGTCGCCCGGGCGCTCGCGCGTTCCGGCGTGCGGCCGGGCGACAAGGTGGCGATCCTCTCCGCCAACGACCCGGTGTCGTTCGGGTGCGTCTTCGGCATCAGCCGGGCAGGGGCGGTCTGGTGCCCGGTCAACCCGCGCAACGAGGCGGCGGAGAACCGGGAGCTGCTGGACCTGCTCGACTGCACGTGCCTGCTCGTGCAGGAGTCGTTCGCACCGCTCGTCTCCCGCATCGCCGATCAGCTGCCGAAGCTGGCCACGGTGGTGTGCCTCGACGGCTCGTTCCCCGGCGCGATCCCGCTGGCCGAATGGCTCGACGGGCTCCCCGAGACGCCGTGGCAGTCCGATCCGCCGGACGACACCGCGATGCTCGTCGGCACCGGCGGCACCACCGGACGGCCGAAAGGCGTGGTGCTGACCGGGCACAACGTCGAAACCATGTCAGCGCTGACGTTGATGAGCTACCCGTTCCAGCCGCGTCCGCGCTACCTCGCGCTGGCCCCGCTCACGCACGCCGCCGGGGTGCTGTGTTTCCCGGTGCTGGCCCTCGGCGGCGAAATCGTGGTGATGCCGTCGCCGGATCTCGGCCGGTTCCTCGCCCTGATCGAACGGCACCGGATCACCCACACCTTTCTGCCGCCGACGCTGATTTACCTGCTGCTGGACCATCCCGCACTGTCCACAACGGACTTCAGCTCGCTGGAATGCCTGTGGTACGGGGCCGCGCCGATGTCCGCCGCCCGGCTGGAGGAGGCGATCACCCGGATCGGGCCGGTGCTCGGACAGCTGTTCGGGCAAAGCGAAGCACCGATGATGATCTCGACGCTGGCCCCGGCCGACCACTTCCATCCGGACGGTTCGCTGGCCCGCGAACGCTTCACTTCAGCGGGCCGTCCGACGCCGTTGACGCAGGTGGCGATCATGGCCGACGACGGAACCCTGCTGCCGCGCGGCGAACGCGGCGAGATCGTGGTGCGCGGGCCGCTGGTGATGCCGGGCTACTACCGGAATCCGGAGGCGACCGCGGACGTCAGCAGACACGGCTGGCACCACACCGGCGACATCGGCTACCTCGACGAGGAGAACTTCCTGTACGTCGTGGACCGGGCTAAGGACATGATCATCACTGGCGGGTTCAACGTCTATTCGGCTGAGGTGGAGCAGGCGCTGATGACACATCCGGCCGTGCAGGATTGTGCGGTGGTCGGCCTGCCGCACGAGAAGTGGGGCGAGCAGGTGACGGCGGTCGTCCAGCTGCACCAAGGACGGACCGCTGCCGCCGACGAGCTGCGGGCCACGGTGAAGGAACTGCTCGGCAGCGTGAAGACGCCGAAGGAGGTCCTGCTCTGGCCGGATCTGCCGCGGTCGAAGGTCGGGAAGGTGCTGAAAACCGACGTGCGGACGCAGCTGCTGGCCGAGCGCTCTTAGAACTGGCCGCCGCCAGCGTGCACAGTCTGACCGGTGACCCAACGGGCCTGGTCTGACGCCAGGAAACCCACGATGTCCGCGATGTCGCCGGGTTCGGCGATACGGCCGAGCGGAGTCTGTTTCGCGCTGTACTCGACCACGCCCGGCGGGCCATCAGCGAGGAGTGCTTCGGTGCGGACCGCGCCCGGCAGCACGCTGTTCACCGTCACGCCGCGCGGGCCGAGTTCCTTCGCCAGCACCCGCACGAACTGGTCTCCGGCTGCCTTCGCGGCACCGTAGATCCCGGTGCCGGGCCGGGCCGTCGGGACCACACCGCTCGACACCACGACGATCCGGCCGCCGTCGCGCACGCGCCGGGCCGACTCGCGCAGGGCTACGAAGGTCGGCCGTAGATTAGTAGAGAAGATCAGGTCGTAGATCTCGTCGGAGGCCTCCGCGAGCGGCACGAACCGGGCAATCCCCACGTTGGCGACCACCACGTCGAGACCGCCGAATTCCTGTTCAGCGCGGTCGAAAAGGCCGCGCAGCTCAGCGTCGTCGGTCACGTCCGCGCGCAGGGCGGTCGCCTGCCCGCCGTCCGCGCGGATCTTGGCGACGACGGCCTCAGCTGCCTCCTGATCGGCGCGGTAGTTGACCGCGACCGAAAACCCGTCCGCACCCAGCCGTTCCGCGATCGCTCTGCCGATTCCGCGCGAACTTCCAGTGACTAAGGCGACGCCCGATTCCCTCTGCACCCCGCCAGTCTAGTGGTGTTCGAAGTGATGCCCCTCGCCGGCGAAGCCGTGCGCGGCAAGGAAAACCATCATCGCCACCGCGATCATCAGCAGCATCCCGACGGCCAGCTTCCGCCGCGCGGGCGCGCTGCCGAACTCCGTGACCAGCTGATGTCCGGCCAGCAGGAGCAACGGCTGCCAGCTCGCCCGTGCCGCCGGCACCGGCAAATCCGCGACCACCGCGTCCAGTTCGTGCCGATACTGCGCCGAATAGACGGTGGTGACCCGTTCTTCTACCTCAGCGAGGCTCAGCCGACCTTCGCCCGCCGCGTTGTTCAGGACTTTCGTCGTTTGCTCGCGTTCGGCGTCGGAGCAGCGGACAGGTTGATCGGTCATGCTTTCCTCCCGGATACGGCCGGAATCAGCCGAACCGCCACCTTCGCGAGCGGTTCGCGGACCACGATCCCGAGCAGCCCGACCCCGGCGCCGACCACGAACCCCGCGAGCACGTCGTGCGGGTAATGCGCCCCGACGTACACCCGCGAAATCCCCATCAGCACCGCGAAAACGAGTGCCCAGACTCCCCATTTTCGGTTGACCAGCAGCACTGCCACCGCGAACGCCGCGACGATGACCGTGTGGTTGCTGGGAAACGCGTAGTCGGTCGGCGGATCGCACGGCAGCAGCGTGTGCACGCCGGCGACCACGCGACACGGCCGGACCTCGGCGAACACCGACTTCAGCACGGTGTCCACGGCGAGCGCCACCGCGATCGCGATCGGCACCCACGCCGCGGCCGCCAGCGCCGCCGCTCCCCTGGTGCGCGCCCGCCAGAGCAGCGCGAGGATCACCGGCACCACCAGAAAAACTCCGTACTCGCTGAACGTCGTCGCGATTCCGGCCAGCCACTGCTGTGACCACGCGAAATCCGTTACGTCGCGATATAGCCCGGCATCGATCATCGCGCCGCGCTCCGGCGTGCGCGGACGAGCTCGATCAGCAGCGGGCTCAGCGAAAGCAGCACCACGACGGCGATGATCGGCAGCAGGTACGTGTCGATGTTCGGCACCGACGCGCCCAGCGCGTACCCGGCGAGCGTCACCCCGACTGTCCACAGCAGACCGCCGAGCACCTGCCACATCGCGAACTTCGCGGCGGGCATCCCGGCGATGCCGACGAGCGGGTTCAGCACGGTACGGACCACCGGGATGAACCGGGCCAGCACCACTGCCTTGCCGAGCCCGTAGCGGGTGAGCAGCGCCGATCCGCGCGCGACGCCCTCGTGCAGGTGCTTGCTGCGCACGCGGGCGAGCAGCGCGCCCCCGCCGCGCCGGCCGAGGATGTAGCCGGCCTGCGCGCCGAGCAGTGCTCCGGCCGCCGCGGCGACGATGACCGCCGCGAGCGGCAGGTGCAGCTTCGACGAGGCCGCCAGCACCCCCGCGGTGAACAACAGCGAATCGCCCGGCAGGAAGAAGCCCACCAGCAATCCGGTCTCGGCGAACATCACCGCGAAGACGCCGAGCGGGCCGAACGCGGCCAGCAGCCACTTCGGGTCGAGCATGCCCACCTCCAACTACTACACAACTGTCGAAATTCTACATGAACGTAGTAGTGAGCCGAGCGGCTTCGACAAACAGGTAGAATTTGGGTCATGCGGAACGGACGGGGCGAGAGCGCCCGGCGGGCTCCTGGCGAGCTGGAGGCCGAGGTGCTCGCGGTGCTGTGGGAATCCGACGAGCCGATGTCGGCCGCCGGCGTGCAGGAGCGGATCGGCGGCGGGCTGGCCTACACCACCGTCGTCACGATCCTGTCCCGGCTGTTCGAGAAGGGCGTGGCGACCCGCGAGAAGCAGGGCCGCTCGTTCACCTACCGCGCCGCCGACGACGAACCCGGGCTCGCCGCCCGCCGGATGAGCAAGGTGCTCGACGCCGAAGCCGACCGGTCGAGCGTGCTGGCGAAATTCGTGTCGAATCTGTCCGCCTCGGACGAGCGCGTGCTGCGCGATCTTCTGCGCCAGAACGGCGGCTGACGTGAACCTCGACCTGCTCGCTCCCCTGCTGCTGCCGCTGGCTTCCTGGCCGGTCGCGCGCTGGGTCGCGCCCCGGCTGTCGCCGCGGCTGGGCAGCTGGCTGCTCGCCGGGTCCGCGCTGGTGCTCGCCGTCGGCAGCACGGCGACGCTCGCGGTCCTGGCGGCCGCGGGTCTGGCGCAGCTGCCGTTCGTCGGCGAGCTGGGCGATTTCTCCGCGGTCGCGTTCCACGGGGCCGACGCGGTGAACCTGCCGCTGGCGATCGTCAGCGGGATCGCGCTCGTGGCCGCCGGGGTCGCGTTGACGCGCGCGGCGATTCAGTACGTGCGCTGGCACCGGAAGGTGCACGCCGAGCTGAACGCCCACACTCGCGAAGCTGGCTTCGTGCTGCTGCCGGGCGAGGAACCGGTCGCGTTCGCGGTGGCCGGAGGCGGCGGCCGGATCGCGGTGTCGAGCGGGATGCTGTCGGCTTTGGAGCCTCGGGAACGCCGCGCGCTGCTCGCGCACGAACGCGCGCATTTGCGGCTGCGGCACCACGTTTTCGCCGCGATCGTCACGGTCGCCACCACGGTCAATCCGGTGTTGCGGCCGCTCGGTTCAGCGGCCCGGTTCGCGCTGGAACGCTGGGCGGACGAAGCTGCCGCAGACCGCGTCGGCGACCGGAAGCTGGTGGCCACGGCGGTCGCGAAGGCCGCGCTGGCCAGCCGTTCTCAGCCGTCGCTCGCGCTTGCCGCGACTGGCGGGCCGGTGCCGCAGCGCGTGCGTGCGCTGCTGTCCGCCCCGTCGTCAGGCTCTCGGCGAAAGCCACTGGCGGCGGTCGCCGTGGCGGTCGTGCTCGGTGCTTGCGCCTGGTCGACGGCTTGCACACTCGACGCGGCCACCGATCTGCACACCGGCCTCGAGACCGCTCAGCAGGCCGCGTGCGTGGTCGCGCAAGGGACCCACGGCGAGCCCACGCTCCCGGCATTCCGACACCAGCACCGGGACTGCGCCGAGCGCTGACCGCCACGCTCCCGGCGCGGCGGCGACGTCGGAGTCGTGCAATAGGATCGTTCCGCCGCCGGTCAGCCTTCGGCACACAGTGCGCACGACCGAGCGCGGAGTGGCGCGGCTGGTCCAGTCGAATCCCCAGGTACTCCACAAAACGGGCCGAAGGC
The DNA here is from genome assembly GCF_039525725.1 of Amycolatopsis albidoflavus. Lineage (NCBI taxonomy): Bacteria > Bacillati > Actinomycetota > Actinomycetes > Pseudonocardiales > Pseudonocardiaceae > Amycolatopsis > Amycolatopsis albidoflavus. The sequence goes on from NZ_BAAAHV010000017.1 coordinate 67,298, forward strand.
CGAGGATTCGGGCTGAGACCAAGGAACTTGCGCTGAACACTCCGTACGGCGCGCGCAGCCACTGCGGCCGGGTCCCGGTGACGAGTTCGATCAGGTCGACGGTGTGGGCCAGCTCGTCGTGCAGCGCCTTCGGGGAGCGGCGCAGGAAGCAGCGGTGATCCCAGCCGTGGACTGCGATCTCGTGCCCGGCCGCGGCGATCTCCCGGCCGAGTTCCGGCGCTGCCGCCAACTCGCGGCCCAGCACGAAGAAAGTCGCGCGGACGTCCAGCTTCTCGAGGATTCGGAGGAACTGCGGCGTGGATTCCGGGTTCGGGCCGTCGTCGAAGGTCAGTGCTACGTGGCCTGGGTCGCCGCGTCCGGCCAGGCGGGGCGGGCGCAGCTGCGGCACGAACAATGCCGCCGGTGCCACGTGCGCGACGGCCGCCGCGGCGAGTCCGCGGATCATCCGGCTGCCTTGACCGGCCGTCGCAGCAACCACTCCAGCGCTTCGGTCAGTTCGCTTGGCGAGTGGACCCACGGCACGATGCCGTCGTCGTGCAGCACCGCGGCGTTGGCACGACCGTGGCCCGGCAGGCAGCGGTAAGTCAGTACCGGCAGGCCGGTCGCGAGTGCTTCCGATGTGGTCAGCCCGCCCGCGTTCTGCACCACGACGTCGCACGCGCGCATCAGCTCCGGCATCTTGTCCACCCAGCCGAAGACGTGCCGGTGTCCGGTTTTCCGCAGCTTCTCGGCCAGTGCCTCGTTGCGGCCGCAGACCACGACTGGCTCGACGAGTCCGGTCGCGAGGAGGTCGTCCGCCGTCTGTCCGATTTGGCCGACGCCCCAGGATCCGGCGACCACCAACGCGAGCGGGCCGTCGTGCGGGAGGCCGAAGGCGAGCCGGAGCCGCAGCCGTTCGGTCATCCCGGTGGAAGGCCGGAACGCGGGCGCGACCAGCGGGCGCGAGACGAGAGTGCGGCCGGCTCCGAGCGCTTTGGCTTGGCGGGCGGCGGTTTCGTTCGGAGCGACGGTGAGCGTCGCGTCCGGGCTGACGCACAGCCGGTGCACCGACGGGTCGGTGAGGTAGACGACCAGGGGCGCGGTCAGTTCGTTCGAGCGCCGCAGCCGGGCGACCGCGTGCGTGGCGAGTGGATAGGTCGAGACGACGACGTCGGTGTTGTCGCCGAGCAGTTCCCGCAGCCTCGGGGTAGCGAGGCCGGCGAACCGGCGGGCGACTCCGGCCAGCGCCGGGGTGCCGAGTGCGCCGAGCAGCCAGTCCCAGCTGCGCGGGACCGTGTTGAGCTGCTGGTGGTACGCGCCGCAGAGCAGCTCGCCAAGCCTTCCCGGCAGCAGGTCCAGGAAATCGGCGCGGACGACGTGCGCGCCGCGATCGGCGAACCACCGGTCCAGCTCTCTGGCGGCACCGTCGTGACCTGCCCCGATCCGGGCGGACACGATCACCACGCGAGCCATCCGGCACCCCTTTCGACTTCTACACGACTGTAGTAAAACTACATCCCTGTAGAATGAGAGTCGAGACCGGACCCTCGGTGGAGGTACACCCTCGGTCCGACATTCCGGGCGCCGTCTCCGCAATTTGGGGTAAGCGGTAACCCGTCCAGGTGAGACGCCCGCTACCGTGGGTCTTTCGACCACCGGACGTGGCAGGAAGAGGAACCCCGATGCGTCGTCGCAAGACCACCAGCGCGCTCCGCGTCGCCCAGGTGCTTCTGGCCGTGGTTTCGCTGCTTGTCCTCGGCGGCACGGCCTTCGCGTGGTCGAAGCTGAACCAGATCACCGACGGACTGACCAGGTCCGACGTGATCGGCGCCGGGGCCGGTTCGCCGATGGGCGAGCAGAACATCCTGATGGTCGGCCTGGACACGCGCACCGACGCGGAGGGCAATCCGCTGCCCGAGGATGTGCTCGACCAGCTGCACGCCGGCGGCGCAGAGGACGGCGGGGATACGACTGACACGATGATCGTCGTGCATATCCCGGCCGGAGGTGGGAATGCTACGGCGATTTCTATCCCGCGTGACTCTTATGTCCAGCTTGCCGGGAAGTTCGGGAAGCACAAGATCAATTCGGCTTATACTTATGGGCAGACTGCCCGGAAGACCGAGTTGAAGGCTGCGGGGGAGTCCGGGGCGCAGCTGGAGACTGACTCGGCTCAGGCTGGGGCCAAGACTGCTATTGAGACTGTGCAGCAGTTGACCGGGTTGACTATTACGCATTATGCGGCTGTCAATCTGGCTGGGTTTTACTATGTCAGCCAGGCTGTTGGCGGGGTGCCGGTTTGCCTCAAGGCTCCGGTTAAGGATAGTTACTCCGGGGCTAATTTTCCGGCTGGGCCGCAGAATGTTTCCGGGGCGCAGGCGTTGCAGTTTGTTCGGCAGCGGCATGGGTTGCCCAATGGGGACCTGGATCGGATCAAGCGGCAGCAGGTTTTCATGGCCAGCATGGCCAAGACTATTCTTTCTGCTGGGACGTTGACGGATCCGGGGAAGTTGGATGCGTTGATTGGGGCGGTTAAGAAGGCTGTTGTTGTTGATACTAACTGGGATTTGCTCGGGTTTGCTCAGCAGTTGCACGGGATGAGTGCTGGGAGTATCAACTTCGTTACCGTGCCGGTGGTTAGTATTACATTGAAGACGCCTAATGATGGTGATGCCGTGCAGGTTGATCCTCAGCAGGTGCAGAAGTTCGTTCGGGAGCAGACTGGTTCCGCTTCTGCGCCGTCTTCTTCGGCTGGTGCGCCGCCGTCTTCTTCGGCTGGGGATCCTGCGTTGGCTGCTTATGTGGTTGATGTGCGCAACTCGTCTGGGGTGGATGGGTTGGCTAATCGGGTTGCGGACAAGCTTGCTGCTGCTGGGTATTCTCGGGGATCCGTTTCTAATAGCGCTACTCGGCGGACGTCCACTGTGTACTACGGGCGGGGGCAGCGTAGTCAGGCTGAGGTTATCGGCGAGAAGCTTGGCGGGGTGGCGGTGGCTTCGGATAATTCTCTCGAGAAGGATCATTTCCGGGTTTATTTGGGGCAGAAGTATTCGGATGATTCTGGGGTGCATCCGGCTTCTGCTCCGGCGGTTTTGCAGGGTCCTCCTGCGGGGAGTGCGCCGGATATTACTGCTGATGGGGTTACTTGCGTTAACTGACTGCTCGTGCTTCGCACATCGCTGGTCGGGTTGGGGGGGCACCCCGAAGCCTGATTGTGATGACGGTCTGGGGTGGCTTGTCAAGGCGGGAAAGATGCCTTGACAAGCCACCCCAGACCGCATTTTGGCTTCGTATCGGGGTGCGGGGGGTGTGGGTGCCTGGGTGCGCTGGCTGCGGTTTTGTGGGTGGACGGGTCCGTAAAAGGACTCCTTGAGGGAGGCTAAGTCTGTGAAGGGGACTCTCACAGCCAGCAGCTGTCCGTGAGGGGAACCCTGAGGGACTCAGAGTCCGTGAAGGTGGCCCTCACGGAGCTGGGCAAGGTCCCGGAGGTCCGTCCGGAGGAGCGGCGGAGGCTAGCGGCGGCGATCGCAAGCGGTGCAGCGGCGGCAGTGTCCTGGTGGGTGGTGCGGTTGCTGCGCGACATAGCAAAGCGGGCCAGTCCTCAAAGGACCGGCCCGCTCAGCTAGTGCGTATTACCAAAGGGGTAAATCAGGCGTTGCTCCGACGGCGGCGAACCACCAGGATCATCGCGCCGCCAGCAACGACAAGAGCCGCGCCGATGCCGATCGGCAGGGCGGCGTTCACGCCGGTGTTCGCGAGCGGGGTCTGGCCCGAGTTGTTGCCGCCGGCCGCGGGGGCGGTCGTCGCGGGCGCGGTGGTCACCGGGCCCGTTTCGGTCCAGGTGCCGGTCGCGGCGGCTTCGACGGTGCTCTTCTGCGACTGTGCCACGATCAGCGACTGCGCCGGCTTGTCCGCGTAGTTCTTGGCCACGAACAGGCGACCGGTGTTGACGTCACCAGCGGCCTTCACCGCGAGTTCGGCCGTGCCGGGCTTCGCGTCCTTCGGGACGTCCAGGAACAGCTTCGTGCCGTTCTTGATCGCCGAGGACTTGACCTCCTGGCCATTCTCGCCGACGACCTTCACGCCCTCGGGGAGCTTGCTCGTGAAGTCGGTGACGCTGCCGGTCGTCGCGACGGTGAACGGGCCGATCTTCGTGCCCGCTTCGCCGCTTGCCTTGGCCGGCGTGATGCTCAGCGTCGGCTTCTTCTCTTCGACGCCGGTGTTCGCGTCGCCGGTCAGGTAGTTGTACAGCGCGAGGACGTCGGCCGCTTCGTCCGCGGAGCCGTTGGCCAGCGGGTTTTCGGCGTCGAGGTCCTTGCCGTCGCTGTAGTGCCACACCGCGGCCTGCGTCGCGGTCAGCGCTTCCTTCGTGGACAGACCGTCGTGGAGCTTGGCGCCCTTGTCGGTCAGCGTCTTCTCGAGCGACGCCGCGTCCGTGGAGGGGTAGCTGTGGTGCAGCACCCAGTTGATGTTCTTGTTGTTCTTGCGGAACGGCGACTTCGCGTCGGGGTAGTCGTTCCAGGCGTGTTCGACCATCGTCTCGCCGAAGCGCGCGCCGACCTCGATCTGCACGCAGTACATCTTCGAGACGGCGCCGTCGGACAGCTTCAGGTTGAACAGCGTCGTCTGAACCGTGCCCTTGCCGGCGACGTTGACGTCGAAGCCCGAAGTGCCGCCGTGCTCCAAGGTGCCCGAGGCCGCGCCGCTGCGCGCCGTGGGGGCGTTGTCGTCGGCGAGGGCGACCGGCGCGGCGATCATGAGCGCCGCTGCCGCGGAAGCCACCGCGGCCCCTCCCCGGACCAGAATTGACCTGCCGTGCATGCTTTCTCCCATCCAGTCCCGAACCACGAACGACGGACCGCGTGAGACCACATCTCCCCGACCACGACGGCCACCAATTCGGGTGAAGAATCCACCCAGTCAAGCGATGGCGAAGCATACACAGGGCTCACATGTGCACTGTGGGTGGTCCCCTGAATGCGCTTTCATACCACCAGTCGGAGTCGTTCCTCCCCTTGCGTTGCTCTGGGTAGGTGTGCGCGGAGCTGCGGGAACACCGGGAAACGGCCCACGAGAAAGGACGCACAACGATGCTCACGCGACCCCCGGCGGACGTGCTGGCCGCGTTCGGCTGCGACGGCGATCCGGTTCGGCTGGAAGGCGGGAAAGGCGGGACTTGGCGCGCCGGGGACGTGGTGCTGAAACCGGTGGAGTTCGCTCCGGAAACGCGGTGGCGGGCGGAGGCGCTCGCGGCGGTGACCGGCTCGGCGGAGTTTCGGATTGCCCGGCCGGTGCGGACTCGCGACGGCGGCTGGATCGCCGGAGAGGGAGCCGACGGCCGGAATTCATCCGGCGGCAACCCGGTCGCGCAGGGGTGGGAGGCCAGCCGGCTGGTTCCCGGTCGCTTGGACACGTCCCGGCCCGACGACGCCATTCGGGCCGGGATCGCGTTTCATCAAGCGATCGCGCAGCTGCCCCGGCCGGAGTTTCTCGATCGCCGGACTGATCCCTGGGCGATCGGGGATCGGGTCGCTTGGGAGGAGTTGCCGCCCGATGCCTCGGCGGCCGCCCGACGCCTTCTCGACCCGCTGCTCGCTGAGCGGAAGCCGGTCGAACTACCCGCGCAGGCGGTGCACGGCGATCTCCCCGGCAACGTCCTCTTCGCACCGGGAGAGCCGCCCGCGGTGATCGACTGGTCGGTCTACTGGCGTCCCCCGGCCTGGGCCGCCGCCGTGGCGGTCGCCGACGCATTGTGCTGGTACCAAGCGACTCCCGGTCTCATCGACCGCTGGGCACAGCTGCCCGAATGGCGGCAGATGCTGATCCGCGCGCTCGTCTACCGGATCGTCACGCACGATCTGGCCGGACGCTGGACGCCCGACCAGATCGCCGCGTATCAGCCCGCCATCGCGGCCGTGCTCAGTTGACCAGGTTCTCCAGCGGCTCGCCCTTCGCGTAGTGCGCGAGCTGACGTTCGGCCAGCCGCTTCGCGCGCGGATAGAACGAGTCCGAACCGCCCGCGATGTGCGGGGTGATGATCGCGCCGTCGAGCGTCCACAGTGGATGGTCGGCGGGCAGTGGTTCCGGGTCGACGACGTCGAGCGCGGCGCGCAAGCGACCGGCGGAGACCTCGGCGGTGAGCGCGTCGGTGTCGACGGCGGTGCCGCGGCCGACGTTCACGACCAGGGCCGTGTCCGGCAGCAGAGCCAGCTCCGCGGCACCGAAGAGGCCCTGGGTCTGCGGGGTGTCGGGCAGGACCAGCACCACGATGTCCGCGCTCGGCAGGAGATCCGGCAGTTCGGCGATGCCGTGCACGCCGGAACGGGCGGTGCTGGCGACCCGGACCACCTCGGCCTCGCCTGCTTCCAGGTACCGCTCGATGGCGCGGCCGATCGAGCCGTAGCCGACGAGCAGGACGCGGCAGTCGGCGAGCGAGCGCGTGTGCACCCGGTCCCACGAACCGGCCTGCTGCTGCGCGAACCAGCGCGGGAAATACCGTTGTGCGGCAAGGATCAGCGCGAGCGCGTGCTCGGCGACGCTGAGGTCGTGCAGGCCCCGGCCGTTCGCCAGCTGCACCTCGGACGGGATGAGCGACAGCAGGTTGTCGTAACCAGCCGACAGCGTCTGCACCGCGCGCAGCGACGGCAGCTGCGGGATGAGCTTCGCCGCCGCCGGGCCCTGGTCGTAGGGAAGAACGTAGAACTCGACGTCGTCGAGGCCGTCCGGCGGGGTGCCGCGGCCGTCCCACACGACCGCGTTCAGTTCGGCCGGAACGGAAATGTCGGACCAGGGCACCAGTACACGCGCGGTCATGCTCGCCTTTCCTTCGTTTTCACCGGAACCGCGACGACCAGCACCGCGGCTGCGGCCATTGTCCCCGCCAGCATCAGGAACGCGGCAGCCGTGCTGCCGGTGGCGGATTCGAGCCAGCCGACCAGGTAGGTCCCGAGGAACCCGCCAAGCGCGCCGGCGGCGTTGATCACCGCGACCGCCACCCCGGCGGTCCGCTGCGGCAGAAGTTCGGAAATCAACGCGAAGAACGGGCCGTACGGCGCGTACAAGGCCACTGCGGCGATTGCCAGCAGGACGAACGCCCACCAGAAATGTTGTTTGCCCAGCAGATATGAACCGTAGAACGCGACCGCCCCGGCGAGCAGCCACGGCCAGACGTATCGGCGACGCACGCCGGATCGGTCCGAGCTGCGCGAGTTGATCAGCATCGCCACCACGGCGAACGCGTACGGAATCGCCGACAGCAAACCGGTCGCGCCGATTCCGGCGGACGAGCCCGCCTTGACGATCGACGGCAGCCAGAACACGAAGCCGTAGACCCCGATGCTCCACAATAGATACTGCGCGGACAGCAGCAGAACCGCCTTGGACCGCAACGCTTCCCGCACCGGACGATCGGCCGGTTCCGGAAGCTGCGCCTGTTCCGCGGCGATCGCGCGCTCGATCGCGTCACGACCGGCCGGGTCGAGCCATTGCGTGTCGGCGGGCCGGTCGCGGACCTGCGCGCGGAACACGAAAGCCCAGATCAGCGCCGGGATTCCCTCGATGATGAACATGCCGCGCCAGGACGTCGCCTCGATCAGATACCCCGACAACGCCGACAGCCACATCACCGTGACCGGGTTGCCGAGGATCAGGAAAGCGTTGGCCCGTCCGCGTTCGGCCTTCGTGAACCAGCGCGCGAGCAGCACGACGAGCGCGGGCAGCACCGCCGCTTCCACCGCGCCGAGCAGGAACCGCACCACGATCAGCACCGGCACCGAACTGAGCAGGCCCTGCGCGGTCGCCAGGACGCCCCACGCGAGCACCGACCAGAAGATCAGGCTCCGCACGCTGCGGCGGTCGGCGTAGAGGACGCCGGGGACCTGCAGCAGGAAGTAGCCGAGGAAGAACGACGCGCCGATCAGCCCGGACGTCGTGCTCGTGAGCTTCAGGTCCTCGGCCATGCCGCCCGCGGTCGCGATCGAGAAGTTCGACCGGTCGAGGTAAGCGAGGCTGTAGGTGACGAAGACGATCGGGATCAGCCGCAGCCACCGCTGCCTCCCGAGCGTGCCCGCCTGCTCGACGGTGTTCATCCGGTACTCCTGTCGCCGCTGACCCAAGTCCTTGACGCGCTTTCCGTAATATGGAAAGCTATTCCGCAATGCGGTGAGAGGCAGTGTGCGTCGCCGCGCCCGGGACGTCAAGGGGGTCCGATGGCGGACATGGTCGGCAAGGCTTTGCGGGTGCTGTCCCTGCTCGGCGGCTACCCCGAAGGCGTGCCGCTGTCCGAGCTCGCGCGCGCCGCCGGATACCCGGTGAGCACCACGCATCGGTTGCTCAGCTCCTTGCAGAGCGAGGGATTCGCGCGCAACGACCCGATTTCGAAGCGGTATTCACTGGGGCTCCGGCTGTTCGAGCTGGGCCAGTCGGTGTCGCAGGCGCGCGGGTTCGCCGGCGTCGCGCTGCCGGTTATGCAGAAGCTGTCCGCGGAGACCGGCGAGCCGACGCTGCTGGCGGTGCTGGACGGGCACAACCAGGTTTACGTGCACTCGGTGCAGGGGTCGCAGCGGCTGCAGATCCGCGGCGAGCCGGGGGCGCGGGGGCCGTTGCACTGCACGTCGATGGGCAAATGCCTGGTCGCGTTCGCGTCGAACCGGGACGAGCTGGTCGCTTCGCTGGAGCTGCCGGAGCTCGGCCCGCGCACGATCACCGCGCGCGAGGCGTTCGCGGCGGAGATCGCGGCGGTGCGCGAACGCGGTTTCGCGATCGCCGACGAGGAGCACGAGGAAGGCATCCGCGCGGTCGGCGTTCCGATCAGGACGCCGGACGGGACCGCGATCGCCGCGTTGTCCACCGCGGCGCCGGCTTATCGGCTGACTGTCGCGCAGCTGGAGGAGTTCGTGCCCGCTTTGCGTGCTGCGGCGAGGGAGTTGGCGGCGTTGCTGCCCCGGTGAGGACTATTCGCCGATCTCGCCCTTGATCCACGGCACGAGCTGATCCACGCGCGCCGCGGTTTCGGTGCCGGGCTGAGGACAGTCGGGGCCGAAGTTCTCGACCGCGATCAGCGTGTTCTTTCCCTTGATCGGCACGAAGAACGGCGAGCCCGAGTCGTCCGGGCACGGGCTGTTCTCGACGGTCCGCTTCTTCAGCGGCTCCAGGGTGATCTCGTTCTTGCGCACTTCGTCGACCTGGAAATCGCCGCGTTTGATGTGGTCGGTCTGCACGATGACCTTGGAGGACAGCGAACCCCAGCCGACGAAGGTCGTGTGCTGGCCCGGATCCGGCGGGCCGTCCGGAAGCGCGAGCGGTTCGATGTCGGTGACCGGCTCGGACAGCTTGGCGAGCGCGAGGTCGTTGACCGCGGACTGGCGCGCGTCGACGATCTTCAGCACGTGCCCGTGCGGGTCTGAATCGGTGAGCTTCCCGATCGCGGCGGTCATCGTGTAGTCGGGTTTGCCGCTGACGCGGGTGCCGTCGAGGTCGTGGAAGCAGTGTCCGGCGGTGACGATCCATTGCGGGGCGATCAGCGAACCGCTGCAGCCGCCGGTGCGGACGCCGCCGCCCTTCTCCGGAATGTCCTTTGAGGACAGCTTGACGCTGAACGGGGTCGGGTGGTCGGGCAGTGCGGGCGCGGACGCCTGCGAGGACGCCGGGGCCTTGCCGCCGGTGCCGCCGCTGACCGTGCTGCTGGCATTGCCCGCGCTGCCGCTGGCGCCGCGCGCGACGGCGACGTTCGACACCGGCTTGGCGGTCTCGGCCGCCGCGGTCCGCTGCAGGCCGACGTAAGCCCCGGCGAGCCCGGCCCCGAGGACCGTGGCGACGGCCACGGCACCCAGCCGAAGGCTCGCCCGCTGGGCGGAACGTGACTTTGCGTGCACCACGGGGTCCAAGATAGCGAAGTAGTTAACCCGAATGAGTGAGTGTGCCCGATTAATCCGGTGACCAGGGTAGAAACTGACGGCGTCGATACACCGGGTCGGGGCTTGGTCACGGAATGCTAACGGCGCGAGGGTGTTTTGCCTGGAGGCTGGGCCGTTCGGACGCCGGGGGCGAATTTCGGCGGTTGATCCCGATCAGCGGGACATTCGGCGGCGGTTTCGGCCTTGCGGCCGGGGCTGCTCCGCGCCGGGGTGACATTGGGTGCATGCCGCGCCGTCGAGGTGGCGTTCGGGGCGCAAGGGAAAGTCCGTGAAGGGAACCCCGAGGGACTCTGAGTCCCTCAGGGTTCCCCTCACGGACATCTGCAACATCTCGCACGCGGAGCGGGCGGGCGTGCGGGCACGCGGAGCGGGCGGAGCGTGCGGGCGTGCGGGCGTGCAGGCGTGCAGGCGTGCAGGCGTGCAGGCGTGCAGGCGTGCAGGCGTGCAGGCGTGCGGGCGTGCGTGCGGGCGGGCGGGCACGCGGAGCGGGCGGGCGGGCGGCTCGGGGCATCGCAGTGCGCCCGAACGGCTTTCGGCACGCGATCTCAGTCGTGCGGTATCGGATGAGTCTCGCGCACAGCCGTCGGGCGAGGCTTAGTTCAGCAGGGCGAGCCGGTCCACCAGAACTTCCAAAACGTCCTCCGGCCAGGGGAACATCGGGGCCGCCGGTCGTAGTTCGGCCAAGCCGTGCAGTCCGGCCCACAGCGCCGTCGCGTCGGAGAACGCGGAGGTGCTGCGCGACAGGCCAGCGTCCGCGCAGTCCTGCACCGCTTGCGCCAGCAGGGCGAACACTTCCTGTCCGATCTCCTCCGCCGCCGGGGCCATCTCCGGATTCTCGGCCGCCCGTGCGGCATTCCACACGCCGCCGAACAGGATGCGATAGCGCCTCGGGCGTTCGAGCGCGAAGTCCAGATACGTCGTGCACACCGAGCGCAGCCGCGCGTCCGGCCGGTCTGCCCTGGCCAATCCGGCTTCGATGCGTTCCTTCAGCTCGGCGAACGCGTCCTGCACCACGGCGAGCAGGATCTGGTCGCGGTCGGCGAAGTGCCGGTAGATGGACGGCGCCGCGATGCCGATCCGCCGGGCCACCGCGCGCAGGGTGACCGCGTCCTCCCCACCGCCTTCGTCGAGGATCTCGGCCGCCGCCCGCACGATCTCCTCCCGCAGCCGGGCGCCTTCGCCGCGGCGGTTCCGGGCGCGGCCTTCTGGTGCGTTCACGACCGCAAGCTTACAGCTGTTAGCGAGATGGGTTTACGGGCGTTAGGTTATGCATCTATGGTTACAGCTGTAAGTCGAACTCGGAGAGGAAACGTCATGAAGAAGATCCGCAACGTCGTCGTCGGTGGAGTTGTCGCTGTCCTGGCCGCGCTCACCTCGGGCAGCGTCGCTCAGGCCCAGGTCAGCCAGCGAATCCCGCACGTCGTCAAGGCCTGGGCAGACGCTTGGAACACCGGCGACGCCGCCAAGATGGCCTCGTTGTTCACCGACGACGGCACCTACCAGGACAACGCCTTCCAGGTCGCGATGAGCGGGCAGAAAGGCGTCGCGAACTGGGTCGAGATCACCGAGAGAAGCATCCGGAACGCACACGTCGACGTACAGGACGCGTTCCGCTCCGGCGACCGGATCGCGGTGCGCTGGACGTTCTCCGGCACCGACACCGGGGCCTTCGACAAGACCCGGCCCGCCACCGGCAAGTCCTTCCGCGTCCCGGTCAGCACGCTGATCGACCTGCGCGGCGAGCGGATCCGCCAGCTCACCGACTACTACAACCTCGCCGACGTCCTCCGCCAGGTCGGCCTCCCGGCGGGTCCGTGGACGCCGCCGGGAAGCTGACGGTCTATGCGGCGGGCAGGTACCGCGGCGCCTGCCGCGCGTGCGAAGCCTGCTCGTACGCGTAAGCGAAGCCCAGCAACTGCGCATCGTGGTATTTCGTGCCCACAAACGAAACGCCGACCGGCAGCTGGCCCGCGAATCCGGCGGGCACGGTGATGTTCGGGTAACCGGCGACGGAAGTGTTGCGAGTACTGCTCAGGAACCTCGCGTCGCCCGGGCGGTCCAGCGGCGAAGCGGGCAACCCGCTCAGGGTGACGATCGCGTCGAGGCCGTTTGACGCCAGCACGTCGTCGATCGAACGTTGCGCGATGCCGGTCGCGGCGGCGCGGTGGCGGCGGTAGGTCTGGTCGTTCAGGTTGCCGTCGGTCGCGTTCGCTTCGAGGAAGAGATTTTGGTCGAACAGCGGCATTTCGACGTCGCGGTGCTGGTCGTTGTAGGCGATCAGCTCGGACAGGTTCCGCGGGTGTTCGCCAGGGGTCGCGGCGAGGTAGGCGTTCAGGTCGTGCTTGAACTCGGTCAGCAACGCGGGCAGGAGATCCGGTTTGACTGACCACGAGATGTCCTCGACGTCTGCCCCGTCGACCACCGTCGCGCCAAGCGAGCGCAGAGTGTGCACTGTGGACTCGAAGATACGGTCGGCTTGCTGGTCGATGCCGGTGTGGCCCTTTCGCCAGACACCGATTCGCTTGCCGCGCAGGGCGTTGCGATCCAGGAGAATGTTCTTCGGGATCGCAGCACCGGCCGAGGCTGGGTCCGCGTCGGCGAGCACGGAGAGGGTGAGCGCGGCGTCGGTGACATTGCGCGCGATTGGGCCGGGGGTGTCGTGCTGGGCGGTGATCGGCACGACGCCGCTGCGGCTTACCGCGCCAAGGCTGGTTTTCACGCCGACGGTCGAGGTCGCGGCCGCCGGGCACACGATCGAACCGTCGGTCTCGGTGCCGATGGCGACTGTCGCGAGACCGGCTGCCGCAGCCACGGCCGAGCCGCTCGACGAACCGCAGGGGCTGCGGTCCAACGCATAAGGGTTGCGCGTCTGTCCCGAGACCCCGCTCCAGCCAGGGATCTGCGCGGTCGAGCGGAAGTTCGACCATTCCGACAGGTTCGTTTTGCCGAGCACCACCGCACCAGCGGCGCGCAGGTGCTGGACCAGGACGGCGTCTTTGGCCGGACGCGAGCCGAGCATCGCGGTCGAGCCGGCGGTGGTGGTCTGCCGATCCGCGGTGTCAGTGTTTTCCTTCAGCAGCACGGGAATTCCATCCAGGGCACCACGAGCGGAGTGCCGCCGGCGGCGGGCGTCGCTCTCCTTCGCCGCCGCCAGTGCGTCCGGATTGGTTTGCACGACGGCGTGCAACCGGGGGTTCAGCTCTTCGATGCGGCGCAGGTAGCCGCGCGTCAGTTGTTCCGACGTCAACTGCCGGCGGTCCATCGCGCGCTGCAGATCGGGAATCGTGGACTGGTCGAGGAAGCGGGCCGGCGAGGCGTCCGCCGCGGCGGGCAGGAGCAGGCCCGCCGCGGTGAGGACTGCCGCCGAAAGCTGTTTCAGCAAGGTTCTTCCTTTTATTCGCGGAGGCCGATGGCGTCGATGGGCTTGGCGCGCAAGGTGACCCGAGTGGACAGACCGAGCGAGACCAGGCTGAGCAGGAAAGCTCCGGCGATGATTCCGCCGAACACCGCGGGCGTTCCGGACGGCAGCGGTGTGCCGCGCGTCGCGAGATTCAGCAGTACCAACGGAATCGCCGCTACCACCGTGCCGAGCAACGCAGCGACTCCGGCGGTCGTCAACGCTTCCAGGCGCATCATCCGCACGACCTGGCCTCGCGTGGTGCCGATCAGCCGAAGCAGCGCGAATTCCCGCGATCGCTGCGCCGTGGTCATCACCAGCGTGTTGGCCACTGAGATCACCACATAGCCGAGGATCACGCCGACCGCGACCAGGTTCAGGTAGAACTGCTGCTGGCTCGCGGAGTTGGCCGCGGCGGACACCGTGGAGCCGGGCGCGACGGTCAGGCCTGGATAGCGAGTGCTGAGCTCGCGGAGCGCGGCGGTCATCGCGGCCGGGTCGGCATTCGGGTCTTGGCGCACCAGAACGGAATTGTCCATCCGGTCGCCGGTGTGCGAGCGGGCCAGGTCGGCAGGCAGGACGTACTCGCCGAACGCCTGGTTGTGCGTGTAGACCGCGACCAGTTTCACCTTCGCGGGGCGGCCGTCGGCGAACCAGAAGTCGACGTCGTCGCCGATTTTCTTGTCGTACCAATCGGCTTCGCCCTTGCTCATCGCGACGGTGTCGCCGCGCAGGTCGGCCAGATTCCCCGACACCACACCGAGATCGAGCACGCCGCGCACCTGGTCGCCGTCCAGCCCCTGCGCCGGGTACTTCATGACGCGCAGCCGCTTCTCCTCGGGGACCGTGGTGACGACGTCGGTGCGGACCACCGAGGTGGCCGCCGCGACGCCCGGGATCGCCCGTGCCGCCGCGGCGACTTCCGGGGACAGCGCACCGGTGGTGCTGGTCAGGACGTGGTCCGCGGTGGTCGACCGGACGGCCTGTTCCTGCCTGGCCGCCGCGGACGACGTCTGGCTGTAGAACATCGAGATCGCGAAGGCGACCGCCAGCATCACCGGAGTCACCGCCGACGCGAGCCGCCGGGCGTTGGCCTGGTTGTTCGCGGCGGCCAGGTATCCGCTGATCCGCGAGACGCCGGAGTAGACCGGGGCGATGATCCGGGTCATGAAGGCGACCACCTTCGGCCCGAGCACCGAGAGCCCGATCACGACCACCAGCGCGGACATCGAGGAGGCCGCGAGCGCACCGTCGCCGGTCACGTACATCGGGACGGTCGCGCCGCCGAAGCCGGCCAGCACCAGCAGCCACCCGATGAGGAGGCGGCTCCGGCCGAGTTCACGACGTTCGACAGCTGCCTCGCCGAGCGCTTCGATCGGGCGGATCGAGGACGGACGCCGCGCCGCCGACCAGGCGGCCAGCCGCGCCGCGCCCAACCCGAGCAGGAACGCGACGACGAGCGGGACCGGGCCGACCGCGAGGTCGAAGTCCGGCGGAATCACGCCGATCTGGGAGAAGGCGTTGCGCAGTCCGTAGGCCACGGCGACGCCCAAGCCCGCGCCGAACACTCCGGCGGTGACGGCGATCAGCATGGTCTCGGCGCTGATCAGCTTGCGGATCTGCTTCGGCGTGGCCGCGATCGCCCGCAACAGCGCGAATTCCCGGCGACGCTGGTTGATCACCAAGGCCAGCGTGCTCGACACGACGAACACCGCGACCAGGATCGCGAACCCGCCGAACGAACCCGCGAGGGCGAACAGCAGCACCCGGGTCTGGCTCACGTCGAGGAATTCGACGGTGCTGCGCCCGACGCCGGTCGTCACCGTGACCGGTTGCCCGCTGACCGCCTCGCTGATGCGGCTTTCCAAATCCCCCGTGGACACTCCGGGCGCGGCCAGCACGCCGATCGCGTGCACCTGCCCGGGTTTCCCGGACAGATCAGCGGCGCGCCCGGCGGAGAAGAACAAGGCCGACTGTCGCGGCAAGCCGTTGCCGGTTTTGGGCGCGGCGATGCCGGTGACGCGGAAGTCCATGGGCGTGGAACGGGTCGAGATCCGCACCGTGCTGCCGACGGAAACGCCGCCGCGGGCCGCCAACTCCGCGTCGAGAACGACCTCGTTCGACGCTTCGGGAGCGTGGCCTTCGCGCAACGAGAACGGGGCCAGCACGGCCGCGTCCCAGTTGTGCCCGCGCGACTGGGCGCCGTCCGGGCCGGTGAGCACCTGGCCGCCGGACGTCACGACGTTAGCCGGGAAGTCCTGCTCCGGCACCGCCTGGCGCACGCCGGGCACTTCGGCGATCTTGGAGATCAGCGTCTCCGGCACCGTGGTCTGTTCGCTGATCTGCTCGGACTCGCCGAAATCCGCGCCAGGCGGTTTCGTGGTCTGCGGACCGCCGACCACCACCGCGGCTTCGGCGTAGCGCTGGGTCGGGACTCCGGCGCGAAGACCGGATTCCATGAGGATTCCGCAGCCCGAGACGAGCGCGGTGCCGCACAGGATCGCGATGAACGCGCCGACGAACCCGCTCAGCCGGGCCTTCGTCGTCTGCAAAGCCAACGACCACATGGCGGTCACCACTCCCCGAGGTGGGTCATCCGCTCGGCGACCCGCTCCGGGGTCGGCTGCGGGAGATGGCCGGCGAGCTTGCCGTCGGCGAGGAACAGCACGCCGTGCGCGGCGGACGCGGCGACCGGGTCGTGAGTGACCATCAACACGGTCTGGCCCATCTGGTCGACGACCGTGCGCAACAGGTCGAGCACCTGGCGCGCGGTGCGAGTGTCGAGCGCGCCGGTCGGTTCGTCGGCGAGCACGACCTCCGGCCGGGTGATCAGCGCGCGGGCGATCGCGACGCGCTGCTGCTGTCCCCCGGACAGCTCCGCCGGGCGGTGCTCCAGCCGCTTCGCGATGCCGACCCCGTCGACGATCTCGCGCAGCCAGCGGGCATCCGGTTTCTTGCCCGCGAGGCGCATCGGCAGGGTGATGTTCTGCAGCACGTTCAGCGACGGCAGCAGGTTGTAGGCCTGGAAAATGAACCCGATCCGGGTCCGGCGCAATTCGGTGAGCGACCGCTCGCGGAGCCCGCCGAGCTCGGTTTCGCCGAGCAGCACCCGACCCGAACTCGGCCGGTCCAGACCAGCCGCGCAGTGCAGGAAGGTGCTCTTGCCGGATCCCGACGGCCCCATGACCGCGGTGAAGGAGCCCCGCTGGATCCCGACCGACACCCCGTCCAGCGCGGTGACCGCGCCGTCGCCGGAGCCGTAGATCTTGCGCACCGCTTCCAGCCTCAGGGCGTGTGTACCGCCTGTGTTCATCTTCGTGTCGCTCCTCGGACCAGCGGATTCTCTGTCGGTATCGAAGCTATGGCGGCGGGCGCGCGGAAACGATCCCGAGCGCGGGAGTCTTGGGGGTAGCGCAGGCACCACCACGCCCGGTGGGGAGGTCCTAATGGGACAATGCGGGAGTGAAAAACCGGCTGCGCTCGTGGTGGTCCGGACTCCGCTATCTGCTGGTGGGGGCCGCGACCTCGTTCCTCGCCATGCTGCTCTTTTTCGCGATGGCCATCGTGCTCGCGACGTGCTTGATCGGCGTCGGAATCCCGGCGCTCCCGGTCGCGCTGAAACTGATCCGCTACCCGCTGCGCTTCGAACGCCGCCGGGCCGGCCGCAGGCTCGGCGAGCCGATCGCCGAGCCGTATGCCAACGTTTCGCCGATCCGCGACCCGGCGAGCCTGCGGGATCTCGCGTGGCTGGCGGTGCATGCCGTGGTCGGCTTCATCGTCGGAGTGCTCGCGTTCAGCCTGCCGCTGGGCGGGCTGCGCCAGATCCTCACCGGCGTGTTCTGGTGGCTGGTGCCCGGCGGGATCCAGAGCTCGCTGGAATTCATGGTGAACTCCTGGCCGTCGGCCGCGCTCTGTGTTTTCAGCGGGATCGTCATGATCGCGCTCACCTTCTGGGCTTCGCCGCTGGCGCGCTGGCAAGCACTCGCGACGCGGGCGCTTCTCGGTCCGCGGCCCGGCGCCTCGCTGACCGACCGGGTCGTCGAACTGACCGCGACCCGCGCCGCCGCGCTCGAGGCGCACGGTGCCGAACTCCGCCGTCTTGAACGTGATCTGCACGACGGGACGCAGGCGCGGCTGTCCGCGGTCGTGCTGCAGCTCGGCGTCGCTGATCAGCTTTTCGAAGGGAATCCGGCCAAGGCCAGGGAATTGCTCGGCAAGGCGCAGGACGCGGCGACCGAAGCCCTCGCCGAATTGCGCACCGTCGTGCGGAGCATCCACCCGCCGCTGCTGACCGACCGCGGCCTCGACGGCGCGATCACCGCTCTCGCCGACCGGTGCGCGGTTCCGTGCACTGTGGACGTTCGCAGCAGCGCGCGCCGACCGGCCGCGGTGGAGGCTGCGGTGTACTTCATCGTCGCTGAAACGCTGGCGAACGTGACCAAGCATTCCGGCGCTGAACAGGCGTCGATTACGCTCGACGGCACCATCGACACCCTGCGGATCGAAATCCGCGACGACGGCCGCGGCGGCGCGGACGAATCCCAAGGCAGCGGACTCGCCGGGATCCGGAAACGCGCCGAGGCCTTCGACGGGACGGTCACGCTCACGAGCCCGCCCGGTGGACCGACAGTTCTGGAAGTGGAGTTGCCATGCGGGTCGTGATCGTCGAGGACGACGCCCTGCTGCGAGAAGGTTTGGTGCTGTTGCTGGACACCTCGGGCATCGAGGTCGCCGCCGCTTTCGACAACACCGGCGAGTTCCTCGCGTTCGTCCGCGAAGACCGCCCGGACGCGGTGATCACCGACGTCCGGCTGCCTCCGACGCACACCGACGAGGGCCTGCGCGCGGCCGTGGAAGCGCGGCAGCTGCACCCCGGGCTGCCGGTGCTGGTGCTGTCCGCGCACGTCGAGACCGGCTACGCGGCCGAACTGCTCGCGGACGGCAAGGGCGCGGTCGGCTATCTGCTCAAGGAACGGGTCGGCAAGGTCGCCAAGTTCCTCGACTCGCTGCACCGCGTCGTCGAAGGCGGCACGGCGATGGACCCCGAGGTGGTGACCCAGCTGCTGGCCCACCGCCGCGACCCGATCGACGCCCTCACCGCGCGCGAACGCGAGGTGCTCGGGCTGATGGCGGAGGGGTACAACAACGCCACGATCGCGGAACTGCTGGTGGTCAGCGACGGGACGGTGCTCAAGCACATCCGCAACATCTTCGCGAAACTCGGCCTGCCGGAGGACAGCGGACACCGGCGGGTGCTGGCGGTGCTGGCTTATTTGAACGGGAAGAGGTAGCGCAGGCGCTACCACGAAGTTGGGGGTCTACGGCGTGGTTGCCGCCCTCGTCGGTCCATAGTGTTCTCGGCATGGAGACTTCCCGAAGCCGCACCGCCGGCGGCCCTGTTGTTACTGCCTTGCTGTGGCTGGTTTTTCTCGCCGGTGCCGCCGCCAATTCGATCGGCCAGTTCGCCGGTCTGGAGGACACTTACCGGTACATCGGCGGCGGTATAGCGGGGGTGTGCCTGGTGTTGCTGCTGGTGCGTTTCCTGGCGCGGCGCAAGGATTGATCAGGCGAGCCCGGCGATGAACTCGCTCAGCAAACGGTTTGCCGGGCCGGGCTCGAACAACCCCTTCAACTCCGCACGCGCGGCTTGCCGTCGGAACTCACCTTGGCAGGAGGAGTCACCGGCATTGTGCACCAATTCGGTCCACCAGTTCGCAAAAGCCTGGTATTTCCAGACGTGCCGCAGCGCGGTAGCCGAATAACTGTCGAGCAGGCTTGAATCCTTTTCTTTCCGGTAGCGGACAACGGCGTCCGCGAACAACTCGGCATCGTGCAACGCCAGGTTCATTCCTTTCGCGCTCATCGGCGGAACGATGTGCGCGGCGTCGCCGAGGAGGTACAGGCGACTGTGATTCATCGTGCTGTGCACCACGCTTCGCAGCGGCACCAATTGGGTGCTGGCGATCGTGCCCCGGGTCATGGGTTCCTCGAAACGGGCTTCGATCTCGGTCCAGATGCGGTCGTCGGTCCATTCCTCGAGGGAGCTATCCAGCGGGCATTGCAGATAGAACCGGCTCGCTTGCGGGCCTCGGGCGAACTGTCCGGCAAAGCCACGGCGGTGGAGTGCCATCATGGATTGGTGCTTGGCGGGCACTTCCGCCAATACCGTCAGCCACGCGTAGCCGTATTCGTGGGTGTAGCGCGTGAGTTCGGGGATCGCGGCTCGGCTGACGCCTCGGTCTCCGTCGCATCCGGCGATGAACTCGCAGGCGATCGTTTGGTTTCCTGCGCAACGCACCAGCGGGCGGTCGAGATTCTCGATGGAAACCTCCGTGGAGAAGCGGAGATCTCCTCCGTCCGCGAGAAAAACTTCGATCAGGTTCCGGACCAATACCTGCTGAGGACAGAACCGTCCGTCGCCTTGGTCGTTCGTGTCCAGGGCGAGCGGGCGCGTTTCGCCGTCGATGCGGAAGTTCAGCACCGGCTGGGTCGGGACGCCGCCGACGACCCGGTCTTCCAGGCCGTGCGCACGGAACATCCGAGCGGCCCGGGTGTCGATGACTCCGGCTCGCTGGCGTTGTTCGACGTATTCCCGGCTGCGCTTCTCCACGATGACGCAGTCGATTCCGCTGTGCAGCAGGAAAATTCCCAGGGTGAGCCCGGCGACTCCGGCGCCCACGATCACTACGGTGGTCTTCTCGTCCACTTCGGACGGTGTTGCGGTCATGTCTCCAGGTTCGCAGGAACTCGGCCGCCAGCGGTACCAGCAGCCCGACTAGGTCTGCCGGAAACCCGCCAAACCTCACCGGTCGCCGCGGCGCAGTTCCTGCTGATAGCGGCCAGGCGTCTGGCCGACCACGGTGGTGAACGCTTCGATGAAGCTGGTGGGATTGGCCCACCCGAGCCGGGCGGCGGTGTCGATGACGGCGTCGCCCTCGGCCAGCCGGATGAGCGCGTGCTGCACGCGCAACAGGCTGCGCCATTGGTGAAAGCTCATCCCCAGCTCGGTTTGGAACAGGCGGCTCAAGGTCCGCTCCCCTGCCCCGACAGTGCGGCCGAACTCGGCCAGGGTCAGCGACGCCGCGGGGTTGGTGTGGAGGAGGTCGGTGACCGCACGCAGGCGGTCGTCGGACGCGGCGGGGAGGTACATCGCTTCGTCGGGGCCGACGACCAGCTCGTCCACGACCACGCCGCGCAACCGCTCCCGGGCCTCCGGGCGAAGGGTCCGGCCGCTGGTGAGGACCAGCAACGCCTCCCGCAGCAGCGGCGACACCTCGAACACGGTCGGCTGGTCCGGCAGCGACGCCGACAGTTCCCCGGAGAACTCCAGCACCCGGACTTCGGTCTGGCCGTACGCACGGTGATAGTGCTCGAAACCCGGCGGTGTCCACGCGACCCGGTTGGCCGGAGCGACCCAGGTGCCGCGCTCGGTCGTGGTGGCGAGGACGCCCGCCGACGGATACAGCAGCTGGCCCTGGACATGCCGGTGCGGCGCGATGCCGTCCCCGTGCGCGAGATGGCCCCGCTTCTCCACGATCTGCGCGACCACCGCGGGCCTCGGGCGGATTTCCGGCACGAGCCGAGCTTACTCGGAGTGACGCACCGGAATGCCCGGCTTGCGGCCATGTGGCTGGGTCCCGAAGTCCGTGAAGGGCTCCTTGAGGGAATCTGATTCCCTCAAGGAGCCCTTCACGGACCACAACCCGGCGTCCGCTCCCGGATCCGGGGCCTACGACGACCTGCGTTCAACCGGATCGAACCAGCTGAGCTGGGGAAACACGCCGAAAGCGTGTCCGCAGCACAGCCTTGAGGTCCTGGTATTGAGTGTCAGGCCACCTTGGGCGTCGCCCGCGCGCCGAAGTGCATGTATTGCTCGCCGGTCGGCAGCGTGTAGAACAGCACCGGCGTCCAGAACTGCCCGCCCGGCATCCGGAGCACGAAAAGCGTGTCCGAGACCGCCACCAGGTCGAACTCCTGGACCTTGTCCGGCATCAGCTCCGCCAGCGGCCCGGTGGTGGTGTACACGACGCGCAAACCGCCCTCGCGCTCCACCACCTCGACGTGCGCGCCGGCCCGTTCGTACACGCCCAGGTGCCGGCTCCCGTCCACGGTCACCGGCGTGGCCGGGGGTTCGAGCGGACGCGGCATGGCGACGTCGGCGAGTTCGGCGAAGATCTCCCGGTACAGCTCGGTGTACAGATCCCGCGCGTGGCCGCCGTTCGTCAGCAGCGTGACCGCGAGGCCCGCGTCCGGCAGCAGGCGCAGGAACGCCGACTGGCCGATCGTGTTGCCGTCGTGGCCGATGACGCGGCGGCCGTTCCAGTCGTCGCGGATCCAGCCGAGGCCCCACGAATCGCCGAGGGTGTGCTTGTCCGGGACGTCCGCCTGCTTTTCCGCCATCGCGGCAGCCGATTCCGCCGACAGGATCCGCGTGCCGTCCGCCGTCAGGCCGCCGGCCAGGTGCAGGCGGGCGAAGGCGAGGACGTCCGCAGTGCGCGCGGTGATCAGGCCGGCCGGTCCGGCCGAGCGCGGCAACTGCCAGGCCGGGGCCGGAGCCGGGTCCTCGCCGTCCGGCGCGACGTGGCCGACGGCGGCGCGGAACAGCAGCGCCTCCTCCGGCAGCGTGACGGTGCGGGTGAGGCCGAGCGGGGTGTACAGCTTGTCCCGCATCGCGGCGTCCCAGGTCTTCCCGGTGAGCTTCTCGATCACCCGGCCCATGAGGATGAAACCTGAGTTGCAGTAGGAGAAAGTCACGCCGAGCGGGTGGTTTTGCGCGGCGTCCTCCAGCAGGTCGACGTACTTCTCGACGCAATCGTCGCCGCGGCCGGTGTCGGTGAAGATGTCGCCGTCGATGCCGCTGGTGTGGGTCAGCAGGTGCCGCATGGTGACGCTCTTGGTCACCTCGGGATCGGACAGCCGCAGTTCGGGCAGCACGTCGAGGACCGGCGCGTCGAGGTCGAGCAGGCCCTCGTCGACGAGCTGCATCACCACGGTCGACGTCCACACCTTGGAGATCGAGCCGATCTGGAACAGCGAATCCTCGGTGACCTCGACGCCGGTCGCCTTGTTCAGCACGCCGTGGGTCGCGAACACCTCCTCGCCGGTGTCGACGCGCAGGATGCCCAGCGACGCACCGGGAACGTCGTGCTTGCGGGCCAGCTCCGCCAGGCGACGGCTCCAGTGCGCGGCGTCGATCGGCACCCGCGAACCGGCGTACTGCTCGACCCAATCGACCACGCGCTGGTTGTAGTCGGCGCGGTGCGACGGCGGACCGTCCAAAACGAACAGATGCGCGCCGCCCGGGTACAGCACCAGCCGGGACGGCACATCGCGCTCGCGCAGCGCGGTGAACCACTGCTCCGCCTGACCGACCGGGCACCGGACGTCTTCGCCGCCGTGGAGGATCAGCGTCGGCGTGCGGACCTGCTCGACCTGCGCGTGCGGCGAGGACTTCTCGTACTTGCCCGAGGAAAGCCCGGAGAATTCGTTGACCGCCATGTAATGGCCGCCGTCGGAGGTCCCGGCCAGGCTGGTCAAATCGCTGACCACGCCACCGGCGACGGCAGCGGCGAAGCGGTCGTCGCGGCTGGTGAGGTAGCAGGTCATGTAGCCGCCGTAGCTGTAGCCGGTGACGGCGAGGCGGTCCGGGTCGGCGAGACCTTCGGCGACGAGCTGGTCGATCGGTTCGAGGAAGTCCGGTGCGTCCGCGCTGCCCCACGCGCCGATCGCCGCGGTGAAGAACGCTTCGCCGTAGCCGTCGCTGGCGCGCGGGTTGATCAGCAGCACGGCCCAGCCGCGCGAAGCAAGGGTTTGGTGGTACAGGTGAATCGAGTCCGCCGCGCCGTTCCAGGAGTTGTGCGGGCCGCCGTGGATGTCGATCAGCAACGGCTGCGGGCCGGTGCGTTCGGTGTCGCGGATGAGCCAGCCCTGGACGACAGTGCCGTCGCTGATCGTGAATTCGCGCGACTCGCGGCCGAACAATTCCACTTCGGACACTGCGTCGCCGTGCTTCGTGCGCACGTCGACCGAACCCGTGGCACGGTCGAGAACGGCGACTTCACCGAAGGATTCGCTGGTAGCCAACACAATCGCGGCTCGGTCACCGACCAAGTCCACTCCGGACACCACGTTGCCGTCGCCCACCAGCACCGGACGCGGGTCTCCACCGGCAAGGTCCACTTCGTACAGATGCGTGCAGCCGCGGTCGCGGATCGCGAACAGCACGACGTCGCCTGCTTCGTTCAGCTGCGGCAGCGCGCCCGGGTAGCCGGGGCCGCCGGACATCACGTTGCGGTCGAGGCTGGCAGCGAGGTTGACCGTCTCGCCGCCGTCCAGCGGAACGCGCAGCAGACCGAGGTTCCCAGTGATGGTGTCGGTGCGGCCGACCACCAGCAGCGCCTTGCCGTCGGCGGTCCAGCCGACCGTGCCCGCCATGCCCTGGTCGGTGCCGACCAGCCGCGGTTCGGCGTTCCGCTCGGTGACGTCGAGGACGTAGGCGGAGGACCGGAAGGTGAGGTCGGCGTCGTCGTCCAGGGACGCGGTGAACGCGACGTGCTTGCCGTCCGGCGACCAGGCGGGCTGGCCCGCGTGCCAGTCGCCGAAGGTGCGCTGCTGGACTTCGCCGGTGGCGACATCGAGGACGTGGATGTGGCTGCGGAGGGTCTTCAGCAGACCGGGGCCGTCGGACTTGTAGTCCAGCCGCTCGGCGACGATCGGCGTGTTCGCCGGCGGTGCCTCGACAATCGCGGCGAGGTCGATCGCCGCGGAGAACGCGATCTTGCTGCCGTCCGGGCTCCACACCGGCGCGCCCGCGCCGAGCGGAAGCTTGGTGAGCTGCTCGGCCTCGCCGCCGTCTGCCGGGAGAACCCAGACCTGCGGCGGACCGTCCTGGGCGCGCAGGAACGCGAGCCGGGAGCCGTCCGGGGCCCATTTCGGTGCCGCGTCAGCGTTTCCGCGGGTGAGCTGGCGGGCCTCGCCGGAAGAAGTGCCGACCGTCCAGAGCGCGTCGACGTTCCGGTCCTCCTCCCGGTCCGCGGTCCGCAGCACGTAGACGATCCGGCTGCCGTCCGGCGACAGCGCGGGCTGGCTGGGCGCGGCGAGGTCGTACAGGTCATCGATGCCGAGACGGCGGGTCATACGCTGGCTCCTTGAGAAATCGCGGGCTCGTGGCCCTCGGATTCGCTTTCGCTGAAGTGGCAGGCCGACGCGTGCCGCCGGGGCGCGGAGTCCTCGGCCGGATCGGCCCGCAGGCAGATCTCGCGGTCGCTCCGCACGAGCGGGCCGACC
Source organism: Amycolatopsis albidoflavus (assembly GCF_039525725.1). NCBI lineage: Bacteria > Bacillati > Actinomycetota > Actinomycetes > Pseudonocardiales > Pseudonocardiaceae > Amycolatopsis > Amycolatopsis albidoflavus. The sequence goes on from NZ_BAAAHV010000017.1 coordinate 91,874, forward strand.
GGGCAGCGCGGGTGGTACCGGCACCCGGCGGGCGGATGGTGCGGATCGGCCGGTTCCGCGTCCGCGGTCGCGCCGGGTTCGAGGTCGAACAGCGGCTTGTGCGCCGACGGGGCCGCGTCGAGCAGGTCGCGGGTGTAAGGATGCTGCGGATCGGTGAGCACCTGCTCGGCCGGTCCGGCTTCGACGATCCGGCCGAGGTACATGACTGCGACGAAATCGCTGAGATACCGGATCACCGCGAGGTTGTGCGAGATGAACAGCATCGACAAATCGAGTTGCCGCTGCACTTCACGCACGAGGTTGAGCACCGCGCCTTGCACCGAAACGTCGAGCGCGGAGGTGATTTCGTCGGCGATCAATGCTTCCGGCTGACCCGCGAGCGCCCTGGCGAGTGCGACGCGCTGCCGTTGGCCGCCGGACAGCTGGCCTGGCAGGTGCCCGGCCCGTTCCGGATCGAGGTTCACCAGCTCCAGCAGCCGGGCGACCTCCTCGCGGCGGTTCGTCCCGCGCGGCATGGCTTCGGCGATCGACTCGCCGATGGTCATCCGCGGGTTGAGCGAGGAGTACGGATCCTGGAACACCATCTGCAGCGGGCGTCGGCGCGGGAGTTTCCGCACGTCCACGCCGCCGAGCAGCACCCGGCCCGCGCTCACCGGCGACAGTCCGACGGCCGCCCGGGCGAGCGTCGATTTGCCGGAGCCCGATTCGCCGACGAGGCCGACGACCTTGCCCGCCGGGACGGTCAGCGATACGCCGTCCACCGCGGTGAGCCCGCGCCGTCCGCCGTATCGGACGCTGACCGAGTCGAAAACCAACTCGCTCATTCCGCTCCTCCCTCGTCCGGCCGTTGCCCCGCTCGGCGGTCCGTGAGGGGAACCCTGAGGGACTCTGATTCCCTCAGGGTTCCCCTCACGGACTTTGGCCGGCGGGCGTGAAACGAGGCGGTCATTCCGCGCCTCCCGCCACAACGAGTCCCGCCTCTTCCGACAGTGCCGCATCCGGATGCCAGCACGCCACCCGGTGTTCCGGTGCGAGCACGGTCAGTTCCGGGTCCTCCTCGCGACACTGGTCGGTCGCGAACGGGCAGCGGCTCGCGAACGCGCAGCCGGTCGGCATCTGGTCCGGTTCCGGCGGACGGCCGGGGATCACCGCGAGCGGCGCGTCCGGGTCGGTCTCCAGGTCGATCGTCGTGGCCAGCAGCGCCCGCGTGTACGGGTGCCGCGGCGTGATGTCCGGACCGGCGGCGGGCAGGTCCTCCACGATCCGTCCGGCGTACATCACCAGAATCCGTTCGCACGTCTGGGAGACGACCGCGATGTCGTGGCTGATCAGAATGATCGCGGTGTCCCGTTCGGCGCGGGTCTGGGCCAGCAGCCGCAGCAACTGCCGTTGCACGGTCACGTCCAGCGCCGTTGTCGGTTCGTCCGCGATGATCAGCCGCGGGTCGCCCATCAAGCCCATGCCGATCATCGCGCGCTGCCGCATCCCGCCGGAGAACTCGTGCGGGTACTGCTTCGCCCGCCGTTCCGCCGCCGGAATGCGTACCGCGCGCAGCCGGTCGACGGCCCGCTCGAACGCCTTCGCCCGCGAAAGTCCTTGGTGCTGTTCGGAAACCTCGGCGAGCTGACGGCCGATCCGTCGGGTCGGGTTGAACGACGTCATCGGGTCCTGGAACACCATCGCCAGCGACGTCCCGAGCAGCGTCCGCAATTCGCGTTCCGGCGTGGTGAGCACGGGAGTTCCGGCGAAGTCCAGCCGGTCCGCGGTCACCGAACCGGGCGCTTCGATCAGCCGGGACACCGCGAGGCCGGTCAAGCTCTTGCCGGAACCGGATTCGCCGACGACGCCGATCGCCTCGCCCGCTCGTACGGTGAAGCTCACGCCGCGCACCGGAACCGTCCAACCGGTCGGGCGGGGGAAAGCGACTTCGAGGTTTTCGACGACCAGCACAGCCTCGTCCGCGGCAGTCGTGTCCATTTTGGACTTTCGCAGCGCGCGAGGAGTGAGCCGCGGCAACCGAGTCCGCACGCCGATCACTCCGGCGACGGTCTCGCCGAAGAGGTTGAACGCGAGTCCCGCGAGGACCACCGCGACACCGGGCGCGAGCGCCGCCGCCGGGTTGACGTAAATGCCGTTGAGGCCTTCGTTGAGCAGCCGTCCCCAGTCGTAATCCGGGGCCTGCACACCGATCCCGAGGAACGACAGCCCGGAGAACGCGAGCAGCGAACCACCGGCGCCGATGGTGGCGTTGACCGCCAGCGGCTCGCCGATGTTCGGCAGAATGTGCCGGAACAGCAACCGGATCCGGCCCACTCCGGCCACGCGAGCGGCGGACACGAAGTCCCGTCCGGCCACCGAAGCCGACAACGTCTGGGTCAGCCGGGCGAACTGCGGGGCCAGCGCGAACCCGATCGCCATCACCGCGCCTTGGGTGCCCACACCGAAAATCACCGCGAAGAACAACACCAGCAGCAGCCCGGGGAACGCGACCGCGATGTTGATCGCCGCCGTCAGGAGTCTGCCCAGCGGACGCGGCAGTACCGCGGGCAGCATGCCGAGCACCAGGCCGCTCGCGACGCCGAGCGCCGCGGCGATCAGCGCCAGGACCACCGAAAGCCGCGTCGCCACCAGCACGCGATAGAAAATGTCGCGGCCCAGTTCGTCGGTGCCGACCAGGTGGTCGCCCGACGGGCCCTGGCCGATCGCGTTGGTGTCGATCGCCGAAGCCGCGTCCTGCCACAGGATCGGGCCCAGCACCGCCACCGCGACCACCAGCACGAGCAGACCGGCGGAGAACGCGCCGAGCGGGGTGCGCACGGCGGCCAGCCACTGTTGTCCGCGCCGTTTCGCCATCTCAGTTCTCCCGGATCGTCGAACGCGGATCGAGGACCGCCAGCAGGAGGTCCACGATGAGGTTCACCAGCAGCACGCCGATGCCGTACACGAGTACGATCCCCTGCACCAGCGGATAGTCCTTCTGCAGAATGGATTGCGAGATCGTCGAACCGAGGCCCGGCCAGGCGAACACGTTCTCCACCAGCACGGTGCCCGCGACCAGGCTGGTGAGCATCAGCCCGCCGAGCGTCAGGGTCGCGGTCAGCGCGTTCGGCAGCGCGTGGCGCAGGTAGACGATCCGGGCGGGCAGCCGTTTCGCCCGTGCGGTGCGGACGAAATCGTTGCCCAGCACGGAAAGCGTCTCCACCCGGACGATCCGGGACAGCGTCGAAGCCGGGCCGAGCGCCAGCGCGATGATCGGCAGCACGAGCGAACCCGCGCCCTCGTGGCCGGCCACCGGGAACCAGCCGAGCTGCACCGCGAAGAACGCCACCAGCGCCACTGCGACCAGGAACTCCGGGATCGCGGCGAACAGCACAGTGGTCGAGGTGAACCCGAGTTCAGCACCGCGGTGCCGTCCGCCGCGAGTCAGCACGGCGAAGGTCAGGCCGAGCGGGATCGCCAGCGCGATGACCACCACGAACGCCGGCAACGCCAGCTGCAGCGTCGCCGGGAGCCGGTCGGAGATGACGTCGCCGACCGGCTGCCCGGTCAGCATCGACGTGCCGAAATCACCGCGGAACAGCCCGCCGAAGTAGTCGAGGTACTGCTGCCACAGCGGATGGTCCAGGCCGAGCGCGGCGCGCCGGGCGTTGATCAGCTCGATCGGCGCGGTCAGGCCGAGCGCCGAGCGCACCGGGTCGCCCGGGATCAGCTGGATCATCAGGAACGCCATGGTCACCAGCACCCACAGCGACACCACGAACCGCCCGAGGCGGCGGGCGCCGAAGGTCAGCCAGGGGCTGACCTTCGGGCCCGCGACGGCGATCGCGCCGGTCATCAGGAGTACATCCGGATGGTGGTCGGCTTGAGGTAGCCGTTGACGATCTCGAACTTCGCGTTGCTGCCGTAGGTCGGCACCACCGTGTTCGCGAACTGCACGACGTCCTGCTTCTCGAACAGCGCCGATTCCGCGGCCATCCAGTCCGCGCAGCCCGCTTGCCCGGCCTGGGTGGACGCCTTGGCGACCAGCGTGTCGTACTGCGGGTTCTTGATGTGCGCGAAGTTCGTGCCCTCCGGCGGCTGCCCGCCGGACATGAACGGCACCAGCTGGCTGGGCAGGGTGAGGCCGAGCGGAGCCATCGAGATGTCCCACTCGCCGGTGGCGAACAGGGCCTGGCTGAGGCCGGGGCTGTCGACGCCCTTGAGCTGGACGTCGACGCCGATGCTCTTCCAGCCCTGCTGCATCAACTCCGCGCCGGGAGCCATCGTCGGTCCGGCCTGCGTGCCGTAGATCGCGATCAGCGACAGCCGCTTCCCGTCCTTGACGCGAATGCCGTCCGGCCCTGGTTTCCAGCCCGCCTGATCGAGCGCCGCCTTGGCCGCGGCGACGTCGAAGCCGGGGATCTTCCCGGTGACCGAATCGCCGTCGCAGGGCCGCGGCTCGATGGTGACCATGCCCTTGACCGGCGCGCTGCCGTCCCTGGTCAGCACCTTCGCGACCTGGGGGAGGTCAAGTGCCTGGATCAGCGCGCGGCGCATCGCCTGGTCGGCGCCGAACCGGCCGGGAGCCTGGTTGAAGAACAGCTCGCCGAACGGGGAAACGATGTCGGAGTGGTACAGCCGCTGCGCCTTGAGCCGCTGCTGGTCCTGCCCGATCACCGAGCCGGCGTTGACCTCGCCGGACAGCAGCAGGTTCGACATCGTCGTCATGTTCGGGACGACCCGGACGACGATCTTGTCCGGCAGGCCCTGCTGCTTCGGGTCGAACTGGCCAGGACCCCAGGTGTAGTCCTTGCGCCGGGTCAGGGTGTAGTGGTCGTTCGGGACGATCTCGGACACGGCGAACATGCCGGTGCCGTTCTCTCCCTTGGCGAGCGTTTTCCGGTCGGCCATTCCCTTGGCGCAGACGATCGGCAGACCGGCGATGTTGCGGAGCAGGAACGCGTCCGGCGCGCCGCTGGTGATCTTGACCGTGCCCTCGCCGGCGACCGCTTTGGTGCCGCTCTTCACCGTGACGCCCGCCAGCGGGGACTTGTTCGCCGGATCGCCGATGAAGTTGATGTTCGCCGCCACGTCGTTCGCGGTCAGCGGGCTCCCGTCGGCGCAGGTGACCCCCTTGCGCAGGGTGAACGAAGCGGTGGTCGTATCCGCTTCCCACTTCTCCGCGAGCGCCGCCTCCGGCTGGCCTTTGGAGTCGAGGTTGATCAGGGAGTCGTAGAGGAACCCGTCGATATTGCGGGCGACCGACAGCACGGTGATCGCCGGGTCGAGTGTTCCCGGGTCGGTCGGGATGGCATAGGTGAAAGTCTTGCCGTCGACCAGTTTCTGGTTCGCGGTCCGGTCCGTCCCGGATTGCGCTGATCCCCCGCACGCGCTCACGGTCAAGGCCACCACGCCCGCCATCGCGGCGGTGAGCCGGGCAGTTTTCATGGGATTTCTCCTACGGGGTCGCGCTCTGGAGGTGGTCGATCGCCAGCCGGGCGGCGGCGCCGATGGACGCGTCGACCGCGGGAAGGCGGTCTTCGAGAGAATGCGCGCGAGTGAACACCGCGACCGCGAACCGCCGGCCGTCCCCCAGGGTCACCACGCCTGCTTCATTGCGGATTCCGGGCAGCGTCCCGGTTTTCGCCGCGATCGCCACGCCGGAGGGAAAGCCCGACGACAGCCGGTGCGGCCAGATCTGCTGCGCCATGATCGTGCGAACCCGTTCGCACGCTTCGGGTTCGCCTGCCCGGTCGGTCCAGATCGCGTCGAGCAGCGTCGTGATCTCGCGCGGCGTGGACGACGTGGTGCGTTCCGGATCCCGGACCGACAGCTTGTCCATCTGCTCCGGCGTCGCTTCGCTGAAAAGAGCTTCGAGATCCGAATCCGGAGTGCCGCCGAGATCCGCGATGACGGACGCGAACAGGTCCTCGCAGCAGCCGATCAGCCGGGTGCGGGCCAGTCCGAGATCGGCCAGCACCCGGTCCACCGTTTCCTGGCCGAGCCGGTGATAAAGGACGTCGGTGGCGGCGTTGTCGCTCATCGTGAGCATGAAGTGCGCGAGGTCGCGCCAGCTCATCTCGACGTCGTCGGCGCAACCCGCGGTGCCGATGCCACCGATCCGGTACCGCGCGGTCACCTTGGTCCGTTCGGTGTCGTCAAGGCGTCCGGCGGCGACCTCGCGGGCATAGGCGAGCGCCACCGGGATCTTGAACACCGACGCGAGGACGACTGGAGCGTCCCCGCCCGCCGATACTTCCGGGCCTGCGACGCCGATCTCCCGAGCGTGCAGGAATCCTTCCGCGCCAGCGTCGGCGAAGACGGCCTCGATCCGTTCTCGGATCCCGCTCACTGGGAGACCCGTCGATCCGCGCGTCCAGTGTGGAGGAACTGCGCGCGGCCGTTGCCGTCGTCGCCGACGAACGCGTGTGCCATGTAGACACCCGGAAGCTGCTCGGTTTTGGCGACGAACGTGTCGCCCTGGCACGGCAGCAGTTCTTCCTTCCCCGAGGGCGCGCCGATCTCGGCGAAGATTCCCTTCGGGACGCGGCTCATCCAGAGCTTGCCGTCTTCCTCGGTGACGACGGTGTCGGCGACCATCGACGTGTACTCGCCCACGTACCGGGAAAAGTCGGCCGGAGCGGCGGCGGGATTCGGCTCGGGCCGCGCCGGAACGGTGACGTCCGCGAGTTCGTCCAGCAGCTTCGCGAAGATCTCCTCGTACGCGTTCATCGGCTGACCGCCGTTGGTCAGCAGCGCGACCGCCACGCCCTTCTCCGGGACCACGCGCAGGAAGGACGCCTGGCCGATGGTGCCGCCGTCGTGGCCGATCACCTTGCCGCCGTCCCAGTCGAAGAGCATCCAGCCGAGCCCCCACTGGTCGGACATGCCGAGGTAGGGCACGTCCACCTGCGGTTCGCGCATCGCGAGCAGCGATTCCGGCAGCACCACCTGGGTGCCGTCGTCGGCCTTGCCCTCGTTGAGGTGCATCCGGACGAACGTCAGCAGGTCGCGCGGGCGCATCGCGAGCGTCGAACCGGCGGGCGAGTTCGAGCGGGTGAGCGCCCAGATCGGCGCGGGCACCGGATCCTCGCCCGGTTTCGGGGAGACGTGGCCGATGGCGGCGCGGTAGCGGATCGCGTCGTACGGGCCGGACGCCGCGTGGGTCAGGCCGAGCGGCGCGAAGAGGTGGTCGCGCACGCAGTCGTCCCAGCACTTGCCGCGCAGCACCTCGATCACGCGGCCGAGCACGCAGTAACCGGCGTTGTTGTAGGAGAACCGCTCGCCCGGCGGGAAGAGCTGCGGCACATCGGACAGCGTCGCGACGAGCTTCTCCACGCAGTCGTCGCCGGGTCCGGTGTCGGTGAAGATGTCGCCCTCGAAGCCGGCGGTGTGACAGGTCAGCTGGCGGACGGTGATCACCGCCGCGGCCTCGTCGTCGCCGAGCACGAACTCCGGCAGGTAGTCGCGCACCGGCCGGTCGAGGTCCAGCTTGCCCTCGTCGACGAGCTGCATCGCCAGCGTGGTCGTCCACACCTTGGTGATCGACCCGATCTGGAACACCGAGTCCACAGTGGACTCCACGCCGGTGCCCTTGTTGAGGATGCCCGCCGCGTGGTCGATCACCTCGCCGTCGGCGAGCACCGCGATCGCGGCTCCGGGAACCTGATGCTTGGCCAGCAGAGCGGCGAAATTCTCCTGGAGCCAGGTCTCGATTTCGGAAATTTTCGACATGTGCACCTTCTGTCCGGGTGAGGGTGGACCGGCGTTTCGGAAATGCTAGGTCCGTGGCGGACGTCACTTGTTCGTCCGGACCGAGGAGAGCGAGGGGAAAGTTCCTCCGCTCCGACGAATCAAGCCGTGCGCAGGGACTCCACCGCCGTCGCGGCGGCGAAACCGATGAACGCGTCGCGCTCGGGCACCCGGGACCGGGAATCCTCGGCGCGGGTGAAGACGGCGACGGAGTAGCGGCCGCCGTCCGGGTATTCGACCACGCCGACCTCGTTGCGCACGGCGGGCAACGTCCCGGTTTTGCCGCTGGTGCGGATGCCGTCGTCCGGGAACCCGGAACGCAGGCGGTGCGGCCAGACCTGCAGTTCCATCCAGCGCCGGACGTCCGCGCACGCCTCCGGGGCGGCCGCTTCGTCGCGCCAGATCAGTCCCAGCAACCGGGTCATTTCGGCGGCGGTGGTGCGACAGGATTTTTCCGGTTGCAGCGCGCGCAACCCGGAAACCTGTTCGTAGGTCAGTTCGGCGAGCGCGCGTTCGTCGTCCTCGTAAGAGACTCCGAGATCCTCGCCGATGGTGGCGAGCAGTTCGCCGCAGTCCTGCGGCACGACGGTGTGCGTGAATCCGAGGCGCCGCAACGTGCTATTCACCGCGTCTTTGCCGACCTCGGCGAGAATCAGGTCAGTGGCAACGTTGTCACTGATTCCGATCATCAGAATCGCCAAATCGTGCCAGGACATCAGGACTTCGTGGCGAAAGGTGGCGAGGCCGTACGGGCTCGGCGTCGGATGCCCTGGCTTGACGGCGATGCGAGTGCCGAGATCAAGCTTTCCTTCGGCGGCCTGGCGGGCGAGTTCCAGCGCAATCGGGATCTTGAACACCGACGCGGGAACAACCGGAACGTCCTGTCCGATGCCGAGACTGCGGGTGCCGTCGACCTCGGCGGCGTGCAGCCGGACCTCGACGCCGACCTCCTCGGCGCGGCGGGCGATCGTTTCGGATGCGGTGGCCATGGCCCTCCTGTCTACTGTGGACTTCTCCGGCAGCAGGCAGGGAGTTCTTGGTGCGGTACGGGAACAGCGCTGGCCCGGCCTGCCGATTCCCCATTGTCTTGGGCTCGGCTGGGGCCGGGGTTGGTGCGATCGCAGGAAGGTTGCGGCCCGTTTCCCGTCAGGAGTGCAAGACTCAGGACTCTTCGGGTTTTTCCACCCGCGGCAGCAAGTGCAGCTGCACCATCGCCGCGAACCGATCCCCCGGATCGTCCAGATCGATTCCGCCGACCTCCGCGAGCCGGCGCAAGCGGTACCGGAACGTGCTCGGATGCACGTACGCCGCCGCTGAAGCCGCGCTGATGTCCCCGAACGAATCGAGCCAGCACCGCAGCGTGTGCACGAGCTGCGATTGATGTTTGGTGTCGTACTCCAGCAGCCGCGCGATCGGCCCGGTCGCGACGTCGCCGCGGGCCGCGGACAGGTCGGCCAGCTCCAGCATCAGCGCCTCGATGTGCGCGTCCTCGGCGGCGATCACCCGCTTCGAACCGCCGTTGGTGAGCAGCACCCGCAACGCGCGGTCGGCCCCGTCGCGGGACGCGCGCAGGCCGGATCCGTCCAGCGCCAGCGGGCCGATGCCGATCGCGGCGGCGACCCGGCGGCCGGTGCGTTCCAGGAAGGTCGACGCGACGCGCACCGAGCGTTCGCGGCAATCGCCGTGGTTCCCGGGCATCGGGACGATGCCGTACGCGACGTCGCCGACCAGCGCGACCGCCGATCGAGGCTGAACCGCGCTGAGGTGCATGGCGAACGCGTCGGCGACCCGCTGGCGTTCGGCGACCAGCCGGAGGTCGTCGTCGGGCGCTTCGATCAGTCCCATAGCGAGCACGATCGTCGGCTGCCCCAGCAACCCGAGGCGTGCGATGGCTTCCTGCGCGCCCGAGCCGCCTTCGAGCGCGGTGCTGACCAAGTCCGCGCGCAAGCGGCGTTCGACGTCGGCACCCGCGCGCAGCCGAAGCATATGCAGCGCAACGATTTTCGAAGCGTCGATCAAAGCCGCGGTACGTTCTTCGCTTAGCTCTTTGTCGACAGCTGCCCAAATCGACCCGAGTACCTCGTCACCGGCCCGGACCGCGAGGGCGGCGCGGATCATGACGATCTTCTTGTCGTAGCCGTCGCCCGGATAGACGTAAACCGGGCCTTGATCGCGATAGAGCCGCTCGAAAACGCCGTCCTTCTCCAGCTCGCGAGTGAACCGCTCGGGCACTTGGCGGCCGAGAATCGTCTCGACCCGCGAAGGGTCGGCTTCGTCCTGACGGCCGGAGAAAGCGAGCACGCGCGAGTTGCGGTCCTCGATGGTGACCGGTGCGTCAAGCAGCGCGGCGATGGCGTTGGCGAGCGCGAAAAGGTCGCCGGACGGCATCCCGCCGAGTGTCTGCGGGGAAACGTCGCCGACGTCGCCCTCCGCGAGCAACGTGCGGAGCATGGCGGCCAGCTGCGCCCACGACGCGCCGCTGGCGAGGCCGAGCAGCGCGACCCCGGAGGAATTGGCCGCCCGCACGAGTTCCGTCGAGGCGGCGACCGGCGCTCGCACGACCAGCGCGGTCGCACCGCGTGCGGCGACGGTGTGCAGGAGCTGCACGATCTCGTCGGATTCGCGCACGCCGACGCCGAGGACGACCGCCTGTGCCGGGAATTCCGCGTCGTCGTGCGGGTCGTGAATCACCACCCCGCCGAGCTGCCGCCGCGTGTCGCGGCCGACGGCGACCGGCTCGAGGAGCACGTCCCCGAGAGCTTCGAGGACACGTCCCAGACTCGTGTGCGGTTTGCTCGGCACCGGTGTCAGCACCCCCCGAAGGTAGATCCGGCCTCGTGCGGACCGGCTGGTCCGATCCGACCAAATCTACCTCCGGAATTCGTAGCGGGCTACGAACCGATCCACACCTTTGCCGTGGTCACCTCGTCCAGCAGCTCCGGAATCGGCGCCACGCCGAGGCCCGGTCCGGTCGGCACCGGGAGGTGGCCGCCGGAGAGCACGAACGGCTCGGTGATGTCGGTTTTGTAGAACCGGTCCGACGCCGAGGTGTCGCCGGGCAGGGTGAAGTTCGGCAGCGAGGCCAGCGCGACGTTCGCCGCCCGGCCGAGGCCGGTCTCGATCATCCCGCCGCACCACACCGGGATCCCGTGCGCCGCGCACACGTCGTGCACCCGCCGCGCTTCCAGGTAACCGCCGACGCGGCCCGGTTTGATGTTCACGATCTGGACCGCGCCCAGCTTGATGGCGTCCGCCGCCGCGCGCGCCGACACGATCGACTCGTCGAGGCAGATCGGCGTCTGGATCCGGCGGGCGAGTTCGGCGTGGCCGAGCACGTCCTCCTCTTCCAGCGGCTGCTCGATCAGCAGCAAGCCGAACGGGTCGAGCCGGGCCAGCTGCGGCGCGTCGCCGAGGGTGTAGGCGGTGTTCGCGTCGACCTGCAGCAGCACGTCGTCGCCGAAGCGTTCGCGGACCGCGCGCACCGGCTCGACGTCCCAGCCGGGTTCGATCTTCAGCTTGATCCGGACGTAGCCCTCGTCGAGGTATCCGCCCACGACGTCGAGCAGCTGCGGAATGGTGTCCATGATCCCGACCGAAACGCCGCACGGCACGGAATCGCGCACTGAACCCAGCTCGGCGGCGAACGACCGTTCGTGCGCGCGGAGTTCAGCGTCGAGCACGGCCATCTCCAGCGCGCCCTTGGCCATCCGATGGCCCTTGAACTTCGCCAGCAGCGGCGTCACCTTCGCCGCGGTGATGTCTTCCGCGGCCAGCAGCGCCGGGATCAAGTAGTGCTGCAGCACGTGTTCCGCGCCGTCGTTGTACTCCGACGAGTACAGCGGACCGGCCATCGTCACGCATTCGCCCCAGCCCTCGCCGGCCGGCGTGACCGCGCGCAGCAGCAAGAGCTCGCGGACCGACTGGGTGCCGAACGAAGTCCGGAACGGGGCGACGAGCGGCATCTGCACCCGGCGCAGTTCCACACCGCTGAGTTTCACTGCTCCTCCTTGGAGATCACGTAGAAGCCGGCTCGGTCGAAGCCGGTCACCCGGCCCCCGGCGGCCATCAGCCCGCCGAGCGATTCGCGCAGCGCGGCCCGCCACGCGTCCGCCTTGCCGAGATCGGTGGTGCGCAAGCCTTCGATGTCGGAAGGGACCGCGACGAGCACCACCGGGGCGTCCGCGGAACCGGCGGCCGGACCACCGTCATCGGCGACTTCAAGGGCCACCTTCGCTCCTTGGTCGAGCAAGGCCTTCGCGTCGGTGCGGATCGGTTCGCCGAACGCGGCGGTCCGCACGGTCGGGCTGGCCAGGTCCCAGGACACCATCAGCCGGTCGGTGTCGCCCGAACCGTTGATGCCGTCCGCCATCGGGCCGTAGAAATCCCGCAGATAACGCACCGGGAGCGCGCCGAGTTTGCCGAGGTTGAAATAGCCGTTGCGGCGCACCAGCGGGTCGAACGTCCATTTGATCGTCGAGACGTCCTGTCCGAGCGCCCAGCCGCGCTGATGCAATTTCAGCGCGTACCCGATTCCGCGTCCGGCACCGGCCTTCGCGACTCCGGCGATGTGACTGTGCAGACTGCCTTTTCCGGGGTTTCCGAAAAAGCCGACGCACGCACCGAGCAGTTCTCCGTCAGCGAACGCGCCTGCCACGTAATTCCCCGCCGACGACAGCGCGCGCAGCAGTTCCGTGGTCACCGGACGGGTTCCCGGCGCGGACCGCCAGATCGTCTCGAACAGCACTCCGACCGCGGTCATTTCCGCGATCTCGGTGATCTCCCGGACTTCGACCCCCGAGGCGGCGGCCGCCGCTTCAGCGGCCGCGACCGCCTCGTCGCACACTTCCGCCGCGACGGGTCTTTCCGTGTTCATCGCAAGATTCGTCACGGGATGATCCTTTCCCGGCTTCCCCACCGACGTCACCGTCGTGCTCGACCAGAATCGTCCACCGGATTCGTCGGAATCGACGGACTCCCCTTCGTCAGCACGTTCTCCACCAGAGCGGCCAGCAACGCGGTTCGCCGTGGCAATTCCTCGACCAGGACATGTTCGTGATCCGCGTGCGCGCCGCCGCCGACCGCGCCGAGACCGTCGAGCGTCGGCACGCCGAGGCCCGCGGTGTAATTGCCGTCCGAAGCACCGCCGACGGCCGCCTCGGTCAATTCCGGCAATCCCAGTTCCGCGGCCAGTTCCTTTGCCAGCCCGTACAACGCGGCTGACGAAACGGCGTCCAGCGGCGGACGGTTGATCCCGCCGGTGACCCGCACCTGCGCTTCGTCGAGGACCGGTTTCAACGCACGGACTTCACGGTCGACGCGGAGCTGTTCTTCCTCGTCCCACACGCGTACATCGACCTCGACCGCCGCCGCTGCGGGCACGGTATTCACGGTCGTACCAGCCGAAAGCACTGTCGGCACGACGCTGGTCCCACGCTCCGGACTGGCGAGCGCGGCGACGGCGAGCACCTGATGTGCGATCTCGATCCCGGCGTTGATCCCCTTCTCCGGTTCGAGCCCGGCGTGCGAGGCACGTCCGGTCACCTCGATCCGGTAGTGGGAAACGCCTTTGCGCCGAGTCTTGATCGCGCCGCCGTCCGCTGAGGCTTCCAGTACAAACGCCGCGGCGCAGCCCCGCGCCTCTTCCTCGATCAGCCCGCGCGACGAGGGCGAGCCCAGCTCCTCGTCGCCAGTGACCAAAATGGACAGTCCACTCCGGTCTGCCAGCGAAGCCGCGACGTGCAACACCATCACGACGCCAGTCTTCATGTCGAAGCAGCCGGGCCCGCGCAAAACCCCGTCCTGCACGGAAAACGGATGCGTCTCCAGCGAACCCATCGGCCAGACCGTGTCGTGGTGGCCGAGCAACAGCACGCGCGCCGGACCGTCGCCGAATCGCCAGCGCAGATGCGTCCGTCCGTCCAGGACAATCCGCTCCGGTTCAACACCAAGCAACGCCTTGCCGACGCCAGTCAGCACGTCAGCGCTGTGTGCAACCGCGTCCAGGTCGGACGATGGGGATTCGCAGCGCACCAACGTTTCGATGTCGGCGAGCAAAGCGTCCACAGAGAACTCGGTCATCGCGGTTCACCTCGCAGCGGCTGGCCCGGGAACGCGTCGGTGAGCAGTTGCCCGTCGCGCACCACCGGAGTGCCCGCGACAAACAGGTGCCGGACGCCGACTGCGGGCCGGGTAGCGTCGAAATACGTTGCGGTGTCAGTGATCGTGGCCGGATCGAGGACGACAATGTCCGCGTCCGCGCCGACGTTCAACCGCCCCTTGGTCCGCGCACCGGGCGCGACCTCGTCGAGCACCCGCGCCGGGAGGTAAGAACAGCGCCGGAACGCCTCCAACCAGGTCCAGACACCGGCCTCGCGCACCATCAGCCGCAGCGACTTCGAGAACGTCCCCGCCGTACGCGGATGCGTCGCACCGCCCGGAGGCAGCGGCCACTCGGTGGATTCGTTGGCGCCGTTTTGCCAGTACACCGGCATCGCGTCGCTCGCGACGATCGAGTCCGGGAAGGCAAGCGCCTGATGCAACAGCGTGCGGTCCGCCGGGTCGTCCTCGTCGAGGAACTCCAGGATGCACGGCGCACCCGGCGTCTCGGCGCGGACCTGCAGCAGCCGTCCCTCGTCCGCGATCCGCTCGCCGGTCTCCAGCAAGATCACGCGCGTCGGGTTGAGGCCCTTCATCTTCAGCCGCTCCGGCGAGATGAAAGCCGCGCCGACCGCGGTGCTGCCCGCGCCGTACGGATAAGCCTCGACCGTCACCCGCGACCCAGCGGAACGGCCCGATTCCAGCGCGGCGAGCACGCGGTCGATGTGCCGTCCGGAGGTGCTGTTGACGTGGCAGTGGTGCATCGCCGCGCCGGTCTCGGCCGCGACGATCGCGATCTCCTCGGACCCGTCGGCCGGCGTGCCCGGATCGACCTCGACCAGCTCGCGGACGTGCGTGTACGTCGGCGCTTCGGCCTGCTTGGCGAGCTTCGCCAGCGCCAGGAACTCGGCCGGATCGCTGGCCGGCGCGTACCCGAGCAGCACGCCGACGCCCAGCGCGCCCGCCGCCAGCTCGCCCTCCACCAGCGACAGCCACGCGGCCAGTTCGGTCTTCGACGAGGACCGCTGCCAGGCCGGATTGCCGAGCACGGAAAGCCCGGTGTTGATGTTCGCGTCCGGCTCGATGCCGGCGAGCACCTTGGCCCGCGCGGACCCCCACGAGGCCGAGAAACCGTAGTGCAGCGGACGCCCCGCCGCGGCGGCCTCGGCGTAGGCCCGCTCGACCGGCATCAGCCCGGCCTCCAGGTCGAGCGCCGTGGTGACGCCGTCCATGGCCTGCAGCCGCTGTCCCGCGATCGTGTGCACGTGGCTGTGCAGATCGATGAACCCCGGCCCGACGACGTACCCGGCGACGTCGATCTCGACCTGGTCGTCCGCACTCGGCAGTCCCGGTCCGACCGCGATCACCTCGCCGTCGGATACCAGCACGTCAGCTGTGCCGTCGAAGCCCGTAGCCGGGTCGATGACGCGACCGCCACGCAGCAGTGTCCGCATGCTTGCCTCCTCGCCTCGCTGCTGGCGACCCTAGGAGGTTTCCCGGGCACGACGTTCGTGCGCGCGGACGAATCCGGGGCGGCAGATCTATCCGCGCGCACAAACCGAAATCCGCTGGGCGCGAGTGTCCGGCGGCCCTAAGCTCGCGCGCATGGCCTGCCGGATCACCGAACTCGTCCTCGATTGCGCCGACCCGCGACGGATGGGCGAGTTCTGGTGCGAAGTCCTCGGCTACGTCGAACTCGGCTGGGACGGAGAAGACCTGGAGATCGGCCCTCCAGCCGGTTTCGGCGGCCCGCAGCCGACTTTGATCCTCAGCCGCAGCGCTGATCCGAAACCGGCGAAACTGCCGCTGCACCTGGACGTGAACCCGACCGACCGGAACCAGGACGCGGAACTGGAACGCCTCCTCGCCGCCGGAGCGCGGCCCGCCGACGTCGGGCAAACCGGGGAAGAATCGTGGCACGTGCTGGCCGACCCGGAGGGAAACGTGTTCTGCCTGCTCCGCCGCCGAGTCGACCCGATCACGGTCGACGGTCCGTGAGGGGAACCCTGAGGGACTCAGAGTCCCTCAGGGTTCCCCTCACGGACTTTGGCCAGCTACGCCAGCCAATCCCGGTAGCGGAACTGACCTGGCCGGAGCAGGTCGGCGGCGAACTGGAAGACGTACCCATCCTGACCACGCCGGACCCGGCCCGCCGACGGCGCCGGAAAGTGAGTCGGAAGGAGAACGGAGCCCAGCTCTTCCTCCAGCAGGCGGCTCCGGACCCGGGCCGCCTCCTCCGGATCAACGCAGTACCGAGTGCTCAGCTCCGGATGCCGGACCTGCACCCCGTGATGCATCGTGTCCCCGGCCAGCAGGACAGTCCCCGCGCTGCCCCGGACCCGGACGCACACATTCCCCGGCGTATGCCCAGCGGCGGGAACCAGCGAAGCATGCTTGCCCACCACCGCATCCGGCGCGACGAAACTCAACTGCCCGGCCTGCTCGATCGGCAGCACGCTGTCGGCGAGGTAGTCACCAGTCCGGCGCATGGCCTCCCCGCCAGCCTCGCTCGACCAATACCGGAACTCCTCCTCGACCACGAAGTGCGGCGCATCCGGAAAGACCGGTTCCAGCTGGACAGTGGCCGCGCCGACGTGATCGGTGTGCAGATGCGTGAACACCACCGCATCGACCTCCGAAGGCCGCAGCCCGGTCGCGAGGAACTGCTGCATCCACCGGTCCGGCAGCTGGTCGAACTCCGCGCGCCGACGGTCCTTCCCCGCCCCGACACACGCGTCCACCACCAGCACCTCGTCCGCCGAGCAGACGAGGAACGACTGGATGACGAAGACCAGCTTCCCCGCTGCCCGGTCGAACCACGGTTCCCGCGCGTACCAGTCGGCCAGGTCCGGTTCGAGTCCCGGGAAGAACTCCCCGGGCTCGATCAGCAGCCGGTCGTCCTCGACCAGCGGAACGACCGCGACGTCACCGAGATCGAACCAGTGCGCCATCGCGCTCCCTTTCAGCCTGCGCCCGCACCCGCCTCAACCCGACCGCGCAAGCGATTGCCACCAGCACGGGAACGGCGGTCGCCAGGACGATCGTCTGCGCCGACAATGCCAGCGCGAGCAGCAAGCCCGCGACGCCCGGTCCGACGATCGACCCGATCCGCCCGAGCGCCGCGGCCCAGCCGACGCCGGTGGTGCGAGTGCTCGCGGGATAGATCGAGACCGCGAGGGTCAGCTGCCCGATCTGCCCGGCCGTGACCCCGAACCCGGCCCCGGCCAGCAGCAGGAACAGCACAGTCTCGCCGACCGGCACCGTCGCGACGAGGACCATGCACACCGCCCCGATGGCGGGCATCAGGATCAGCGCCCGGGCGATCCCGATCCGCGCGGCCAGCGGGATGAGCACCAGCCCGCCCGCGATCCCGCCGAGAGTGAGGAACGCGAGCCCCAGCGGGGCCTTCCCGGCGGCGAAGCCGTATCCGGTGAGGAGCGTCGGAACCCAGGAGATCAGGACGTACGCGGTGATGAAGATCAGGAACGAGAACGCCCAGATGAGCGAGGTCGGCAGCCGCAAGCCCGGGCCGAACAGCCTGCTCACCTTGGCCTCCTGCTTCGCCGTGCTCGCGACCGCGGGCTCGCGAGCGGGCAGCACCATCGCCATGACCGCGGCCAGCACCAGCGGAGCCAGCCCGGCGACGTAGAAGACCCCGGCGGACCCCACGCTGTGCAGCAGTTTGCCGCCGAAGAACCCGCCGAGGCTGCTCCCGGAAGCGAGGCCGAGGGTCACCGCCACGGAGACCAACTCCCGACGCCCCTCCGCACTGTGTTTCGTCGCGAGCGAGACCCCGGCGGGCAGCACGAGCCCGAGACCGAGGCCGGTCACCAGGCGGGTCGCGGCGAAGACCGGCATGGATTTCAGGTGCAGGATCGCGGCGGTCAGCACCGTCGCGCCCGCGAAGATCAGGACGCCGGTGAGCACCACGGACCGCGCCTTCATCCGGGCGCCGACGTAACCCGCGGCCAGATATCCCACGACGACCCCGATGTTGGTCAGCACCAACGGCAAGGTGAAGGCGGCGGGAGCGGAACCCCATTCGTGCGACAGCGTCGGGATGGTGAACGACAGTGCGGCGGTGTCGAAACCGTCCAGGAGAACAGCGAAGAAGCAAAGCAGGACAACGGGCCAATGGATGCTCTTGCTCATGGCGTGTTCTCCAGTGTCTGAGGGGAATTCCCGATCCGGAAGCCGCTTCGCGGTCCCGGCGAACCCGACCGGGCGAATTCGGTCCACCACAAGCGCATCTGGGCGCCGAGACGTTCGACGTCGGCCCAGCTCGTGTCGCCCAGCATCGGGCTCCCCCGCCAGGATTCCGGGGTGCCCAGCAGGAAAGGCAGTTCGAGACAATGGATCGCGCCGTAGCCGCCGTGTTCCGGAGCCCAGGCGAACTCGTAGGAGTACGCGCCGTACTGCCGTGCCAAGTCACGCGCCGGGCGGCCGAAAAGCGGCTCGGTCTGGTCCGCGATCGCCTGCCGGATCTCGTCGTCCCGCACTCCGATCGCGAACGCCTCACACTCCTGCGCGGTATATCCGATCATCAAGTCCGGCAACGGATCGGACAGTCGCACGTCGAGGTCGACGATCCCGAACGGCGGGCGGGTCGACGTCGGGTCCTTCGCCGCGTTCCACCGGAGAGTCTGCCGTTGCGCGGCAAGCAACTGGTCGACGGAAGCGGTAACCGGGTCTCCGCCGACCGCGTCGACGAAATACCGGCCGATCTCCCGTGCTTTCGCGCGATCCTGGATGATCGCTGGATCCGGAGAGCTCTGGACGATCGCCCGCCGGATGAGCGGACGGCTGTCCGGCTTGGACAGCAAGGCGAGCGTCGAAAGCGCGCCCGCGGACTGGCCGAAGACGGTGACATTGCCCGGGTCGCCGCCGAACGCCGCGATGTTGTCGCGCACCCATTCGAGCGCGAGCGTCTGGTCCGCCAGGCCGAGATTGCCCTCGCTGACGCCGTCGTGGACCAGGTAGCCGAAGGCCCCCAGCCGGTAGTTGACCGACACGACAACCACGTCGCCGTCCGCGGCGAGCCGTCCGCCGTCGTACCAGGGAAGCGTGCCTCCACCGCTCAGGAAACCGCCGCCGTGCAGCCACACCAGCACCGGGCGGGCACCGGTCAGCGCGGGCGTCGCGACGGCAAGGTTGAGGCAGTCCTCGGACTGGGGCGGTTCATCCCGCGGCGGCCCCATCGCGGCCTCCAGGCGCGAGCCGAGCTGCGGGCAGATCGGCCCGGGCAGCACGGCGTCGGAGCGGGGCTCGGCTGGGCGCGGCAGCTGAAACCGCTCAGCGGTGCCGTACCGCACGCCGCGGAAACGCAGGACGCCGTCGCTTTGCGCGCCGATGACCGGACCGGGCGGCGGCTGAGCAGTGACAGGCTGGCATTCGGTCATCGCGGCTCTCCTTTGAGCGGGTGTCCGGCACCTTCGACCCGCAGT
This sequence comes from Amycolatopsis albidoflavus, assembly GCF_039525725.1. NCBI lineage: Bacteria > Bacillati > Actinomycetota > Actinomycetes > Pseudonocardiales > Pseudonocardiaceae > Amycolatopsis > Amycolatopsis albidoflavus. The sequence continues at coordinate 111,145 of NZ_BAAAHV010000017.1, forward strand.
CAGGCTAAGAAAGTCCGGAATGCCTGACCAATGCTCTTTGCCGCCCGAGACATGCTTGCCCGGCTATATCTCACCGCGAAACGCGACTCCCCGCCTCGGCCGGTTCGGCGCGCACCACCCGCGGCGCGGGCTCGACCCGCTTGCCGCCGCCGGAGAAGAGATCCGCGAGCTTCCCGATCAGCATCCCCAGCAGCGGAAGCCAGATCGGGCACAGCATCAGGACCAGCAACGGCCCCATGATCTTGAAAATCTCCAGGAATCCGTGCATAACAGCCTCACACCTTCTCGGTCTCGGCCAGCAGCGTCGCGAGCGTGCGCACCGCGCGGTGCTGCAGCGCCCGGACACTGTTGGGGTTCTTGTTCATCGTTTCGGCGACCTCGGCGACGGAAAGACCGGCGAAAAACCGCAACCGCACACACTCGCGCTGCGGTTCGCTGAGGTCGGCCAGGCACCGCCGGAGGGCCGCGGCCTCGATCCGGGCCAGTGCGAGCCGGTCGGCTCCGCCCCGGACGTCCGGCCCGTCGTGGTCTTTCCCGTCGAGGAGTTCACGCCGGTAGCGGGCCGATTTGCGGTGGTCGCGCAGGAGGTTGTCGGCGATCGTGTACAGCCAGCCGGTGAACGAGCCGACGTCCGGGCGGAAGTCCGGCAGTTTCCGCCACGCGCGCAGGAACGCCTCGCTCGTCAGGTCTTCGGCGACGGTCGCCGTCGGCACCCGCATCCGCAGGTAGCGGAAGATCGGCGACGCGTGTTCCTGGTAGATGACGGCGAACGCGGCCTGGTCGCCAGACCGCGCTCGCCCTAGCAGCTCCGTCTCCACCGGGCCTCAACCCTGCAGCCGCAACGCGGCGACCGGGCACGCCTGCACCGCCGCGTCGACGAACTGCCGGTCCTCTTCGGGCGGAGTCTCGTCGAGGACCTGCACCACGCCGTCGTCCCCGACTTCGAAGAACTGGTCCGCCATCGCCTCGCACATGCCGAGGCCCTCGCATTTGCCGTGGTCCGCAACGATCTTCATCACGCCGCCTCCCGCACCACGGGCACGAAGTCGACCTTGTCGCGCACGCCGCAATCGGGGCAGGTCCAGTCGTCCGGGATCTCCGACCACGCCGTCCCAGCGGCGAAGCCCTCCAGTTCGTTGCCCTCCGCGACGCGGTAGACGTAGCCGCAGCCGGGGCACCGGGCGGCGTCCACGTCGTCGGCCAGCTTCGGCCGGGTGTCCGCGGCGGGCTCCTCTTCGGCAGCGGCGACGACCGGGTATTTCTTCAGCAGCGACGGCAGTTTGCCCGGCTGCACGTTCGCCTGCCGGATGTCGCCGTCGAAATGCCGGTAGACCCGCGGATCCATCACCTTGCGGAACCACGCCGGAACCAGCGCGACGACCATCATCCCGGTGTAGCCGGTCGGCAGAACGGGGCTTTCCTTGAAGTCGCGCAAAGTCTGGAACCGGCGTGTCGGGTTCGCGTGGTGATCGCTGTGCCGCTGCAAGTGGTACAGCAGCACATTCGTCGCGACATTGTTGGAATTCCAGGAATGCGCCGGAGTGACCCGCTCGTACCGGGTCTTCGCGCCATTGGTGACCTGCTTGCGCAGCATCCCGTAGTGCTCCATGTAATTCACGATTTCCAGCAGCGAGAACCCGAACACCGCCTGCACCACCAGATACGGCAGGATCCCGACCCCCAGCCAGGCGATCAGCCCGCCCCACAGCACGGCGCTCATCAACCAGGCGTTGAGCACGTCATTGCCCAGGTGGAACGGGTGGCTTTGCTTGCGGGCATAGCGTTTCCGCTCGACACCCCAGGCACTGCGCAGCGAACCAAAGACCGTGCGCGGCCAAAACCGGTAGAAGCTCTCGCCCAACCGGCTCGACGCCGGGTCCTCCGGAGTGGCGACGCGGACGTGGTGCCCGCGGTTATGCTCGATGTAGAAATGCCCGTAGAAGCACTGCGCCAGCGCGATTTTCGCCGCCCAGCGCTCCGTGCTTTCCCGTTTGTGGCCGAGTTCGTGCGCGGTGTTGATCGCGATGCCGGCGACCGTGCCCAGCGTGATCGCGAGGCCGATCTTGCCGCCGACGGACAGGTCGCCGCGCGCGAGCATCCACGCACCCGTCACGAAACCGGCGTATTGCAACGGCAGGAACAGGTAGGTGATCCAGCGGTAGTAGCGGTCCTCCTCCAGCACCTCCATCACCTCGTCCGGCGGATTGGTGTGGTCGTAGCCGGCGACGAGGTCGATCAGCGGGACGAGGACGAGCACGACGAGCGGTCCGAGCCACAGCACGGCGTCGGACCCGGTCGCGGCGTGCAACCCGATCGCGGCGAACGGCAGCAGCGGCACCACCAGCCCGAGCAGCCACAAGTGCCGCTTCCGGTCGTGCCAGGCGGTCTCGCCGTGAGCTCCGGCGAGGCGGTACTTCTTCATGGTGGCCTCCACGCGGTCTGTCGTTTTCCTGAAGGTAGGAATTCGCGGGCGGCGCGACACTGTGCGCGAAACCGAAACGCCCGGCTGCGTTGGGTCCCGGGCACGAACCGGGCGTACGGTGCTGCCTGTGACGTCGACGGCTGCCGCCACGCTGGCCAAGGTCGCGGACTCGGTCCTGGCCGAGCTCGCGGTGCTCTGCGCGCGGATCGTGGAGGAGATCGCCGAGGCGGTTCCGGTGCTCGCGCCGGACGCGCAGGCCTGGGAGCTGCTGGAAAGCTCGGTCCGGGAAAATCTCGTCGCCGCGCTGGGCGTGCTGAGCGGCGCGACGAATCCCGACGAAGTCGGTGCGCCGCCGGCCGCGCTGGAGTTCGCGCGGCGGCTGGCGCAGCGCCGGGTGCCGATCACCGCGATGCTGCGCGCGTACCGGCTCGGCCAGGCCGCCTTCCAGCAGGTGATGATCGCCCGGATCGCCGTCGAACCGGTGCAGACCGCGGAGATCTCGGCCGCCGCCACCGACCTGTCCCACGTCGCCTTCACCTATATCGACAAGATCTCCGAAGAGGTCGTCGAGGCCTACCAGCTGGAGCGCGACACTTGGCTGCGTCACCGCAACGCGGCGCGGCTCGCGAAGGTGCAGGCCGCACTGTCCGGCAAGCCTGTCGACACCGCCGACGTCGAGAAGACCCTCGGCTACGCGCTGTCGGACCGGCACGTCGGCGCGGTGCTGTGGTGCGGCCCTGAGCTGGACGAAAGCGCTCGGCTGACCACCCTCGAACGCCACGCGGCCCTGCTCGCGAACGCCCTCGGCACCACGTCGCTGGTCGTGGCCCCGGACGCCTCGACCGTCTGGGCCTGGTTCCCGACGGCGAGCCTCGACCTCGACGCGGTGTCCGCCGCGCTCGACGGCTCACCCGATCCGGTCCGCGTCGCGCTGGGCGACCCGGCGAGCGGATTGGCCGGGTTCCGCACCACCCACCAGCAGGCCCGGCAGGCCGAGGCCGTGGCGCAGATGACCGAGCGGACCCAGCCGCGGCCGGTCACCGCGGCTGCGCAGCTCGGGCCCTTGGCGCTGGTCGCGGCCGATCCGTCGGCGGTCGCGGGCTGGGTCCAGTCGGTGCTCGGCGCGCTGGCCGACGACGACGAGGGGCACCACCGGATGCGCGAGACGGTGTGGGCGTACCTGTCGAGCGGGAGCAGCCTGATGGTCGCCGCGCAGGAGCTGCACCTGCACAAGAACACCATCCAGTACCGGCTCCGCAAGGCCGAGCAGGAACGCGGCCGTCCGCTGTCCGAGGGGCGGATCGACGTCGAGGTGGCGTTGCTGGCGTGCCGCCTGCTGGGTCCCGCCGTGCTCCGGCCGGTCGACTGATTTTGTGCTCCGGGACCAGTCGGGTCCCGCTGTCCCGGTCCGCGGACCGATGCTCGCGCCCAGCCTCGCGGGAAGACTTCGGGCCAGCGTCGCCGGACGGTGCCCAATCGCCGTCCGGCGGCGTCCCAGATCCCGAGGGCGAGGACGGAGCCATGCGCGAGGCAGGACTGGTAGTCGTCGGGGCGGCGCTGGCCGGACTGCGTGCCGCCACCGCCGCCCGCCGGACCGGGTACGACGGCCCGGTCACGCTCGTCGGAGCCGAACCGCATCTGCCGTATGACCGGCCGCCGCTGTCGAAGGCGTTCCTGGCCGACCCGGACTGCGCGCCGCCCACCCTCGCCGACGCTGATGCTCTTTCGTCGCTGGGAATTGATCTCCGACTCGGCGAACCCGCGACCGGGTTGTCGGTTTCGCACCGTGAAGTCCTTATCGGACAGTCCACAGTGCCCTTCGATTCGCTGATCATCGCCACCGGCTGCGCTCCCGTCGCTTCGCCATTCGGCGGACACACTCTCCGCACGCTGGACGACGCCCGCGCGATCCGCGCCCGCATCCCGGCCACCGAACGGGCCGTCCTCGTCGGCGGCGGTTTCATCGGCGCGGAAATCGCTTCCGCCCTGCGCGAACGCGGCGCCGCGGTCACCATCGTCGAAGCCGCTGACGTGCCGCTCGTCCGCGCCGTCGGCTCGGAAATGGCTTCGGTGCTCGCCGACCGGCACCGCCGCAACGGGGTCGATCTGCGGTGCGGCACAACGGTTCAGGCCATCGATTCGAATAAGGTCACGTTGTCCGACGGCAGTGTCCTCGACGCCGACCTGGTGATCGTCGGCATCGGCGCCCGCCCGGCCGTCGGCTGGCTCGCCGACAGCGGCCTTCCGCTCGATGACGGCGTGCTCTGCGACGAAACTCTCCGCGCCGCCCCCGGAATCTACGCCGCCGGAGACGCGGCCCGCTGGCACAACCCGCTGTTCTCGACGACGATGCGGCTGGAGAACTGGACCTCCGCCGCCGCGCAAGCCGAAGCCGCCGCCCGCAACGCCGTCGGTCCAGTCGCGAGTCCATTCTCGACAGTGCCGTACTTCTGGTCCGACTGGTACGGCGACCGCATCCAAATGGTCGGCGTCGTGACCGACGACGTCACCCTGCTCGGTTCGCCTGCCGACGACTCCTGGCTCGCCCTCTACCGCGCGGGCGACCGGCTGGCCGGCGCGCTGGCGCTGAATCAGCCCGGACGAATCATGAAGTACCGCAATCGAATCACGCGTCGTGCCGCCTGGCAGGACGCCCTCGAATTCGCCACCGCGCGCTGACGCCTGCGAGGACAACAATGCATGACACCACCCGCGAAGAGACCGACGTCCTTGTGATCGGCTCCGGTTTCGGCGGTTCCGTGAGCGCACTGCGACTGTCCGAAAAGGGCTACCGCGTCACCGTGCTGGAAGCCGGCCCGCGCCGTACCGAAGAAACCCTGCCCAAAACCTCCTGGGACATCCGGAATTTCCTCTGGGCACCACGTCTCGGCTGCTACGGAATCCAGCGCATCCACCTGCTCCGCGACGTCGTCATCCTCGGCGGCGCGGGCGTCGGCGGCGGTTCCCTCAACTACGCCAACACCCTCTACGAACCGCCCGCGCCGTTTTTCGCCGATCCGCAGTGGGCGCACGTCACCGACTGGCAAAACGAACTGAAACCGCACTACGACCAGGCCCGCCGGATGCTCGGCGTCACGCAGAACCCCACCGTCACCACTGCCGACGAGGTGCTCCGCGACGTCGCCGACGACCTGGGCGTCGGCTCGTCCTTCCAACTCACCCCAGTCGGCGTTTTCTTTGGAGACAAGGACACTCCCGCCGGGACCGTCGTGCCAGACCCGTTCTTCGGCGGTGCCGGACCAGCCCGCCGAACCTGCACCGAATGCGGGTCCTGCATGACCGGCTGCCGCGTCGGAGCGAAGAACACGTTGGACCGCAACTACCTCTACCTGGCCGAACAACGCGGCGCGAACGTCCTCCCGATGACCACAGTGCTCGACGTGCGCCCCGCGGACGGCGGCTACATCGTCACCGCGGTCCGCACCGGAAAGTCGCCCCGCCGCCGCAAAAACCTGCGTACCTTCTTCGCGCGTGACGTCATCTTCAGCGCCGGCACCTACAACACGCAAAAGCTGCTCCACCGGGCCCGCGAAACCGGCTCACTGCCCCGAATTTCCGCCAGCCTCGGGCGGCTGACCCGAACGAACTCGGAATCCATTCTGGGCGCGAAATCGAAACGCAAGGACGTCGACTTCACCCACGGCGTCGCGATCACCTCGTCGATCCACCCCGACGCGCACACGCACATCGAACCGTGCCGCTACGGCAAAGGCAGCAATGCCATGTCGCTGCTGCAAACCGCGCTCACCGACGGCGGCAAGTCCGTCCCGCGCTGGCTGACCTGGCTCGGCGCGTTCGCCCGGAATCCTCGCAACTTCACCTGGTTCTCGCCGCGCCGATGGTCCGAACGCACCATCATCCTGCTGGTGATGCAAACGCTCGACAATTCCATCACCGTCTCCGGCAAACGCACCCGCACCGGACGGCACAAACTGACGTCCGCGCCCGGCCACGGCGAGCCGAATCCCACGTGGATCCCGGCCGGAAACGACGCTGCCCGCCGCGTCGCGGACAAAATCGACGGCATCGCGGGCGGCACCACCGGCGAGATCCTGAACATCCCGATGACCGCCCATTTCATCGGCGGCTGCGCGATTTCCGACGATCCGGCGGGCGGCGTCCTCGACCCGTACCAGCGCGTCCACGGCCACCCCGGCCTGCACGTCGTCGACGGCTCGGCGATCTCGGCGAACCTGGGTGTCAACCCTTCCCTGACGATCACCGCCCAAGCCGAACGCGCGATGTCCTTCTGGCCCAACCACGGCGAGCAAGACCGCCGTCCTCCGCTCGGCGCGCCGTACCAACGCATCGACCCGGTAGCCCCGCGCCATCCCGCGGTCCCGGCCGGCGCTCTCGGCGCACTCGAGCTCCCCGCATGAGTTCGACCGGCCGCCAAAGCCGGCGGGGCCGTCGAAGGCGATTTCGACGCCGTTCAGGCCAGACCTTCTGAAAACAATTCGGCAAGCGTTCATCACGCCCCGGTCGCTCGCACTAATTCTTCCACCGAACTGTCCGCCCGCTGCAGGTCGAACCGGACGACCGACCTCCAGCGGGCGAAGTGCACGGCTGCTCATGTATTTGATGAAAAACAAAAGCGGCCACCGGTCACCGACAGCAGATCTCGCCGCAGTTCCAGCGCGGCAACGCCGTCGGCCCAACTGATTCGACTGAACGCACGAGTGCCGGAGCAAGGCGGTCCTGCTAGCGTCTTCTGCGCGGGGTACTCCGCGCAGAACGAAAGTTCATTAGCGATCGCTATTCAACCCATAAGAAATGCTTTTCGAAAGAGCGAGTTGAGGAGGACTGGTTTTTGTGAAGACTCTTCCCGAGCGCTATCAGGCACCTGATGCCTCGTCTGTCGGCTGCTTCGCGACCGACACCCGCCGGCACCGCCGCGGCCCGCGTGACGGCCGCCGTCGCTCGCGTCGTCGTCGCTGAGCAAGCGATCCCCGCGGGCGGCACTGGTGCCCGCTGAGCTGAGCTGACGTGGCTGGAGGCCTGCTCAACCGGTCTTCAGCCACGTTCGTCGCCCCGTCGTTCACCGGAAAGACACGTTCACCGGAAAGGCAGAGGACTGGTTTCCGTGCAGACTGTGACGCTTCCCGAACGCTACCAAACCCCCGATTCGGCCTCCGCCGGCTGCTTCGCGACCGACACCCGCCGCATCCTTGTCGGCGGCCCGCGCGACAGCCGCCGCCGCTACCGTCGTCGCCGTCGCTGACCAAGCAATCCCCGCGGTGACAGCCAGACGTGGCTGAAGGCCGAGTCAACCGGCTTTCAGCCACCTTCGTCTTCCCGTCGTTCACTCGATCCAGACCGGTGGTCCGATGAACGCAGTGTCGAGCAGTCTTGTCGTGCTCCCGGATTCGCCGGGCGGAGCCGCGCTGCTGCCGAGAGTCCCTTACCAGCGACCGAGCGTCCTCTTCCATTCCTCCGGGCGGCCATGGCTGGCCGGCCGCTGGGAGCCCGGCGACCTCCGGGTGGCGATCGCGGGCCGGGCCCGCGTCGCCGTGTTCGGGTCCTGCCCGATGCCGGTCGAACGGCTGACCGCTTTCACCGCACGGCTGCGCACCGCGGCCGACGCGGACGCGCTCGCCCGGGTGTTGCCCGGCAGCGCGCACCTCATCGCCTCGGTGAACGGGCAAGTCCGGCTGCAGGGCACCCTGACGAACCTGCGCCGGGCCTTCCACACCCGGGTCGGCCCCACCGCGATCGCGGGCACCCGCGCCGACCTGCTGGCCGAGATGACCGGCGCGGGCGTTGACGAGGATCTCCTCGCCGCGCACCTGACCCAGATGCAGCTGCTGCCGCCGCTGATCGAGCAAAGCTGGTGGCGCGCAGTGCATTCCGTGCCACCGGATTCCTACGTCGCGCTCGCCGAGGACGGAACCGCGCGCACGATCCGCTGGTGGCGCCCGCCGGAACCGGTCCTGCCGATCCGCAAAGGCGCTCCGGCCGTGCGCGCCGCGCTGCGCGAGGCGGTCGCGGACCGGCGGCCGGCCAAGGGCAGGCTGTCGGCCGATCTGTCCGGCGGGATGGATTCCACCACGCTGTGCTTCCTCGCCGCCGAAAACACCCCCGCCCTGCTCACTTTCCGATGTACCGAAGGAAGCGTCGTCAACGACGATCCGTACTTCGCGGCCGAGGCGGCCCGGCTGCTCCCCCACGCCGAACACCTCAACCTGCTCGAAGCCGATTCGCCCGCGTTGTTCGCACCGCCCTACTCGACAGCCGATCTGGAAGCGCCGTGGGCGACGACCAGGGGCGTGAACAGTTCCGCGCACGGCATCCGCCTGCTCGCCGAACGCGGCACGGGCCTGCATCTGGCCGGGTACGGCGGGGACGAGGTCTTCAGTGCCTCGCCCGGCTATCTGCACACTCTGATCCGTCGTCGCCCGCTCACCGGATTGCGGCATCTCCGGGTCTACCGCGCACTCGGCCGCTGGTCGTGGCGGCGCACCCTGGCCGGCCTCGCCAGCAGTCAAAGCTGGGGCGACTGGTGGCGGGAGTCCGCGGACCACCTGACCGATCCGCTGCCGCGGCGCGGAACGCCGGAACTGGGCTGGGCCGACGTGGTCCGGGCCTCGCCGTGGGCCACCGGCGACGCGCTCGCGACGACCCGCCGGGTGCTGTACGAAATCGCAGGCGAGGTCACGCCGCTCGCGGCCGATCGCGGCCAGCACGAGGCGCTGACCAGCCTGCGCGCCGCGGGACCGCTGTCCCAGCAGGTTCAGCGCGAGTACGCCGCCGAAGGCGTGCCGCTCGAACTCCCGTACCTGGACGACCGGGTCGTCGAGGCCGCGCTCGCGGTCCGGACGGCCGACCGTTTCACGCCGTGGCGGTACAAACCGCTGCTCGCCGACGCGATGCGGGGACTCGTCCCGGACTTCATCCTCGACCGCACCACCAAGGGCGACTACCAGGACGACGACGATGCCGAGGCCCACCGCCACGTGCCCGACCTGCTCGACTACTTCGCCGATTCGACACTGGCCGCGCGCGGTCTGCTCGATCTCGACGCCTTCCGGGCCGCCCTGCTCGAGCCGCGACTGGACGACGAGATGGAAGCGCATCTGGAAACCGCGCTCGGCTGCGAGATGTGGCTGCGCGCGATCGCCGAGGCTCGGCCAACGACCGAACGGAGGACCCATGCACCTGCACCCTGACACCGCGCTCACCGACACTCCCGACGGCTCGGTCCTGCTCAACCGGCGCACCGGACGCTATTGGCAGGTCAACCGGACCGGCACGCACACCCTCGACCGCCTGCTGGCGGGCGAATCCGCCGACCGGATCGCCGCCGACCTCGCCGCGCGGTACGACATCGACGCCGCCCGGGTCCGCGCCGACATCGCGAAGATGACCGACAACCTGGTCGCCGCCGGATTGGTCGAACCGTCGTGAGCCAGCCTTCCGTGGTACCCCACCGAATTCGCCTTCCCCTGCACCGGAAGCTGGTGCCGCTGCTCACTGTCAGCGTCGCCACCGTGCTGATCTGGCTGTCTCCCAAGCATCTCTGCGCGATCCTCGAATTCGCCCGCCGAGGCGCCCGGCCCGCCACCTTCGACCAAGCCCGCGACGCGCGCCGATCAGTAGTCGCGATCAGCCTGCGCTGCGCGGGAGACGGCTGCCTGCTCCGCTCCGTCGCCACCGCACTGCTGTGCCGGGTGCACGGCACCTGGCCGACCTGGCGCACCGGCGTGCGCACGCAACCGTTCAGCGCCCACGCGTGGATCGAAGCCGACGGCCAGGTCGTCGACGAAATCCATCCGGCGGGCTATTTCGCTCCGCTGCTGACCGTCGCCCCATTGACTGCCGAGGACCGGGCCGAATGACCGTCACCGCCCCCGAGACCAGTACGCCCGCCGCCGAGGAACCCGTCCGGACCCGGGTCGGCCTGCGCCATCTGTTCGCGACGACCCGCGGGCACCGCAAGAACATCGCCGTCGCGCTCCTGTTCACCCTCGTCGGCGCCGGATTGGGGCTGCTGCAACCAGTACTGGCCATGGACACCATCGACGCGGTCGGAGCGGGCCGTGCGGTCGGCTGGCTGCTGGTCACGCTGATCGCCGTGTTCGTCGCCGAAGCCGTCACGGACACCATCGGCCGCTACTGGCTGGAACGCTCGGGCGAAGGCGTCGTGCTAGGCCTGCGAGTCCGCCTGGTCAGCCATTTGCTGCGGCTGCCCATGCGGCTGTACGACAAACACCGGATCGGCGACCTGCTCTCCCGGACCACCGCCGACACGACCCTGCTGCGCGACACCCTCGCCTACGACCTGGTCGAAATGCTCACCGGCAGCTTCGTAGTCATCGGCGGCACCGTAGCCATGCTCTGGCTGAGCCCCTTGCTGTTCGGCATCGTCGCCGTCATCGTCGGCGGCGTCGGCGGCGTCACGCTGTTTGTGCTGGCACGCATCCGAAACGCCACCGAAAACGCGCAAGACAACCTAGGCCTGATGGCTGCCGAATTGGAACGAGCCCTCAGCGCCATCCGCACCATCCGCGCCACCCGCGCGGAAGACCGGGAAACCGACCGCATCGGCCACTATGCCCGCACCACGTATCAAGACAACGTCCGAGCCGCGCGGTTGAATTCCATCGCGGCCCCCGCGGTAACCCTCTCCGCACACGGCGCCCTCATCGCGGTCTTGGTCGCAGGCGGAATCCAGGTCGCCAACGGCGCTCTCACCCTGTCCGAACTGGTCGCTTTTCTGCTCTACGTCAGCTACATCGCCGTCCCCAGCGCAGGCTTGTTCGAGCTGGCCGCCACCGTCCAAAAAGGACTGGCCGCGTTCCAGCGAGTCCACGACATGACCCAGCTCCCCACCGAAACCGACCACACGCCCCTCTCCCGCACCTCCGTGGCTTCCGCCCCAGTACTGGAATTGCGCGACGTCTGGTTCAGCTACCACCCCGACAGCCCAGTACTGCGCGGCGTCTCTTTCACCGTGCCGCACCGAGGCCACGTCGCCTTGGTCGGCCCTTCCGGAGCCGGAAAATCCACCATCCTCGCGCTGATCGAGCGCTTCTACGAACCGGATCGCGGAACCATTCTGTTCAACGGACACCAGCCGTCCATCGCTGAATGCCGCCAGAGAATCGGCCTGGTAGAACAAACGACCCCGATCCTGCACGGCACTCTGCGCGACAACGTCACCTACGCCGCCCCCGACGCGACCGACGAGCAAATCCGCGACGTGCTGGAGAAAACCAACCTGACCGAGTTCGTAGACCGCCTCCCCGCCGGCCTGGAAACCCCAGCAGGCGAACACGGCGGCATGCTGTCCGGCGGCCAACGCCAACGCCTGGCGATCGCCCGAGCCCTGCTGGCCCGGCCCGAATTGCTGCTCCTGGACGAACCAACGTCCCAACTGGACGCAGCAAACGAAGCCGCTTTCGCGCGGACGCTGGATCAGATTGCCGGGGAATGCGCACTGCTGGTGATCGCCCACCGCCCCGCGACGGTGCGGCGGGCGCGGACGGTGATCGCGTTGGAACAGGGGCGGATCAGCACGGACGTGGGCCTTGTTCCTTAAGCCCTGCAGCTATACCGACGACAGACCGACCAATGTCGCCATTAGCCCAGGTCCTGTTGGCAGGCAAGGAAAACAGTCGTCCCACACCCGGTCACTCTTCCACGGTGATCAGCCCGCGGTTGACCGCCGCCATCACGGCCGCAGTCCGATCGTTCACCTTGAGCTTGCCGAAGATGCGCAGCATGTACGTCTTCACAGTCGCCTCGCTGATGAACAGCCGAGCCCCGACCGCTGCGTTGGTCAGGCCTTGCGCGACCAGCCTGAGCACCTCGATCTCCCGCGCCGAAAGGTTCTCGGTCTTGGAGTTGCGCACTCGCCTGGTCAGCGTCTCCGCTACGGACGGTGCCAGCATCGTCTCGCCTCGGCCCGCGCCGCGGATCGCGGCAAGCAGGTCAGACCGTTCGGCGTGCTTGAGCAGGTACCCAGTCGCACCGGCTTCCACGGCGCGCAGTATCTCGTCGTCGGAGCCGTAGGTGGTCAGGATGAGCACCCGGCTCAGCGGCTTCTCCTGCGCGATCCGCGCGGTGGCCGCGGCTCCGCCACCGGGCATTTTCAGATCCATGAGCACCACTGTCGGGTCGAGTGCGTGCGTCATCGCCACCGCTTCGTCCGAGCTGCCGCCCTCTCCCACCACCTCGATGTCAGGTTCGTCGGCGAGCATGCCGCGCAGCCCCGCACGGACCACCGGATGGTCGTCCACAATCAAGACGCGGATCGTCCCCGTCACACCGGCACCTCCACCATCAACGTGGTCCCGTGTTCGGGCACACTGCGCAACTCGCAGCGCCCCGCCACCTGTTCTATCCGATTCCGCATCCCGACCAGTCCGTAGCCGGGCGAATCGGCATCCGGGTCGAAGCCGACCCCGTCGTCATGGACTTCCACCCCGACCTGTCCGCCCGCATAGCTCAGTCTCACTTCGACCTCGGCGGCCTTCGCGTGCTTTCGGACGTTGGCGAGTGCTTCCTGAGTGACACGCAAGAGCGCGACTTCCGTGGCCACCGGCAACGGCGCGGGCTCGCCCAGCAATTCGAAGCGGACCGGAACGCCAGTGTCCCGGTCTTCCTTGGCGGCAAGCCGCTGCAACGCCTCCGGCAGCGAAGAGGAGTCCAGCGCGCTTGGGCGCAGAGCCTCGATCAGGCCGCGGGCCTCGGCGAGCGCCTCCCGAGCGGTATCAGCGACGAGGTCGAGTTGACCGCCCGCCCGGGTCACCGCCTCAACCTGACCGCCGGAAAGGCCGTTGAGCTGACCAAGGGCGGCTTTGCTTGCCTGCACCAACATCACGATGCTGCTCAGGCTCTGCGCGATGGCATCGTGAATCTCGCCGGCGAGGCGTTCCCGTTCAGCTACCGCGCCTGCCTGCTTGGATACCGCGGCCAGCTCGCTCCGGGTGGATTCGAGCTCGGTGATCAGGTCCGCGCGTTCCCTGCTCTGCCCGATGATGCGGGTAGTCCAGGTTCCGACGATCGCCGAAAAGCTGATGATGGCCAGCGCCAGCGGCCCCTGCGCGATAACGGTCTGGACCACCGCGCCCGACTGGAAAGTACCGACCCCGATCGGGACCAGGCTGAACACCACTATCACGCCGGTGGCGTACAGCGGCCGCATGGTCCAGTACGCCTGAGGGATGATCGCCACCAGCGCGATGGAACTGGCCGAGGAGAAGGTCTCCGCTCCAATGAAGAATGCCAGTACGACGCCCAGATAGAGCACACCGCGCCAGCTTTCGTCGTCCGCTTTCATCAACGAGCGGCCGTAGACCGCGTACCAGACGCCGCAACACAGGAGCAGCACCGCTGCCAGTGGCTTGCTCTTGGCCGAGGCATCGTCGAGGGACAGGACGAAGACGATCGTGGCGGCGAACGCCACCAGGTAGTAGCAGTCCCAGATCAGGTAGCCGCGCAGCCATTCATGCGGTACGCGGATCAACCCTGCCTGCTGTTTTTCCACCGGAAGGTCAACAGGCACAGCAGCAGGCCGCCCACGCACCAGGCTCCCAGCATCGCCGCCGTTCTCCCCAGCTCCCATGATCCCGCCACCTCCTGGAAGGTCATCAGGTCCGGCAGGAAAACCGAGCGGAATCCCTGCGCCATCCATTTCATCGGGAAGAACGACCCGATTTCGACCAGCGGCGAGCCCAGATTGCGAATCGGGTTGAACAACACGCCGGAAATGAACTGTAGCGCGATGAACGGCAACAGGATGACCGCCGAAGCGCTCTTCGCCGTCCTGGGCAGGCTGCTGATCGCGATCCCCAGCAGGGCGGAGGCCACCACGCCGAGCAGGAACACCCAGCCGAACACCAGCCACTTGTCCATCGTGACCGGCAGCTTCAGGGCGAACAGCGCCTTGCCGATCCCCAGCAGCACCAGGACCTCTGCCACGCTGACCACCAGGACCAGCAAGATCTTCCCGATGAAGTACGACACGACCGGAGTGGGGCTGCCGTGCAGCCGTTTGAGGGTCCCGTCGTCCCGGTCCTGCGCGATCCCGGTGCCGAGGTTGACGAACGTGGTCGACATGATGCCCGCGGCGATCATGCTCGCGGCGAAGATCTGGCTCGCGTCGACGTCCGAACCCGGCACCTTGTCCTTGAAGATGCTCCCCAGCAGCACCAGCATCACCGCCGGCAGGGAGAAGGTGAACACGACCGCGTCACGTTCGCGGAAGAACTGCTTCAACTCGATCGCCCCGCGGGCAAATCCGACCTTGACAGCGCGGGGCGGCGCGGGCCTGCCGGGGCGCTTGCCTGCCTCTTGCACGGTCATACCGATTCCTTCCGAATCTTGGCCTCCGACGCGGAGCCGTCGATCAACTGGAGATAGATGTCTTCGAGACTGGGCCGCTGCACGGACAGGCCCGGCACGTTGCCGTCGTGGCGCTCGACGAGGTCCGCGACCAGCCGATCGGGAGTCGCGGTCTCCTCGACCTTGAGCGAGCCGTTCTCGCGCCAGCTCACCACCGCCTTGGCGCTGGCGCGCCCGCCGAGCGTGGCCGGTTCGCCGGTGATCTTGATCCTGCCGTCCGCGAGGATCGCGACCCGGTTCGCCAGTGCCTCGACTTCGTCGAGGTAGTGCGTAGTAAGCAGGATGGTGATGCCCTCGCCGGCCAACTGGCGGATCAACTGCCAGAACCGCACCCTGGCTTCGGGATCGAACCCGGTGGTCGGCTCGTCGAGGAAGAGCACGTCCGGGTCGCCGATGACGCCCAGCGCGACATCCACCCGGCGACGCTGCCCGCCTGACAACCTGCCGACCCGCTTGCGGGCACACTCGGCGAGCCCGACCTGCTCGATGACCGCCTCCGGGTCCCGAAAACGCGGATAGGTGCCCGCGAAGTGCCGGACGACCTCGCGAACGGTCAACTCGGAAGCGTCGGTCGCCGTCTGGGTGACGATGCCGATCCGGCTGCGCCAAGCACGTCCTGCTTTCTCCGGATCCTCGCCCAGTACCGAGACGGTCCCGCTGTCTCGTTTGCGGAAGCCTTCCATGATCTCGACCGTGGTCGTCTTGCCCGCACCGTTCGGGCCGAGCAGCGCGAAGACTTCACCTGCAGAGATCTCGAGAGCGAGCCCGTCCACTACCGTGTTGCCGCCGTAACGCTTGACCAGGTCTCTCACGCGGACTGCTGTTTCGGTCATGAGGAAATCGTGTCCTCGTCACCGGTGGACGAGTAGCGATCGGTGGACGGATCTTTTGTCGACCGATCGACGGACAGCGCGATTTTCGAACCAACAAATGCTGCCGAAGCTTCGCTTTCAGCGGTCGACACCGCGGGCAGATGCTCAATTCGAATTAATCGAACGACGTTGGTCCGGCCTTCGTCGAGAACAGTCGACCGCACTTTCGACGAGACGCGTGGCAACCGGCGGCAGCGGAGCCTGGACCTCCGAACCCTAGGAGCATGAGGCCGCGTTCCCGGTTGCCGGTCAGCTTGTGACGAACGCCAAGCAACCGCCGCACTCGAGACCCCTGCTCGATTGACGTCCAAGGTGACCGTCAAACCTCAAAGTGGGGCGTAAACGGGGCAGGATGCTCGTGCCAGCCGACCCGGTCAAGGTGCTGACCAGCCAAACCAGTGCCCCCGACGGGGTTCGAACCCGCACTGGGTCGATTTTCGGACGGCGGTGGGCGACGTTGATCGTCCACCGCCGTCCTTGTCTACCACCTGCGAGATTAGCAAACGCAACTGCTGGTTGATCGGTGTTACCGGTCATCGCTCGGCGTCGAAATCCGGGGGTAAACCGTGAATTGATACTCCCGCCACGCGTACTCGACCGACAAGACGGTGCGCCTCCGTCGTCGCTCGCTAGCGTGAAGCGAGCAGGATGCGCCCCCGGCACACAGAGAGCTCCGCGCGGTTTCAGTTTCAGACGGACGTCGGCCAAGTCTCCACCTGGTAACGATCTCTCACCCCTAGTAACAGGTCACGGATTTTGCGAGATCGAATATTACGATATTTCCGAACTTCGAGGAGTTGAGAAACTTGCCGACGGAGGGTGAACCATCAGGCGTTGTCGATGGCCGCTTGATGATAAAGTGGAAAACTGTCGGGATTGTCGGCGCTTTGAGCGGTATCGGCTGCCTCGGAGTTCTGATAACCGTGGTCAGCATCAAAGATATTGATTCACTCTCCACCGTGGCACTCGTTCTGGCGATCCTCGCTTTTGCGATACAAATAATGATTTTCATTGCGCAGACTGCAGCCTCGACCGAGCAGAGCAAATCTACTCTCGAAATCAATTCAGAAACTAAATCAATTCTGAGTGAGCTGCGTACGCGAACGCAGGCGACGAACGATGTACTGAATCTGCAATTCAATAAACTCCTTGACAAGATGTTGTTTGTCACGCAGGAGTCCGAGCAGAATGCGTCTGAGGATGCGACTGGCTCTCCCAGTGAAGGCTTCGAGGTCTACCTTCAAGAGATGAGGTCAGCGTTGATCGAGCTGAAGCGGGAGGTAAATAACTCCTCGAAAGCGAGGATGCAATCCGATAAAGATGTCTACGACGCGCCCGTTGAGGAACGAGCTTACAGGCGCAGGTTATTCGAAGCTCGGCAATGGCCAAATCGAAGGCTAGAAGAGGACTTGTGGACGGGCGGACTTGCCTCCCTCAGCAAGGACTCCGCGGTGCTGCTTGACCGTTTCGCAAGGGCCTACCTGCACAACAATGCAGGTGATAGAGTTCATTTAAGGCTAGACCCTAAGGAGCCTGCCGTTGCAGAATTGTTGAAAATTGAGGTAATTGAACCTGTAGCCCGTACTTCTAAGGTCTCGATTTACAGCCTAACAAGGAAGGGGCAATACGCGGTCCGCCTATTTCTTTCCTATCCTCCGCCGAGCGCTTTCAAAAAATTCCCATGGCTGCGCTACCTGCATCCAAATATTTCCGACTTGCCTGATGCGACTGATACTTCAGGCGAAGAAATCAATAAAACTACTGGATAAACAAGTGGGTGGCCTCTCCGGGGGCACCTTCCTGCGGTCTGCAGTGTGCCGGCCGAACTGCCCCCTTGACGCGGCGTGATAGCCCTCGGGGAGGTCGGCGAGATGGCGGCAGGTCACTCACGGACGCAACGTGCGCGCGGTCCCGACCATCTCGGAGACCTGCCCGTCCGGCGAGGACATTCTTTTCTTCTTGGCCGCGGCCCCAGGTGCAGCCGCCAGGCCGGGTGCGTGGGTGCCGGAGGCGGGCCCCGCGTGCCCGGCCCGAAAGCGGCGCGGCCCCGCAGGGGCCGCCTTGAACAGGAAAAGAAACTCTGAACACAGTGGTCACGCCGTGCGGGGCGGCAACTCGTACGCAGGGGTGAACTCGGAACCGCAGCGGTAGCACTTCGACGCGGAGTAGGAGACCTCTGTGCTGCCACACTCGGGGCAACCGTGCAACCGGGCTGGCGTAACTTCGCCGAAGTCAATGAGCAGAGTCGGGGTCTCGGCACCGTAGGGGTGCTCGTGATCGACAGTGCCGTCGGCGTTCGTGGCGATGGGTGCGTCGTCTGTTTCGGTGAGGCTCTCGCGGTCTTCTGGGAGGACGTCGACCTGGAGCGGCGCACCGTCCTGGTGGATTGGAAGGTCGTCCGCATTCGGGGAGCCGGCTTGCGGCGCGTGCAGCAGCTCAAGACGGACGACGGGGACCGCAAGCTGCCTCTGCCCGAATGGGCAGTGTCGATGCTGCGGGAGCGGTGGCGGATAGCGCAGGAGGACGGGCGCGAACGCGCCAGCGCGGTGTTCCCGGACTCGTTGGGCGGACTCCGCGATCCCTCGAACACCC
This sequence comes from Amycolatopsis albidoflavus, assembly GCF_039525725.1. Classification (NCBI taxonomy): domain Bacteria; kingdom Bacillati; phylum Actinomycetota; class Actinomycetes; order Pseudonocardiales; family Pseudonocardiaceae; genus Amycolatopsis; species Amycolatopsis albidoflavus. The sequence goes on from NZ_BAAAHV010000017.1 coordinate 129,397, forward strand.
GGCGGGACATTCGCAATGCCCGTGGCACTGACGAGTTCGCCTGGGTCAAGTCGCACGCGTTCCGGAAGACCACTGCTACCGTGCTGGACGATGCGAAGGCCAGTTCCCGGCAGATCGCGGATCAGCTCGGGCACAGCAAGCCGTCGATGACGCAGGACGTGTACATGGACCGCACCACGGTCTCTCCGGAGAACGCGGTCGCGTTGGAAAGCATGTGGCTCGACCCGGGCTCCGGCAATTCCGGGGATAAACCGGGGGTTGATCTTGAACGGGCCTCGGAAGAGTCGTCCTGACCAGCGGAAACGGTGCCCCCGACGGGGTTCGAACCCGCACTGGGTCGATTTTAAGTCGACTGCCTCTGCCAATTGGGCTACGGGGGCCCACCCACCCTAGCGAACCCACCTCAAGACACGACAAAGCCGGGCCGCCCCAAGACGACCCGGCTCCGTCAAAAAACCACTCAGCCCTTGCTAGCCCGGTTGAACTCTTCCTTCGGGTTGTTGATCTGCCCCAGCGAGATAACCTCACGCCGGAACAACCCGCCCAGCATCCAGTCGAACAGGATGCGGATCTTGCGGTTCCACGTCGGCATCGCCTTGAGGTGGTACGCGCGGTGGAACAGCCACGCCGGGAAGCCCTTGATCTTCAGGTTCAGCGCGTCGGCCACGCCCTTGTGCAGGCCGAGGCTCGCGACCGCGCCCAGGTTCTTGTGGAAGTAGTCCTTCGGCTGTCCGCCGCGGATCACCTTGATGATGTTCTTCGCCAGCAGGCGGGCCTGGCGGACCGCGTGCTGGGCGTTCGGCGGGCAGGTCGCGGTCGGGTCCTGTTCGGTGCGCGACAGGTCCGGGATGGCCGCGTTGTCGCCCGCGGTCCAGACGTCCGGGTGGCCGACCACCTGCATCGCCGCGGTGGCCTCGACGCGGCCGCGCTTGTCGAGCGGCAGGTCCGAGCCGGCGAGGACCGGGTTGGCCTTCACGCCCGCGGTCCAGATGATCGTGTCGGTGTCGAACTCGGTGCCGTCCGAGAGCACGACGTGGCCGTTTTCGAACGACTTCGCCGCGGTCGACAGGTAGACCTCGATGCCGCGCTTCTCCAACTGCTGCACCGTGTACACGCCCAGCGTCTCGCGCACCTCGGGCAGGATCCGCCCGGCCGCCTCGACCATCACCCAGCGGATGTCCGCCGGCTTGATGTTCGGGTAGTAGTTCTCGACCGCGAAGCGGGTCATGTCCTCGAGCTCGGCCAGCGCCTCGATGCCCGCGAACCCGCCGCCGACCACGGTGAACGTGAGCAGGCGCTTGCGCAGCTCGGGGTCGAGCGTGCTGGCGGCCTCGTCCAGCTTGGTCATGATGTGGTTGCGCAGGTAGATCGCTTCGCCGATGGTCTTGAAGGCGATGCCCTGCTCGGCGAGACCGGGGATCGGCAGGATCCGCGCGACGGCGCCGAGCGCGACCACGAGCACGTCGTAGTTCAGCGTCTCGATGTGGCCGTCGGCCGCCTCGACCGTGACGGCCTTGCGCTCGTTCTCGATCTTCGTGACCCGCGCGGTCAGCACGTGGCAGCGCTTCAGCACTCGGCGCAGCGGCACGACCACGTGCCGCGGCTCGATCGCGCCGGCCGCCGCCTCGGGCAGGAACGGGGCATAAGTCATGTGCGGCTGCGGGTCAACGACGGTCACGGAGGCCTCGTTGGCACGCAGCATCTTCTGAAGCCCGTACGCGGTGTACAGGCCGACGTATCCACCACCGAGGACGAGGATCCGAGTCGGTTCCGACTTCGCAGCAGCCATGTACCTATAGTCGCACTTCCGAAGCGGCTCCGCTCGGGTACCCCACCCCGCTGTGACCAGCATCGCCACGCTGGTTGTCACGATTCAGATGAGCCCGGCCGCCGAGGCCGCGGCGGTGAACGCGGTCACCACCATGGGCTGTGTCACACGACCGGTCTGGACATTGCGCGGTGACACGTGGTAGCAGCCGAACACCGCTAGGTCGCCGAGCTGCATCCGGGCGCCGTGCGCGAAGGCCGGCCGCGGTTTCGGCACCGGCCAGCCCGCGGCGGACAGCACGGGCAGCAATGCCTGCCAGCCGAACGCGCCGAGCACGACGATCGCGCGCAGGGTCGGCCGCAGCAGGTCCAGTTCGTCGGCCAGCCAGTGCCGGCAGGCGTCCCGCTCACCGGGGGTCGGCCGGTTCTCCGGCGGCGCGCAGCGGACCGGCGAGACGAGCCGGGTGCCGCGCAGCGTGAGCCCGTCGCCGATGGCCGTCGACACCGGCTGCGACGCGAGACCGACCTCGTACAGCACGCGAAAGAGAAAGTCGCCCGACGGATCGCCGGTGAACATCCGTCCGGTGCGGTTGGCCCCGTGCGCGGACGGCGCGAGCCCGACCACCGCCAGCGCGGCATCCTCCGCGCCGAAACCGGGAACCGGCCGCGCCCAGTACTCCTCGCCGGCGAACGCGGCCTTCGTGCCGGCCACGCCTTCGCGCCATTCGACCAGCCGCGGGCACGCGCGGCACTGCACCAGCTGCGCGTCGAGGCCGGCGAACGTGCGCATCGATCTCCTCCGCGTTGGTGTGCTGCCACGGTAACGCGGGATAGGTTGGGGCCATGGCCGACACCACCGCGGACGAGACCGCCGAGAAGACCAAGGACGAGGAAACCAAGGCGGCCGAGCCCGTCGACGACCTCGTCACGACGCAGCACACCCTCACCGTCAAGCGGCGCAAGCTCGCCTACACCGCCCAGACCGGCCGGATCGTGCTCCGCCAAGAGGTCAAGAAGGACGGCAAGTCCGAGGGCCACCAGGCCAAGGCCGAGGTTTTCCTCACCGCCTACACCTTGGACGACGCCGACCCCGGCACGCGGCCGGTCACCTTCGCCTTCAACGGCGGCCCCGGTTCCTCCAGCATCTGGCTCCACATGGGCCTGCTCGGACCGCGCCGGGTGCTCTCCGGCGACGTCGACGACCCGGTGCCGCCGCCCTACGGGCTCGAGGACAACCCGGAAAGCCTGCTCGCGCACAGCGACCTGGTGTTCATCGACCCGGTCCAGACCGGCTACTCGCGGGTGACCGAGGGCGGCGAATCCCAGCCGTACACCGGATTCCAGGGCGACGTCGAATCGATCGCGGAGATCATCCGGCTGTGGGTTTCGCGCAACGAGCGCTGGCTGTCGCCGAAGTTCCTCGCCGGCGAGTCGTACGGCACGCTGCGCGCCGCCGCGCTGGCCGGGCACCTGCAGGAGCGCTACGGCCTGTACCTCAACGGCTTGATGCTCATCTCGTCCGTTCTGGACCTCGGCACGCTGCGCTTCCACGAGGGCAACGACCTGCCGTACTCGCTGTTCCTGCCCACGTACGCGGCGATCGCGCACTACCACGGACGCCACGGCGACCGTCCGCTCGACGACGTGCTCGCCGACGCCGAGGACTTCGCCGCGAAGGAACTGCCGTGGGCGCTTTCCCGCGGCGCGCGGCTGTCCACTCAGGACCGGACCGAGGCAGTGCAGACGATCGCGTCCCTCACCGGGCTCAGCGAGTCCTATGTGGACCGGGTCAACCTGCGGATCGAGCACATCCGGTTCTTCACCGAACTGCTGCGCGACCAGGGGAAGACCGTCGGCCGGATGGACGGCCGGTTCACCACGTGGGAGCCGGACGGCGGCGTCGAGCACATGAGCGACGACCCGTCGGTGTCGCGGATCATCGGGGCCTACTCGGCCGGGTTCAACCACTACGTGCGCGCCGAACTCGGGTACGAGAACGACCTGCCGTACGAGATCCTGTCCACCGAGGTGTTCAAGGCCTGGTCCTACAAGGAGTTCGAGGGCCGTTCAGTGTCCGTTGTGGACACCTTGAGCGCGGCGATGCGGTCGAATCCGCACCTGCAGGTCCACGTCGCGTTCGGGCATTACGACGGCGCGACGGCGTACCACGCGTCCGAGTACGTGCTCTCGCAGCTGAAGATCCCGGAGGAACTGCGGGAGAACATCGACACGGCTTACTACCCGGCCGGGCACATGATGTACGTGCACGAACCGTCGCGGGTGCAGCAGTCGAAGGACCTGGGCAAGTTCGTGAAGAAGGCGTCCAACCGCTGACCTCGTGAGTGCCTATGCCGGTTCTAACCGGCATAGGCACTCACAACCAATCGTGCTCCCGCGCGTACCGCGCCGCCTCGTGCCGCGTTCGCGTCTGCGTCTTCTGCATCGCGTTCGACAGGTAGTTCCGCACAGTCCCCTCGGCCAAATGCAGCTGCGCGGCGATATCGGCGACCGAATAACCCTCCCGAGTCGCTCGCAGCACGTCTATCTCCCGCACGGTCAACGGACAGTCGTCCACCACCGCGAGCGCCGAGACGTCCGGGTCGATCCAGCGTTTGCCCTCGTCCAGCGTCGCGATCACCGACGCGATGTGCGCGGGTTCCGCTGCTTTGCTCACGAACCCCTGCACGCCGAGCTTCAACGCTTTGCGCAGCACTCCCGGCCGCGCGTGCCGGGTCAGCATCAGGATCACCTGCTCCGGCCGTTCCCGCCGGATCCGCGCGACCGCGCCCAGTCCGTCCACATTGGGCATCTCCAGGTCGATCACCAGCACGTCCGGCCGATGCTCCACAGTGGCCCGCACCGCGGCCTCGCCGTCTTCCGCCTCGGCGACCACGGTGATCTCGCCTTCCATCGGCAGCAGCGCGGCCATCGCCTTGCGGAGCAGAGCTTCGTCGTCGGCAAGCACCACGGTCGTCATCGCGACACCTTCTCCGCGAAGGCCGCCGCCGTCACGAACCGGCCGTCCTTCTGCTCCACTGTCAATTCTCCGCCCTGATCCGCCAGCCGATCCGCCAAAGTGGACAGTCCGCTCAGCACCGGCGGGTCACCGTCCGCGACGCCGTCGTTGACGATGCTGATCCCCGCTTCGGTCAACGTGATCCGCACCTGCCGGGCTTGCGCGTGCCGGAGGATGTTCGTGGTCGTCTCGCGCAGCACCTGACCGAGCAGCTCGTCCACTCCCGTGTGGACTTCCGCCCGCCGATCGATCCGCACGTGGATTCCGGCCGCCTCGAAGAGGTTCTTCGCGTTCTCCAGTTCCGCGGACAGATTGAGCCGACGCTGGGCGTAAGCGAGTTCCTTGGTCTGCACGATGGTGTCGCCGACCAGGGTGTGCACCTCGCGCAGTTCCTCTTGCGCCCGTTCGAGATCCCGATTCAGCAGCTTCTCCGCGAGCGCGACCTTCAGCTTCACCACGTGCAGCGTGTGCCCCTGGATGTCGTGCAGTTCGCTGGCGAACCGGACGCGTTCCCGGACCACCGCCAGCTCCGCCTCCTTCTCGCGCGACTCTTCTAGCTCCGCGACGAGGTCGTAGAGCCGCTGACTGGCGAACATCAGCAGGGTCGACAGCGCCGAGCCGATCGCCGGAGTCACCACATAGGCCAGCACCCGCGCGCCGAGATGGTCGTGATGCAGCAGCAAATTGGTCGAGCCGATCGCGCCGGTCAGCACGGCGAGGCCGACCAGCGCGGCGAACCTCCGCCGCGGCAGCGGCGGGATGAGGAACGACCCGACCATGCTCAGCCCGTAGAACGCCATGGGGCTGTTGCCCAGCGCGCCGGCGAGCCAGACGAACGCGGTCAGCACCAGGCTCGGGCGCGCGGTGCGGACGAAGTCGCCCGCGGTCCAGCGTTCGGCGGTGGCGGTCGCGGCCAGCAGCCCGATCACCTGGATGACGACGTGCCACCAGGTCTTCGCCGACAAAACCACCAGCAGCACCCCGACCACCAGCAGCGGCGGCATCACCGTGACGAGGTTGAGCCGCCGCAGCCGGTCCTGGACCGCGTCGCCGGACCAGGACATCCGGCGGGGCCGCGGCGGGCGGATCTCGGTCATGGTGCTCCAGGTTCGGCCGGGCGGTTCGGCCCCAGCATGCCGCAGCCGCCGAAGGCCCACCAGTGACACAGCGTCATGTCTTCGGCTGACGTGGCCGCACTACCGCGGACCTGGGAGAACCGGCTGGAATCGGAGCATGTCCACGACCCCAGTCATCGACGTCGACCACCTGAACCTCACCTACGGCGATTTCCAGGCCGTGCGCGACCTGTCGTTCCAGGTCGGCCGCGGCGAACTGTACGCGCTGCTCGGCACGAACGGCGCGGGGAAGACCTCGACCCTGGAGACCGTCGAGGGGCACCGGCCGCCCAGCTCAGGCACCGTGCGGGTGTTCGGCAAGGACCCGCGCGAGCGCGCCGCCGTCCGGCCGCGGATGGGGATCATGCTGCAGGAAAGCGGCTTCTCGCCGGATCTGACCGTGCGCGAATCGATCCGGCTGATCGGCAGCCTGACCCAGCGCAATGACAACGTCGAACGGCTGCTCGGCATCACCGACCTCACCCGCAAAGCCACGACGAGGGTCTCGCAGCTCTCCGGCGGCGAAAAGCGCCGGCTGGACTTCGCGACCGCCGTGTACGGAACGCCGGACCTGGTCTTCCTCGACGAGCCGACCACTGGTCTGGACATCCAGTCGCGCGACGCGCTGTGGAACGCGGTGGACCGGCTCCGTGAGGACGGCACCACCATCGTCCTCACGACGCATTACCTCGAGGAAGCACAACAGCGCGCCGACCGCATCGGCCTGATGCACCAGGGCACGCTCAACCGCGAAGGCACCGTCGCCGAACTGACCCGGACGCTGCCCGCGACCATCCGCTTCGGACTTCCGCCGCACGCGCCGATGCCGCCGCTGCAAGCGACCCGCGAGGAGGACGGCCGGTTCCTCATCGAGACCTTCGGCCTGCAGAAAGACCTGCACACCCTGCTCGGCTGGGCACAGGACAGCGCGGTGGAACTGGCCGAATTGGAGGCCGGCCCGACCCGCCTCGACGACGTCTTCCGCGCCATCGGCAACGCGTAACCCATTCCCGAAAGGCTTTCCCATGTTCTCCATCGCCCGCGGCGAACTGATCCAGCTCTTCCGAAACCGATTAGTACTGGTCACCTCGCTGATTCTGCCGGTCGCCTTCAGCGCTTTCTTCATCTCCCGGCACGAAACCTTCGCAAAGCTCGGCAGCCTCGGCTATATCGCGGCGCTGACGCTTTCCTTCATCACCGCGATCGGCCTCTACACCACCACCGTCACCACGCTCGCCGCCCGACGGCAGAACCTGTTCCTCAAGCGATTGCGGTCCACCGCGGCGAGCGACTCCGGCATTCTCGTCGGACTGCTCCTGCCGATCACGGTGATCACCACGATCCAGGTCGTCGTCATCCTCGCCGTGCTCGGCGCGGTCACCGGCCTGCCGAAGAACCCGCTGCTGCTGGTGGTCGCGGTCTTCGCGACCGTCGCCATGATGCTCGCGCTAGGCCTGGCCACCGCTGGCCTCACGAACTCGCCGGAGCACGCCCAGGTCACCACGCTGCCGGTCACCCTCGCCGTCCTCGCGGTGGCGAGTTGGATCGGAATCACCGGAACGGAACAGCTTTCCCTCCTGAAACGACTTCTCCCCGGAGGGGCGGCCACCGAACTCGTGTTGAATTCCTGGAATGGCGGAGCGTCGGTCGCCGACTCACTCGTCCTGCTCGGCCCGATCGCGGCGTGGCTGATTCTCAGCGTCACCCTGGCGACCCGACTATTCCGCTGGGAACCGCGCCGCTGAAACCCCTTCCGGCGCCGAGCAGATCGGAGTAATCTCGGCGGCGCTCTCGATCGTCGACGTGTCCGCGGCAGCGCGGCCGGAAGTCGGCCCCGACCGGCAGCCGAGCCGCGCTGCCCGCGAACAGCTCTGTTTCGTGCACTTTCCCTTCAGTTTCCTGAGTTCGCTTGATCTCGGCTAAGGATGGAAAACAGTGCGAAAACAATTGCTCGTCGTACTGGCGGCCGTCGCGCTGACGACGACCGCTGTTCCGGCGTACGCGACCCCCTCGAAGTCATCGGTGACCTGGGGTGCGTGCCCGGCTGACGTCGCTTCCCCGATCCTGCAGTGCGCGTCGCTCGAAGTGCCGCTGGACTACCGGCAGCCGGACGGAAAGAAGATCAGCATCGAGATCTCCCGGCTGCCCAGCACCGACGCCGCCAAACGGCGCGGGGTGCTGCTGTTCAACCCGGGCGGCCCCGGCGGTCTCGGACTCGCCTTCCCCCTCACGTGGGCGCGGCTCGGAGTCCCGTCGAGCGTGCTCGCCGAGTACGACCTGATCGGCTTCGACCCGCGCGGGGTCGACCACAGCAGCCCGGTGAGCTGCGACCTGAAGCCGGAACAGCTTTCTCTCGCCCCGAAGTACGCGCACGACCGCGAGGAAGTCGTCCAGGCTTCGGAGTCCGCGAAGCAGATCGCGCAGCAGTGCGCCGCTTCGGCCTCGGCCCCGATCCTGCCCTACATCACCACCGCGAACACCGCCCGGGACATGGACCAGATCCGGGCAGCGCTCGGCGAGCAGAAGATCTCCTACTTCGGCTTGTCGTACGGCACCTACCTCGGCGCGGTGTACGCCTCGATGTTCCCCGACCAGACCGACCGCGTCGTGCTCGACAGCGTCGTCGGATCGACCGGTGTCGACGTCACCACGGTGCGGCGATTCGGCGAGGGAATGCAGGACCGCTTCCCGGACTTCGCTAAATGGGCCGCCATCCGCCATTCGATCTACGGTCTCGGCGCCACTCCCGCCGAAGTCGCCGCGACTTTCTCGAAGCTCGCGGACCGGCTCGACGAGCAGCCCGCCTGGGGAGTCGACGGCTCCACCTTCCGGCTGGGCACGCACAGCCTGACCTACCAGACGCTGGCCTTCCCCGTGCTGGCGCAGGCGTGGCAGGCGCTGCTCAACAACCAGGCGCCTCCGGCGGGCTCGATGCGGCTGCCGGTCACCGGGCCGGAGCAGAGCCAGCGGGCCACCATGATTTCGGTGCTGTGCGGGGACAACGCGTGGCCCCGGTCGATTTCGACCTATCAGCGCAACGTCGCCGAGGACCGGGCCGCGTACCCGATGATCGGCGGCGCGACGGCGAACGTCTGGCCGTGTGCGCACTGGGCCGCCCAGCCGCTCGAACCGCCAGTGCAGTTCAGCGACCAGGGCCCGTCGAACCTGTTGCTGGTCCAGAACCTGCGCGACCCGGCGACGCCGCTGTCCGGCGCGCTGGAAACCCGCGAAGCGTTCGGCGACCGGGCTCGTCTGGTCACTGTGGACCAGGGCGGACACGGCGTAGGCCTCCCGTACCTGAACAGCTGCGGTTTCGGCGCCGTCATCAACTACCTGGTGAACGGAACCCGGCCGGACACCGACAAGTACTGCGGCGCCGAAGCGAACGCCACGCGATCGCTGACCGCGCAGCAGCAACAGGCCGCCGGCAAGGTGATGGACCAGCTGCGGCGATTCTGAACGGACGATGGGTGGGACGATGATCGGCGGTGGGGCGGGCTTTCCCGCCCCACCGTCGTTTGTCCTTTCCTCTGGTCTTCCGAGTCTGGTCTCCCGAGTCCGCTCTCGACGCAGGAAGGAAACCGTGCGAAAACAATTGCTCACCCTGCTGGCCGCCGTCGCGTTGACCGCGACGGCGGTTCCGGCTTCCGCCGCATCCGCTAGATCCGCGGTGAACTGGGGCACATGCCCGGCCGACGTCACGGCTCCATTACTGCAATGCACGTCCATCGAAGTACCGCTCGACTACCGGAATCCGGACGGCAAGAAGATCAGCGTCGAAATCTCCCGGCTGCCCAGCGGCAGTCCGGCGAAACGGCGCGGGGTGCTGCTGTTCAACCCGGGCGGCCCCGGCGGCACCGGCCTCACGCTCCCGCTGGAAATAGCCCAGGCCGGTCTGCCCACGAACCTGCTCGCCGAGTACGACCTGATCGGCTTCGACCCGCGCGGCGTCGGCCACAGCAGTCCGGTGAACTGCGGCCTGACCCCGGAGCAATTGGTGCTCGATCCGAAGTACGCGCACAACGATTCCGAGGTCGTCGCCGCCTCCGCGTTCGCCAAGGGGATCGCGCAGCGGTGCGCGGCCTCGGATTCCGCCCCGGTGCTGCCCTTTCTGACCACCGCGAACACCGCGCGGGACATGGACCGGATCCGGGCCGCGCTCGGCGAGGCCAAGATCTCCTACCTCGGCTACTCGTACGGCACCTACCTCGGCGGGGCCTACGCGACGCTGTTCCCGGACCGGACCGACCGGATGGTGCTCGACAGCGTTCTCGGACCGGGCGGGTACGACATCACCGAAGCCCGGCGCTCCGCCGAAGGCATGCAGGACCGCTTCCCGGACTTCGCGAAATGGGCCGCCGCCCGCGATGCCAGCTACGGTCTCGGCACCACCCCGGCCGCCGTCACCGCGAACTTCGGCAAGCTCGCCGACAAACTCGACGAGACCCCGGTGGCCGGCATCGACGGTTCGTACTTCCGGCTGGCGGTGTACGGCCTGACCTACCAGACCCGGTCCTTCCCGAGGCTGGCGCAGGCCTGGCAAACGCTCCTCGCGAACCAGGCGCCGCCGGGCGTGGCACTGCCGGCCCCGACGCCCGCCAAACAGAGCCAGATCGGCACCATGATCTCGGTTCTGTGCGGGGACAACGCGTGGCCGCGCACGATTTCGACCTATCAGGACAACGTCGCGCGGGACCGGGCCGCATACCCGCTGATCGGCGGCTCGACGGCGAACGTGTTGCCGTGCGCGCACTGGCCGAACCAGCCGATCGAAGCACCGGTCCGGCTCAGCGACCAGGGTCCGTCAAACCTGCTGTTGGTCCAGAACACACGCGACCCGGCGACCCCGCTTTCCGGCGCGCTGGAAACCCGCGCGCGGTTCGGCGACCGCGCCCGGATGGTCACCGTGGACCAGGGCGGCCACGGTGCCGGTCTCCCGTTCCTGAACAGCTGCGGGTTCAACGCCGTCACCGATTTCCTGGTGAACGGAACGCGTCCGGACACCGACAAATTCTGCCGCGCCGAAGCGAACGCTCGCGAGCTCAGCCAGCAGCAACAGCAGGCGGCCGACAAGTTGACGGACCAGTTGCGACAGTACTGAACCGACGATCGCCAGAAAAGGAGAACCGTGCGAAGAACATTGCTCGTCGTACTCGCCACCGCCGCGTTGACCGCGACGGCGGTTCCGGCGTCCGCCATTCAACCCGCACTGCACTGGGGCAAGTGCCCAGCGGATATCTCTGCTCCAGCACTGCAATGCGCGTCGCTCGAGGTACCCCTGGATTACCGGAACCCGGCCGGCACAAAGATCAGCGTCGAAATCTCCCGTCTCCCGAGCAGCGACCCGGCCAAACGCCGCGGCGTGCTGCTGTTCAACCCGGGCGGCCCCGGCGGCACCGGCCTCACCTTCCCGCTGGAAATGGCTCAGGCCGGTCTGCCCACCAGCCTGCTCGCCGAATACGACCTGATCGGCTTCGACCCGCGCGGCGTCGTCCACAGCAGCCCGGTGAGCTGCGATCTGAAACCGGAACAGCTCCTCACCATTGTGCCGAACTACGCGCACAACCCGGCCGAAGTCACCGCGGCCGCGACATCGGCTAAACAGATTTCGCGGCAATGCGCCACTTCGACGTCCGCGTCGATCCTGCCGTACATCAACACCGCGAACACCGCACGCGACATGGACCAGATCCGCGCCGCACTCGGCGAGTCGAAGATCTCCTACTTCGGCTTGTCCTACGGCACTTACCTTGGCGGGGTCTACGCGTCGCTGTTCCCGGAACGGACCGACCGGGTAGTACTCGACAGCATTCTCGGGCCGGACGGCTACGACATCACCGCGTCCCGTCGTTTCGCCGAAGGAATGCAGGACCGTTTCCCGGACTTCGCCAAGTGGGCCGCTGTACGCGATTCTTCCTACGGTCTCGGTGCCACTCCCGCCGAAGTCACCGCGAATTTCTTCAAGCTCGCCGACAAACTCGACCAGCATCCCACCGGAGGATTCGACGGTTCGCTCTTCCGGTCGGCGACGCACAGCCTGATCTACCAGACCTCGGCCTTCCCCCGGCTGGCGCAGCTGTGGCAGGCCTTCCGCACCGACCAGGCTCCCCCGGACGATTCGCTGCCGAGCACCAGCGGCCCGATCCAGAGCCAGGTGACCACGATGCTCTCGGTCGTGTGCGGGGATCACGCGTGGCCCCGGCAGATTTCGACCTACCAGCGCAACGTCGCGCACGATCGGGCCGCGTACCCGATGCTCGGCGGCGCGACAGCGAACGTCTGGCCGTGCGCCGCCTGGTCGTATCAGCCGAGCGAACCGCCGGTGCGGTTCAGCGACCAGGGTCCCTCCAACCTGTTGCTGGTCCAGAACTTGCGCGACCCGGCGACGCCGCTCTCCGGCGCGCAGGACACCCGCGAAGCATTCGGCAATCGGGCGCGAATGGTCACGGTGGACCAAGGCGGCCACGGCGTCGCGCTCCCGTACTTGAACAGCTGCGGCTTCAACGCCGTCATCGACTATCTCGTGCACGGTAACCGGCCGGGCACCGACAAATTCTGTGGCGCGGAAGCAAACGCCACTCGAAAGCTTACCCCGCAACAACAGCAGGTAGCCGACAAGATCACGGACCGGCTGCGGCAGTACTGAAATAGGCGGTGGGGCGGAACACCCGCCCCACCGCCGCGCGTTCAGCGCAGGAAAGCCGAACCCCGCGTCACCGCGGAATAGGCGTCCACGGAACCATGTCCGTAGAACCCGTTGAACGACGCGTCACCCAAGCAGGTCGCCGTGAACGAAGCGTCCCGGCCCTCCTTGAGGTAATCGACCGTCCGCGGCACCGGGCACGCGATCGGTGCCGCCGTGCCTTCCAGCACTCGCTGCACCGCGTCCGGATCCATCGAGACCGAATGCCCAGTCTTCTTGCCGTACTGGGAAATGATCAGCGCCGCCACCCCAGTCGCATGTGGAGCGGCCATCGAAGTCCCCTGCAGCCATTGGTAATAGCCGACCCGGCCATCCGCCGCCGTCGCCTTCTGCACGCCGAGCGCGACCCCAGCCGGGGTCACATTGCCTGCCGCGTCAATGTTTCCCGCCGCGACACCGACGTTGCGCGGATACGTGGACAGGATCTCGTTCTCGACTGTCCGGTACCAAGGCGTGCCGTAACCATCGCGGAAGAAGCCGCCAGGCGCGGAAACGGAGATCTGCTCGGTGCCGTAGTTGGAGTAGTCCGCCTTCGCCTGCGTCGGACCGAATGAGCCGACACCGATGGTGTGCGGGCCTTCGACCGGGAGCGAGAAACACGAAGCATTGTCGATCTTGCGCGGATGCGGCCCGTTCGCCGGGTAGTCCGGGCTCGTGACGTCATCGTGCGGCGCGGCCAATTCGTCGTGCTGGTTGCCGAGCGCGACCACCATCGTCACGCCCTTGCGGTGCGCGTAGTTCAACGCCCGTGTGGTCGCTTCGATGATCGTGCGCTGTTCCGCTTGTTCCGCGGCGGAATCCGCCGGATTCGAACGGCAGTTGTACAGCCACGGATCCACGTAGAAGCTCATGTTGACGACGTCGATTCCCGCGTCGCCGGAATACGTCAGCGCGTCGACGGTCGGCTGCAGGAAGAAGAACCCGGCGTCCTGTCCGGCGCGAATGTTCACCAGCGTCACGTTCGGTGCCACGCCCGAAACGCCGAATCCATTGGCAGCCGCGGCGATCGTGCCCGCGACATGCGTGCCGTGGCCGTTGTCGTCGTGGTCCACCGGGTCGACGCAGCCGCGGAACTCGCACGGCCCGTCGACCACGGTGCCGTTGACGTCCGCGACGATGTCCTTGGTGAAGTTGCGCGAATCGGCCTTGTCGAAGTTCGGCGCGATGTCCGGGTGACTGCCGTCGACGCCGGTGTCGATGATGCCGACCTTCACCCGCTTGTCGCCCGCCTGCTTGGTGCGCGCGAGGTCGGAGCGGGTCGATTTGAGGCCCCAGAGCTGGTCGTCCAGCGGATCGGTGCCGACCGCCTTGTTCGCCGCGGCCTTGCGCGACACACTGCCGCGGCCTTCCTTCTCGACCGCGTCCGGCTTCTCCTTCTTGCCCGCCTTCGGCGCGCTGCCGATCGCTTTCGCCTTCGCCGCGCCGAATACCGCACGGTTGGCCGAAACCCGCTCAGTGAAGCCAGTCGCGGGCGCGGTGGCGGTGATGAGCCCAACGGCGGTGTTGGTCGCGACGATCGTGCCGCCGGCGTCGCGCACGGCCTGTTGTGCGGCGGCGACGCTCTGGCCGTCCCGCGCCAACACGCTGAATTCCGTCAGCGGTCCGGCCGGTTGGGCCGTCGCCGCCGGAAGGGCGACGACGGACACCACACCGAACAACGGCACCGCGAGCGCCGCAGCGAGCAATCTTGGTCTTTTCACGAGTCCTCCTCACGAAAACCGACAATGCAACGTACATAGCGGACACTGCGTGCGGCAATCGGCAAACCGGAGGAATCGCCTGGTTACGGAACCACCGACTTCACCTCGGCGAAGTGACAAGCCGACAGATGCCCGTCCGTCCGGGGTTCCAGCTTCGGAGCCTCGGTCGCGCAAATGTCCGCGGCTTTCCAGCACCGCGTGCGAAAACGGCAGCCGGACGGCGGATCGATCGGGCTGGGCACGTCGCCTTCCAGCCGGATCACCTGCCGCTGCCCGCGCACGGCCGGGTCCGCCACCGGCACCGCGGACAGCAGTGCCTGGGTGTACGGATGAGACGGTCGCTCGTAAATCTCGTCCTCAGTCCCGATTTCGACGATCTTGCCCAGGTACATCACCGCGACCCGGGTGGACAGATGCCGCACCACCGACAGGTCGTGCGCGATGAACACATAGGACAGTCCGAACTCGCCCTGCAGTTCCCCGAGCAGGTTCATCACCTGCGCCTGAATCGAAACGTCCAAAGCGGACACCGGCTCGTCGCAGATGATCACCTTGGGCCGCAACGCCAGCGCCCGCGCGATGCCGATGCGCTGGCGCTGTCCGCCGGAGAACTGGTGCGGATACCGGTTCACGTGCTCGGGATTGAGCCCGACCACCTCCAGCAGTTCCTGCACCTTCTTCGCCCGCGAACCCTTCGGCGCGACGTCGGTGTGGATCTCGAACGGCTCGCCGACGATGTCGCCGACGGTCATCCGCGGATTCAGCGACGTGTACGGGTCCTGCAGCACGATCTGGATCTCCCGGCGCATCCGCCGCAGTTCCGCACCGCGCAGCTTGAACAAATCGCGGCCCTCGAACGTCGCCGCCCCGCTGGTCGGCTCCTCCAAGCGCATCAGCACCTGGGCGAGCGTCGACTTGCCGCAGCCGGATTCGCCGACCACGCCGAGCGTTTCGCCGGGCTGCAGGTCGAAGGACACGCCGTCGACGGCCTTCACGTGTGCGATGGTCCGTTTGAACAGCACACCGTCGCGCACCGGGAAGTGCTTCACCAGATCGCGGACGCTGAGAATCGGCTCACCCACGGCTCTCCACCACCTCCTCGGCGAAGTGACACGCACTGACCCGGCCGAAGCCGAGCGCGTGCGAGGACGGCCGCTCGTCGCGGCACCGTTGCTCGGCCCGTTTGCAGCGCGGATGGAACGGACATCCGGCCGGAATGTCGAGCAGGCTCGGCGGCAGGCCCTTGATCGTCTCCAGGGTCTGTCCTTTGAGGTCCAATCGGGGCAGCGAATCCATCAACGCGGCGGTGTAGGGATGCCCGGGCGAGCTGAACAATTCCCGCACGTCGGCCTGTTCCACGATCCGCCCGGCGTACATCACCGCGATCCGGTCCGCGACCTCCGCGACCACGCCGAGGTCGTGCGTGATGAGGACGAGCCCCATCCGCCGTTCCCGCTGGATGTCCGCGAGCAGGTCCATGATCTGCGCCTGCACGGTCACGTCCAGCGCGGTCGTCGGCTCGTCCGCGATGAGCAGATCCGGGTCGAGCGCAAGGGACATCGCGATCATCGCGCGCTGCCGCATGCCGCCGGAGAACTGGTGCGGGTAATCCTTGACCCGCCGTGCCGCGGCCGGGATGCGCACCAGGTCGAGCAGTTCGACCGCGCGCTTGCGTGCGTCCTTTTTGGACATGCCAAGCCGGACCCGCAGCTGTTCTTCGATCTGGAACCCGACGGTGAACACCGGGTTCAGCGCCGAAAGCGCGTCCTGGAAGATCATCGCGATCTCCGCGCCGCGCACCTGCCGCCGCCGATCCTGCGACGCGGTGAGCAGATCCTCGCCGCGATAGCGGATCGACCCGCCGGTGATCACCCCTGGCGGGGTGTCGAGAATTCCCATGATGGTCTGCGCCGTGACGCTCTTGCCGGAGCCCGATTCGCCAAGCACGGCAAGCGTTTCCCCGGCATGCACGGAATAGCCGACGCCGTTGAGCACGTTGGCCACGCCGTCGGAAGTGCGGAATTCCACGTGCAGGTCTTCGACCTCGAGCAGCAGCTCGTTCTCGGCTGCCGGACCTGGAGCATTGGACACTGTGGACATCGCGGCTACCTCGACTTCGGGTCGAGCGCGTCGCGGATACCGTCGCCGAGCATCACGAACGCGAGCACGGTGATGGTGACGAACGCACCGGGGAACAGGAGCATGTGCGGGACCGCGCGGAAATAGTCGCGGGCGTCGCTGATCATGACGCCCCACGACACCACCGGCGGCCGCACTCCGATGCCGAGGTACGCCAGCGTCGCCTCAGCTCCAATCGCCGCGCCGAGCGCGATCGTGGCGTACACGAGCACCGGCGCGAGTGTGTTCGGCAGCAGGTGCCGGAACACGATCCGCGGCGTGCTGGCGCCGAGCGCGCGGGCCGCCTTCACGTAGTCCAACTGCTTGGCCACCAGCGTCGCGGACCGCATGATGCGCATCGCCACCGGCCAGGTCAGCACCGCGATCGAGCACACCACCTGAACGATGATGGTGACCTGCCCGGGATTCGTGCCCGGCGCGTTGAACGTGGTGAGGATGACGATCGCGCCCAGCACGAACGGGAGGCCGGCGAAAACGTCGCCGAGCCGGGACAGCAGGCTGTCGATGAGGCGGCCGTAGTAGCCCGCGACAATGCCGATCAACGATCCGAAAAGGACAGTCAGCAGCGTCGCGAAAACACCGACCAACAGCGAAGCCCTGGCCCCGTAGATGGTCCGCGCGTAGACGTCGTAACCCTGGTTGTCGTAGCCGAACCAGGCATCCGCGGACGGGCCTTCGTTGGCGTGCGTTAGATCGCTGTAGCCGGCGTCGCGGTGCGAGAACAGCCCCGGCGCGATCGCGATCAGCACGACCAGCAGGATGATCAGCGCGGAGATCACGAACGCCGGCTTGCGGCGCAGCTGCCGCCACGCGTCGCCCCACAGACTGCGCGGCTTCTTCGGACCGGCGTCGGCCGAGCTGTCCACATGCGACAGCTGTGCCGCGTCGACTCCTCCGCCGCCGACGAGATTCGGGTCAGTCATAACGGATCCTCGGGTCGAGAACGGCGTAGAGCAGGTCCACGATCAGGCTCATCAGCAGATACACCAGCACCAGCAGCACGACGACGCCGACGACGGTCGCGCTTTCCCGGTTCTGGAGGCCGCGGAAGATCAGGCCGCCGAGACCGTTGATGTTGAACACGCCCTCAGTCACGATCGCACCGCCCATGAGCGAGCCGAGGTCGGTGCCGAGGAAGGTCAGCACCGGGATCACCGAGTTGCGCAGCAAATGAATGCCGATGACGCGACTGTTGGGCTGCCCCTTGGCAATGGCGGTGCGAATGTAGTCGGCGTGCCGGTTTTCCGCGATCGACGTTCTCGTCAATCGTGCGACATAAGCCATCGAGAGGCTTCCGAGCGCGATGCCGGGGACGATCAACTCGCCGAAACTCGGATCGTCCGACACGCTGGCGTCGATGATGCCGAGGTTCACGCCGAGCACGATCTGCAGCACGATCGCGGTGACGAACACCGGCAGCGAGATCAGGAACGTGGTCGAGACCAGTACCAGATTGTCGAGGAAACCCTTGCCGCGCAAGCCGGTCAGCACGCCGGCGGTGAGGCCGATGACCGCTTCGATGAGCACCGCGACGAGCGCGAGGCGCAGTGTGATCGGGTAAGAGGTGGAGATCAGTTCGCCGACCGAGGAGCCGTTGAACGTCTCGCCCCAGTCGCCGCTGAACAGGCTTCCGAGGTATTTGAAGTACTGGACGAACAGATTGTCGTTCAGGTGGAACTTCTGGGTCATCAGGTCGATGTAGGCCTGCGGGCAGGCTTGCTGACCGCATTTGCCGGAGAACGGGTCCCCCGGCACGGCCCACACCAGTGCGTAGATCAGGAAAGTGGTGCCGAAGAACACCGGGATCAACTGCAGCAGACGACGCAGGATGTAACGAATCATGCGTGGTTCCTAGGAGTGCGCGCCGGGCCCGTGAGTGCCCGCGCCGGCTTTTGGCCTGCGCGAACACTCACGAGCCGCGTGGTGGGAACGGACGAGTCAGCGCATCACTTCTTGAGGACCTCGACCGAGGAGTAGTCCGCGCGGCGGCGGAAGTCGAGGACCACGGTCTTGGTGTGCTTCGACTTGGCCGCGACGCCCTTCTCGTCCCACACCGGGATCGAGGGCAGGTCCTTCGCGATCAAGTCCTCGGCCTGCTGGTACAGCTTCACCGCGGCGTCCTTGTCCGCCGTCGAATCGGCCTGCTTCAGCAGAGCGTCGACCTGCGGGTTGGAGTACGTCGAGTCGTTCGACGAGGCCCCGGTCCGGTAGAGCGGGTTGAGGAAGTCCTCAATGGACGGATAGTCCGCCGACCAGTCGGAACGGCCCATGCCGGTCAGCTTGTGCCCGGTCACGATGCTGCGCCACTGGCCGAAGTCGGTCGCCGGAACGAAATCGCATTCGACGCCGAGGGTGTTCTTGATGCTGTTGCACGCGGCCACGAGCGGTTCCTTGCGGCCGCCGTCGGCGTTCGAGGCGATGGTGAGCTTGCCCTTGAACCCGGACTTCGCGAAGAGTTCCTTGGCCTTCGCCGGGTCGAACTTGCAGAACTCGCCGCACACGCCCGGCCGGTAGCCCTGAATGCCCTGCGAGACATAGCCGTCGGCCGGGATGTAGGTGTCATGCATGACCGTCTTGGTGATCTGCGTGCGGTCGATCGCCATCGAGATGGCCCGGCGCAGGTCGAGGTTGTTGTAGCCCTGCACGTAGTACGGCACCGCGATCGTGCTGATCCCCAGCAGGTGCCCGGTGACCAGGTTGTCCTTGAGGTCGGCCTTGTACTTGTCCGCGGTGAGCGCGGACGGCGGCAGCGTCTCGATGAAGTCGAGCTTGTTGCTCAGCAGGTCCTGGTACGCGGTTTCCTGGCTGGCGTAGATCTTGTCGTCGAGGTCCTTGAACTTGACCTTGTCCGGCCCCTGGTAGTCGTCGAACCGGGTCAGCTTGATCTCGACGTTCGGCGTTCGGCTGACGAACTTCATCGGGCCGTTGCCGATCGGGTGCTTCGCGAAGGCCGCGGGGTCCTTGAAGAAGGAGTCCGGCAGCGGCGCGAACGCGGTGTAGCCGACCTTGGTGGTGAAAACGGAGAACGGCGCTTCCAGGGTCACCTGGAACTCGTAGTCGCCCTTCACGACCAGGCCGGACATCTTGTCCGTGGTCGGCTTCGCCGTCTTGTCGGCGGGGTGGACGTCGGAGTAGCCCTGGATGTTCTCGAAGAACGTGCTGTTGATCTGGCCGTTCGCGGAGTTGGCCCCGTAGTTCCAGGCGTCGACGAAGTTCTTCGCCTTGACCTCGGTGCCGTCGTGGAACTTCCAGCCGTGCTTGATCTTGATGTCGAAGACCTTGGAATCGGTCGTGGTGATCGACTCCGCCATCAAGTTGTACGGCTCGCCGTTTTCGCCCTTGTACGCGACGAGTCCGGAGAACATCGGGTCGACGGCCTTGGAACCGCCGAGTTCGTTGGTGTTCGTCGGGATCAGTGTGTTCTGCGGTTCCGTGCCGTAGACCGTGAAGGTCCCGTTCGGATCCGCCTCCCCCGACGACCCGCTGCTGGATCCGCCGCCCCCACAGGCAGTCATGAGCAGTGACAAGGTTGTCACGACTGCGGCCGCGCTCCAGAGCCTGGATGAACCCCGCATGTCCCCTCCGTTTCTAGCGTCCGAATAGCGAGATGGAGGCTAGCGTGATCGGCCCTTCGTAACCGGATCACCGGGTTGCACATGAATAACAACGCCGACCGTCACCCAGTCAGCCCACAACGAAGTGAGGTAGATGACTTTCGGTCATTTTGATACGGGTCCGGACGCGGGGTGCGCGCGTGGTCACCGGGGCATCGCGGAGCGTTCAGGCGAGTGCCAAAGCGATGCCGTCCAGGATGTCGTGCTCGCTGACGACCAGCTGGTCCGGACCACCGCGCGCGGCGAGTTCCTCGGCGAGCACCTGCACGACGACCGCGCCGCCGCCGATCACGTCGACCCGGCCGGGGTGGATCACCGGGTTCGCGGCGCGGGTCTCGCGGTCGGCCGCGAGCAGGTTCCGCGCGACCCGGTCGATCTCGCCGTGGGTCAGTTTCGACAGGTGGATGCGCTCGGAATCGTACTCGGGCAGCCCCAGCGAAACCGCTGACAACGTGGTCACGGTGCCGGCCACGCCGATCCAGGTGCGGGCCTTCGCGACGTCCACGACGTCGAACGCCTCGGCGAGGATGCCGCGGGCCAGCTCGCGGGCGGCGGCGACCTCGTCGGCGGTCGGCGGGTCGCCCTTCAGCGCGCGCTCGGTGATCCGGACGCAGCCGATGTCGACGGATTTCGCGGCGATCACCTCGGCCTCGCGGCCGTTCCAGGTGCCGAGCACGAGTTCGGTGGAGCCGCCGCCGACGTCGACGACCACGAACGGCCCGTCCTCGGGGTCCTGCTCGCCGACCGCGCCGGTGAAGGACAGCCGGGCTTCCTCGTCGCCGCTGATCACCTCGGCCTCGACGCCGAGCGTCTCGCGGGTCATCGCGAAGAACTCGTCGCGGTTGCTCGCGTCGCGCGTCGCCGAGGTGGCGACCATGCGCACCTTCTCGACGCCCTTGCGCCGCGCTGCGACGGTGTAGTCCGCGAGCGCCGCGCGGGTGCGCTCGAGCGCTTCCGGCGCGAGCCTGCCAGTGGCGTCGACGCCCTGGCCGAGCCGCACGATGCGCATCTCGCGGTGCAGGTCGCGCAGGTCGACCGTGCCGTCGTGGCGCGGCGTCAACTCGGCGACGAGCAGACGGATGGAGTTGGTCCCACAGTCGATCGCAGCTACCCGAGGCATGCCTCCGACTTTACTTGGTCCGCGGCGCTTCGCAGCCAAGGCGGGCATAGGCGGGTCCTATGCCCCCTCGCCGACATTTGGTCTTTGCCTTTCCCGCTTTTCCGGCCGTACGGTTGACGTGTTCGCCGCATTTCGTTTCGCGGCGGTTTTCTTCTTCTTTTATCGAGAGGTTATTGGCATGCCCGATTACGGGATAGCGGGAAAACGCGCGGTGGTCACCGGCGGTTCCCGCGGAATCGGCGCGGCAATCGTGGCGCAATTGCTGGCCGCGGGCGCGACGGTGCTCACCACCGCCCGCTCGGCCGGCCCGGTGCCGGAAGGCGCGTCCTTCGTCGAGGCCGACGTCCGCACGCAAGCCGGGGCACAGACGATCGCCTCCGCCGCGCAAGAGGTACTCGGCGGCGTCGACCTGCTGGTCCACAACGCGGGCGGCGCGCGCCCGCACCCCAGCGCGCTGGAGATCCCCGACGACGAATGGCAGGACGCGCTGTCGGTGAACCTCCTGGCCGCGGTCCGCCTGGACGCGCTGCTGGCCCCCGGCATGCGGGAGCGCCGATCGGGCTCGATCGTGCACATCTCCACCGCCGCGATCCGCCCGCCGTTCCCGCCCTTCCTGCACTACGTCGCGGCGAAAACGGCCCTGGAGGCCTACAGCCAAGGCCTGGCCGCCGAACTGGCGCCCGCCGGCGTCCGCGTCAACACCGTGTCCCCCGGCCGGACCGCCACCCCCGGCGGCCTGGCGACGCGGGAGCAGTGGGCGAGCCTGTCGTCCGGCAGTCTCGATCTCCCCGGGGTCCCGCTGGGCCGGGACGGCGACCCCGACGACATCGCCAACGCCGTGCTCTTCCTGTTGTCCGACCAAGCGAACTGGCTCACCGGAAGCGGTCTGTCCGTCGACGGAGGCGAATACCCGCGATGAATGCTTATCAGGACAAAACTGTCGTCGTCACCGGCGGCAGCACCGGAATGGGTTTCGCCACCGCGAAATTGTTCGCCGACGGCGGCGCTCGCGTAATCATCACCGGCCGTTCGCAGTCTCGCCTCGACGCCGCTTTGGCCCAACTCGGTGACCGCGCGACAGCCGTCCGCGGCGATGTGGCGTCGCTCTCCGACCTGGACACGCTGGCCGCCCAGGTCCCCGGCCCGGTCGACGCCCTGTTCGTCAACGCCGGGATCGCCCGGACGGCACCGTTCGAGTCGGTCAGCGAGGAACAGTTCGACGAGCAGTTCGCGGTGAACGTCAAGGGCGCGTACTTCGCCGTGCAGAAGCTCGCGCCCCTGCTGCGCTCCGGCGCGGGCGTCGTCCTGACCACCTCGACCGCGAACGTCATGGGCCTTGCCGAAACCAGCGTTTACTCCGCGGGCAAGGCCGCGCTCCGATCAATGGCCCGCACGCTCGCCGCCGAGCTGCTTCCGCGCGGCATCCGGGTGAACGCGATCAGCCCCGGACCCATCGACACCGAGATCCTGGAAGCCGGAATGTCGGCCGAGGAGGCCGCGCGATTCAAGGCCGCCCGAGCCGCGGCCAACCCCATGAAACGGCTGGGCACCCCGGTGGAGATCGCCCGTGCCGTCGCGTTCCTGGCCTTCGACGCCACCTTCACCACCGGCATCGAACTGGTCGTAGACGGAGGCGACACGCAACTCTGACGCTTCAGGCGGCCGGAGCCTCGGACTGGTACCAACTCTCCTGCCGCAGAAACTCGAGCAACGCCATCTCCGCGGGCCCGGCCCCGGGCCGCACTGCCGCGACGACGGGCTGGGCCACGACCGGAAACACCGGCCGCACGAGGTGCTCATGCCCCTCCGGCACCGCCGACGCCGGAACAAGCGTCACGCCCAGCCCGTGCGCGGCCCACCGCACGGCCGTCGAGGTCTGAGACACCCGCGCAACCGCGGTCGGCTCCAACCCGTTGTCGCGCAACACTTCTGTTAGGTGCCCGTCCAGCGCGCTGTCCGGATCGAACCGGATCCAGTGCTCTTCTTCCAGCTCCCGCAACGCGATCCGGTCCTTCTTGAGCAACCGATGCCCCGTGCCGAGGACGACCACGAACTCCTCGTCGCCGAGGTGATGCCCCTCGTACAGCCCTTCGTCACACGCCGACCCGAGCAACGCGAGATCCAGCACCCCACGCCGAGCCAGCTGCTCCAGCTCCGCCGGATTCGGCTCCTCGAAAACGGTCACCGCCAACCGGGGAAACCGCCTCCGCAACGCAGCCAACGCGCCCGGCAACTGCCGAGTCCCCAACCCCATCTGCGCCGCGACGAGCAACTCGCCGGCCAGCTCGTCCGCGCCCGCCCGCGCCGTCGCCTGCGCCCGCCGCGCCGCCCTTACGGCGACCTCGGCGTCCTTGAGAAACGCCCGCCCCACGACGGTCGGCACCAGCCCCGTGGGCGTGCGGGAGAAGAGCTGCACGCCGAGTTCCCGCTCAAGCCCCCGAATCTGCTGCGACACGGACGGCTGGGCGACGTGAAGCAGCTCGGCCGCAGCAGTCACCGACCCCGCCTCGGCGACCGCCAAGGCGTACTCGAACTGACGAAGACTCATCGGCTCCCCTGCGGTAATGGTGTAATCGAGGTTACCGGAGGAGATCACGTTGGCGGTTTCGCTGGTTTCGCTGGGTCAGCCAGCAGCCGACACCCCGCTGCTCGCCTGACTGCTGCTCGACGAGGTGCAGGTCTCCGTCGGTGTCGTAGTGGTCGTAGTCGTGGTGCTGGTGGCGGATCCGCACGTCGAACTGGTCGACGTTTCAGTCGGACTGCCCGACGGCGACCCGGACGGACTGCCCGGCAGCGAGGTCCCGGTAGGCGTCACGGACGGAGCCCCAGTCGAGACCGGCGGCAACGACGTCCCGGCTTGCGGCGGCCGCGGCCCATTCGCCGGATTCGCCGTCGGCGCGACACTGGAGGTCGTCGGCCCAGGCGCCGCCCCGACCGGAACCGGACTGTCCGGCACCTGCGCGACGCCCTTCCGGTAAGCCTCCGCCCAGAGGATGACCGTGGTGACGTAGGCGTCGGAGTTGTTGTAGCGATAGATCGCAGTTCGCAACTGATCCGGATTGGCCAGGTCGAGCCCGCCGGAGCAGAGGTAACGCGCCGCCGCGAGCGAAGCGTCGAAGAGATTGCTGGGATCAGCCTTGCCGTCACCGTTGCCATCGGCTGCGTAGATCCGCCAAGTCGCCGGAATGAACTGGAACGGCCCGACCGCCCGATCCCAAACCGGGTCGTGGTCGAGCACTCCGTGATCAGTGTCCGGAATCGCCGCGTACGGCCCAGTCCCGTTGAGCTGAGGCCCGAGAATCGGCTGAAGCGTCGTCCCGGCAGCGTCGACGTACCCGCCGCGCGCGTGATTCGACTCGATCCGCCCGATGCTCGCGATGAGCGCCCAGTCGATATGACATCCCGGCTGCTCTTTCCCCAAGACCTCCGCCGCATGCCGATACGCGACCAGCGCGGTAGCCGGAATCCCGAGCGGCCCGTCCGGAAGGTCGTATCCCGGAAGGGGAATCGGCGCGGGCGCGTCAGGCAATCGCCCGTCGACCGCGACGCCGCGAATCCCCGGGTCATACCCCTGATCAGGCATAACGTCCGCCGTATGCACCACCGGCATCCGCCCGGCCCACCCGGCGACCACCCCCGCGCCGACGGCCGCCGGAAGCACCCCGAGAACCCCCGCGAGCACCGCGACGGCCGTCCGATGCCGCGAAGCCACCCGCCGAGCCCGATAACGCCCCCGCCGCGCCCGAACCCTCGCCCGCCCCACCCACCGCACCTTCTCCAGCGGCGGCCCCACCAACACGGCGGCTCTCGCGGTTCCGGCTGGACCAGTGGTGGTTTCGGCGTCTTCGCCCGCTACTTCAGCATCAGTTGCGTGATCATCGGCGTGATCTCCGTCGGCTGTCTCGCTGACGGTTTCGGTGCCACCCTCGCCGTTCTCGCCGATCTTGTCCCCGATCTCGTCGCCGCCAGCTGCATCGCCGCCAGCAGCGGTCCCGCTATCAGCCACAGCGACAACCGCGCGATCGCCAATCCCGCCGCCGACAACAGTCCCCTCGACGACCCCGTCACCGGTCGCATCGGCAACCCCGCTGTCAGCACTGGCCCCGCCACCCGCCGCGATCCCGTCACCGACGGCATCGCCAACCCCGCCATCAGCAGCGGCCCCGTCCACACCCCCGCCACCGACCGCATCGCGAACCTCGCCATCAGCAGCGGCCCCGTCCACAACCCCGCCACCGACGACATCGCCAACCCCGCCATCAGCAGCGATCCCGTCCACAACCCCGCCACCGACCGCACGACCATCGGCCTCGGACTCACCGACCGCCTCGTGGCCCGCGCCGGGCTCCCCGACCGCCCCACGCTCCGCACCGAAATCCCCGACCGCCGACCGGCCCGCACCGGAATCCCCGACCGCCCCACGGTCCACACCGAAGTCACCGGCTTCCGCCCGGTCCGCACTGAACTCGCCGACCGCGTCGCCAGCTACTTCATCGCCAGCACCCACCTCACCGCCAGCACCCCGGTCACCCGCACCGTCCACCACCGGCTCGACCCGGCCGTCCGCACCAGGAGACGCTTCAGCGCGCACCGACCGCCGAAATCTGCGTGGCACCCGCACTTTCCGCCCCTCCCCAGCGCGCCCGGCGGTGCACTCGGGCTCGCCTGCTCGGTGTCCTGCTCCGATGCGCCGCCGCGAAGCATTCCCACCCAGGCAGGCACCGGCCTCTGCACTGCCTATCCGCGCCCGAGACCGGAGCGTTACCCGGCGCAGTCGCCCGTCGGCCAGCCCTGCTCGCGGACCCAAGCGAGGGTCTCGTCGCCGAACGGGTTCACGCCCGGGCCGGCCGCGAGCGTGTGCGCGAGGTGGACGTGCAGGCATTTCACCCGCCCGGGCATCCCGCCCGCGGTCACCTGGGTCCCGAGGGACTCGATGGCGTCCCGCTCGGCGAGGTACGTCTCGTGCGTGCGCTGGTAAGTCGCCGCGAGTTCGGGATCGGTGGTGAGCCGTTCGGTCATCTCTTTCATCACGCCGGACGCCTCCAGCGTGCCCACCATCGACGACAGCCGCGGGCAGGTCAGGTAATACAACGTCGGGAACGGCGTTCCGTTCTCCAACCTCGGACTGGTCTGGACCACCGAGGGATGCCCGCTTGGGCACCGCGCGGCCACCGCCCGCAACGCCCGCGGCGGCCGTCCGAGCTGCTGCGCGATGACCTCCCGGTCGGCATCGGTGACGGGCTCGAATCGGGGTGTCTCCGTGCTGCTGTTCACGCTCTCCAGGCTAATGCCGCCGTCCGTCCGACCCCTCGCGACCTCCGCCGAAACGGCCGAGTTGTCCACAACCCGCACACCGTGTGGACAACTCGCCGCAGCCGCCTCCGGGGCCCTTGCGATGTGGTTAACGTGGATGGCAGCCGAAGCTCCGCCACGAAATCAAGACGCCGGAAAGAAAGGACGACTACGCCATGTGAAACAGAACCCCAGAACCGCACAGCCTCAGCCGCCCAGCGTCAGCCGCCCAGCCGAGAACCACCGAAACTCACAACCTCGAGGAGACGCCTACAGCCCAACCGCCAAGAATTGCACGCTCCGCGCGCAAGAACCGGCACTCGCCGCCGCAACCGCACCCGGTCGGCAATCCCGCCGGATCAGGCACTCGCTCAGCCAGCAACCGCACCGGGCAGCCCCTACCCGACCAGGAACCTCGCCCGACCGGAAACCTCGCCCGGCCGTCAATCGCACCCAGCCGACGACCTCACCCAGCCGTCAACCGCACTCAGCCCACGACCTCACCCAGCCATCAACCGCACCCGGCAGAGATCCGGCCTGACCAGCAGCCCCGCCCAGCCATCAACCTCGCCAGCCGACAACCTCACCCCGCAGAGATCCCGCCTGACCTACAGCCCCGCCCAACCCGGAACCTCGCCCGACCAACCCCCAGCGAGCAACCCGCCAGCCAAGAACCTCAACCCCCGGAAACCTGCGCCCAAAGGTTCTCGTACCAAGGCGCCTGCGGAGCAGGCTGCTGCCCAGGCTGAGCAGCCGTCGGCGAACCAGGCTGGTCCTCCGGCAGCTGGACCATCCACGGGGTCTCGCCAGGCTTCACGTACCGGAGCCGGCGGCGGGCTTCCGCCTCGATCTGGGCCGGGTCGCTCAGCTGGGCTTTGCGGTCGCGCAGCTGGGCGACCTCGTGCTGGAGCTGAGCGAGCTGCGCTTCCTGGTCGCGGACCTCGGAACGCTGGGAAAGGTAGGTGCGCAACGGGACCGCGACGGTGAACGCCAGCGCGCACACCACGATCGCCACCACGGCGGCGCGCCGGGTGGTCGACATGCCGAGCACCTTGGCCGCACCGGAGGCGCGTTTCGCCGCCAGGCCGCGACGAAGCCGGGCCCTGGTCGTCTCCGTCGTGCCCGCGCCGGTGCGGCGCCGGGCCGAAGCGGGACGCCGGGCCCTGCTGGACCCGCTTCCCTCGGCCCGGCCGCCGCGGCGGCCGCGCGCCCTCCCCCGGTCGGCCATGTGCCCCTCAGGCCTCCGCGCTGAACCGCGGGAAGGCGAGGTCGCCGGCGTAGCGCGCGGCGTCCGCGAGGGTTTCCTCGATGCGCAGGAGCTGGTTGTACTTCGCGATCCGCTCGCCGCGCGCCGGGGCTCCGGTCTTGATCTGGCCGACGCCGGTGGCGACCGCGAGGTCGGCGATGAAGGTGTCCTCGGTCTCGCCGGACCGGTGGCTCATCATCGACTTGTAGCCGTACGACGTGGCCAGCGACACCGCGTCCAGCGTCTCCGACAGGGTGCCGATCTGGTTGACCTTCACCAGCAGCGCGTTCGCCGCGCGGCGGGTGATGCCCTCCTCGAGCCGGTCCGGGTTGGTGACGAACAGGTCGTCGCCGACGAGCTGGACCTTGTCGCCGATCTCGGAGGTCAGCTGGACCCAGCCGTCCCAGTCGTCCTCGCTCAGCGGGTCCTCGATGGAGACCAGCGGGTAGTCGCGCAGCAGTTCGCCGTAGTACGCGGACATCTGCTCGGCGCTGCGCTTCGAGCCCTCGAAGGTGTAGGCGCCGTCGGAGTAGAACTCGGTCGCGGCGACGTCCAGCGCGAGCGCGACGTCCCGGCCCGGCGCGTAGCCCGCCTTCTCGATCGCGGCGAGGATCAGGTCAAGCGCCTCGCGGTTGTTGGCGAGGCTCGGCGCGAAACCGCCCTCGTCGCCGAGGCCGGTGGCCAGGCCGCGGCCCTTCAGCACGGACTTCAGCGCGTGGTACACCTCGGTGCCCCAGCGCAGCGCCTCGCGGAACGACTCCGCGCCGATCGGCGCGATCATGAATTCCTGGATGTCGACGTCCGTGTCGGCGTGCGCGCCGCCGTTGAGGATGTTCAGCATCGGCACCGGCAGCACGTGCGCGTTCGGCCCGCCCAGGTAGCGGAAAAGCTCCAGCTCGGCCGATTCCGCGGCGGCCTTCGCGACGGCAAGCGAAACGCCGAGGATCGCGTTCGCGCCCAGCCGCGACTTCGCCGGCGTGCCGTCGAGGTCCACCAGCTTCTGGTCGACGATCCGCTGGTCGACCGCCTCGACGCCGACCAGGTCCGGCCCGATCTCGTCGAGCACCGCGGCGACCGCGCGCTCCACGCCCTTGCCGTTGTAGCGGCCGGTGTCCCCGTCGCGCAGCTCGACCGCTTCGTGCTCGCCGGTCGACGCCCCCGACGGGACCGCAGCCCGGGCCAGGGTGCCGTCGTCGAGCGCCACCTCCACCTCGACGGTCGGGTTCCCGCGCGAATCGAGAATCTCGCGCGCGCCTACCTGCTCGATGAGAGCCACGCTCTGCTCCTTGGTGGGTCGTGCCTGCGGTGACGCCGCCCAGAGTAACCGCCCAGCGGGTTCACCCGTTGGAGGCCAGGCCGGTGCGGGGCCGTTCCGCTGCGTGTTCTCCAGCTCAGCCGGGCACTTCGCCGGTCTCGCCGGCCGCCTGGTCCTCCGGCCGGACCTCGCGCCACCCCGACGGCAGCTCGACCTGATCGGTCACCTGCTGCCAGAACGTCCAGCTGTTGCCGCCGGGGTCGGCCACGGTGAAGATCCGCGCGCCGTAAGGCTGGTCCTGCGGAGGCTCCGGGGCCGCGTCCTCGCCGAGCGCCGCGGACACGCGCTCGTGCTGCGCGTCGACGTCGGTCACGTACACGACGTTCAACTGCCCGACCGGCCCCTCGACCCCCTTGGCCTCCCAGTATTCGGGACCGACCCCGGCCAGCTGGAGACGCGCGTCGCCCGCGAGGAGCGTCGCCTGGAAGACCTCGCCGGCCCCGTCCTCGAAGCGGACTTCCTCGGTGAAGCCGAACACCCTGGTCAGCCAGGCGAGCGCGGCGGTCGCATCGCTGTAGTAGAGGTACGGCGCCAGTCCCACATAGCCGGGTTCCTGATCGCTGCTCATGGCGGAACAGTCCATCACGACTCGTCTGACGGTCGTGCAACGCCCTCCGCGCCGGTATCGTGAAGCGACCATGACGGACGCCGCAGCAGCCCCCGAACCCGACGGCGAATCGCGCTTCCGCAGGTTCCGCAACGCCGAGCATCTGGTCGCCCGGCGACGCCCGCTCGACGCGCTCAAAGAGCTCGAACCCCTGCTCGCCGACGAGCAGGACAAGCCGAGCGTGCAACTGCTCGCCGGCCGCGCGTACTTCCACTCCGCCCAGCTGCGCCGCGCCGAACGCGCCTTCACCCGCGTGCTGGAACTCGACCCCACCGACCACTACGCCCGGTTCGTGCTCGGCCGCACCCTCCAGCGCCTCGGCCGTTTGGCCGAGGCGCTCGCGCAACTGCGGATGGCGTCGGCGATGAACCCGGTGCCGGAGTATCTCGAAGCGATCAGCGAGGTCAGGGCAAGGATCACGCTGAGCGACCGCTGAGCCCGCGTGACCCGAACGTGCACCCGCGGAGGCACTCCCGTGCAACCGCCGGATCCAGCACGGTCCCGGCGCGTCTTCTGAAGTGAACAGGGCAGCGGGGAAGCCTGGCCATCCGGCGACGCGGCTCGGCCGGTCGGCCGATCCGGGCAGACCGGGCGAAGAGCGATCCTTGGTGTCATCACAGAGAGCGACTAGAGGAGGCCGACATGACCGCGCTGACCGTGATCGGAGCGACCGCCGGGCTGATCGTGCTGGTGCTGATGGCGCTGGCGCCGACGCTCGTCGAATTGAACGAACGCCACCCGGTCCAGCCGCGCAAGCAGCCGATGCGCGCCGAGGGCGTGGCGCAGAAGCCGGTGCGAGTGAGCGCCGCGCTGACGACCCACTGACTGCTGGCCTGGCTGGATCGGGGCGCAGCCGACCGCATCAAGTCAGAGCATCTCAGCTGGTCAGGCTGGGTGCCACGGCAGTCGCCCCCTCGGCCAGAAGCAGATCGGGCAACCGAGTCGGCGACTGGCCGAACGGGATCGTCCGCCATGCGGAGCAGCCGCGAGCCGAACCGGCGCAAGTCATCGCTCGCCCGCTCACGGACCGCCCCACGCACCAGCGGGCCACCGGCCGGATCGCCACGGCGCGCCGCGCTGATCAGCGACACCGATCAACCACAAGCCGAACCGGCCTAAGCCGCCACGCGCCCGCTCACAAACCATGCCACCGCACCAGCGGTTACCGGCAGAACGACATTGCGTTGCGCGGAGCCGAATCGGCCCAAGCCGCCGCGCAGGCCGTGCTCCGCGCGCCGCCGCACCGGCTAGCCGCACCGCGACATTGCTGACTGCCCACCGCCGAAAAGCCAAGCACCGCAGCAAAAATCGGCCGCAGTCGAACACCGAGCCAAGCCGCCGTCGCTGACCAACCAGCTCAGGCCACCCGCCAACCGGGTGAGGTCGACTCGCTGACCGGCCGCTGGCCAACCCAGCCGACCAAGTCAGGCCAACTCCTCCACCAGTCGCTGGCCAAGCCCGCTCACGGCGCCACACTCTGCGCCGCATACGAATCCGCTGCGGTGAAGACGTCTTGCGCGTAGTTCACGGCCGGGTTGTAGAGCAGCATCGCTTTCCACCAGCCTGCCGGAGTGCCCAGGTCGTCGTCGCCGGAGCAGAGGTCGCGGGCGGCGGTGAAGGCCGCGTCGTCGAGGTTGCGGGGGTCGGCGGGTTTGCCGTCGCCGTTTGCTCGTTGGGCGTGTTTGTGCCAGGCGGCGGGCATGATCCGCAGCGGGCCGACGCGGTGGTCGGCGGTGCGGTCGCCATCGAGTTTTCCTTCATCGGTGTCCGGGGCTTCCGCTCGGCCGGGGTCGACCTTCATGGTGCCGTCGGGGCCGGGTTTTTCCGTGCCGAAGGCCAGGTTTCCGATCGCCGCGAGCGTCGCCCACGACAGGTGGCACGACGGTTTTTGCCGCTGCATCCACATTTCCGCGCGTCCGTACGCGGCGAGCACTCGCGCGTCCAGCCGGGTTTTTGCGGCGACTCGGGTCGCCCAGGCGTCCAACTCCGCTTGATCGGATACCAGTGGGCGGTCCGGCGGGGCGGCCAGGCCGACGCGCGGGGCTTCGGCGCCGGGTTGCGGGCGGGGTTCCGCTTTCGCCGAGACCGGCGGCGGTGCGGCCGCGGCGGGAGGGGCGGGCGGGTTCGGGTTCCGGATTCCGATGGTCGCCACCAGCACGACCCCGGTCAGCACCAGGCCCAGCGCGAAGGCGATTCGGCCCGGGTAGCGGCGCGGCGGGCCCGCCGGAGACGGGGCGATGGTCGGCTGAGTGGTATCGGCCACCCGGACAGGTTACTGATGAACCCGGGCGAGGGACGCTGGACTGGGCGAATGGCAAGCGGATGGTTAACTCGACGCCTGAGCCGCCCAGGTCACACAATTCGTTACGTGACTTCTCGGCGACGCTCTGACCTGCGGTTACCCTAACCTAACTCCCCGCAGAACGTCGTTTTGCGCGTTTTGCCGGACCCGTTCAGCGAAACTCCCTCTGGACTTACAGGCAAGCCTTACCTAAAAACATCAGGTCAGGTAGTCGAAGGAGGACTGAACAGTGGTGTTTTCGAGCGCGCTCATCGGGCTGCGCGAAGGCCTCGAAGCCGCGCTTGTGGTGAGCATCCTGGTCGCCTTCCTGGTCAAAACCGATCGACGGCAGGCGCTGCGGTTCGTGTGGCCCGGGGTCGGCGCGGCTGTGCTGCTGTCGGTCGGCGTCGGCGCGATCCTCACCTACAGCACCGCGCAGCTGAGTTTCGAGCATCAGGAACTGCTCGGCGGTTCTCTTTCCATCGTCGCGGTCGTCTTCGTCACCGCGATGATCTTCTGGATGCGTAAGGCTTCCCGGCACATCGCAGCCGAACTGCGCGGCAAGATGGAGGACGCGCTCAAGGTCGGTCCGGCGGCGGTGTTGCTGCTGTCGTTCCTCGCGGTGGGCCGCGAGGGGCTCGAAACCGCCGTCTTCTTCTACTCGGCCGTGCAGACCGCGCAGTCCGACACCCTGCAGCCGCTGGTCGGGTTCGTGATCGGGATCGCCGCCGCGATCGTGCTCGCTTACCTGCTCTACCGCGGCGCGGTGCGGTTCAACCTGGCGAAGTTCTTCACGATCACCGGCGTGCTGCTGGTGTTCGTCGCCGCCGGCGTCCTCGGCTACGGCCTGCACGACCTGCAGGAAGCCGGGTTCATTCCCGGCCTGACCACGCTCGCCTTCGACGCGTCGAGCACGCTGCCGGAAACCTCGTGGTACGGCGCGCTGCTCAAGGGGATCTTCAACTATTCGCAGCAAACCACTGTGCTGCAAGCGATCGCGTGGGTCGTCTACGTGGCGATCGTGCTGCCGCTGTTCCTCAAGCCCGCCCGCAAGACCAAGACCGAGGCAGCTTCGGCCGCCCCGGCCGCCGCCAAGGAGTGACCGTGTCCCAGTTCCGCAAAACCTCGACGGCTGTGCTCACCAGCCTCGGCGCGCTCGTCGCGCTGACCGCCTGCGACAGCACGAACTCCGCGTCCGGTCCTTCCGGCGCGGCCGCGGGCGGGCCGATCAAGGTCGAGGCGTCCGACACCGCCTGCTCGGTGTCGGCGACGACCGCGGCCGCGGGCAACCTGACCTTCGAGATCGCCAACAAGGGCAGCAAGGTCACCGAGTTCTACCTGTACGCCGAGGGCGACCGGATCATGGGCGAGGTCGAGAACATCGCGCCGGGGCTGAACCGGCGGCTCATCGTCGAGGTCCCGGACGCGGGCAAGTACCAGACCGCGTGCAAGCCGGGCATGGCGGGCAACGGCATCCGCGGCGACTTCACCGTCACTGGCGGCGCGCAGGGCCAGAGCAACGCCAGCGCGCAGAAGACCGCTGCCACCAAGAGCTACGCGACCTACGTCGAGAACAACAGCTCGGCGCTGGAGACCGAAACCGCGAAGTTCGTCGCCGCGGTGAAGGCCAACAAGGCTGACGAGGCGAAGGCCGAGTACGCGCGCACTCGCGTGTTCTACGAGCGGATCGAGCCGGTCGCGGAGAAGTTCGGCGACCTCGACCCGTCGATCGACGCCCGCGAGGCCGACGTCGAGCCGGGCCAGCAGTTCACTGGCTTCCACCGGCTGGAGAAGGACCTGTGGACCACCGGCCTGAAGCCGGACAGCCCGCAGATCGCGGACAAGCTGCTGACCGACGTCAAGGCACTCGTCGCCAAGACCAAGACGCTGCAGCTGAGCGTGCTGGACCTGGCCAACGGCGCGAAGGGCCTGCTCGACGAGGTCGCGACCAAGAAGATCACCGGCGAGGAGGAGACCTTCTCGCACACCGATCTCTGGGACTTCCAGGCGAACCTCGACGGTTCCAAGGGCGCGATCGCGGCGCTGCGGCCGATCCTGCAGGAGCGCGACGCGACCCTGGTGTCCACTTTGGACAAGGAATTCGCGAACGTGCAGGGGCTGCTGGACAAGACCCGCTCCGGCGACGGTTTCAAGTACTACAACGAGCTCTCCCAGGACCAGATCAAGGCGTTCGCCTCAGCGGTCGACGCGCTGAGCGAGCCGCTCAGCAAGGTCGCGGAGGTCGTAGCGCGGTGACATCTCAAGCAGGGACCGAAGAGGGAACTCAGGTTTCCCGCCGGAAGCTGTTCGGGCTGGCCGGCGCGGGGGTCGCGCTGGCCGGCGCGGGCGCCGCGGCCGGCGTCGGCTTCGACCGGCTCGGCGGCGACACCCCTGCCGCGGCCGCGACGTCCAAAGTCGACTTCCACGGCGAGCACCAGGCGGGCATCGTCACCCCGGCGCAGCCGAACCTGCATTTCGCCGCGCTCGACGTGACCACGAAGGACCCCAAGAAGCTCCGCGAACTGCTGCGCACCTGGACTGCCGCGGCACGGCGGATGACGGCGGGCCAGGAGGTCGGCCCGAACGGCGCGCTCGCCGGGTCCGCGCAGGCCCCGCCGGACGACACCGGCGAGGCGCTCGACCTGCCCGCCTCCGATCTGACGCTGACGATCGGCTTCGGCCCCTCGCTCTTCGACGACCGGTTCGGCCTCGCCGCGAAACGCCCGCCGCAGCTGATCGACCTGCCAGCGTTCCCGAAGGACAAGCTCGACCCGGCCCGCAGCGGCGGCGACCTGTGCATCCAGGCCTGCGCCAACGATCCGCAGGTCGCGGTGCACGCGGTGCGCAACCTGGTGCGGCTGGGCTTCGGCGTCACCGAGGTGCGCTGGTCGCAGCTCGGGTTCGGCCGCAGTTCCTCGACGTCGCGCTCGCAGCAGACGCCGCGCAACCTGTTCGGCTTCAAGGACGGCACCAACAACGTCAAGGCCGAGGACACCGACGTGCTCCGCGACCAGGTGTGGGCGCAGGCCGGCGACGGACAGGCCTGGATGGCGGGCGGCACTTACCTGGTGGCGCGCCGGATCCGGATGCACATCGAAACCTGGGACCGCGAAACGCTCGCCGGACAGGAGCAGATCGTCGGGCGCTCCAAGGGAACCGGTGCGCCGCTCGGGCAGACCGGCGAGTTCGACCAGGTCGACCTGCAGGTCGGCGGCGCGGGCGGGACCCCGCTGATCGCCGAGGACGCGCACGTCCGGCTGGCCTCGCGCCAAACCCTCAAGGGCGTGCAGATCCTGCGCCGCGGCTACAACTTCGTCGACGGCTCCGACGGCGTCGGGCACCTCGAGGCTGGGCTGTTCTTCCTGGCGTTCAACCGGGATACGCGCACGCAGTACGTCCCGATGCAGCAGGTGCTGTCGTCGAAGGACGCGATGATGGAGTACCTGCAGCACACCGGTTCCGCGCACTTCGCAATCCCGCCGGGCCTCGCTCCCACCAGCAACTGGGGCGACGGACTCTTCGCCTGACCAGTACAAACCTCGCCGCCCCGCCACTGCGTGGGACCGGTTGCCGGTGCCTTCCGGGCAAGCGACGGTGACCGCGTTCATCCGCGCGAGGTGAGGAGTTCGGTCGTGGTCGCTGTGGCACAGCCGCGGTTCGGGGTGTGGGCGGTCGTCTACGGGTCGTGGGGCCCGTTCGATCATCCGGACGATCCGGTGGACGCAAGCTGGGAACGCAACCGGCGGCTGATCGTCGAGGCCGACCGGCTCGGTTTCGATTCGACGCTCATCGCGCAGCACGTGGTGAACCCGTTCGGCGACGAACTGGACCAACTGGAGACATGGACGTCCGCGGCGGCGCTCGCCGCGCTCACCGAGCGGATCGAGATCATCGCGGCGATCAAGCCGTATCTCGTGCACCCGGTGGTGCTGGCCAAGCAGGCGCTGCAGATCCAGGAGATCAGCGGCGGCCGGTTCGGGCTGAACCTGGTCAACGCCTGGTTCAAACCGGAGCTGGCACGAGCTGGCATCCCGTTCGCCGAGCACGACGAACGGTACGAGTACGGCCGCGAGTGGATCAGCGTCGTGCGCGGACTGCTGGCCGGCGAGCGGGTTTCGTTCGAGGGCAAGCATTTTCACGTCGACGGGTACCAGCTGCGTCCCGCTGGTTCGTCGCCGACGGTGTATGTCGGAGGCGAGTCGGACCCGGCGCGAGCGCTGGTGGCGGACAAGGCCGACGTGTGGTTCATCAACGGGCAGCCGCGGGAGAACGTCGCCCGGTTGATCGAGGACGTCGCGGCCCGCCCGCGCGTCGGCCCGCCAGTCCGATTCGGACTGTCCGCGTTCGTGGTCGCTCGCGAAACCGACGCCGAGGCGGAAGCGGAACTGGCGGCGTTGTGGGAACTGGCCGAGGCGGGCAAGGCGCGCTGGGAGGCGCTGGTGGCGGACGCCGATCCGAAGGCGGTGATGTTTCAGACGTTCGCGAAGTACCCGCACATAGGCACGAACGGCGGCACCGCAGCCGGTCTGGTGGGCAGTTACGACACCGTCGCGCAGCGGATCCGCGAGTGGGCTGACCTGGGAATCGAGACGTTTATGCTGCAATTTCAGCCCTTCGAAGCGGAGATGCGGCGGTTCGCCGAGCACGTGATCCCCCGCGTGCGCTTGACTTCAAGCAAGCTTGAACTTGCACGGTAGGTGCATGTTCACCGACGCAGAACTCAGCTACCTGGCCGACCAGCCGCTCGCCCGGGTCGCCACGCAGCAGCCGAACGGAACCCTGCAGGTCAGCCCGGTCGCGTTCTCCTGGAATCCGGAGACGCGGACCATCGACGTGTCCGGGTACAACCTGACCAACAGCAGGAAGTACCGCAACGTCGAGGCCAATGGCCAGGTCGCCATCGTGATCGACGATCAGCCCTCGACGAAGCCCATGCGCATCCGCTGCTTGGAGATCCGGGGCCGCGCGGAAGCCGTGCCGGACGCTTTCGCACCGGACGGCCACCTCGACGGCGCGGTCATCCGCATCTACCCGCAGCGCATCATCAGCATGGGCATCGACGACCCGGACCGCGAACCGCTCGAGGTGAAGCCGAACAACCGGAACGTCTGAAGGCACGCCAGTCCGCAGTCCCGCCCCTGCCCGGGGGAGGGGCGGGGCTGCGCCTGGCTTCACCGATCCACTGGCTCTCAACGACGAGCACCCGCCACCGTGTACGCCGCTGTGCCCGCCGCGAACAGCAGCCCGGCCGTCCACCACGCCGCGGTGGAATCTGCTGCCGCCATCGGCCAGGCCACGATGTCGTGGGCCTGTCCGGCGGTTCTCGGAACAAACACCGCTGTCATCGCCCAGACCAACGGCAGCGTCCAGCCGAACTGACCGCCGAACAGCGTGGCCGCCAGCCCGGTGAGGCCGAGGAGCCCGGCCGCGTTGCGGAGGATCCAACCGGATTCCATCGGGTGTTCGACAAAGCCTTGTGCCGCAAGCATTACTCCTCCGGCCACCGCACCGATCAGCAGGAGGTGCACTAGCCGTCGGGGCGGCCAGCGGAAGGAGGCCGTGCGGTCCAGGTCGAGGTCTTGCCCGCTGAGGCCCACGCCCGCCACCGCGACCGCGGCGCCGAGGCTGATGGTCGCGAAGAAGTTCGACCAACTATCGCCCAGCAGCGGCGGGAGAACGGCGGCGCAGAGCAACACCGCCACCAGTGCCACCGCGAGGTGGCGCGAACGCACGTACAGCGCTGTCCACCGCATTAGCGCGCACCGTCGGTGAGAATCTTCAACGGGTCGCCGGTGCAGGTCAGCTCCGCCTGCCGAGCCGCGCCGATCCGTGCGGTCTGCTCCGCCTCCGGCACCGCCTTCAAGGCCGCCCACGCTGAGTCCGTCGAGGGCTTCAGCGGAGGCTGCCGCTGCGAAGACGGCGGCGCGTACGAGCCGACCAGCCACTGCGCCATCACCCAGCGCGCAGCGTCCTCCCGGTCGTTCTGCTCGCCGCCGTAGGACGCGGCGTGGCAGGGCATTGTCCCAGCGCCGCTCAGCAGCACCATGGTGAGACTCGGGCCGCTTTCGTGCCACAGCGCATAGGAGTCCTTCTGCATCAGCAGCCGGGACGGATCTCGCGGGCCGACCTTGGTGTTCCAGAACGACTCCGCCGACTCCTCGATCCGGGTCGGATGGTTCGGCAGTTTCTCCAGATACCGCAAGGCTTCCTTGCCCGGACCGGCCACAGTGGACAGCCAATCCTCGTGCAGGCGCGTGACGCACACCGGGCCGTCGCAGACGAGGGCGGATGCCGTCTTGTCCGGGACGTAGTTGTCCGTCGACCAGGCGGGGAAGAGCGGCAACGCCACCGCCAGCCCGGCCGCCACCGGGAGCAGCGCGAGCACCTTGGTGCGCGCCGAACCGGCCAGCAGCAACAGGATTCCCGCGACGGTGAGCCCGAGCAGCCAGCTCAGCTGTCCGAGTTCCACCGCGGGGCTCGGCAGGTCGAACGGACCGTGCGGCTGCACTTGCCCGATCCCCAGCAGCACCATCGCGTTCGGTCCCGCTCCGTTCATGCCCGACACCTGCGCGAAGAGCCCGCCTGCCAGCGCGAGCACGGCGAGCACCGGGGCGGTGATCGGATACGGCAGGAGACGTCCGAGGCCGAGCCCCAGCGCCACGCCGGCCACCACGGACAGCACGCCGAGCACCAGTTGCATCACCCACGACGTGGTGAACAGCCCGTCTTTCGCGATCACCTGCCCGACCCCGGCCGCGACGAGCACCAGATAGCCCGCCACCGCGCTGAGCCCGAGGGCGAGACCGAGCGTGGCGGCTCGCTGCCCCGCGGGCCGGGGCGTGGAGCCGAACAGTTCGCCGACCCCGGCACGGGCGTCCCGCATGCCCTGGATCGCCGCGGCTCCGACGATGATCGGCCACATCAGCACCAGCAGGTAGCGCGGCCACCGCACCGCGGTCAGCCACGTCGCGTTCCAGGCCGCGGAATTGGAGCTCCACGGTCCACGCGAAAACAGGAGCAGACTAAGGCTCACCGCCAGCATCGCGACCGGCACCCAGGGAGCGATGGTGCGCCGGAGTTCGATCCGGAACACGCTCATCACCAGGCCCCCTTCCCCTGTGCGTGGCCGAGCAGGGCCGAATAGCCGCGCTCGATCGGGCTGTCGCCGACGTCCGCCTCGCTGCCCGCCCCGGCCAGATCGGCTGGCGTGCCCTGGAAAACCAGCTTTCCGTCGGCGAACAGGACGACGTCCGAGCACGCCGCGGCGACGTCTTCGACCAGATGCGTGGACACGACGACGCACGCGTCCCGGCCGATTTCCTGCAG
Source organism: Amycolatopsis albidoflavus (assembly GCF_039525725.1). Classification (NCBI taxonomy): domain Bacteria; kingdom Bacillati; phylum Actinomycetota; class Actinomycetes; order Pseudonocardiales; family Pseudonocardiaceae; genus Amycolatopsis; species Amycolatopsis albidoflavus. The sequence continues at coordinate 168,638 of NZ_BAAAHV010000017.1, forward strand.
CAGTACCCGGAAACGCAGGCGCTGCGCCGGATCGAGCCCGGCGGTGGGTTCGTCGAGCAGCAGGAGCACCGGGTCGTTCACGATCGCCTGCGCGATGCCGACGCGGCGGACCATGCCGCCGGACAGGGTCTTCATTTTGTCTTCGGCGCGCTCGGCGAGACCGACCCGCTCGATCGCGCGCTGCACCGCACCAGGCACCTCACGCTTGGGCATTTCCTTGAGCCACGCCAGGTACTCGACGAACTCGCGGACAGTGAACCGCTTGTAGTACACGAAGGTCTGCGGCAGGTATCCGATCCGCCGACGCAGGCCGCGCTGCTCGAAGTGCCCCCCGATCGGCTCTCCGAGCAGCGTCAGCTCGCCTTCCGTCGGCCGCAGCACCGTGGCCAGCGTGCGGATCAAGGTGGTCTTGCCCGCGCCGTTCGGCCCGAGCAGCCCGTGCACCCCCGTGCCGAGCGCCAGGTCGATGCCGTCGACCGCCATTTTCTTGCGGCCGACCCGTACTTTGAGCGCCTGGGCTTGGATTTCCCAGGCGTAGGTCGCTGGAGCGACCTCGGCGGCTTCCACAGCCCGCATCGGTGTCCCCTCTCGTTTCCGTCAGTGATGCGCAGCAAGCTGCGTGAAGGTGTTCCGGCGAAGCACTACGAACACGGCCGCGACGGCGGCGGCCGCCAGCCAGCCCGGCCAGGCGGCGACCTCCAGCAGTGCCGAGCCCCCGAACGCGACGCTCGGCACCACCAGTGCGCCGAGCCACAGGCCGATCAGGATCGACGCCGCCCAGGCGACGCCGATGAACGTGCCGAGTGCGAGGGTCCCCGTGGTGAACGCGAGGCTCGGCAGCAGCCCGAGCCCCATCCGCGCGCCGACCAGCCATCCGGCGAGGAACAGCCCCGCGAGCACCGGCACCACGACCGCGGTGGTCCGCCGCAGGATCAGCTCCAGCCCGGCCCGCGGGGTGGCCGCGGTGAGTTCGTACGACGGATCCAGCCCGCGCGACCACGCCGCCGCCACTCCGAAGACCGGCAGCACAGGGGAAAGCAGCTGCACGAACGACAGCCTGTCGTGCAGTGACCGGTCGAGGTAGACCGACAGCGCGCCGACCACGAGGACCATCAGCAGCCACGGCACCATCACCGGGGTCGCCCAGCAATGCAGCGATCTCGCGACCCGGCGCGGCATCGGCTGCGGTGCGTGCGCCAGGTCCGGCTCCAGCCCGGCCCAGACAGTGTCGAGGAGACCCGCTACCTCAGCGGTGGACGCGCCGGCGAGCCGCGCCCGGCAGTGCGCGCACTTCTCCAGGTGCCCTTCGATCGCCCATGCCTCGTCCCCCGGCAGTGCGCCACCGGCGACGTAACCGGCGAGCATCCGGTCGGATACGTGGTTCATGGCTTGACCTCCTCCGGCCAGTCCTGGTTTCACGACAACGCCTCCCGCATCGCGATCCGGGCGCGGCGGGCCCGGGTTTTGACCGTGCCCTCCGGCAGGTCCAGCAGGATCGCGGTCTCCCGGACCGACAATCCGTCGAGCACCATGGCTTGCAGGACCTCGCGCAGCTCCGGCGCGAGGCTGCGCAAAGCGTCGCCCACCGAATCGCCGACCGTGCCGGCCAGCGCCTCCTCCTCGGCAGCCGGCGCGGACAGCGCCTCCTGCGCCGCGGGAGGCGGATGCGCGTGGTGCGCGCGCCGCCGGTAGGCGTCGATGAGCCGCCGCACCGCGATCGTCCACACCCAGCCCACGGCAGAGCCGCCAGCGACGACGCCCGCGAACGAACCCGCGGCGCGCCACACGGCGAGGTAGGTCTCCTGCATCACCTCCAAGACGATCTGGTCGTCGGAACAGCGGTGCCGCAGGCGAATCGCGAGCCACGGCGACGTGCGGCGGTAGAGCTCCTCGAACGCCGCACGGTCACCGCGGGCGGTGCGCCGGAGGAGATGCTCCTCGTCCGGCTCCCTGGGTGGCTTGTGTCTCACACCCGGCAAGACGCCGCCTCCACGCTTTCGGTTCTCAGAAATGAGTGACGTGGGTCACATTTGCGAACTCGAGGTGATTCGGGCATCGGAGCAATCGTGCCCGGGGGACGCGGGGTGTGCGGGTGGATGGGTGGGGGCTCCGTCCATCGAGTGAGGACTGCGGGGTGTGCGAGGCAGGTCATAAAGCCGCGTGGCGGAGGCACGGGACGGGGAACGCGCTGCGGAAAGCGTCGAGCAGTTGGGGCGGCCAGGACGGAGGCCAAGCAGGCACCGGCAATGAGCGAAGGGCCAAGCGCAGAGCCTCGGTGCAGCGCGAACACACGAGAGCCGACAGCAGGGGCAATCGCGCTTGAGAGACAGCGGGAGTGGGGCCTGCCCGTCAATCGGATGAAGTGGCTGCACGGCGCGCAAGACGGCGCGGCGGAGACACGGGCGCGAGAGCCAGCGGACGAAAGTTCGACCGGAGTGGTGAGCGTGAACGGGTCGAGAGAACGCTCAGCACCGGCGCGGGCGATGAGCAGGACAGCGCGAAACGTGCAAGAAGCGTCCGCCACCGCCAGGAACGACGGTGAGCGCGAGTGCATGACGCACCGCAAAACGACTAGCGCAAAGCGCAGTGACACGCGGAACATGGGCGACAAGCGCGGACTCGACGTCGGCCGAGAAGGCAAGCAGCAAGTCAGAACTTCAGGCAGCCGTCAACCCAGCGCGCGACAGAAACCCAAGCAACTCAAGCCGAAGGCCAGAACTTCCGCCAGCCCTCAGCCTCCAACGTCGCCGGTTCCACCCCGGCCTTTCGCGCCGCGGTCTCCGCCGCCCGGATATCGCGGGCGAACTGCTTCGCCACCGCCCGCAGTTCACCCTCCGGGTCCAATCCGCCTCGACGCGCGGTCGCCGCGGTCCGGAACAGCTGGGCGGGGGCCGAGGTGTCCTGCGGGAACAGGTCCAGTGGGATTCCGGCCCGGCCGCTGCGCTGGCCCAATTTCCCGGCAAGGGCTACGGCGGGCTGACCAAGAGCAACACCGTCCACAATGGACTTACGCTGCTTCTCGGCCTGCTTCAGCTCTTCCCACTTCAGCTCTTGGTGCTCGGCCGTCGCGATGCGGGCCGCGTCGGCGAAGACGTTGGGGTGGCGGCTGACGAGTTTGTCTACCAAGTCGCCCGCGACGTCGTCGATGGTGAAGGGCGCGCGGCCGTGTTCGGCGGCTACGCGGGCGTGGAACAGGACCTGCAGCAGGACATCGCCCAACTCCTCGCGCAAGGCCGCGCGGTCGTTGTCCTCGATGGCTTCCAGCAGTTCGTACGTTTCCTCGACCAGGTACTGCCGCAGGGATTCGTGCGTTTGCCGGGCGTCCCAGGGGCAGCCGCCCGGGGAGCGCAGGCGGTCCATGACCTCGACCGCTTCCACGAGCGGGGGCACGGGCGTTTCGATCAGCCGCGCGCCGGCGGCGAGCATCGCGGCGGCAGTCGGTTCCGTGCGGGAAGCGGCGAGCAGCACGATGTCCGCGAAGGACTGGCCTACCGGCGGGACGCCAAGCTGCGCAGCATCGACGTCGGTCGCGGCGTACACCGCACTGGTGCGAAGCAGGGGCAAGGCAGCCGCGGGCAGGGTCGCGCCGTGGACCAGGACGACGGTGCCGGTCACTGCTGCGCCGGGGCACCGCCGTGCAGCGGCACGGCCACGCCCGTGACCTCGGCCGCGCTCGGGGCGAGGTTCATGCCGACTGCGTCCCACACGCCGTAGCGCGGGTTGATTTTGAAGTCCACGTTGCCAACATACGGCTGGAGCATCCGCACACCGATCGCACCCAGCTGGGCCGCGGTCGGCTGCTGGACCTGGTCGGTGGCGACCTTCGAGTCCGTCGTCCGCTTCCGCACCACGGCGGTGACCCACCAGGTCGGCGCGCTCGCCGGGTTCGGCTGGAACGCGATCGCGGTGTTCGCGGGGACGCCGAACAGCACGGTCGCGGCGTCCTGCGGCGAGGACAGCGCGGGGGCCTGCTGGCCCATGTTGCCCTGGGCGCCGCCGCGGATGTCGGACTGGATCGCGCCCGGGTTGGCCGCGTACTCCTCGGCCTTGGCGATGGCCTGGCTGCGCGCGGTCTTCGGGTCGATCGACGGGGCCTGGCTCTCCGAGGTCGGCGCGCCGATGCTGGTGAAATCGAAGTTCACCGCGAGCGTCGGCAGGTACTTCAGCGCGATCCGCTGCTGCAGATACTGATCGGTGACGGCCTCGCGGTGATCGCGCAGCCGCCAGACGAGCTGGGTGACGGCCGCGGACTGGTCCTGCGTGACGGCCTCGGGCACCGGCGACGCGAGCGGATCTTGTTGCATGGCTTCGGTGACGGTGGCCTCGTCGACCGAAATGCCTTCCTTCTGCGCGGCCTTCACGACGACCTCGTGCAGCAGCGCCTGCCGGACGATCTCGCGCCCGACGAGGTCGAGCTGGTGCCGCGCGGCGAGCTGCCGGGCGTACGGCTGCTCCTGCACGGCGCGGTCGAGCAGCGCCTGGACCTGGTCGATGGTGGTGACCTGACCGTCGACGACCGCGGCGGTGCCCACCTGACTGGGGCCGGTACCGCATCCGGCGAGGAGGAAAGCTCCGGCGAGAACGGCGCCCAGCGCACGGCGGCGCCCCATGATCCGCATCACAGGCCCTACCCTCTCACATGCCCTCGAAACGCAACACCATCGAGGCATTCAGCGGGCTATTGTCGACATATGGACTCTTGGTTGTCGATCGAAGTCCTCGACGGGGCCTTCGCGGCGAGCGCGTGGCAACGCGCTCACGGCGACCGGCTGACCGAGGCCGCGCTGACCAACGGCGCCGAGCAGTGGACGTGGCACGTCCACCACTGGGGCGTGACGCTGGAGATCGAGTTTTCCTCGGAGGAGAAGCGAGATCGCTTCCGGAGCCTGCCCGCGGTGACCGCCGCTCTCGACGCGGTGCCGGACCCGGAACGCGGGCTGCTCGTGTACCCGGGTCGCGGCGGCGGTTCGGGAGCCCGGGTGCCGCGGCGTCCCCGGCCGTTGCCGATGTCCGGCTGCGGTGCGCTGCCGACGCCGCAGGAGGAAGTGTCGTTGCGGCTCGCCACCGCGCAACCGCCGGGGTTCGAGGTCTGTTCGGCTGGCTGAACCGTCTCCCGGTCGGCCACGAAAAGCGCGTCATGACCGAGCGGGCGCGGCAGTACTTCGCCATCGTGATCTCCGCGCGCATCCGATTTCGTACCGCAATGGCGTGGCACAGCCGATCCGGTCAGTTATGCCGCGGCACCCCCGGCCGTTGCCGATGTCCGGCGGTGATGCGTGGCTATGCCCCAGCGCTCACACCGCCGCCGGGGTTTTTGTCAGCTGGCCCAGCAGCTTCGTGCACCAGTCGAGCAGTTCCTGATCCCGCAGCACCGGCGCGCCCATCCGGCCGCCTGCCGGGCCTTCGGTCGGCTTCGGCACCGACACCGTGTTGGTGACTGCCTTGTACAACGCCTTGGGGTACAAGCGTTTCAGCCGCACCAGCTGCGAGTCCATCAACGGCAGCGGCGCGAACCGGATCGTGTTGCCCTGTACCGCGACCTCGGTGACGCCCGCCGCCCGGCAGGTGTGCCGGAACGCCGCGACCGCGAGCAGTCGCGTGACCGGGGCGGGCGGCTGGCCGTAGCGGTCGACCAGTTCCTCGCGGACCGCGTCCAGCGCCGCCGTGTCCGGGGCCGACGCGATCTTGCGGTATGCCTCCAGCCGCAGCCGTTCGCCGGGGACGTAGTCGTGCGGGATGTGTGCGTCCACCGGCAGGTCGACGCGGACTTCGGCCAGTTCCTCGTCCTCCGCCGGCTCCGCGCCCGCGTGCCGCCGGAACGCTTCGACCGCTTCGCCGACCAGCCGGACGTACAGGTCGAATCCGACGCCCGCGATGTGCCCGGACTGTTCTGCGCCGAGGATGTTGCCCGCGCCGCGGATTTCCAGGTCCTTCATCGCGACCGCCATGCCCGCGCCGAGTTCGGTGTTCTGCGCGATGGTCGCGAGCCGGTCGTGCGCGGTTTCGGTGAGCGGCGCCTCCGGCGGGTACAGGAAGTACGCGTATCCGCGCTCGCGGCCACGCCCGACGCGGCCGCGCAACTGGTGCAGCTGAGCGAGGCCGAGCATGTCGCCGCGTTCCACGATCAGCGTGTTGGCGTTGGAGATGTCCAGGCCGGTCTCGACGATCGTGGTGCAGACGAGGACGTCGTACTCGTTCTCCCAGAAGCCCTGGATGATCTTTTCGAGCTTGTCCTCGTTCATCTGCCCGTGCGCGGTGACGACGCGCGCCTCCGGCACCATCTCGCGGATCCGCTTCGCCGCCTTCTCGATCGACGACACCCGGTTGTGCACGTAGAACACCTGGCCGTCGCGCAGCAGCTCGCGCCGGACCGCGGCGCCGACCTGTTTGTCGTCGTAGGCGCCGACATAAGTCAGGATCGGATGCCGGTCTTCGGGCGGGGTGAGGATGGTCGACATCTCGCGAATGCCCGCCAGCGACATCTCCAGCGTCCGCGGGATCGGCGTCGCCGACATGGTGAGCACGTCGACGTGCGTGCGCAGCGCCTTGATGTGTTCCTTGTGCTCCACGCCGAACCGCTGTTCCTCGTCGACGATCACGAGGCCGAGGTCCTTGTACCGGATGCCGGTCTGCAGCAGCCGGTGCGTGCCGATGACGATGTCGACCTCGCCGTCGGCGAGCTGTTCGAGGATCCGGTCCGATTCGGCCTTGTGCGTGAACCGCGAAAGGCCCTTGATGGTGACCGGGAACGACCGCATGCGCTCGGTGAACGTGTTCAGGTGCTGCTGCGCGAGCAGCGTGGTCGGCACGAGCACGGCCACCTGTTTGCCGTCCTGCACCGCCTTGAACGCCGCGCGCACCGCGATCTCGGTCTTGCCGTAGCCGACGTCGCCGCAGATCACGCGGTCCATCGGGACGCCGCGCTCCATGTCCGACTTGACCTCGTCGATGGCCGCGAGCTGGTCGTTGGTCTCGGTGAACGGGAAGGCGTCTTCCAGCTCGGACTGCCACGGCGTGTCCTGGCCGAACGCGTGGCCGGGCGCGGCCTGGCGGGCGGCGTAGAGCTGCACCAGCTCGGCGGCGATCTCCTTGACCGCTTTTTTGGCGCGTGCCTTGGTGTTCTTCCAGTCCGAGCCGCCGAGCTTGTTGAGCGTGGGCAGCTCGCCGCCGACGTAGCGGGACACCTCGTCCAGCTGGTCGGTGGGCACGAACAGCCGGTCGCCGGGCTGTCCGCGCTTGGACGAGGCGTACTCCAGCAGCAGGTACTCGCGAGTGGCGCCGGCGACCGTGCGCTGCACCATTTCCACGAACCGTCCGATGCCGTGCTGGTCGTGCACCACGTAGTCGCCCGCTTTGAGCGCCAACGGGTCGACCGCGCCGCGGCGGCGCGACGGCATCTTCGTGTTCAAGTCCTTTGTGGACGATCCAGCGGTGGCGCCGCGGCCGGTCAGGTCGGCCTCGGACAGCACCACGAGCGCGCGCTCCGGCGAGACGAAGCCCTCCGCGAGCCCGCCGCAGGTGACCGTGACGACCCCGGCGGGCGGCACTTCGGCGAGCACCTCGGCATGCTTCGCCGGGACCTCGGCCGCCATCAACTGCTCGACCGCGCGGCTGGCAGTGCCCTGCCCGGCGACGACGAGCACGCCGGTGCCGCCGGACGCGAGGTGCGCGCGCAGATCGGTCATCGCGCGTTCCAGCTCGCCCCGGTAGGCCGGCGCGGGCTCGATGGCGACGCGATAGACGTCCGGGTCTTCGCTGGTCAGCTGGGTGAGCGTCCACCACGGGCGCTTGGTCTCCTGCGCGTGCGCGGCGATCTCGGACAGCTCGCGGTACGCCGACGCGCCGAGGTCGATCGGGGCCTGCCCGCCCGCCGCGGCGGTGGTCCAGGAGGCTTCGAGGAACTCCTGCCCGGTGCGGACGAGGTCGGCCGCGCGGGCGCGGATCTTCTCCGGATCGGCCAGCAGCACGTGGCTGCCTCGCGGCATCGAGTCGGTGAGCAGAGCCAACTCGCCCTCGCAGAGCACCGGGATGAGCGCCTCCATGCCCTCGACCGGGATGCCGCCGGACAGCTTGGTGAGCATTTCGGCCAGGTGCGCGTCGGCCTCGTACGTGGTGGCAAGCTCGGCCGCGCGCGCCTTGACGCCCTGGGTGAGCAGCAGCTCGCGGCACGGCGGCGCGGTGACCCGCTGGATCTCGCCGGGCAGCGACCGCTGGTCGGCCACCGCGAACGCGCGGATCTCGCTGACCTCGTCGCCCCAGAACTCGACGCGGACCGGATGCTGCGCGGTGGGCCCGAACAGGTCGAGGATGCCGCCGCGGACCGCGAACTCGCCGCGCTTCTCGACCATGTCCACGCGCGTGTAAGCCAGCTCGACCAGCCGTTCGAGCAGGTCCTCGAAGCTCTGCTCCTCGCCGACGACCAGGTCGATCGGCGCGAGCGAGCCGAGCCCGGGGGCCATCGGCTGGATGAGGCTGCGCACGGTGGAGACCACGACGCGCAGTTCCTCGTCGCCGGTGTGCAGCCGGTGCAGCACTTCCAGCCGCCGCCCGACCGTGTCCGCGCGCGGCGAAAGGCGCTCGTGCGGCAGCGTCTCCCAGGACGGGAAGTCGGCCACGCGATCGGGGCCGAGCAGCGCGCTGAGCGACGCGGTCAGCTCGTCGGCCTCGCGCCCGGTGGCGGTGACGGCCAGCACCGGACGGCCCGCGCCGCCGCGCTCGGGGTCTTCGGCCAGCGCGGCGGCCACGAGCTGCCGTACGGCGACAGCGCCTTGCAGTTCGAGCAGCGGGGCGCCGGCGCGCTCGACAACGCCGCGCAGCGCCGGGTCGGGAAGGATGGCTTGGAGGAGTCCGGACAGTACAGCGTCGGTCACCATCCCAGCCTACGTCGCGGCACCGACAGGTTTCCGCTCCCCGGCGATCACCTCCGCCAACAGGGGCAGCTGCCGCTCGACCGCGCCGGGTTCCAGGGAGCCGACGCGCAGCAGGATGTGCTCCGCTCCGGCCTCGGCGTATCGGCGCACAGTCGCCGCGACTTCCGAGATCGGGCCGGTCACGGTCGCCTGGATGGTGCTGATCTGCGCCAGCGACCGCTGATACGTCGCCTGTGCGTAGTCCTCCAGGACGCGCTGGCCGCGCCGCGGATCGGGGTCGACGTAGACGGTCAGGAACAGCGACGGGGTGATCGTGCGATCGCTTGCGGCGCGGATGGTCGCGAGGCCGGAGGCGTAGTCCGCGGGGTCCGGCGGGTATGGGAGCCAGCCGTCGTAACGCAGCGCGGTGCGGCGAAGCGCGGCCGGTGTCGCGCCGCCCAGCCAGATCGGCGGACCGCCGGGGCGCGCGGGCCGGATCGCCGGCGGCAGCCAGTCGTAGTGCAGCACCTTGCCGTGGAACGAGCTCGGCTGGCCGGTCCACAGTTCGCGCCAGAGCGTGACGACGTCGTCCAGATGCGAGAACCGCGTCCGGAAATCGACCCCGGCCAGCTCGAACTCCCGCTCGCTGAACCCGGGGAAGCCCGCGCCGACGCCGACCGCCAGCCGTCCTTCGGAGATCAGGTCGACCGAGGCGAGCGTCATCGCGGTCTGCACCGGATTGCGGTGCGCGGGCAGCAGCACGGCGGTTCCGACGGTGACGCGTTCGGTCGCCTGCGCGACTGCGGTGAGCAGGGTGAGCGGTTCGATCCGCGGCCGGGAAAGCGAGTCACCGGCCCAGATCGACGCGAACCCGAGCCGTTCGGCTTCACGGGCCACTGCGACGAGGGCACGCGGGGTGCCGCCTGCTTCGAGCTGTGCCTGTCCGGCGGGAAGAAGAAGTCCGAATTCCACGCCGTCGACGATCCAGCGAGGCACGGCGTCCCGGCAATTCCCTGCGGGGAATGGCCCGGCATCCGAAACCTAGACAAGAATCGCGCAGGTGCCCACCACGTTCGCCGACGCCTTGCGCGACGCCCGTTCCCGCCGCCGGCTCAGCCAGCTCGACCTCGCGCTGAAAGCCGGGACGACGCAACGCCACGTCAGCTTCATGGAACGCGGCCGTTCGCTGCCCGGCCGCGGCATGGTGGTGCGGGTCGCCGAGGCGCTCGGCCTGCCGCTGCGCGAGCGCAACGCCCTGCTGCTGACCGCCGGATACGCGCCGGTCTACCCCGAAACCCGGCTGGACGACCCCGCGCTGACGCCGGTGCTCGAATCGCTGCGCGCGCTGCTCGCCGGGCACGAGCCGTTCCCGGCGCTGGTCGTGAATCGCTACGGCGATCTGGTCGCGGCGAACGACGGTTTCGCTCTCCTCACCGAGGGTGTCGCGGCGGAATTGCTCGAACCGCCGATCAACGTGCTGCGGCTGGCCTTGCATCCACGCGGGATGGCACCGCGGATCCAGAACTTCGCGGATTGGGCGCAGCACGTGCTCGAACGGCCGCGGCGTGGCCTGGCGCACGGACCTGATCCACGGCATCAGGCGTTGTTGGATGAGCTCACCGGCTATCTGCCGTCGCCTGGTGAACCGTCGGGTGACCACCTCGGGTTCGCTGTGCCGTTGCAGTTGGCCAGTTCGGCGGGCGAGCTTCGGCTGCTTACCGCGATCACGCAGTTCGCTACCGCGGTCGATGTGACGGTCGCTGAGCTGAGTCTCGAAACCTTCCTGCCCGCCGACGCTTCGACAGCCGAGCTGCTCAAGGCGCAACCCAGCCGGTGACCTGCCCCAACGTCAACTCCACACCCGCCCACAGCACCGCCGCACACAGGCTTCCGATAAAGAACCGCCGGTACGACAGTCCGGCAGAACCCGCGACGCGCGGCACGAGAGTGCGTACGCCAGCGAGGCACCGTCCTAGGACGACAGCTGGCACGCCATAACGCGCCACAGTCGCTTCGGCCTTGTCCCACTTCGCTTCGCCGATCCGTTGCCCTACGCGCGACCGACGCAGCTTCGGGCCCCACAGCCGTCCCTCCCAGTACGCGGACTGGTCCCCCGCGAGCGCCGACGCGACGCAGACGGTGAGGGCTGGCCACAGCTGCAAAGTCCCGCGCTGCACAAGGAAACCCATGAGCAGCAAGGTGGACAGCGTCGGCAGCACAATGCCCGGCAACAGCGCTGTCTCGGCCATGATCACCAGCGCACAGATCAGGTAGACGAGCGGCGCGGGAGCGTCAAGAAGTGGCTGAAGCAGGCTGTCCATACCGGTCCAGTCCCGACCGCACCGGCAAGGCCGCGCGGTACACGTACGCCGGCGGCAGGTTCCGCCAAACCACACTGGTGCGTTCGACAACCGCGAAGCGGCTTCGCAGCAACCGTGCGAACCGACGCGCTGGCGGCGTCCACGAGGTGTGCGCGTACGCGAAGGTGGTGAAGCGGCCTTGCGGGGAAAGCACCTCGCAGACAGAGTTCAGTACCGCGGCCTGTGGTGCGGCGTGCATAGCTGTCCACGGCAGGCCGGAGACGACCACGTCGACCGGCGTCGTCACGTACGCAGCGACGTGTTCCGCAGAACCCTCCGCAATGTGCAGCGAAGGGAAGCGTTCGCGTAGCTCCAGTACGAGGTGCGTGTTGATTTCTACCGCGGTGAAGTGCGCGTCGCGCCGAAGCATGCGAAGCAGCACTTCGGTGAAGACGCCCGTTCCTGGCCCCAGCTCTACGACGCTGTGCGCGCTCTCGACGCCCAGCCCCGCCGTCATCACTCCGGCCAGCCGTTCCGAGCTGGCGGCGATCGCGCCGGTCCGCATCGGGTGCCGGAAGAACTCCCTGGTAATCGACATGTTTGCGAAGGTAGGAAGCGCCTCGGTCGTCGCGGATCGGCTCGGTCGGCGGGAAATGTCGTTCGCTCGGAGGACCACGGCCATCCTCCGGAACGACGCGCGCGACGACGGTCTCGCGTTACGTTCGTTTCGTGCGGAGACTGGTCATGTGGGGGCGCAAGCAGCGATGGTTGCTGGACTTGCCGCTGTACGCCGTCTTTATCGCCTTCGGACCCAACATCGCGGATCAGGAGACGTGGCAGATCCGCATGGCTTCGATGCTGTTTCTGTTGCCTCTGTTGCTGCGTCGCCGCTACCCGCGCACAGTCGCGCTCCTGATCCTCATCGGCGTAGCCGTCGTCTATATGAACGAAGTCTGGGCGTATGACCGTGGCCGTGGCGACCTCGCGATGGCGGTCATGCTGTACACGCTCGTCAAAGCCGGTGACAGATGGTTCATCGGCTTCGCGGTAGCTGTCGCCGGGCTGGACACTTTCTGGGGATTCACTTGGGGCGTCAACACCCTGAACCCGACGCTCAGCGTCGTCGGCACAGTGCCGCTGTACTTAGCAGCTTGGGCGCTCGGCGCGTTCTTCCGCACGAAGGAACAACTCGCCGAAGAAGAACGACTGAGAGCGGAGCTGGCGGCGTCCGAGGAACAAGCCCGCAGTCGCGCTTCAGTCGCCGAAGAACGCACAAGGATCGCGCGCGAGCTTCACGACGTACTCGCACACAGCATGAGCGTGATCGTCCTGAACGCTGAAGGAGCGAAGCTCGCACGCCATCACGACCCGGACGCTGTCGACCGTACGCTCGACACCATCAGCAAAACCGGCCGTTCCGCCCTCGCCGAGCTTCGGCGGCTGCTGGAGGTGATGCACGCCGGCGAACCCGCGCGCGCTCCGCAGCCGACGCTCGATCAGTTGCGCACGCTCGTCGAGCAGTCCGGCCGCGATGTCACCCTCGAAGTCAACGGCGACATCGCCGACCTGCCCGCCGGTGTCGCGCTTCAGGCGTACCGCATCGTCCAGGAGGCCCTGACCAACATGCTCAAACACGCGCCGCCCGACGCGACCGGCCGGGTCCGGGTCACGTTCGCCGGTCCGGAAGTCCGCGTCGAAGTCACCAACTCCGGCGGACGCCAACCAGTCGCGGCGGGGCTGCCCGGATCCGGGCGCGGGCTCACCGGCATGGCCCAGCGCGTCGCGATGTACCACGGCAAGCTCGAAACCGGCGCGCTCCCGGACGGCGGCTACCGCGTCTCGGCGACACTGCGGACGGACGCCGCATGACGTCCGTGCTGATCTGCGATGACCAGGAACTGGTGCGCGTCGGGCTGCGGATGATCGTCGACAGCCAACCCGACCTGAAGGTGGTCGCCGAGGCGGGCGACGGCGCGGAAGCCGTCGAACTCGCCCGCGCGCACCGCCCGGACCTCGTGCTGATGGACGTCCGGATGCCAGTCCTCGACGGCGTCGCGGCCACCGCGCAGATCTGCGCCGAGCTCCCGGACACCTCGGTCCTGGTGATCACGACGTTCGACCTGGACGAGTACGCCTACTCCGCCCTTCGCGCCGGAGCCAGCGGATTCCTGGTCAAGGACGCGCCGTCGGACGAGATGCTGGTGGCGATCCGGGGCGTGCTGCGCGGCGACGCGATGGTGTCGCCGTCGGTGACGAAACGCCTGCTAGACCGCTATCTCAGCGCACACCGGACACCGCTGGACGAGCAGAAACTGGAGACGCTGACCGAACGCGAGAAGGACGTGCTCGGCCTGATCGCGCGCGGATTGTCGAACACCGAGATCGCCGGGACGCTGTTCATCGGCGAGACGACGGTGAAGACGCACGTCGGACGGTTGCTCAACAAGCTCGGGCTGCGGGATCGGGTGCACGCGGTCGTGTTCGCGTATGAATCCGGATTGGTACGTCCAGGCGGCTGAATCGGGGCATGCTGGACCCATGCGTCTCGTCGCGGTGCTCGCCTCCGTTCTGCTGCTCGCCGCCTGCGCGGCCGCGCCAGCGAGCGCCCCAGCGAAGCCGGAGCCCGGCCGCTTCGCCGTGCAGGAGGTCGCGGACGGCCTCGAACACGGCTGGGACGTCGCCTTCCTTCCCGACGGATCGCTGCTCGTGCCGCAGCGCCCCGGCAAGCTCGCGCTGATCCGCGACGGCCGGAAGACCGACGTGCGCGCCGATTTCTCCGACGTCCTCGTGCAGGGCGAAGGCGGCCTGATGGGCCTGGTCCTGGCGGCGGATTTCGCGACGTCGCGCGAGTTCACCACCTGCCAGACGCACCAGGAAAACGGACGCGCGGTGGACGTCCGGCTTGTCACGTGGCGGCTCGCCGACGACGGCGCCAGCGCGGCCAAGGTGCGCGACCTGCTGACCGGTCTGCCGGTGAACCCGAGCGGACGGCATTCCGGCTGCCGCCCAACGCTCGCTCCCGATGGCGCGCTGCTCGTCGGCACCGGCGACACCGCGCGGTCCACGGTGGCGCAGGACCGGCACAGCCTCGGCGGCAAGGTGCTGCGGATCGACGCGAAAACCGGGGAACCGTTTCCCGGCAACCCTTTCCTGTCGTCCACCGATCCGAACGAACGCCGGATCTATACCTACGGCCACCGGAACGTGCAGGGCGTCGCGATTCGGCCGAGCACCGGGCAGGTGGTCACCTCCGAACACGGACCGGCGTTCGACGACGAGGTGAATCTCCTGCGGCCAGGCGGGAATTACGGCTGGGATCCGTCGAAGGGCGGCACCGATGCCAGCTACGACGAGAGCGTGCCGATGACCGACACCACCCGGTTCCCGGACGCGGTTCGTCCACTGTGGACCAGCGGGCAGATCACCGAAGCGACCAGCGGCGACGCGTTCCTCACCGGCAAACAGTGGGGCGCGAACGAAGGCGCGCTGGTCGTGGTGGCACTGAAGGGACAGAAGCTTTTGCTGCTGCACCTCGACGCCGCAGCGAAGGTCACCGGAGTCACGCTGCCTGCCGAATTCAATGACAAGTTCGGCCGGTTGCGCGCCGCCCGAAGCGGACCGGACGGCGCGCTGTACGTGACGACTTCCAACGGCAGCAACGACAAAGTGCTGCGGGTGACGCCGGGCTGAGGTCAGCCGACGTACGCGCCGCCGTTCACGTGCACGACCTGGCCGGTGACGTGTCCGGCCTCCGCGGAAGCCAGGAAACGCACCACCTCGGCGACGTCCTCCGGTTTGCCCGCGCGTTTCGTCATCGTGTTCTCGACCAGCCGCTCCTGACGTTCGGCGGAGAGCTTGCCGCGAAAGAACTCGGTGTCCACGATCAGCCCCGGCGCGACGATATTCGCGGTGATCCCCCGCTGGCCGAATTGGCGCGCGGTTTCGGTATTCCACACTTCCACCGCGGCTTTCGCCCAGCCGTACGATTCAGCGCCGGTGTGCCCGGCGATCGAGCCGATGGTGACGATGCGGCCGTGATCGGCCAGCCGCTCCCCCAGCGCCGACGTCACGAACGCGGCGGAGAACAGATTCGCCCGGATGTTGGCCGTCCAGGCGGCATCGAGCGCTTTCAATCCCTGACCGTCGGAGCGCAGGAAATCCGTGTTCCCACCAGCGTTGTTCACCAGCACGTCGACCCGTTCCGGCAACTGTTCGCCAGCCGCCTCGACCGCCTCGGGATCGCTCGCGTCGAAGCTCACTGCACGCGCGCCGAGCAGCGTCGCCGCCTCGGTGAGCACGTCCTCGCGTCGTCCGGTGATCGTGACCCGATCGCCGTCCCGGACAAACGCCGCGGCGATCGCGTATCCGATTCCGGCGCTGCCCCCGGTCACCACTACGTCCCGATTCATCCCACGTCCTTTATTGCTAAAGTACCTCTTGTGGACGACGGTACCGGCGGCGGGGAAAACCCGTCAAGCGACGAGGTGGACGAGATTCAGCAGGCGTGGCTGCGGGAGCGGCCGGGCACGCCGGTGTCGTCCATCGGCGTGATCACGCGGATCTGGCACATCGCGAAACTGCTGGAGGACGACCGGCGCGCGACGATGCTGGAACTCGGGATGGACGCTTCCACCCGCACCCTGCTCAGCACGCTGCGCCGCGCCGGGCCGCCGTACCGGCTCAGCGCGGGAGAACTCGCGAAACGCTGCCGGGTCAGCGCGGGCGCGATCTCCCAGCAGACCGCCCGCGCCGAACGCGACGGCCATGTCCGCCGGGTGAAGTCCACTTCGGACCGTCGCGGGGTGTACGTCGAGCTGACCGAGGCCGGCCACGAGCTGATCGAGCGAACCGTCGGAGATCTGCTGGAGCACGAGGAAACCCTGGTCTCCGCGCTGTCCCCGGCCGAACGCGATCAGCTGGCCGATCTCCTGCGCATCCTGCTCTCGGACCTCGACCGGCGGGCGCGGAGGTAGGGTGGCGGACATGCCCACCATCGACAAAGTCGCCTGGCTGCACGTGGTCGACGGCAAGCTGCTCGCCGCGCGTTCCGCGGGCAAGGACACCTGGTACCTGCCCGGCGGGAAACGCGAAGAAGGCGAGTCGGACGTCGAGACGCTGGTCCGCGAGATCGCCGAGGAACTGAGCGTCACGCTGGATCCGGCGTCCGCGCAGCTGGCCGGAGCCTGGGAAGCGCAGGCGCACGGCAAAGCGGACGGCGTCGTGGTGCGGATGACTTGCTACACCGCGGAGTACACCGGCGCACTGAAGCCGAGCAGCGAGATCGAGTCATTCGGCTGGCTCGCCCACGCCGACCGCGACCGGGTGTCGGCGACGGTCCAGCTGATCCTCGACGACCTGCACGCCCAAGGAAAATTGGTCTGATGCTGCGGCTCGGGACAACGGTTCTCGGAGTCGCCGACGTCGACCGCGCGATGCGGTTCTGGTCCGAGGCGCTCGGTCTCGCCGAGGACCCGGAATGGGCGAGCGAGTCGTGGCGGACGCTGGCCCACCCCGGCGGCGCGCACGCACTCGGTCTGATGCGCAGCGAGTCGCCCGCCGAACCGAAGCCGCGGCTGCACTTGGACCTCTACACCGACACCGCGGACGAGCAGCGCGCCGAGGTGGAACGCCTGGTCGGGCTGGGCGCACAACGGGTCGATTGGGCGCACTACCCGCCCGAGCCGGACTTCGTCGTCCTCGCCGACCCGGACGACAACCTGTTCTGTGTGGTGGATCTGAGCAACGCGCCGTCCGGCAGCTGAGGGTTCAGCCGAGCAGCCGAGGCTTGTTTTCCAGGTGCGACAAGCCATTCCAGGCGAGATTCACCAGATGCGCGGCGACCTCGTCCCGCTTCGGTTTGCGCGCGTCCAGCCACCACTGCCCGGTGAGCGCGACCATGCCGACGAGCGCCTGCGCGTAGAGCGCGGACAGCTTCTCCTCATACCCGCGCGCGGCGAACTGCTGCGCGAGGATGTGCTCGACCTGGCTGGCGATGTCGTTGAGGACAGTCGAAAACGTGCCGGTGGAACTGGCGACCGGGGAATCGCGCACGAGAATGCGGAACCCGTCGTGGGAATCCTCGACGTAGCTCAGCAACGCGACGGCGGCCTGTTCCAGCATCACCCGCGGATGTCCGCCGTGGAGCGTCGAGACCATCCGGTCGAGCAGCAGCTGCGTTTCCCGGTCGACGACGACGGCGTAAATGCCTTCCTTGCCACCGAAGTGCTCGTAGACGACCGGTTTGGACACGTTCGCCCGCGCGGCGATCTCCTCGACCGAGGTGCCGTCGAAACCCTTCTCGGCAAACAGAGCGCGTGCCACGTTGAGCAGCTGCTGCCTGCGCTCGCTGCCCGTCATGCGCACCCGGGCGACCGGTGCGGCCGGCCGCGCGCCGGTGACCGCCGCTTCTCGCTTCGCCCGTCGTCTCCCCGCCATTCGCAGCAGGGTAGCGGGCGGACCGCGACGAGCCGCTCGTCGCCTCAGGTTTAAACATGAATAAACCCCGCCGAGTGACGGGGTTCATCCACGAGCGCGCCGGAAGCTCAGCCCGGCAAAGGAAAACCTACTTGGCCTCGGCCGCGATCCTGGCCAGCCGCTGCGGGGTCGGCCAGCGGACGTCGTGCACCCAGCCGAACTTCTCGAACATCCAGATCAGCCGCGCCGACATGTCGATCTGGCCGCGCTTCACGCCGTGCCGGGCCGAGGTCGGGTCCGCGTGGTGCAGGTTGTGCCACGACTCGCCGAAGGAGAAGATCGCCAGCGGCCAGAAGTTCGCCGAACGGTCGCGGGCGGCGAACGGGCGCTCGCCGATCATGTGGCAGATCGAGTTGACCGACCAGGTCACGTGGTGCAGCACGCAGACGCGGACCAGGCCCGCCCAGAAGAACGCCGTCACCGCGCCCCACAGCGACCACGAGATCAGCCCGCCCAGCAGCGCCGGGCCGAACAGGCTCACCAGCGACCACAGCCAGAACAGGTCGTCGACTTTGCGGATGGCCGGGTCCTTCACCAGATCCGGCGCGAACCGCGCCTGGTTGCTCTGGTCGCGGTCGAACAGCCAGCCCATGTGCGCGTGCCAGAAACCCTTGGCGATGGCCAGCGGCGAGGTGCCGTACGCCCACGGCGAGTGCGGGTCGCCGTCGCGGTCGGAGAACGCGTGGTGGCGCCGGTGGTCGGCCACCCAGGTGATCACCGGTCCCTGCAACGCGATGCTGCCCGCGATCGCCATCACGACGCGCAGCCACGGCTTGGCCTTGAACGAACCGTGGGTGAAGTAGCGGTGGTAGGCGACGGTGATGCCCAGCCCGCTGATCCCGTAGAACACGACGAACAGCGCGACGTCCAGCCAGGTCAGGCCCCAGCCCCAGGCGAACGGAACCGCGACCAGCAGCGCCACGATCGGCAGCAGCACCCCGAAGTACACCGACAGCTGAACGCCGATCCCGCGCTGTCCGTCGATGATCGGCTTGGGGCCCTTCGGCGGGTCGCCCGCTGACTGAGAACGATCGAGGGTGGCCGTCATGCGCTCACTTCTTTCCTCTCACAACCCCTTGCGAAGGGTGCCCTTACCTACGGTGTCGTAAGTTACGGTACAGGAGGTTTCCGGCGCTGTGGAGGCCCGAAAAGTCCGATTGCCCGGTGCCCGGGACGGCCCTGTGGCGCACGCCTCCCCCTCCTGGCGCCCCCGTCCTCGATCATCGCTATCCTGACCAGGACCGATCCGCCGTAGTGTAATCGGCAGCACTTCAGATTTTGGTTCTGACAGTTCAGGTTCGAATCCTGGCGGCGGAGCTGCACATCCGGCGAGGGCGATGGGAGTGGGGGCGGCTGAGCGAGGAACCGAGCGACCCCGCGGGCGCCCGTCGCCCGACCCTGGTCGAGATGTCGGACGCGTGGCTGGTGGGGCGCGCGCGGGAACTCATCGCGGCCGTTCAGCGCCAGGAGCACGAAAACCAGCTCGAGATCGTCAAGATCATGGACGAGCTGCTCGAGGAGACTCTGCGCCGGGGAGAACCCACGCTCGTCGCCCAGCTGCTGCGCGCCTCCGCCTTCTCCCGGCTCGTCACCCGCGGCCTCGCGGCCGAGGCCGAACCCCGGCTGGACGAGATGCTCGCGCACACCCGCCGGCACGGTCTGTCGCTGCTTCGCGCGGACGCGCACGCGCTGCGCGGGCGGCGGCTCGTGCTCGCCGCGCAAGAGGACGCCGCGCTCACCGAGATCGCCCGCGCGCTCGCGATCCTGGACGACTCCACGATTCCGGACCGTCAGGTCGGCGTCCGCAACTGGAACCGCATGCAGTCGATGGCGCTCATCGACTGCTGGATAGTGCTCAACCAGCTCGGCGTCTACGAGGCCGCCGAAGAGGTGATCGGCCGCGCGCACCAGGCGATCCGGGAAAGCGCGAGCCCGCACGAGATCACCCTGCAGCTGATGAACCGGGTCAAGATGCTGCTCGGCTGGGGGCTGCGGCTCGAGCGGATCGAGCAGTACGACGAATCGGCGGAGAAGTTCCGCACCGCCGCGTCGATGGCGGTGGCCGCCGAAGGGCCGTTCGCCGAATCGCTGTTCCCGCGCAAGATCGGGGTGTCCGCGGTCGACCAGGTCGGTGTGCTGGCCGCGGCGCTCGCGCTGCACGATCCGGCCGCCGAGCACGTCGAACGGCTGCAGGGCATGCATCTCGGCCACCACTATCCGCACGAGCAGGAGCTGGTCGCGATCGCGCTGGCCCGCTGCCTCGACCAGACCGGCCGCCGCACCGACGCGCTGCAGGTCCTGCGCGAGGCCCGCGACGTGCTGGCCGAGGACGTCTCGCAGCCGTCGATGCGGCTCACCCTCTCCCGCGAACTCGCCCGCCTCGACCCGGACGCCGCGAGCCAGTCGCTGATCGACTACGCGACCGCGCTGGAAACCGAAATGTGGGCGCTGCGCGAATCGCAGATCGCCACGCTGAACGCGCGCCGCGAGCATGAACGGCTGTCCGCCGAGCACGGCGCGATCACCCAGCAGGCACTGCAGGATCCGCTCACCGGCCTGCCGAACCGGCGCGCGCTCGACGAACGGCTGCGCTCGCTGGCGTCGTCGGCGGACGCGCAGCCGCTCGCGGTCGCACTGGTCGACCTCGACGGGTTCAAGGGCGTCAACGACAAGCAGTCGCACGCCGAGGGCGACAACGTTTTGCGTGTTGTCGCAAGCACTCTCCGCGACGCTCTGCGCGGCGACGACGTCGTGGCCCGCTACGGCGGCGACGAGTTCATCGTGCTGCTGCCCGGCGCACCGGCGTCGGCGGCGAAGATGGCGCTCGGCCGCGCGGCCAAATCCGTCGCGACACTGCCGCATCACCTCTCGCACGGTGTGACGTTGTCCATTGGTCTCGTGTCGCTGCGTCCGCAGGAGCGGGCCGAGCAGGTGCTCGCCCGCGCGGATGCGGCGATGTACGAAGCGAAACGCGGCGGTGGCAACCAGGTGGCGTCGGCCAACTCGATGGCCGGCGACGGCATGGGCGGCTGGCCTGGGGAAACGGCTCCGACCGACCCCGCGTGGAGCGCTGAGGACCCCACGTAGGATCGTTGGTGCTCGTCAACGCACCGGTGAATCGTTGGGAGACTCGTGAGCGGCCCGCTGAGCACGCTGATCCTCGCTGCGGGTGAGGGCACCCGCATGCGTTCCTCCACTCCTAAGGTGTTGCACCCGATCGCCGGAAGGCCGCTGGTGGAACACGCAGTGCGCGCCGCCGCCGGCCTCGCGCCGCAGCATCTGGTGGTCGTGATCGGACACGGCCGCGACGCCGTGCGCGCCGAACTCGACCGGGTCGGCGATGCGCTCGGCCGCGAGGTCGCCACCGCCGTGCAGGAAGAGCAGAAGGGCACCGGGCACGCCGTTTCGTGCGCGCTGGCCGAACTGCCGGAAGGACTCACCGGCACCGTGGTCGTCAGCTACGGCGACGTTCCGCTGCTGGACACCGAAACCCTGGAAGCGCTCCGGGCCGAGCATGCCAAGGCGGGGAACGCGGTCACCGTGCTCACCGCCGAGGTCGCGGACCCGACCGGCTACGGCCGGATCGTCCGCGGTGCCGACGGCTCGGTCAGCGCGATCGTCGAGCACAAGGACGCGACGCCGGACCAGCGGGCGATCACCGAAATCAACTCCGGTGTCTACGCCTTCGACGCGGCCGTGCTGATCGACGGCCTGTCGCGGCTGTCCACCGACAACGCGCAGGGTGAGCTTTACCTCACCGACGTCCTCGGCATCGCGCGCGAGGACGGCAAGGGCGTCGGCGCGCTGGTGGTCGACGACCCGTGGGTCACCGAGGGCGTGAACGACCGCGTGCAGCTTTCGGTGCTCGGGGCCGAGTACAACCGCCGCATCGTGCGCCGCTGGCAGCGCGAAGGCGTCACGGTGGTTGACCCGAACACCACCTGGATCGAGGCGGACGTCACGCTCTCCCGCGACGTGCTGATCGAGCCGAACACGCAGCTCAAGGGCCACTGTTCGGTCGGCGAAGGCTCCATTGTGGGACCGGACACCACGCTGACCGACGTGCGGATCGGCCGCGGCGCTTCGGTCGTCCGCGTGCACGGTTCTGGCTCTGAGCTGGGCGACGGCGTGAATGTCGGCCCGTACACGTTCCTGCGGCCGGGCACGAAGCTCGGCGCGAAGGGCAAGCTGGGCGCGTTCGTCGAGACGAAAAACGCGCAAATCGGCACCGGTACCAAGGTGCCGCATCTCACTTACGTAGGCGACGCGATCGTCGGCGATCACAGCAACATCGGCTGTTCCAGTGTGTTCGTGAACTACGACGGGGTGGCCAAGCACCAGACCGTTGTCGGTTCGCATGTCCGGCTTGGGGCGGACAACACGCTGGTCGCGCCGGTGCGGATCGGGGACGGCGCTTACAGTGGAGCCGGTGCGGTGATCCGCGACGACGTCCCGCCTGGCTCACTGGCGCTGTCGGCCGGTCCGCAGCGCACCATCGAAGGCTGGGCGGTCCGGCGCAGGCCGGGCACGCCCGCGGCGGAGGCGGCGGAAGCCGCACTCGCCGCCCAGCAGCAGGACACCGTTGTGTCCGAGTCAGCAGCAGGAACCGACGGGGAGTCGCCAGCATGAGTCCGAAGTCAGGTACGCCGAAGAAGAATCTGATGCTCTTCTCCGGCCGTGCGCACCACGAGCTCGCGGAAGAGGTCGCCAAGCACCTCAACGTGACGATCACCCCGCAGACCGCGCACACGTTCGCCAACGGCGAGCTGTTCGTGCGGTTCGAGGAGTCGGTGCGCGGTACCGACGCGTTTGTGATCCAGGCGCACACCACGCCCATCAACGAGTACGTGATGGAGCAGCTGATCATGGTGGACGCGCTGAAGCGCGCGAGCGCCAAGCGGATCACCGTGGTCATGCCGTTCTATCCGTACGCCCGCCAGGACAAGAAGCACAAGGGCCGCGAGCCGATCTCGGCGCGGCTCATCGCGGACCTGTTCAAGACCGCGGGCGCGGACCGGATCATGACGGTCGACCTGCACACCGCGCAGATCCAGGGCTTCTTCGACGGCCCGGTCGACCACCTGATGGCCCAGTCGGTCCTCGCCGACCACATCAAGTCGACGTACGGCAACGCGGACATCACGGTCGTCTCGCCGGACTCGGGCCGCGTGCGCCTGGCGGAGAAGTGGGCGCAGCAGCTCGGCGACCGGCCGATCGCGTTCATCCACAAGACGCGCGACCCGGACAAGCCGAACCAGGCGGTGGCCAACCGCGTGGTCGGCAAGGTCGAGGGCAAGCTCTGCGTGCTGATCGACGACATGATCGACACCGGCGGCACGATCGTGAAGGCCACCGAAGCACTGCTGGAAGAGGGAGCGGCGGACGTGGTCATCGCGACCACGCACGGCATCCTCTCCGACCCGGCCACCGAGCGGCTGTCGCAGTGCAAGGCGCGCGAGGTCATCGTGACGAACTCGCTGCCGATCCCGGAAGAGAAGCGCTTCCCGGGATTGACGGTGCTGTCCATCGCGCCGATGCTCGCGGAGGCCATCCAGCAGGTCTTCGAGGACGGCTCGGTCACGTCGCTGTTCGACGGCAACGCCTGACGCTCCGCGGTTTCTGAACGGTTCTGAACGACACGGCCCGAGTTGGCGGGTGCGGCCTGAGACAGGTCGCATCGGCTGGCTCGGGTCGCGTCGTTCGGTGACTGCGTCCGGTTGCCGGGTGGACCTCGCCTCAGCAGGACCGCCTGCGCCGGACGGCCCAGTGCGACTCAGGCGGTGTTGCCGCCGCGCGCTGGCACGCCGAACGCAGGCCACGTCGGCCGTTCCGGGCCGCACCACCGATCCAGGCGCACCGTCCAATCCAGACCGCATCGCCCGGCTCAGTCGCGCCGCCTGGTCCCACCGCCGCTCAGCTCAAGCCACGGTCGGCCCGGCCCGGCCGCGCCACTCTGGCCGCGCCGCCCCACTCCAGCCGCGCCACTCCGGCCGCACCGCACCACGCCAGCCGCGCCGCACCACGCCGACCGCGGTCCAGCCGCGCCACGCCAGCCGCACCGCACCACGCCAGCCGCGGTCCAGCCGCGCCACGCCAGCCGCACCGCACCACGCCAGCCGCGGTCCAGCCGCGCCACGCCAGCCGCACCGCACCACGCCAGCCGCGGTCCAGCCGCGCCACTCCGGCCGCATCACACCGGTCCAGCCGCATCGCCCCGGCTGACCGAGGCCGCGCCTGACCGAAGCAGCTGTCCAAGCCGTCGGATCCGTCCAGGCAGCACCGCGTTCAGCACCGCCCGAAACCGCACCGCCGCTACCGAGCAGCCGCGCCGCCATCACCAGCCAAAAACACCCCTCCACTCCTCACTTCGCGCCCTCGTCATCACCCCGTCGCACCGTCACACCGCGCCCATATCCGAAGACAACCACCTCTCCGGCCGCATATGGATCGCCATGTGCTCGCCCAATTGCGTCCGCTCGTACTCCACATACCCGGCCACCTTGTCGGCAGGCAGGTACCGCGAAGCCATCTCCCACGTCAGCTCGTAGCTGCCCGGCCGCGTCCGCACCACCGGGCCCTCCACCGACACGTACCGCACCGTCGGCTCCACCCGTTGCACCATCAGGCTGAACCGACCGGCCGCCTCGATCGCCTTTGCCTTGCGCGAGTTCGGTTCCGTGATCACCCACAGCTCGCCGCCGGGGGTGTACTGGTACCAGATGGGCACCGTCAGCGGCGCTCGGTCGGGGCGCTCCACCACCGCGAGCGCGCCGATGTGCGGTTCGGCCAGAAACTGTTCCCGTTCTTCACTCGACAACACCATGCCCTCGAAGCTAGCGACGGGGTACGACAAAAACCGGGTTCCGCCGGCGGCGAAAATCGATGCGTCACCCGTCCGGGACTGACTAGCGTCGCAGCCATGGGGAAATTCGAATTCGGCGTCAGCCTGCGGCTCACCGCCGACGGCACTGAGTGGACCGAAAAATGCCGGCGCGCCGAGGAACTCGGCTACGACCACCTGACCGTGCCCGACCATCTCGGGCCGGGGCGGTTGTCTCCGTTCCCCGCGCTCACGGCGGCCGCCGCGGTGACCGAGCGGGTGCGGGTCGGCACGCTCGTGTCCAATGTGCCCTTCTACAACCTGGCGCTCTTCGCCCGCGATGTCGCCACCGTCAACAAACTCACCCAAGGCCGTTTCGAACTCGGGCTCGGCTCCGGCCACATGAAGCACGAGTTCGACGACGCCGGGCTGCCGTGGCGCAAAGCCGCCGACCGGATCACGTATCTCACCGAAGGTCTGGCCGAGCTGCGCACGCGCGTCGAGGACGAGGGCGGCATGCCGAAGCTGCTGATCGCGGGCAACAGCGACGGCGTCCTCAAGCTCGCGGCGGAACAGGCGGACATCGCCGGGTTCGCCGGTCTCCGCCAGGATCGCGGACGTCCGCCGGGCACGTTCGTGCTCGACAACGACGTCGCGATGGACGACCGGGTCGCGTATTTCCGTTCCCTGGCCGGGGATCGCGAGATCGATTACAATATGCTGATCCAGCGCGTCGTGGTCACCGACGACCGCCGCGAGGCCGCCGCGGAATGGCATGCCGAGACTGAGGAACGCAGCGCGGCGGACGTCGACGAGCTGCTGCGCGCACCGCAGCTGCTCTTCGGCACGGTGGACGAAATGGTGCAGCAGCTGATCGCGCACCGCGAACGGTACGGCTTCTCCTACTTCACCGTTTTCGAGGCGATGATGGAGACTTTTGCTCCGGTTGTGGCTGAGCTGCGAGGTCGCTAGCCGCCTGCACCTTCGCGACGGCGTCGCCAGCGATTAGTGTCAGCACCTTACCGAGGAGACCGTCTGGCACAGCTTCGTCGTCGATGTCGGCTTCCACGGCCAAACCGTTGCTCAGCGCGAGCAGCACGATGGCGAATTCCTCAGCAGGCAAAGGAAGTTCGAGGTCCAACCCCTCGGCGAGCCGGTTCAACGCACGCGCGATCGTGTCGCGAACCTCCCGGCGGCGTCGGCGCAATGCGTCGCGCCGCCGGTCGTCGTGGTGCGCCATCGCGAAGAACTCGGCCAGCAACCGGTGCCACACGGCGTCGGCGCGCATTTCGTACATCAGCACCGCGGCGACGTTCGCCAGCCCCGCGCCGCCGTCGTCCGCTTCGGCGAAACTCGCCAGGCTCGCTTCGAGGCGGTGCGCGGCGTGCTCTTCCATCAACGCCAGCACAAGCTCGTCTTTCGACGCGAAACTCGAGTAGACCGCGCCCTTCGTCAGCCCGGCAGCCGCGGCCACCTCGGTCAGTTTCGTCGCGGCGATGCCCTGTTCCCCGAACACGGCGAAGGCCGCGTCGAGGATGCGCCGACGGGTCTCCGCCCGCGTCGGCCGCGTCCGGCCGGTCATCGGCTTCTCCCTCATCCGGGGGTTGACACTGGCTCAGCCCGCTCAATACCTTCAGGTATCCAATACCCACGGGTATCCAGTGTCAAGGACTCTGTCAAGGACGACAGGGAAGGACCGCTCCGATGAGGTTGCGCATCGTCCTGGCCGCCGCGGCATTGCTGACCGCCGCGTTCGCCGCCCCAGCCACCGCCGCCACCACCGCTACGGCAAGCGGCGTCAACGATCCCGCGTGCCGGCCGAGCGCGGCGCATCCGCGTCCGGTGGTGTTCCTGCACGGACTCGGCGCGACGTCCTATGAGGACTTGAACTACCTGCAGGATCACGTTGCTGCCAAGGGATATTGCACCTTCAGCCGCACTTACGGCGCGTATCCGCAGTTCCCGCTCGTCGGCGGACTTCGCCCGATCGCCGACTCTGCAACGGAAATCAAGGAGTTCATCGGCGAGGTTCTAGCAGAAACCGGTGCGGCGCAAGTGGATCTGGTCGGCCACTCCGAGGGCGGCTTCCAGTCCCTGTACGTCACGAAGACGCAAGGCATCGCGGACCGGATCGGCTCCGTGGTGTCGATCGCGCCGCCCACCCACGGCACCACGTTCGCCGGGCTGACGAAGCTGGCGTATCTGCTGGGAGTGCGCGACGAGGTCGGCAAGGCGCTCACCGCGTTCGGCTGCCCGGCTTGCGACAACCTGATCACCGACGGCAGCGCGGTCCAGACGCTCACGAACGGCCCCATCGCGCAGCCCGGCGTGCGCTACACAGTGCTGACGTCGCGGTTCGACGAACTCGTCACGCCCACCGAAACGTCGTTCGTGCGCGAGCCGGGCGTCACGAACGAATACGTCCAGGACACCTGCCCGTTCGACCCCGTCGGGCACATCGGCGAGGCCTACGACCTCAACGTCTGGAACCTGGTCACGAACGCGCTCGACCCCGCGCACGCCGAGAAATTCCTGTGCACCGCCGGATCTCCCGGCTGACAAACAACAAAAAAACCCGGTGGTGCCAACAAAGCGGCACCACCGGGTTGAGCGCGCTCAGTACGCCAGGGTGAACCGCGAGCGCGAGTGCTTCGGCTCTTCGATCTCGTCCACGAACGCGATCGCCAGGTCCGCACCGCTGATGTGCGACCGGCCGTCGGCGTCGCTGACCAGCACGTCGCCGCCGAGGCGGAACTTGCCGGTGCGCTCGCCGGGGATCCAGGAACCGAACTCGGCCGCCGGGCTGACGTAGAACCAGTCGACGTCGTCCGAAAGCTCGCGCAGCGCGTCCAGAACGAGGACGTGGCTGCCCGCCTCCGCCTTGTACTCCTCCGGGAACTCCGGGGTGTCGATCACGCGCGGGCCATCCTCGCTGACGCGCAGCGAACCGGCACCGCCGACGATCGCCAGCCGCGCGCCGTTCGCGCGAGCCGCCTCCACCAGCGTCGGCAGAGCGTCCACCAGACGGCGGCCGTCGTCGTCCGCGCGGCCCGGCGTCGCGATCACGAGCACATCCGCGCCCTTAGCCACCGAAGCGACGAATTCCGCGTCGTGCATCGACCCCGACCGCGCCTCGACACCAGAGGGCAAGCCCTCGGCCTTGCGCGCGACCCCGATGACGGAGTGCCCGCGCCGCAGCGCCTCGTCGGTGATCCGGCCGCCGGCGAATCCCGTTGCGCCGAACACCACCAGCTTGCTCATTTGCCGCTCCTCGAAAAGAAAGTCCGTCTCGTCGCAGCCGATGGTAAGGACCGGTCTTCGGCTACTTCAACGGAAGAAACGCACCCCGAGGTGAGCGTGCAGGTCAGCCGCCGAGCGCGGCGAACGCGGTGGCCAGTTTCGCCTTCACCGCGTTCGCGTCGACCGCCGACCGCACCTCGGCGACCGCCGTCGGCTTCGCCAGCACCTGGTAGCTCGCGGTGCGGTTGGGCAGGGTGAATTTGACCGAGCAGGACATCGTGATGGTCGCGTCCGCGGCGGCGTCGCCTTCCGTGGCGCAGGTTTGCGAGCCGAGCGAGTCCGCGCTGATCTCCACCGAGAGCTTGATGTGCACATTCGGCTTGGAACCCGGCTGATTGCCGACGACGCTGTTCGAGACGTCCACTGTGGTCTTGCAGGAACCGACGTAATCCTGGCAGTCGAGTTTGTCGTTGAGCACCGTGACGCTCGCCTGCGCGAGACCGTCGAACGGCTGCCCGATCGCGTCGACCGCAGCGTTGAAATCGGTGTGGAACTGCTTGATCTCCGCGACATTGAGCGGCCGGACGCGGAACGCCGCACCCAGCTTCGGACCACCGCGCGGGTCGAGCAACGCGGGCGCGAACCCGGCGACCCGGTGCGGTTCGGCGGTGGTTACCTGCAGCGCGCCGCCGAGGTCGTACACCTCGGTTCCGTCCTGGAGCTTCTGCTTCCGCGGAGCGCCGGAGCCAAGACCGCCGAGCGCCTTGCGCAGTTCGCCGGCGAGCTTCGGCGGGGCGAGCCGCGCGGCAGGGTCGACCGGCAGTTCGCTCCCGACGGTGTGCACCCATCCGCCGCCGAACTGGGTGCTGTTCTCCTCCAGCCCGTGCGACTTCCAGTAGTCCGCGTCGGCTGCCAGGTACAGCTGCCCGTCCGGTTCGGTGATCCGCACTGACTTGCCTTCCAGCGGCAGCGCGCCGAAGCCGTTGCCGTCGCGCGCGACGCGGTACGTCAGCGTCGCCGGGTTGCCGGCGCCGTCCTTCAACGTCGCGTCGTACTGCAGCGCCGGTGCCTGCTCCAGCGTCTGCAGCGCGGCGTCGACCGCCGTCTGCTGCTGCGCGCGCTGCTCGGCCAGCTGCCGGTCAGCATCGGACAGTCCCGCCGTGCCGGTCACCGCGACCTGGCAGCCCGCGAGAAGCCCACCCAGCAGCACCAGCGCTGTCGCAGTCCATCTAGCCCGCATGTCGGCCGCCCCTCTTTCGCGGGAATCATGCCACCCCCATGAGATCGACGGGCGGTACGGGAATTGTGTCGTCACCCACCCGCGAGGGGGAGCCTGGGCCGACCCGGTGCGCGCCAGGGCGGGCCGGCTGGTTTACACTTCTCGGGTTGTCTCGGCGAGGCGGGTGCGCCTGTAGGTGCCCGGCGTGATCGACGCGGCGGCTCGAGAAGCCCCGTGGTCATTTCGCGCCCGCAATCTCGCCGCCGTGCACAACCGCCCCCGAGCAGAGATCGACGATCCCCGCCGCCCCCTGCCGCACGTCGTGTGATTGAAGGAGTGCTACACCGTGTCCGAGGTACGTCTTTCCGTCGAACCGCGCACCGAGTTCGGAAAGGGTGCCGCCCGCCGCACCCGTCGCGCCGGCAAAATCCCCGCGGTGCTCTACGGGCACGGCTCGGACCCGCGGCACTTCGCGCTGCCGGCCATCGAGTTCGCCCGCGTCGTCCGCGAGAACGGCACCAACGCCGTCATCACGCTCGACCTGCAGGGCGAGAGCGAGCTGGCGCTGACCAAGACCATCGTGGTCCACCCGCTCAAGAACTACATCGAGCACGTCGACCTGCTGGTCGTCAAGCGCGGCGAGAAGGTCACCGTCGACGTCCCGGTCGTCGTCACCGGCACCGCGGGCCCGGGCACCCTGGTCGCCCAGGACCTCGACACGCTGCAGGTCGAGGTCGAGGCGCTGCACATCCCCGAGCAGTTCGAGGTCTCCGTCGAGGGCATCGAGGCCGGCACCCAGATCACCGCCGGCCAGGTCACCCTGCCCGCGGGCGCCGAGCTGGTCACCGACCCCGAGGCGCTCGTCGTCGCCGTCAACGAGGCCCCGCGCGGCTCCGCTGACGAGGACGCCGAAGCCGAGGAAGCTTCCACCGAAGCCGCCGAATAAGCTCTCTTTCGTGAGTGAAGACGTGCCAGGGGCCGGCGAGCAGATTCTGCTCGCCGGCCTTGGCAATCCCGGGCCGCAGTACGCCGGGAACCGGCACAACGTCGGGTTCATGGTGCTCGACGAGCTGGCGGGCCGGATCGGCGGGAAGTTCAAGGCGCACCGCAGCGGGGCCGAGGTGCTCGAGGGCAGGCTGGCCGGCTCCCGCGTCGTGCTGGTGAAGCCGCGGTCGTTCATGAACCTCTCCGGCGGGCCGGTGGTCGGCGCGGCCCGGTTCTTCAAGGTCCCGCCGTCCGGCGTCGTGGTGGTGCACGACGAGCTGGACGTCGATTTCGGCGCGCTGAAGCTCAAGCTCGGCGGCGGCGACAACGGCCACAACGGACTGCGGTCCATCACCAAATCGCTCGGCACGCGCGACTACTACCGCGTGCGCTTCGGCATCGGGCGTCCGCCGGGCAGGCAGGATCCGGCGGATTTCGTGCTGAAGGATTTCTCGACGGTCGAGCGCAAGGAGCTCCCGTTCGAGGTCGACCGGTGTGCGGACGCGACCGAGGCGTTGATTTCGCGGGGCCTGGCGGCGGCGCAGAACGCGTTCCACGCCGCCTGAGACTTGTGCCCGGTTCCGCCCCAATGTGGCATTGGGTGCATCTGACGCACCCAATGTGGCGTTCGGTGCGTCCTACGCACCCAATGCCACATTGGGGAGCTCTGGACCCTGCGGGCCGTTGTGCGTGTGGGTGAGCAGCTGTGGCCGTGCGTGATCGAATTCTCACTCGATGGGCGGCTTCTGTGCCCCTGATCGAGTCGTCCGGGCGGGTGCGGGCTTCCCGGGGTGGCCGGGACCGGTTAGGACGGGTTCAGGAGAACGCATCACCCCGACCCCTGAATCGGAGAATGATCCATGTCGTTTACCGCCGAGGATCTCGCTGAGGTCGCTTTCGGTAACGCCCCGATCGGCCGTCGCGGCTACGCCAAGCAGGAGGTCGACGACTTCGTGCGGCGGATCGCCAAGACGATCGCCGACGAGGACGATCTGACCTCGGCCGAGGTCCACCACGTGCTGTTCTCCAAGCCGTTGATCGGCAAGCGCGGGTATGACGAGCGCGAGGTCGACCAGTTTCTCGACGAGGTGGAGACGCAGCTGGCCGAACTGTCCGGACGGCGGGCCCCGACGATCCCGGGAAGCCGCGACCACAGCGAGGCCACCGCAGGTCGCGCCTCCTGGCCCGTAATCACCGAGGCGCCGGCCGAACGGCTGCCCGGCCGATAAGACCTAGACGCGAAGGCCGCTGCGATCCCTCGCAGCGGCCTTCGTCGTGTTCCGGCTCGGCAAAATCAACTGTCCGCGTTTTTAGCGATCTTCTCCGCGTACTGCACCGCGGTAGCCGCCCGCTTCACCTTGCCGGAAGGGGTCTTGGGCAAGCTCCCCGCCGGAAGCACCACCACGGCGAACGGCCGCATGTCGACCGCGTCCCGGACCCTTGCCGCGATTTCCTTGGACAGGCGAGTTTCCTCGGCCGCGTCGCCGGCCAGTTTGGATTCCACGACCACGGCGAAGCGTTCGCGGCGGCTGCCCGCGTCCAGGCGGACCGCGACCGCGTTGCCTGCCCGGACGCCGTCCACCGAGCCGGCGGCGCGTTCGATGTCCGTCGGGTACAGGTTGCGGCCGCCCATGATGATGACGTCCTTGCGGCGGCCGCAGATCACAATCTGGCCGCCTGCCAGGTAACCCAGGTCGCCGGTCTTCATCCAGCCGTCCGGGTCCTGGGTGTTCAGCGGGCCGTTGACGGTCAGGTAGCCGGGGGTCACGGCCTCGCCGCGCAGGCGGATCTCGCCGACCTGCCGTTCGCCCAGCACCGCACCGGATTCGTCCACGATGTCCGCTTCAAGGCCGTCCAGAGGGCGACCCAGCAGGGCGAACGAGCGGACCTCGTCCGTACCGCGGCGGGGGTCGCCTTCGGGGACCGGCACCGCGCGGTTGTCGGCTTCCAGGGCGTCCGCCTCGACGACGTCCAGGGTGAGGCCGGTGAACAGCGGCGCGAACGAGACTGCCAGCGTCGCCTCCGCCATTCCGTAAGCGGGGAACACGCACTCGGGCGGCATGTTGAAGCGCTTTCCGGCGTCCACAAAGGTCTGCACGGCCGTTTCGTCGATCGGCTCCGCGCCGTTGAGGGCGATGCGCAGTTTCGACAGGTCGTAGGCGTTGTCGTCCTCGACCCGGGCCATGCGCTTGCCGACGATGGCGTACGCGAAGTTCGGCGCGGCCGTCGTGGTGCCGCCGTATTTGCTGATCAGCTCCGGCCAGATCAGCGGGCCGGTCAGGAATTCGACCGGGGTGATCTTGACCAGTTCCACGCCGAAGGTCATCGGCACGGTCAGGAAGCCGACCATGCCCATGTCGTGGAAGGTCGGCAGCCACGACACCATCACGTCGGTGTCGAACTCGAACTCCGCGCGGTCGACCATCGCCTTGACGTTGGTGTACAGGTTGCCGTAGGTGATCCGGACGGCCTTCGGCTCCGCGGTGGATCCGCTGGTCAGCTGCAGCAGCGCGGTGTCGCCCTCGTCGGTGTCCACAATCTCGGCCAGCGGCTCGGCGGCGGCCAGTTCGGAGATCAGCCGGTAGCTGATGCCCTTGCCCTCCAGCACCGGGGCGAGCTGGTCGAACGGTTCGCCCAGCACGACCAGCTCGGCCCCGATCATCTCGAGCACCTTCACCGTGTCCTCGGCCCATTCGGCGAGGTCGGT
Organism: Amycolatopsis albidoflavus; assembly: GCF_039525725.1. Lineage (NCBI taxonomy): Bacteria > Bacillati > Actinomycetota > Actinomycetes > Pseudonocardiales > Pseudonocardiaceae > Amycolatopsis > Amycolatopsis albidoflavus. The sequence goes on from NZ_BAAAHV010000017.1 coordinate 201,231, forward strand.
GCGCGGCGTCGGCTGGTGCAGCATCGTCACGCTGCCGCCGGTGAGCCACACCGCCTGCACGGTCGGCGCGATGAGCACCGGCGCGGCGGCCAGCACCGCCACCGCGCTTCCCGGCTTCAATCCGCCGCTGACCAGCCCGCCCGCGATCCGGCGCGCTTCGTCGTGCACCTGGGCCCAGGTCCGGCGCACCGGCTCCTTGGGCTCGCCGGTCACCATGCCGCGCCGTTGCCCCCGGTCCGCCGCAGTCCCGACGAGTGTGTCCACAAACCGACTCATGTGCGTCAGATTACTGTCCGGTTTTTCGCGGCCCGCCCGCGGCGGCGTGAACAGCGGATGTCCGAAGTCAGGCGGGTTGCGGACGCACCCGGTCCAGATACGCCTGCGGCAGCTCCTCGCGGGTCAGTTTCCGGAATTCCAGCGGGCCGGACGTGTAGGAATCTTCCGCGGTGATCAGGCCGTCCTCGTCGACCGGCCACACGATCAGCTGCCTGCTGACGTACAGGTAGTCCGCGTCGCCGTCGTCCGCCGGGAAACCCATCTGCCGCGCGGTCGCGCCTGGTAGGAGCATGTGCAGATCGCCCTCGGTGACCAGAGCATGATCGTCAACAATGAGGCGGTCCATCCGGTATTCGAGGTGGTTCGCCTTGCTCGCCACGAAAGCCGCGTAGTACTCGCGGACGCCGTCGTGGCCCTTCGGTCCGTTGTCGCCGCTCGCGCCCCAGAAGTGATACGCGGCGTCCTTGCTGACGGTCGCCATCAGGCGGTCGAGATCCGGCTCGGCCTCGGCCTTCATGTGCTCCAGGACGATGCCGAGCACCTGCCGGTGCCGGGGGTTCGTGGTCGTTTCGAGCCGCTGTTCGAGCATTTGCCAGGTGCGGGTGGGGTCGATCATGGGCGTCCCTCCGGGAAACGCGCGTCGTTGCGCGTGCTCGATCGTCGCTGGCGAGCCCCGGCGGGTCAGCCGACGCGCGTCGCCGGATCCGGCCGGTCCGCGCGACGGGCGTCGCCTACCCGACGTCGCCCAGCGTGCGATCCGACGTCACCAACCGCCGGGCGAGCAGCGCGAAGGTCGCCTGGAACCGGTCCATCGCGTCTTCGAGCCGCCAGCCGGTCGCCGCTTCGATCCGGTCCAGGCGCGCGGCGACGGTGCTGTGGTGCAGGTTCAGCTCGGTCGCCGTCCGCCGGAGCGCGCCGAAGACGCAGTACGACTCAAGCGCTTCGACGTCGAGTGCGCCGCCGGGCGTGCGGGCGTGGGTTTCCAGCGCCGCGACGCCTGGGGTCGCGGCGAGCTGGGACGGCGGCAGTTCCGCAAGCAGGACAAGGACTCCGAGCGGTCCGTACGGAACGGCTCGACGACCGAACACAGTGGACGAGGCGAACCGCAGCGCAGTGCGGGCTTGGTGCCACGACACGGGTGCGTCCGCTGCCGCGGCCGGCTCGCCGATGCCGATCCAGATGTCCACGGCTCGGTCCAGCCCGGTCGAGGCAGGATGGCGGGCGGCAAGGTCGTCGTGCAGGTGTCCGGCCAATTCCCGAGGTGCCGGGCCGCCTTGAGTCAGTGCGAGAGTCAGACGGCCCAGCCGGTGATGGTGCAGCCGACCGGCTCCGGCGCGGGCAAGCGCGTCGAGGCCGTCTTCCGGGGCACCGGCGAGGACGAGCGCGGTGACCGGCTGGTCGAGGTCGTAGCCGAGCAAGTGCAGGGCGCGCAAGCGATCCCGGCGTTGTTCGCGGGACGACACGGCGATCTCCAGCAGGCCGGGTTCGCCGAGCCGGAGCGGTGAACTGGACCTGGTGGCGCGCAGGGCTCGGCGGAGCTGGTCGAGCAGAACCACGTCGAGCGGATGCGGCGCTGGGCGATCGATCCGGACGTCGTCCAGTGGTGGCCCGGAAACCGGCGAGCCCGCGCCGTCGAACCAGACGGATTCCCCGTCGATAGCAGCACCGACCGGACAGCCCGCGACGAGCGCCGCCGACCGGACCACCGCGTCGGGCGCGAGGCCGGTCAGCGCGTCGAAATGCGCGATCAGCCGCAGCACCGACGTGGTGTCGGCGCGCAGCATCGACAGCGGCGGAACGTCGTCGTCCATCCGCCGATTGTCACTCGGCGAGTTCGGACGTCTCCAGCCACCGCGCCTCGACGTCGTCCTTCTCCGCCAGGACGGCCTTCAGGTCGGTGTTCAGCTCGATCAGCTTCTCCGGGTCGGTGGCCGCCTCCGCCAGCGCAGCGTGCAGTTTCTCTTCCCGCTTCGCGAGCTGGTCCAGCTTCCGCTCCAACCGGCCCAATTCCTTTTGCGCCGCACGGGTTTCCGCCGCGCTGCGCTTGGCCTCGGTCTTCTCCGCGGCCGGTGCCTCGCGACGCGGCGCGGCTTCCTTCGCGCGGGCGCGGCGCTGCAGGTACTCCTCGATGCCGCCCGGCAGGTGCGTGACCTTGCCGTCGCCGAGAAGCGCGTAGGTGGCGTCGCAGACCCGCTCGACCAGGTACCGGTCGTGCGAGACCACCACCATCGTGCCCGGCCAGCCGTCGAGCAGGTCTTCGAGCTGCTGCAGAGTGTCGATGTCCAGGTCGTTCGTCGGCTCGTCCAGCAGCAGCACGTTCGGCTCGGCCATCAGCAACCGGCACAGCTGCAGCCGGCGACGTTCGCCGCCGGAGAGGTCGCCGACCGGCGTCCACTGGCGGGCGGCCGGGAAGCCGAGCTTCTCGCCGAGCTGCGACGCGGTCATCTCCTGCTTGCCGAACACGACGCGGCCCGAGATCTGCTCGATCGCTTGCAGCACCCGGAGATCCGCGGGCAGATCGTCGAGTTCCTGGCGCAGGTGCGCGAGCGCGACCGTCTTGCCCTGCACGCGCCGTCCGGTCGGCGATTCGACGTCGCCGCCCAGCAGTTTCAGCAGCGTGGTCTTGCCGGAGCCGTTCACGCCGACGAGACCGATCCGATCGCCGGGGCCGATCCGCCACGTGACGTGGTCGAGCAGCGTCCGGTCGCCGACCTTGAGCGATGCGTCTTCCAGCTCCAGCACGGTCTTGCCTAGCCGGCGTTTCGCGAACGCCATCAGCTCCACGGAATCGCGCAGCGGCGGCACATCCGCGATCAACGCTTCGGCGGCCTCGACGCGGTAGCGCGGCTTCGACGAACGCGCCTGCGGGCCACGCCGCAGCCACGCCAATTCCTTGCGTGCCAGGTTCTGCCGCTTCTCCTCCGCGGTCGCGGCGAGGCGGGCGCGTTCGGCGCGCGCGAAAATCCAGTCGGCGTAACCGCCTTCGTACTGCTCGACCCGGCCGTTCGCGACCTCCCAGGTGAGGCTCGCGACGGTGTCGAGGAACCACCGGTCGTGCGTCACGACCACGACCGCGATCCGGCGGCCCAGCAGGTGATCGGCGAGCCAGCGCACGCCTTCGACGTCGAGGTGGTTAGTGGGCTCGTCGAGCACCACCAGGTCCAGCTCGCCAGTCAGCGCGGCGGCCAGCGCGACGCGTCGGCGTTCGCCGCCGGACAGGTTCGCGGTCGGGGTGTCGAGGCCGATCGCGGTGATGCCCAGGCCGTCCACAATGGACCGGACACGCGCGTCGGCGGCCCATTCGTGTTCGGCTCCGTAACGCTGCAGCACCACATCGCCGACCGTGCTGCCCGCCGGCAGTTCCGTACGCTGGGTGACGACGGCCATCCGCAGGTCGCGCACCTGGCTCACCCGGCCGGAATCCGGCTCGCTCAGTCCGGAAAGGACTTCGAGCAGCGTCGTCTTGCCGCCGCCGTTGAGCCCGACGACGCCGATGCGCTGCCCCTCGGCGACGCCGAGGGAAACGTTGTCCAGCAACGGCTTCACGCCGTAGGACTTGCTCACCGATTCCAGGTTGACCAGGTTGGCCATCCGGATCCTTTCCACTGTGGACTGTTGATTCAAGCTGGGGTTTCAGGCGTGCACGCGCGGCGGCGCGTTGCGCGGCGCGTCGTCGCCGCCGACCACCCGCGCCCCGGGCACCGGGCCGTGCGCGACCCGGACCGTCCGGCACACTCCCGCGCCGGACAGCTCCGCGGCCACCTCGACCGCGGTTTCCGCGTCGGAGCACAGGAAGGCGCACGTGGGCCCGGAGCCGGACACGCATCCGGCCAGCGCTCCCGCGTTCACTCCGGCGCGCAGCGTGCGGCGCAAACCGGGCCGCAGCGACACCGCGGCCGCCTGCAAGTCATTGCCGAGCAGCAGGGCAAGCTGGCGAGGATCCCCCGACGCGAGCGCCTCTACGACCGGAGTGTGCGACCCGATCCGCGGCGGCTTCCCATCGGCGCGCAGCCGGTCGAGCTCGCCGAACACCTTGGGCGTGGACAGGCCTTCCTCGTCGAAGGCGAGCACCCAGTGGAACGTGTGCCGCGCGAGCACCGGCACGAGCTGCTCGCCGCGGCCGGTGCCGAGCGCAGTGCCGCCGTAGAGCGCGAAGGGCACGTCGCTGCCCAGGCTCCCGGCGATGGTGGCCAGCTCGTCGCGGGTGATGTCGAGCTTCCACAGCGACGAGAGCCCGACCAGCGCCGCCGCCGCGTCCGCGCTCCCGCCCGCCATGCCGCCGGCGACCGGAATGCCCTTGCGCAGCACGATTCGCACCTTCGGCGCATCCGCGTCCGGCCGTCCGGAGTAGGAGGCCAGCTCGCACGCCGCGCGCCAGGCGAGGTTGGTGCCGTCGGTGGGCACCGTGCGCTCCCCCTCGCCGTACACCTCAAGCCCAGGCTCGTCGGCGGCCGCGACGGTCACCTCGTCGGTGAGCGAAAGCGCCTGGAAGACAGTGACCAGCTCGTGAAACCCGTCCGCCCGCAGGTCCCCCACGGCCAGGTGCAGGTTGACCTTGGCCGGGACCCGGACGGTGACTGGAGGCGGAACGACTGCGAGCACCCGTCCAGCCTACGTGGCACCGCCCCGCCAAGGCTCACCAGGAGAAAAACCCGCCCAGATTTCACGACGGACTTCAGGACACCCGTCCCAACAGTCCGGACACCCGCCCCAAAAAACTGGCCCCGGTGACAACTCCGCGACGGCGAATGCCACACCCGCAAACGCCGCACCCTTCCCCCGCGCCACCCCCACAGACCTCCGGACCGCGCCCGCGCAGATCATCCCCACGCCGCAGATCGCGTTGGCAGCAGCGGTGACGGTGGCGGTGACGGTGGCGAAAAATCAACCACCTCACAAAAACCCTCAATGCGGACCTGGACCACAACGCGGGATCGCGCCGACGTTTGGGGGCTGCCCGGCGTGACAGGCCGAAGGCCCCTCACGCCGGGCAGCCCCCAAACGTCGGCTTAAAAGCGATCCCGCCCGCGACGGCGGAGCCGGCGCCAAAAACACAGCTGGTGACCTGCCCCACCAACCCAACCACCACGGGCCGCCCCATACCCGGAGCGGCCCGCGAACGCCTTACGTCAAACCAAAACCTCAAGCCGCCACAACACTCTGCGGCCCACGAACCACCTGACTAACAAACGCCCCCCGATCAGAAATCCACGACAGCGCAGCCTCAGCCCGCTCCCCGCGCACCCCCAACCGGAACCGAGCGATCGGCGTATCCCCAATACGAGTGAGGCCACCCCCAATAGTGGCAAGTTCGACATCGAAGCGACTAGCCGCCTCAGGCAGCAACGCACCCACCGACGCAAACCCGATCAGCACGACGTCGACCGCGCGGTCGTACTTCGCGGACTGGGTGCGCGAGGTCTCGATCGACGGCAGCACCGCCTGCGCGGTCCAGCTGTCCGGCGTCGAGATCAGGTCGAGCACCGTGCCGCGTTCGACGATCGCGCCGTTGTCGAGCACCGCGACGTCGTCGCAGACCCGGCGGACGACGTCGGCGTCCGGCGTGGTGACGACGACCGTCACGCCCAGTTCGGCGCGCGCCCGGTCGAGCACGGCGAGCACCGCGCCGGCGTCTTCCGCCGAAACCCCGGCGGTCGGGTCGTCGGCGAGCAGCACGGCCGGTCCGGCGGCGAGCGCCTTGGCGACCGCGACCCGGCGGAGCTGGCCGTCGGTGAGTTCTTCCGGCTTTTGCGCGGCGCGCGGGGTGAGGCCGACCAGGTCGAGCAGCGAGCCGACGCGGCTGCGCCGCTGCGGGCCGTCGACGCCGAGCTGTTCCAGCGGGCTGGCGATGTTGCCCGCGATGGTGCGCTCGGCGAGCAGCTCCGATTTGGTCCCGACGACACCGAGCTGGCGGCGGATCTCCCGCAGCCGCTTGCCGTCCAGCGTCGCGGTGTTGAGGCCGTCGAGCCGCACGACGCCGCGGTCGGGGCGCTCCTGCAGCGCGATGCAACGGGCGAGGGTCGACTTGCCGGAGCCGGACGGACCCACGATCCCGAACAGCGAGCCGGCTTGCACGTCAACGCTCACGTCGCGCAGCGCGGCGACACGATTTCCGTGGAAGGGAAAGGACTTGGACACGTTTTCGACAGTGATCACGAAAGGGCTCCAGGCATACGAGGCGCGGCGCCGGATCCGGGCGCGCCAAGGCGTCATCGAATTACCGTCCACAGTGGACGGCGCAAGAAACTGCGGGAAAAACGATCAGGCGATGACCATGGAGCGTTGACACGCACATACCGAGCGGCGACCTTCGTCGACTACGCGCCGGCGGGTCAGCAGGAGCGGGCGGGTGACCCTCTTCATCGAAAACAGCCTCCATCGGTCCTGGCGGTAGCACCTGCCCTGCGGAGGGTGGTTGCTGCGACTTCGGCGAGCCAGGTCTCTCAGTCGCTCGGGATGGACGCTTTCGAGTAAAGCCGATCCCATTGGCTGAACGCAAGCGCGTTGGTGCAGATCACACGTCTGGTGGTGCCCGCATATCGGAACACGGCGTCCAAGACCCGGAAACCCGGAACCTCGGTCCCCGAACATTGCCCCGACCTGCGGAACCCTCGCTCCGGCGGCGGGCGGCGAACTAGTTCGTTCCACTGTGGACGATCAAGAATCTTTGTGGAACAAGAGTTTTCCCGTTGTCAAGTGACCGGTGGCCGCGGGCTTCGAGGCCGGGGGCCGCGGGCCCGCGACCGGGTCGAGATAGGTCAGCGGAGCGAAGCACCTCGAACCGGCGTCGCTGAACAATCCGGTCCGGGGAGCAATCAAGCTCCCCCGAATGCCATGGCCTTGACGAGCCGCCCGTCACAGGTAACCGGCCATCTCAGCCGCCATCGCGCGATGACCGAGAGTAGCTACGAGACCTCGGAATGATCCACGATCAGCGACGACGCGAGATCATCAGGCCACGCACCGAAATCGAAGCCCCGCTCCCGGAATACCCGCCACGCCGCCGCAGTTGGACGTCACAAGCGAGCGCCGTGGGAGGGGGTCAGTTTCCGGCAGCCGCGATCCGCGCGAACGCGTGCACGTCGAGCTGCTCCCCGCGCGTCTTCGGGTCGATCCCCGCTTCGGCGAGCAACTCACCGGCCCGCTCCGCGGAACCGGCCCACCCGGCGAGCGCGGCCCGCAAAGTCTTGCGCCGCTGCGAAAACGCCGCGTCGACCACCGCGAACAACCGCGCGCGATCCACCCCGGACACCGGGTCGGTCCGGGTGAACGACACCAGCGCGGAATCGACGTTCGGCACCGGCCAGAACACCGCGCGCGGCACGGCGGCGACTTTGCGCGCCGGTCCGTACCAAGCGAGCTTCACGCTCGGCACGCCGTAAGTCCGGCTGCCCGGCCCGGCCGCCATCCGATCGGCGACCTCGGTCTGGACCATCACGAGTCCGCTGCGCAGCGACGGCAACTCGGCCAGCAGGTGCAGCACCACCGGTACCGCGACGTTGTACGGCAGGTTCGCCACGATCGACACCGGCTCAGCCGGAAGATCGGCGGCCCGCACACGCAACGCGTCGGCACCGACGACGGTCAGCCGCTCCGCTGCCTCCGGGGCGCGCTCGGCGACGGTCTGCGGCAGGCGGGCGGCCAGCACCGGATCGATCTCCACGGCGACGACCTGAGCGCCGGCGGCGAGCAGGCCCAGCGTCAGCGACCCGAGACCGGGCCCGACCTCCAGCACGACGTCCCCCGGCCGCACGCCGCCGAGTTCGACGATGCGGCGGACCGTGTTGGGGTCGTGCACGAAGTTCTGCCCGAGCTTCTTCGTGGGCCGGACGTCGAGTTCGTCGGCCAGCCCGCGGATTTCGGCAGGCCCCAGCAGTTCCACCACCGCACGAGCCTACCCAGCGACGACGCAGCGGACGAAAACAGGCGGCCGGGAGCGCGAGGCTCCCGGCCGCCTGCCGGAAAATCAGAGAGTGCTCAGGCCTTGTAGCCGCAACCCCAGGCGCTGTAGCCGCCGCGCGCGTCGCGCACCTTCTCGGCGGTCGCGATCTGCTGCTCGCGGGTGGCCTTGTCGGCCGTCGGCGCGTACTGCGTGCCGCCGTAAGCCGCCCAGGTCTGCTTGTCGAACTGGAGGCCGCCGTAGTAGCCGTTGCCGGTGTTGATGGACCAGTTGCCGCCCGACTCGCACTGCGCGATGCGGTCCCACACGCCGGTGTCGCCGATGGCCGGGGCCGGCGGCTTCTTGGTGCCGACCTTGATGATCTTGGCCTTGGCCTCGACCAGGGTCTTCTCCGAGATCTGCTCGCGCGAGATCTCTTCGCCGTTCTTCTTGGTGACCTTGTAGGTCACGAGCTTCTTGCCCGGCGTGCCCGGGTCGTCGACGCTCTGCTGGCCCTGCAGCTGCGTCGGGTCGTCGACCTTCTGCACCTCGGGGTCGATGGTCTCTTCCTGGTTGACCATCGACACGCCCATGCGGCTGACGTGGACCTCGGCACCGTTCTTCAGGCTGACGTCGAGGCCGCCGTCGATCGCGTCGTCCGGGCCGAGGTTCAGCTTCAGGTCGGAGACGAACTCCTTGGTGGTCACCGCGTTGGTGCTCACCTGGCGGGGCGCGTTGGTGCCGTCGAAGAGCGTGATGTGCTTGAGGGTCTTGACCTGGACGGTCGAGCCCTCCAGCGGCAGTTCGCCGGACGACGGCATCGACGTCCACGCGCCCTGGGAAAGCATGCTGCCCATGCCGAGCTGGTTCATGGCCTCGCCGAGCGAGGTCGCCCGGACCCAGGAGGGCCGCGACACACCGTCCACGACGAGGTTCAGCTGACGGCCGCGCTCGAGCTTGATGACGCCGCCGTCGCCGACCGCCGCCTGCGGCGAGGGCGAAAGCGCGTCGTGCTCGCCGACCGAGAGGCCCGCGTCCTTGAGGACGTCGCCGACGGTGCCGCCGAAGCTGTGCACGGTCTGCTGGTGGCCGTCGACGTCGACGGTGATGCTCTTGTTCATCGCGAGCGCCGCCGCGCCGCCACCGCCGACGGTGACCAGCAGCGACAGCACCGCGCCCTTGAGGAAGCGGCGCTTCCAGGTCTTGGTGGCCTCGCGCAGCCCTTCCTCGACCGCGGCCTTCTTGGCCTGCGGGGAAGCGGTGCGGTCTTCCTCCACCTCGTCCGGGAGGACGAGCGGCGGAAGCATCGTGGTTTCCGCGTTGATGAGGCGGATCAGCTCGTCGACGTCGACGTCGATTTCCGACATCAGCATGTCGGCGTCCGGGCCCAGCGCGGCGAGCACGTCCTGCTCGGTCACGCGGAGCTCGTCGGAGAAGTCAAGCTGCCCGTAGGCGGTGTCTTCGAGCTCGCGGTCGAGCACGGCCACCGAGGACGGGGAGGAGGAGAAATACGCCGTACCCGCGTCAAGACGCGAGTCATCCTGCCGACTACCAGTCACCGGGTCGTTCCCTTTCCCAAGACATCGCGCGTGTTTCGCGCGTCGTCCTTCGTTCGCGACGCACCCTCGGGCGCGCCTCTCAAGTCCGACACCCCCAGCCAGCGCCATCGTCACGGTCCCAGGTCGTACCAACCCCGGTTCCGCTTCCCCGACGTGCACTGACGTGACTGGTGGGCGTATCAGCCGGCTCCGCTGCGCGGAACCGACCGGCACGATCACGGGACAGTAACGGGTGTTGGCAGGTTGCGCAAACACCCCCCGGAGTGTCGTGACTTGCGTCACTCATCAGGTGGACGAATGCACGGTCTCGAATGTCGCAATCCGTGCAAGCCGTTGTGACACTGAGGAATCAGGCGGGCAGCCGGTATGCGCGTTCAGCAGTGGTCCGGACCGCTTCGGCCACCTCGTGGACCGCTTCGCCGCGCAGAGCCGCGAGGTACCGGACGGTGTAAGCGGTGCAATACGGCTCGTTCGGCCGCCCACGGTAGGGATGAGGCGTCAGAAACGGCGCGTCAGTCTCAGCGAGGAACTGCCCACGCGGCACGATGCGCGCGGCCTCATGCAGCCCGCGCGCGTTCTTAAAGGTGACCGTGCCCGCGAAGGACAAGATGTAGCCCTTGTCGATACAGCGGCGCGCGATGTGCTCGTCGCCAGAGAAACAGTGGAAGACGACCGTCTCGGGCGCGCCTTCCTCGTCGAGGATGCGAAGCACGTCCTCGTGCGCGTCGCGATCGTGGATCATCAGCGCCTTGCCAAGCCGCTTCGCGAGATCGATGTGCCACCGGAAGGCAGCCTGCTGCGCATCGTGCGGCGAGTAGTCCCAGTAGTAATCGAGCCCCGTCTCGCCGACCGCGACCACGCGCTCCCCCCGCGCCAACCGCTCCACTTCGGACTGTTCGGCGACCCCGAATTCCTTGGCGCGCGTGGGATGAATAGCCACCGCAGCAAACACCCGCGAGTCCCACGTGGACGCTCCGGACGCCCACCGAGCAGCAGCAAGATCGTCCGCAACAGTGACAACCCGCGCAACCCCAGCCCGCTCAGCCCGGTCGACCATCGCGGCAACATCAGCCGCAGTCTCCGCCCCACAGGCGTCGAGATGAGTGTGCGCGTCAACCACCGTCACCGGCAGCCGATCAGGAATCGGCGGAAGTTCGCGCTTCTCGTCACCCATGACACCCAAGCTACTGCGCCCCAAGCCACCAAGGACGTGAGGGGAACCCTGAGGGACTCTGAGTCCCTCAGGGTTCCCCTCACGGCACTAAACCGCAGCCCGCGCACCCAACCATGGAGGCACCCACCCCGCCCCCAACCCCGATCCGAAGCCGCCCTGCGGTTCGGGGGTGCTTGTCAAGGCATCTTTCCCGCCTTGACAAGCACCCCCGAACCGTCAGCACAATGAACCTTCGGGGTGGTGGCCCCCACTCAGGCGCAATGTCGCCGCCAGGCGACGAGCCGAACGCGAGACCTCAGTCAGTCACGATCGGAGCCCACTCGGGCCCAGTCTCCCCCAACTTCGGATCCAGCTTCGTAAACAACGGAGTCGGCTTCTCCAACGGCCGCCCAACCTCAACCGGCTGAGACTCCCACTTAGCCTGCTCACCGGCGTAATCCCCGGTCAGAATCGGATTAACCCGCCCAGGCAAATCCAGATCCTCGACCTCCTGAAGCTCAGGCTGAGCAGCCCAAACCCCAGTCCCGCCAAGCGCCTCGTGCACCTTCTGCGCCGAATGCGGCAGGAACGGCGTCAGCAACGTGTTCGCGTCCGAAACCACCTGCAACGCCGTGTGCAACACAGCATCCCGCCGGTCCGGATCCTCCTTGAGCTTCCAAGGCTCCTGATCCGACAGATACCGGTTAGCCGCCGTAACCACCCGCATCGCCTCAGCCGCGGCCAACTTGAACCGCGACCGCGCAAGATGCCCGCCAGCCGTCTCAAACGCCTGCCGAGACAACGCCTTCAGCTCCTCGTCCGCGGGCGCGGGCGCAGTCGGAGCCGGAATCGCCCCATTGTTCTTGTGCGCCATAGAAATCGACCGGTTCACGAGGTTGCCCCACTCGTTGGCCAGCTCGAAGTTCGTCCGCCGAACGAACTCGTCCCACGTGAAGTCCGTGTCCTGAGTCTCCGGACCGGCCACCGAGATGAAGTACCGCAGCGCGTCCGGCCCGAACTCCCGCAGGAAGTCGTGCACGTAAATAACGGTCCCCCGGGACGTGGAGAACTTCGACCCGCTCATGGTGAGGAACTCGCTGGACACGATCTCGTCCGGCAGGTGGAGCTTGCCGTACTTGCCCGCCTCGCCGCCGCGGTCGCCGTCGCCGTTCTGGCCGAGCAGCAGCGCGGGCCAGATCTGGGCGTGGAAGGTGATGTTGTCCTTGCCCATGAAGTAGTAGGCGCGCGCGTCGGCGTTGGCCCACCACTCCTGCCACGCGTCCGGCGTGCCGTTGCGGCGCGCCCACTCGACACTCGCGGAGAAGTAGCCGATGACCGCGTCGAACCAGACGTAGAACCGCTTGAGCGGCTGGTCGCGCCAGCCGTCCAGCGGGATCTTGACGCCCCAGTCGAGGTCGCGGGTGATCGGCCGCGGCCGCATGTCGTCGATCAGGTTGCGGGTGAAGTTGAGGACGTTCGGCCGCCAGTCGGTCTTGGTGCCGAGCCAGTCGCCGAGGGTTTTGGTGAACGCCGGCAGGTCGAGGAAGTAGTGCTCGGTCTCGACGAACTTCGGTGTCTCGCCGTTGATCCGCGACTTCGGGTTGATCAGCTCCGCGGCGTCGAGCTGGTTGCCGCAGTTGTCGCACTGGTCGCCGCGCGCGCCGTCGTAGCCGCAGATCGGGCAGGTGCCCTCGATGTAGCGGTCGGGCAGCGTGCGTCCGGTGGACGGGCTGATCGCGCCGCGCGTGGTCTTCGGGACGACGTAGCCGTTGCGGTTGAGCGCGAGGAAGATTTCCTGCGTCACCGCGGCGTGGTTGCCGGTGGTGGTGCGGGTGAACAGGTCGTAGGAGAGGCCGAGGCCGCGCAGGTCCTCGTCGATCTGGCGGGTGTACTTGTCCGCGGTCTGCTGCGGGGTCATCCCCTCTTTGTCCGCCTGGACGGTGATCGGCGTGCCGTGTTCGTCGGTCCCGGACACCATGAGCACCCGGTTGCCGGCCATTCGCTGGTAGCGGGAGAAGACGTCGGACGGGACGCCGAATCCGGACACGTGGCCGATGTGGCGGGGGCCGTTGGCGTAGGGCCAGGCCACCGCGGTCAACACAGGGGTGCTCATACCTGTTTAGCCTACGGATGCGCTCCAGTGCGTTTCGTGGTGGTCGGGGAAGGGAGAGCCGGTTGTCGGCGACGCGTCTGCTGGTGCTCGGGGTCGTGCGGATGTTCGGCCGCGCGCACGGCTATCAGGTGCGCCGCGAACTGCTGTCGTGGTCGGCGGACAAATGGGCGAACGTCCAGCCCGGTTCGATCTACCACGCGCTCAAGAAAATGGCCGCCGAGGACCTGCTGGAGAAGATCGACGTCGAACCGGGCGACGGCGGTCCGGACCGGGTCGCTTACCGGCTTTCGCCGGCGGGCGAGCAGGAGTTCCAGGTCCTCATCGCGAAGGGGTTGTCCGATCCCAGCGCGAGCAACGCGGAGCTGTGCGCGGCGGTGAGCCTGATGCCCGCGCTCCCGCGGAGGTACACGATCAGCCTCCTCCAGCAGAACCTGATCCACTTCGAGGCGGAAGAGCGCCGGTCGCGGTTGAGCCTCGAGGACGACACCTGGGGCAAACCGCCGCACGTGACCGAACTGTTCCGGCTGTGGGGCGGGATCGCCAGCGCGAGCCGGGAATGGCTCACCGGGCTGATCGGCAGGCTGGAAGCGGGCGAGTACGTGATGGCCGACGACCCCGGTTCGGCGTTCGCTCCGCCAGCCCCCGAGTAATCAAGTTTGACTAAACCCTCCTCCCTCGGGCACAGTGTGCGCGTCAGCTAGTCAAGATTGACTAGCTGATCTTCTTGGGAGGAGAGGGGTTCTCAATGATCACGGCACGCGGACTCGAGCGGCGGTTCCGCCGCAAGGGCCGAGCCGGTGGCGAGGTGCACGCGGTGAAGGGGGTCGATCTCGACGTCGAGGCGGGCGAGCTGGTCGGGTTCCTGGGCCCGAACGGGGCGGGCAAGACCACCACGCTGCGCATGCTCACCACCCTGCTGAAACCGACCGCGGGCACGGCGACTGTCGGCGGGCACGACCTGCTGACCAACGCGGCGGGGGTGCGCCGCAACATCGGGTACGTCGCCCAGGGCGGCGGGACCGCGCCCGAATCGCGCGTCGGCGAAGAGCTGGAGCTGCAGGGCAGGCTGTACCGGATGAGCAAGGCCGACGCGATCGCGCGCGGCAAGGTGCTCGCCGACCAGCTCGACCTGGCGGGGCTGGAGCAGCGGGCCACGAAGACGTTGTCTGGGGGTCAGCGTCGCAGGCTCGACATCGCGATGGGGTTGATTCATTCGCCGGGGCTGGTGTTCCTCGACGAGCCGTCCACCGGACTCGACCCGCAGAGCCGGGCGAACCTGTGGGAGCACATTCGGCGGCTGCGCGCCGAACAAGGCGTCACGATCTTCCTGACGACGCATTACCTCGACGAGGCGGACGCGCTGGCCGACCGGCTGATCGTGATCGACGACGGCCGGATCGTCGCCGAGGGGCATCCGGACGCGCTGAAGGAGCAGGTCTCCGGCGACGGGGTGGCGATCGAGGTGGATCCGCGATCCGCCGCGGCCGCCGCCGATCTGGCCCGGCAGCTGCCCGGCGCGCACGAGTTCTCCGTGCGCGAGGGGTCGATCCGGTTCCGGGTGCCGCGCGGCGACACCGCGATGCCGGAGCTGCTGCGCGCGCTCGACGCCAAGGACATCGCGACGGCCGCCATGCAGGTCACGCGGCCGACCTTGGACGACGTATTCCTTACTCTCACCGGCCGGTCGCTGCGCGAAGCCGAGCAGCCCGCGGCGACGGAACCGGAGGTGCCCGATGCTGCATGACACCTGGCTGATTTTCCGCCGCGACATGGCAGGCGCGCTGCGGAATCCGGCGTGGCTGATGCTCGGGCTCGCCCAGCCGCTGCTGTACCTGTTCTTCTTCGGTCCCCTGCTGGTGAAGTCGCTCAGCGCGCAGGGGATGTCCGAGGTCGACGGCTGGATGGTGCTCACCCCCGCGCTGATCGCGCAGCTGGCCCTGTTCGGCAGTTCGTTCGTGGGCTTCGGGCTGCTGGCCGAATTCCGGTCCGGCGTGGTCGAACGGCTGCGCGTCACCCCGGTGCACCGGGCCGCGCTGCTGCTCGGGAAGGTGCTGGCGAACGCGTTGCAGGCGGTCGTGCAGGCGGTGCTGATCATCCTGCTCGCCTACCTGGTGTTCGACCTGAACGCGCCGTTCGGCGGGGTGCTGCTGAGCCTCGCGATCGTGTTCCTGCTCGCGCTGACGCTGGCGTCGTGCTCCTACGCGCTGGCGCTCACGCTCAAGAGCGAGGAGGCGTTCCCGGCGCTGCTCAACGCGGTGCTCATGCCGTTGCTGCTGCTGTCCGGGATCCTCATCCCGATCACGTCCGGGCTGGCCCCGAAGTGGCTGTACACGATCTCGCAGATCAACCCGTTCCGGCACGTGGTCGACGTGGAACGCAACAGCTTCCGCGGCGACTTCTCGATGGACGCGCTGTTCACCGGAGGCGTGGTCGTGCTGGTCATGGCCGTTGTGGCGGTGTGGTGGGGAACGCGCACCTTCCAACGGGAAAACGCCTGATCAAAGCCTATCGACACGCCGGGAAAGGTCACCCCGCTCCGGAACTCCGGACGTAGGGTGGCCTTTCACCCGTCGTGGGGCTTGTCAGGGGTGCGTGGTGGCGGAACCGGAGAGTGGGCGCGGACTCACGCTTACTCATCGCGAGCAAGTGCTCGATTGGGCGGCGGTGCGCGGCGCCGACGTGCGATTCGCTTCGGTGACGATCAGCGAGAACGTCAACTGGAGCGATCCCGGCGCGGAGCGGACGCTGGCCGCGGCCCAGCACGCAGGCATCCACACCGGAGCCCGGCACTACGCGCGACCAGGCGCGGTGCACGACCAGGCCGACCATTTCGTCCGCACAGCGAGCAAGCTCGGCGCGTTCGCACCCGGCTCGCTCGCCCCGGCACTCGAGGTGGATGCGCAAAGCGTCGACGACCGGTTCGTGAAGGCGTGGATCAAGCACGTGCGGCACGCCGCGAAGATCCGCAGGGTGCTCGTGTACGCCGGGCACGACTGCTGGGCACACCGGCTGCACCCGGACCGCTGGGCCGATTCCGAAGTGGTGCTGTGGCTCGTGCGGCACAACGGCATTCCCGGGCGGCCCGGCTGGTTCCATTCGCGGCTCGGGCTGCACCAGCACGCTTTCGCACCGGACGTCCCCGGGGTCGACGGGCCGGTGGCACAGGACGCGGTGGTGTATCCCTTCGCGCTGTCCGATGTGCTGCTCTGATCACCTTTTCCGCTGGTCACCGCCGGTTTCCGGCACAATGGCGCGATGCGTTTCCAGCGGCTGCGGACCGACCTGCCACCTTCGCGGGTGCTTGTCCTGCTGTCCGCGTACGCCCGGGCGCACGGCCTGCCCGAACCGGCCGCGGTCTGCGGGGACTGGTTCGGGTCGCGAGCGGTGGTGGCTCCGTTCCTGGCGGTGACTCCGCGGCCGTTCCCTTCGGTTTCTCCCGTTTCGGGTCCTCCGGGCCGGATCGGTGGCGGGTGGTTCGGGTTTCTGGCTTACGACCAGGCGGATCCGTCCGGACGGTCGACCGGCGTTCCGGAATCGGCCTGGGGCTGGGCGGATCACGTGCTGCGCTGGGACGCGGCCGGAGTGTGTTGGTTCGAGTCGCTCGAAGGCGACGCCGACGCGCAGCTCGCCGTGGTGGAGCGGGCTTTATCTGGGTCCGAGGAGCTGTCGTGGTCGGCAAGTGCATTGCGGCGGCCGTCCGGGCACGAGCAGGCGGTGAAGGCGTGCGTGCACGAGATCGAGGCGGGCGAACTGTTCCAGGCGAACGTCTGCTCGCGGTTCACCGGGACGTTCGAGGGTTCACCGGCCGCGCTCTTCGCCGAAGGGGTGCGACGGCTAGCTCCGCAACGGGCGGCCTACGTCGCCGGCGCCTGGGGTTCGGTGGTTTCGCTGTCGCCAGAGCTGTTTTTAGCCCGGCACGGGCACCGCGTGCGGTCGTCGCCGATCAAGGGGACGCTGCCCCGGCGCGGTCCGGCGGACGACGGCAACGCGCTCCGGTTGCGGCAGTCGGCGAAGGACGTCGCGGAGAACGTGATGATCACCGACCTGGTGCGCAACGATCTCGGCCGGGTGTGCGAGGTCGGCAGCGTCGTGGTTCCGGAGCTGCTCGCGGTGCATCCCGCGCCGGGGGTGTGGCATCTCGCGTCCACTGTGGAGGGTGTGCTGGCGGACGAGGTGACCGATCATGGGCTGCTGGCCGCGACGTTCCCGCCCGGTTCGGTCACCGGCGCGCCGAAGATCCGGGCGCTGGACCTGATCGCCGAGCTGGAACCGGCCGCGCGCGGGGTGTACACCGGCGCGGTCGGGATGGTGTCGCCGCTGGCGGGGCTGGAGCTGAACGTGGCGATCCGGACGTTCGAGATCGCCGGGGACCGGATCGCGCTGGGAGTCGGCGGCGGGATCACGGCGGACTCGGACAGCGCCGCGGAGTGGCAGGAGTGCCTGCACAAAGCGGCGCCGCTGGAATCCCTGCTGGCCAGGCCTGGTGAGTGTTAAAGCCGGTTCTAACCGGTTTTAACACTCACAAGCCTCACCTACGGGGGTCGAGCAGCAGCTTGCCCGTCGTGCCCCTGGACCGCAGCGCTTCGTGCGCCTTCCGAGCGTCCTCCAGCGCGTACTCGCCGCCCGCGATCGCGCGGAGTTTTCCGTCCAGCACCATCGTGAACAAGTCGCTGAGCGCGGTGCCGAAAACGTTGCCCGGCAAGCGGAACACGTGCGGCAGCCACATCCCGGCCACGGTCGTGCTGTGGCCGAGCAGGTTGCGCAATTCGATCGGCTTCGGCGAGCGGCGGCCGGCCATGCCGTAGAACACCAGTCGGCCGAACGGAGCCAGCGCGACGATGCTCTGGTCGGTGGTCGGGCCGCCGACCATGTCGAGGACCACGTCGACCCGCTTGCCGCCGTTGGCTTCCCGGAGAACCTCGGTCATGTTCTCCGCGCGGGAATCCACCGCGACGTCCGCGCCGAGTTCGATCGCCAGCGCGCGCTTTTCCTCGCTGCTCGCGGTCGCGATCACGCGGCCCGCGCCCCACGCGTTGGCCAGCTGCACCGCGATCGATCCGACCCCGCCCGCCGCGGCGTGCACGACGACGGACTCGCCGGGTTCGAGGTGGGCGTTCTTGCGCAGCATGATCCACGCGGTCGCGCCCTGGACCAGCATGGACAGCGCGTTCAGGTCGTCGACGCCGTCCGGAACCGGGAAGGTCATGGCCTCGTCGGCGACGACGCGCTCGGCGTAACCGCCGCCGTCGTTGAGCAGCGCGACCACGCGCTTGCCGTCCGCCGTGCGCCCGACGACCTCGCCACCCGGCACGAGCGGCAGCTTGCTCGGGGCGAGATACGAGTTCTCCGCCTGGTGCGTGTCCGCGTAGTTCAGCCCGACACGGTCGACCTCGATCAGCACCTGCCCCGGCCCGGCCACCGGATCGGGCAGCTCGACCGGCTTCAGCACCTCGGGACCGCCGAATTCGGTCACCTGCACAGCACGCATCTTCGCGGCTCCTCTCGTCGTGAGACATTCTGCCATATGTCTCATCGATGGGACACTCTCTGCTAACGTCTCGCCCATCGACACGCCACTGTCCACCCGCGCCTCGCGACCCGACTCCGTCGCGGCCTTCCGCCTCGCCCGCGCCCGGTTCCTCGCCGGAGACCGCGTCGACATGCGCGACCTGGCCGGCGACCTCGGCGTCAGCCGCGCGACCCTGCACCGCTGGGTCGGCAGCCGCGACCACCTGCTGAGCGAAATCCTGTGGGCGGAGACGTCCGCGGTGCTGGATAACGTGAGTTATGCGGGCCGCGGCGGGGACGGCGTCGCGGAGGCGATCGGGGCGTTCGTGCGGACGGTCAACGCTTCCTCGCCGTTCCGCGCGTTTTTGCGCCGGGAGCCGGAGCGCGCGCTGAGGTTGTTGACGACCAAGGCGAGCCTGGTGCAGTCGCGGACCATCGAGAAGGTGCAGGCGCTGCTGTCCGACGAGGTGGCGGCCGGGCGACTGGAGTCACCGTTGCCGGTGGCGGATCTGGCGTATCTGCTCGTGCGGGTCGGCGAGTCGTTCATCTACACCGACGCGATCACCGGCGAGGAGCCGGACGCGGAGAAGGCTTTGGTAGCGGCGAAAATGCTGTTGCGCAGCCGGTAAAATCTCTTAGTGACCGCTGTCCAGGCCATCGCCCGGATCCCCACCGCTTCGATCGGCAAGCTGGTGTGCCATCCGAAACTGCCGCTCGTCGCCGGGATCGATCAGGACCGGCCCGCGGTGCACCTCTTCTACGCCGAGCGAGTGCTTCGCGAAATCGGCGCGGTGGGCGCGGATTCCGCGGAGTACGGGAAGTTCGACCGCTGGACATCGCCGTCTCTGACCATGTGGCCTTCAGCCCGGACGGCCAGTCACTGTGGACGTCGCCGACCCCGCCCGATCTCTACGACCGTTCGGACGTCATCGACCTCAGCACTGGCGCCATCTCGCCCGCCCGGACACGGGACTGCGGCATCGTCGCGCATCCGGCGGGAGGGCTGATCGCCACGATGCAGAGCGATCAGGGCGCGAGCCTTGTGCTCTTCTCCCGTCCAGGCGACCGGCTGTGGTTCCTCGACCGACCCTGATTCTGGACTCTAACTGCTGGGGGCTTCCGGTCTTCAGCTCCGACGGGCGGCACCTGGCGATTCGCGGCAACACCTACGAACACCAGTTCCTGGTGTTCGAGTTCCCTTCGCTGCGCCGGGTCAGGAAGATCTCGCTCGGCGACCCGAAACGGCTCAAGCAGAATTCCTCCTGGTCCTGGACGTCGAGCGCGACCGAACCACGGAGCACAAACTGCTCCGCTCGGCAGTGACCGCGCTGGCCGCGACGTCAGCCGGTGACCTCGTCGTCGCCGGAGACGGCGAACTCGCGCTGGTGCCCGTTGCCGCTTCGCGCGCCGTCGCCGATCCAGCCACCGTCGCTGAGTTCCTCGCCAGCACCACGGAAATTCCCGACGACGGCCTACCGGAAGACCATGCCGTGCGCACCGACGGTGTCGGCACTTGGCGACCGGACGAACTGGCCACGATCACCAAAACCGCACCTAGCGACCCGAGGTGGCTGCAGTTCCGAGCCGAAGACAACGCCCGCCGGTACTGAATCACTTCCGAGCCGCGAGCACCGCCGCGTAGAGCTCCTTCGTGGACACCCCAGCCGCACCGGCGACCTCGGCCGCGACGGTCTTCAGCCGTTCCCCCGAAGCGACCCGCTCCGCCACCTCCGGCACCAGGTCCGACACCGACGCCTGCCGAGGAGCCGCCCCCTCCAGCACCACCGAGATCTCGCCGCGCACCCCGTCCGCTGCCCACTCGGCAAGTTCCGCGAGTGTGCCCCGTTTGACCTCTTCGTACGTCTTCGTCAGCTCCCGGCACACCGCGGCCCGCCGCGAACCGCCCAGCGCGGCGGCGGCGTCCGACAGCAGGGAAGCGATCCGGTGCGGCGATTCGAAGAACACGACCGTCCGGCGCTCGCTCACCAGCTCCGCGAACCACTTCGACCGTTCACCAGGCTTGCGCGGCGCGAAGCCCTCGAAGCAGAACCGGTCGCACGGCAGCCCGGACAACGCGAGCGCGGTCGTCACCGCCGACGGACCGGGCAGGCAGGTGATCGGCAGATCCTCCTCGACGCAAGCAGCCACGAGCCGGAACCCGGGATCGGACACACTCGGCATCCCGGCATCAGTCACGACCAGCACTGTCTCGCCGCCGTGCAGCGCCTCCAGCAGCTTCGGCAGCCGGGCAGTCTCGACGTCCTCGTAGAAGCTGACCACCCGGCCGGCGGGCGACACGCCGAGTGCGGAAGCGAGCCCGCGAAGGCGTCGAGTGTCCTCGGCGGCGATCACGTCTGCCGAGCCCAGCGCCTCGATCAGCCGGGCGGACGCGTCGCCGGGATCGCCCAGCGGAGTGGCGGCGAGCACGAGCCGTCCGGACGCAGAAGTCATGGCAGTCAGCCTAACCAGACGCCACCAGTGGATCAGGCCGTACTATCGGGCCCCGTGACCGCGCTGCTGACCCGAGCCGACGACGAGAGCGTGCGGCCGGACCCGGTCGACGCGCGCCGCCCCCCGACTGACCGCGAAGCCACCCTGCTCGGCCGGGCCATGCCCGCCGACCGGCTGCGCGGCTGGATCGTCACGATCGTGCTGACCGTGATCGGCGGCGTCGTCCGGATGCAGAATCTGGGCCTTCCCACCGACCACGGCAGTCCTGTCTTCGACGAGAAGCACTACGTGCCCCAGGCCGCGCAGATGCTGCGCAACGGCGGGTACGAGGACAACGCCGGGTACGAGCTGATCGTGCACCCGCCGCTGGCCAAGGACTTCATCGCGTTCGGCGAGTGGCTCTTCGGCTACAACGGCTGGGGCTGGCGGCTGATGTCGGCGGTGGCCGGCACGCTGATCGTGCTGCTCACCGTGCGCATCGCGCGCCGGCTGACCCGCTCGACGCTGCTCGGCGGCATCGCGGGCGTGCTGGTGATCTGCGACGGCGTGCTGCACCTGCAGTCGCGGATGGGGATGCTCGACATCTTCATCGCGTTCTTCGTGCTCGCCGCGTTCGCCTGCGTGCTCTGCGACCGCGACCAGGTGCGGCAGCGGCTGGCGGTCGCGGTGCGCGAGGGCTGGATCGGCGAATCGCAGTGGGGCCCGAAGCTCGGCTTCCGCTGGTGGCGGTTCGCGGCCGGGCTGATGATCGGCCTGACCTTCGGCGTCAAATGGTCCGCGCTGTACTACATCGCGGCGTTCGGCCTGCTCACCGTGTTCTTCGACGTCGCGGCCCGGCGCGCGGCGGGCGTTCAGCGGCCGTGGGTCGGCACGATCCGCCGAGACGTCGCGCCCGCGCTGTGGGCGATCGTCGTGGTGCCGGTGCTGATGTACCTGGCGGCGTACTGGGCGTGGTTCGCCAGCGAAACCGCGACCGACCGGCACTACACCGAGATCAAGAACCTCGACCCGGGCATGTTCGGCTGGATCCCGCCCGCGCTGCGCTCGCTCGGCAGCTACACCGCCAACGTGCTGCATTTCCACGAAACCCTGCTGACGCCCAAGGACAATCCGCATCCGTGGGAATCGAAGCCGTGGACGTGGCCGATGGGCCTGCGGCCGATGCTCTACTACTACGACGGCAACGTCACCGGCTGCGGCGAATCGCGCTGCCTCGGCGCGACGATGCTGATCGGCACGCCCGCGATGTGGTGGCTGGCCGTCCCGATGCTCGGCTGGGGCCTGTGGCGCTGGTTCTTCCGCGCGGACTGGCGCTACGCCGCCGTGCTCACCGGCTACTTCGCCGGCTACCTGCCCTGGTTCACCAACATCGACCGGCAGATGTACTTCTTCTACGCCACGCCGATGGCCCCGTTCCTGGTGCTCGGGCTGGTGCTGGCGCTCGGGCAGATCCTCGGCAGCGCCAAACGCGGATTCGAGCGCAGAGGCACCGGTCTGCTCGTCGTGTCGCTCTACGTCGGGCTGGTGGTCGCGAACTTCGCCTGGCTGTGGCCGATTCTCAACGGAATCCCGATCACGAACGAGCATTGGCAGGCGGAAATGTGGCTGCCTTCGTGGCGCTGAAGTAGGCGCCCGGCGGCACCCCGACCGCCCGGCGGAAGGCGGCGACGAAGGCGCTGGCCGTCGCGTACCCGACCCGGTGCGCCACGGTCGTCATCGGCAAACCCTGTGCCAGCAACGGCAATGCCGCGCGCAGCCGTGCTTGCGTGCGCCAGGTGCCGAACGTCATCCGGCAGTCTCGGACGAACGCGCGCGCCAGCGTCCGCTCGCTCGCGCCGACTTCCCGGCCCAGCTCCGCCAGGCTGCGCGAGTCCGCCGGGTCGGCGAGCACCGCGTCGGCGACGTCCCGCGCTCTCGGGTCTGCGGGCGCGGGTACGACGATCGGCGCGACGTCCATCGGCTCCAGCAGGTCGAACGCGACCGCTTCGGCACGGCGTCGGGCGTCGTCGCTGATGCCGTCCGCGGACAGATGCTCCAGCAATTCCCGCAGCAACGGCCGGACGATGACGATGCGCGGGGACGGCCACTCGACCGGGCACTGCTCCGGATCGGCGTAGATGCCGCGCAGCTCGGCATTCCCGACCGCGCCGGTGCGATGCCAGACGCCGACCGGGATCCAGAGCGCGCGCGTGGACGGCAGCACCCATTGCGCGTCGCCGACCATCACCGCGGCGACCCCGCGCGCGGCCCACACGAGCTGGTGCGCCGGATGGTCGTGCCACGGGAACCAGGCTCCGGCCGAGATCGGAAGGTCGCCGAGCAGCATCGCGCCGGTTTGACCGTACTGCGACATGAGATGACAGCCTATCGTCTTCCAGCCAGCGCGGCTCGTCCCTAGCGTCGAGGCCATGCCGATGAACCTGATGCACCGCAAGCTCTGCAGCTCGGAAAAGTGGGCCGCCGCGGTGGCCGAGGTGCTGCCGGACTGGCTCGCCCGCTTCGAACTGGGCGACGACGTGCTGGAAATCGGACCGGGTTTCGGGGCGACCACGCGGGTGCTGGTCGACGCTGTGCCGCAGCTGACCGCCTTGGAGATCGATCCGGCGTCGACCCGGCTGTTGCGGGAGAAATACGGCGACCGGGTCGACGTCGTCGAGGGCAGCGGCGCGGAGATGCCGTTCGAGAACGGCCGGTTTTCCGGGGTCGTGTGCTTCACGATGCTGCACCACGTGCCGACCGACGAACTGCAGGACCGGATCTTCGCGGAGGCGTTCCGGGTGCTGCGCCCGGGCGGCACTTACTGCGGCGTGGACAGCCAGCTCAGCTTCGGATTCCGGCTGCTGCACCTCGGGGACACGATGAACGTCCTCGACGCGAACACCCTGCCCGCCCGGCTGACGGCGGCCGGGTTCGAGCAGGTGAGCGTGGCGATGGAACGGAAGCGGCTGGAGTTTTCCGCGGTGAAGCCGTCAGCGGGGTGACCGGCGCGGAACGATCTGCGTGACCGGCCCATCCAAGGCCTTGCCCTGCCGGCTCAGCCAGCCGTCGACCTCGCGGCGCACCGAGTTCAGCGTCGGGCGACGGCGCGGTTCCGGATCCAGCGACGCCGCCAGGATCCGCGCGTGCACCGAACGCTGCGGCATGTGCGTGACCGGATCGGCGCGCGCCGCGGCCATCAGCGCGGCCATCGGCGTCTCGCGGGTGCCGCGCGGCGGCTGGCCGGTCAGCGCGTAGCTGACCGTGGCGGCGAGCTGCCAGGCGTCCGAGGCCGGGCTCGCCGGGGAGCCCATCGCCTGCTCCGGCGCGACGAAGTCGGGCGTGCCGATCATCATCCCGGTGGCGGTCATCTTGGAATCGCCCTGGCTGCGGGCGATGCCGAAGTCGATGAGGTGCGCGATGCCCGCCGGGTCGAGGATGACGTTGGACGGCTTCACGTCGCGATGCAGCACACCCCGCTCGTGCGCCGCGACCAGCGCGCCCGCCATCGTCGACCACAAGCGGCCCGCGGCGACGTCGTCGATCGGGCCCTGTCCGTCGACCACCTCGGCGAGCGGGCGGCCCTGCAGGTACTCCATGACGAGCGCGAGCCCGTCCGGCTCCTCGGCCAGGTCGTACACGCGGACGCAGTTGGGGTGGTTCACCACGGCCAGCGCACGCGCCTCGCGCTGCATCCGCTCCTCGGTGTCGCGGTCGGGCGCGTGCGCGATCTTCAGCGCGACAGTGCGGTTGA
This sequence comes from Amycolatopsis albidoflavus, assembly GCF_039525725.1. Lineage (NCBI taxonomy): Bacteria > Bacillati > Actinomycetota > Actinomycetes > Pseudonocardiales > Pseudonocardiaceae > Amycolatopsis > Amycolatopsis albidoflavus. The sequence goes on from NZ_BAAAHV010000017.1 coordinate 225,900, forward strand.
GCTGCGTGTCGACGGCTTCCCAGACCGTGCCGAACCCGCCGGTCCCGAGCTGGCGGACGCGCCGGTACCGGCTGCTGCCCGCGTTGCGCGAGCCGGGAGGCGGCGGAATCATGCCGGGCGCGGCGGCCAGCGCCCCGGCAGGCGGCTCCGGAGCGGACGCCAGCGCGGTGGCCGGGTAGGGCTTGTTCTGCGGCGGCGGAGGCGGCGGCAGCTGCTCCCGGCGCGGCGGAGGCTGCGCGGCGGGCGGTTCGTCGCGGCGCGGCTCCGGCCGGTTGATCACCGACCACGGCGGCGGGCCGACCAGCGCGACCGGGATCAGTCCCAGGATGCTGAACGGCAGGAACCCGAGCCAGAAGTGCACCGCGGTGTTGGCCGACATGCCCGCCGACGCGATCGCCATGACCACGAAGGGAATCCAGAAGAACCGCGACGGCCACTTCGGCCCGCGACGGAACGCGGTGCGCGCCTGCAGCATCACGAACAGCAGCGAGCCGACCGGCAGCACCGTGAAGGCGAGCAGGTACAGCACGTAGGAAAGCTTGAGGCCGCGCGGGTAGAAGAGCGTCTCGAAGACGTTCGACCCGCCGCCGAGGTAGCTCTTCTGCACGCCGATGAACGAGCAGTAGTCCTTGTTGAGCGAGGCCGCCCCGGACAGTCCGGTCGCCTGGCCCGCGTTGGCCGCGCGGAACGTTTCCGAGATGCCCGAGGCCATCAGCCACGGCAGCACCAGCACGCACACCACGCCGATGAGACCGAACACGGTGAGCGTGGTCGCGTCGTACCGGTTGCCGGTCCCCTTGCGCACGATCGCCACGATCAGCGCCCCGGCCGCCGGGAAGAGCGCGACGAGCGCACCCGCTGTGGTCGTCGCCCACACCCAGTCGCCGGGGCAGAACCCCGGGTCGAACAAGGTGTGCGCGAGCGAGAGCAGCGCGCTCGCGATTCCGCTCACCGGCTGGTTCCCCTCACTGTCAGTGTTGTCTTCCTGCCGCTGCGCGGCCGTTCCCCACGGTCCAGCTTAGGACGCACACGGCCTCCGCGGGGTTGCCGGGTCGCGGCGGGAACGTGATCCACCGCATCGATCTCGCCGGACGCGGCTGACCTGCGACCCGCCGGGGGAAAGGCCATCATGAGGGCAGATTCGGCCGTCTGAAGTCAAAGGAGACCTCGTGGGCGCGTACACCGAGACGTATCGGCGCAGTCTGGACGACCCGGAGCAGTTCTGGCTCGACGCGGCCCGGGCGATCGACTGGACGCAGCGGCCCACCCGCGCGCTCGATTCGTCCGCCGCGCCGTTCTACCGCTGGTATCCCGACGGCGAGCTGAACACCTCCTACAACGCCCTCGACCGGCACGCCGACGGCGGTCGCGGCGCGCAGGACGCGCTGATCTGGGATTCGCCGGTCAGCGGCCGCAAACGCCGCTACACCTACGCCGAGCTGCGGGACGAGGTCGCGACGTTCGCCGGCGCGCTCGCGTCGCTCGGGGTGACCCGCGGCGATCGCGTGATCCTTTACCTGCCGATGATTCCGCAGTCCGTCATCGCGATGCTCGCCTGCGCGCGGATCGGCGCGGTGCACTCCGTGGTGTTCGGCGGCTTCGCGCCGAAAGAACTGGCCGCGCGGATCGAGGACGCCAAGCCGAAGCTGATCCTCGCCGCGTCGTGCGGGATCGAGCCGACGCGGGTCGTCGAGTACAAGCCGATCATCGACGCCGCTCTCGAAACCACCGAGCACCAGCCGGACCACGTCGTGGTGTTCCAGCGCGAACAGGCGCGCGCGGAGCTGTCCGGCACTGACCTCGACTGGACCGAGCTCGTCGCCGACGCCGACCCGGTGGATCCGGTTCCGGTGAAGGCGACCGATCCGCTGTACATCCTCTACACGTCCGGCACCACCGGGCGGCCGAAGGGCGTGGTCCGCGACGCGGGCGGGCACGCGGTCGCGCTGGCGTGGTCGATGGGCGCGCTGTACGACGTCCACGCCGGGGACGTGTGGTGGACGGCTTCCGACGTCGGCTGGGTCGTCGGGCATTCGTACATCGTCTACGCGCCGCTGCTGGTCGGGGCTGCAACCGTGCTGTACGAAGGAAAACCCGTCGGGACGCCGGACGCGGGCGCGTTCTGGCGGGCCATCTCCGAGCATGGCGTGCAGGCGCTGTTCACCGCGCCGACGGCGTTGCGCGCGGTGAAGAAGGTGGACCCGGACGCGGACGAACTCAAAAAGTACGACCTGTCCCGGTTCCGCACCCTGTTCCTGGCGGGCGAGCGGCTCGACCCGGAGACCTACCACTGGGCGCACGACATCCTCGGCACGCCGGTCGTCGACCACTGGTGGCAGACCGAAACCGGCTGGCCGATCGCGGCCAACCCGCGCGGGCTCGAACCAATGCCGGTCAAACCCGGGTCGGCGACGAAACCGGTGCCCGGCTGGGACGTGCGCATTCTCGATCAAGCGGGCGAGGAATTGCCGGCGGGTCGCGAAGGCGCGATCACGCTGAAACTCCCGCTGCCGCCGGGTTCGCTGCCGACGCTGTGGGGCGACGACGAGCGCTACCGAGAGGCGTACCTGTCGCGCTACCCCGGCTACTACCTGACCGGCGACTCGGGTTACCTCGACGAGGACGGCTATCTGTTCGTGATGGGCCGCACCGACGACGTGATCAACGTGGCCGGACACCGGCTGTCGACCGGTTCGATGGAAGCCGTGCTGGCGTCGCATCCGGCGGTCGCGGAGTGTGCGGTGATCGGGGTCGCGGACCAGCTGAAGGGACAGGTGCCGCGCGGTTTCGTGGTGCTGAAGTCCGGCGTGGAGGTGCCCGAGGAGCAGTTGCGGGACGAACTGGTCGCGCTGGTTCGCCGCGACATCGGGCCGGTGGCGGCGTTCCGCGACGTCTCGGTGGTCAACGCACTGCCGAAGACTCGCTCGGGGAAGATCCTGCGCAAAACGATGCGAGGAATCGCGGACGGTCGCGACGAAGCGGTTCCGTCGACCATCGAAGACCCGTCGGTGCTCGACGCGTTGCGGGCGATCCTGCGGCCCTGAGCACCGCACCGATGAGGTTTTCTCAGTGGTGCGGTGTGTGGCGGGTTCGTTGTAGCGGTGGCTGGCCAGGGGATGCGGAGCACCGCCGGGCCGCGTGGCTCCGTCCCTGCCGAAAGTCCGTGAGGGGAACCCTGAGGGACTCTGATTCCCTCAGGGTTCCCCTCACGGACCTCGGCGTCACGCGTCAGGGCAGCCGCGCGACGCGAGAACCCCGCGCAAACCCGGGTCTCCCCGCGGGGCTGCGCGGTGGCATGCGGCGCGGGGCCGCTGCCAGCTGCGGCGACGCGGCCGACCCTCGCCACGCCGCTCCCGCAGACGTCCTTCACGGACCTCCCCAAGGCCACTACTGAGAAAATCCCAATGTGGCATTGGGTGCATGCGACGCACCCAATGTGGCGTTCGGTGCGCTGAGCGCACCCACTGTGGCATTGGGGCGCGGCGGGCATCCCGGCGAACGGGACATCGGGCGTCAGCCGACCCTTTCGGGCGTTGTCAGCGTCCCGGTAGTGGTCTATACCTCTTGGAGTCCGCCTTCTCCGCGACGCGACCGGAGGTATGCCGTGAGGAAGACCCTGTCCAGGGCCGTGCTTGGGGTGACCGTGTTCGGGCTCGCCGCGGTGGGAGTGCCCGGGCCGGCCGCGGCGAGTCCCGCGCCCAGCGAACGGCAGGTGACCGACCTCGTACCGGTGCCGGTGCACGCCGTGGCGAAGGCGGACGCCACCTTCCGGCTCACGCCGCTGACGGTGATCCGGGCCGGGCACGGCACCGGCGACGTCGCCGCGTACCTGCGCGGGCTGCTGCGGCCCGCGACCGGCTTCCCGCTGCCGGTCGTCCCGGTGAGCCCGGGCTTGTCCGCGATCTCGCTCGACCTCGGCCACGCCGACCCGCGCGTCGGCGACGAGGGATATCAGCTCGACGTCACGAAGAACGGCGTCCGGCTGCGCGCCAACACTTCCGCCGGGCTGTTCACCGGCGTCCAGTCGCTGCGGCAGCTGCTTCCCTCGGCGATCGAGGCGAAGTCCGTGCAGCACCGGACGTGGACGATCGCCGGCGGCAGCGTGCTCGACTACCCGCGCTTCGCCCACCGCGGCGCGATGCTCGACGTCGCGCGGCATTTCTTCACGCCCGCGCAGGTGAAGAAGTACATCGACCAGATCGTCCAGTACAAGATCAACACCCTGCACCTGCATCTCAGCGACGACCAGGGCTGGCGCATCGAAATCAAGAGCTGGCCGAAGCTGGCGACCGAAGGCGGCAAGACGGCGGCGTACGGCGACCCGGGCGGTTACTACACGCAGGAGCAATACAGCGACATCGTCGCGTACGCCGCGAGCCGCCACATCACGGTCGTGCCGGAAATCGACATGCCCGGGCACACCAATGCCGCGCAGTCGGTGTACGCGGAACTCAACTGCGACGGCAAGGCGGTCCCGCCGCGCACCGACATCGAGGTCGGCTACAGCTCGCTGTGCATCAATTCGCCTACCACGTACCGATTCGTGGAGGACGTGATCCGCGAACTGGCCGCGATCACTCCTGGCAAATACATCGGCATCGGCGGCGACGAAGCACACTCGACGCCCGCCGCGGACTACAAAACCTTCTACGAGAAGGTGACCCCGATGGTCGCCAAGTACGGCAAGCTGATCACCGGCTGGCACGAGATGGCGAAGGCGCCGCTGCCGACGTCCGCCGTGCCGCAGTACTGGGATCAGGGCGGCCCGAACGCGGACGTGGCCGCCGCCGCGGCGCGCGGGAACAAGTTCATCATGTCGCCCGCCAACCACGCCTACCTCGACATGAAGTACACGGAATCGACCAAGCTGGGCCAGGATTGGGCCGGTTTGGTCGAAGTCCGCGACGCCTACGAATGGGACCCGGCGACGCTCGTTCCCGGCGTCGGGGAGAAGTCCGTCGCCGGGGTCGAGGCTCCACTGTGGACGGAAACCATCCGGACCAACGACGACATCGAGTACATGGCCTTCCCGCGCCTGCCCGGTGTCGCGGAAATCGGCTGGTCGCCCCGCGCTTCGCGGACCTGGGACGGCTACCGGGACCGCATCGCCAAGCAAGCGCCGCGCTGGGAAGCCCAGGGAATCGACTTCTACCGCTCACCCCAGGTCGACTGGAAGTGATTCCCTAGCGCGGTCCACTTTGGACTGAATGCCCTTGCGATACCCCTCCGGCAACGCGTCCGTCGACAGCACCCGCTCGGCCCGCTCCAGCATCGGCCCCGGCTCGGGCAACCGTGCGTAGTTCGCGGCCGCGACCAGAAACGTCTCCGCGACGGTCGGCCCCTCGGCCCGCTCCACCAGGTCGAGCGGCCCGGCCGTCGGGACCGTGCCCGGCCGCAGCACGCGCAGGTACCAGCCGCAGCGGTTGGTGTCGATCATCGCGGGCACGACGTCCTTGCGGCCGGTCCGCATCGCGAGCTTGAAACACGGATGCCGCGGCTGCGCGATTTGCACGAGCGCGTCGCCCCAGGCCCAGATGTCGCCGATCCGCACGTCGCTCTCGAGCACGCCTTCGACGGAGAGGTTCTCGCCGAAGTCGCCGTGCGCGACGTCGTACCCTTCGTCGGTCCACGTCGGATAGTGCTCGACCGGGTAGACGTAGACGGCCTTGTCGGGACCGCCGTGCACGGAGAGGTCGGCTTGGCGGTCACCGGCCAGGTTCAGCTCGGACAACGCCAGCTCGCCGGCGTCGACCCGGGTTTTCCGGATGGCGCTCAGGACCGGCTGGTCCCGCTGGTGGCCGAGTACGGTCGGCTCGCCCACGTAGACGTCTTTCAGCGACAGCATGGAGTGAACCTAGCAAGGCAACGAGCAGGCGCACCAAGGTTTTCGGCCGCACAGCGGTCAACCGAGCGGTGCCCGGTGCGCGGGAAACGCGCACCGGGCGATCAACCGTTCAGCTCGGCCGACTCCTCATCAGTGAGCAACCGGGACCGGATCAGAAACCGCACCCCCTCCGGTGCCTCCAGCGAGAATCCGCTCCCCCGCCCAGGCACCACGTCGATGGTCAGATGCGTATGCCTCCAGTACTCGAACTGCGGCCCGGACATCCACACCGGCACCGCGTCGATGCCGTCCACCGTCAGGTCTCCCAGGTGCACATCGTGCGACCCGACCCGGAATTCGCCTGCCGGGTAACACATCGGGGCGCTGCCGTCGCAGCATCCGCCGGACTGGTGGAACATCACCGGTCCGTGGACTGGCACCAGCCGCCGCAGCAAGTCGGCGGCGGCCGGGGTCAGGGCGACCCGTTCACCCATCAGAAGAAGCCCAGCGCCTGGTCGGAGTAGGAGACCAGGAGGTTCTTCGTCTGCTGGTAGTGGTCCAGCATCATCTTGTGGTTCTCGCGGCCGATGCCGGACGCCTTGTAGCCGCCGAAGGCCGCGTGGGCCGGGTAAGCGTGGTAGTTGTTCACCCACACGCGGCCGGCCTGGATGTCGCGGCCCGCCCGGTAGGCGGTGTTCCCGTCGCGCGACCAGACGCCGGCGCCGAGGCCGTACAGGGTGTCGTTGGCGATCTTGAGCGCGTCGTCGTAGTCGTCGAACTTCGCCACGGACACCACCGGGCCGAAGATCTCCTCCTGGAAGATGCGCATCTTGTTGTCGCCCTCGAACACCGTCGGCTGCACGTAATAGCCGCCGGACAGGTCGCCGCCCAGGTCGGACTGCTCGCCGCCGGTGAGCACCTTCGCGCCCTCCTGCTTGCCGATGTCGATGTAGGACAGGATTTTCTCGAGCTGGTCGTTCGAGGCCTGCGCGCCGATCATCGTCTCGGTGTCGAGCGGGTTGCCCTGCTTGATCTTCTTCACGCGCTCGACCGCGTCGCCGAGGAACCGGTCGTAGATGCCGGACTGGATAAGCGCGCGCGACGGGCAGGTGCAGACCTCGCCCTGGTTCAGCGCGAAGAGCGCGAAGCCTTCCTGCGCCTTGTCGTAGAACGCGTCGTTGGCCGCGGCGACGTCGTCGAAGAAGATGTTCGGGCTCTTGCCGCCCAGCTCGACGGTCACCGGGATGATGTTTTCGCTGGCGTACTGCAGGATCAGCCGCCCGGTCGTCGTCTCTCCGGTGAACGCGACCTTGCGCACGCGATTGCTCGACGCGAGCGGTTTGCCCGCCTCGACGCCGAATCCGTTCACGATGTTCAGCACGCCCGGCGGGATAAGGTCGCCGATGATCGACAGCAGCAGGTGGATCGACGCCGGGGTTTGCTCGGCGGGCTTGAGCACGATCGCGTTGCCCGCGGCCAGCGCCGGGGCGAGCTTCCAGACCGCCATCAGCAGCGGGAAGTTCCACGGGATGATCTGGCCGACGACGCCGAGCGGCTCGTGGAAGTGGTAGGCGACGGTGTTGTCGTCGATCTGCGAGATGCCGCCTTCCTGTGCTCGCAGCGCGCCGGCGAAGTAGCGGAAGTGGTCGATCGCGAGCGGGATGTCGGCGGCGAGGGTTTCGCGGACCGGTTTGCCGTTCTCCCAGGCCTCGGCGACCGCGATCCGCTCGAGGTTCTGTTCCATCCGGTCGGCGATCTTGAGCAGGATGTTCGCGCGTTCCTCGGTCGAGGTGCGGCCCCACGCGGGTGCGGCGCCCTCGGCCGCGTCGAGCGCCCGGTCGACGTCGGCCGCCGTGCCGCGGGCGATCTCGGTGAAGGTCTTCCCGGTCACCGGCGTCGGGTTCTCGAAGTACTGCCCGCCCGCCGGCGCGACGTATTCGCCGCCGATGTAGTGGTCGTAGCGGGTCTCGTAGTCGACGACGGCGCCGTCGGTGTTCGGTGCGGCGTATACGGCCATCTTGCCCTGCCTCATTGCTGGTCGGTGACGGTCGGCGGCGACCGTAGGCCGGGCAACGTTGCGCCAACGTTGCAGCCTTGTGACCAGGGTCTCTACTCTCGTTCACGTGGCGGAGCTGCCCGAACCCGACCTGCTGCGCGATCCGGAGTCGTACGCGCGGCTGCTCCGGCATGTCCGCGAAGCAGTGCTGTCCGGGGCTACCGCACCGCGCTCGCCACGGTCGGTGGTGTCGGCGTCGTGGGAGCGCTCGCTGGCCGCGCACGTCGACCCGGACTCGGGCGAGGCCCCGCTGATCTTCGAGGCGGACGAGCTCACCGACCTGCGCGCGGAGCATCCGCTGGCCCCGGTGCTGCCGCTGCTGCGCGAGATGCTGGTGAGCATCGCCGACGACGCCGAGCACATGATGATCGTGACCGACGCGAACGGGCTGATCCTGTGGCGCGAGGGCGCGACCGGCGTGCTGCTGCGCGCGGACCAGGTCGCGCTCACCGAGGGCACGCGGTGGAGCGAAGAGGCGATCGGCACGAACGCGATGGGCACGACGCTCGCGACCGGCCAGCCGGTGCAGATCTACTCCGCCGAACATCTCGTCCGCCGCTATCACACCTGGACCTGCGCGGCGGCCCCCGTGCGCGACCCGGACACCGGCGCGCTGCTCGGCTCGATCGACGTCAGCGGCCCGCTCCGCACCGTGCATCCGGCGATGTTGTCGCTGGTCACCGCAACCGCGCAGCTGGCCGAGGGACGGCTGCGCGCCCAGCTGGCGGTCCGCGACGAGAAGGTGCGGCGGGCGAACATGCCGCACCTGGCGTCGCTGCGCGGCCGCCCCGGCGCACTCCTTTCCGCGGGCGGACGGGTGCTGGCGGCCGAATCGTGCACGCTTCCGTCCACTGTGGAGGTGCGAAAAGGCGGCGGCACGGTGACGCTGCCGGACGGCCGGATCGCCACCGTCGACCCGCTGGACGAGGGCTACCTCCTGCGGATCGCCACGTCCGGCTCCGCGACCCGGCGCCGGCTGTCCCTCGAATACCTCACCGACGGCCCCGGATCGACCATTGTGGACGGTCGCGACATCCCGTTCACCCTGCGGCACGCCGAATTGCTGACCCTGCTCGCGCTTCAGCCGCGCGGCTTGTCGGCGGAAAAGCTGGCGCTGCAGCTGTACGGCGAGGCTGGCAACCCGGTGACCGTGCGCGCCGAGATCCACCGGCTGCGCACCCAGCTCGGCACCGGAGTGTTGCAGACCCGCCCGTACCGCCTCGCGGCCACCGTGGACGCGGATTTCCTGCGCACCAAAGCGGCCCTGCGCGCAGGAGACGCCGCGGCGGCGGTCCGGTCGTTCCAGGGACCGCTGCTCGCGGAGTCGGAATCACCCGCGATCCTGGAGGAACGCGAATCGATCAGCGCGCAGGTCCGGCAGCTGGCGTTGAACAGCGGCGACGCGGACACGTTGTGGTCGTTCTGGGAAACCTCCTGTGGCGCTGACGATGTGGCGATTCTGGACGCGTTGTCCGCCGTGCTCGCGCCGTCGGATCCGCGGTTGGCGGCGGTGCGGACTCACCGCGCCAGGTTGGGCTGATTCTTACCGCGCAGCAGCAGTCTCCCGGATCGCATCGTCCACCGGAGCCGAGTAGTTCAGCTCCAAATACAACTCCCGCAACAACAACCCGTCCATGTGCTGCACAGTCAGACCTGGCTGCTTCCCGCTCAGTGCGTTAAGAAATCCGCCGAGCTTGAACGCGCCGCGCACCGGCCAGGACGGCATCGACCGCACCCGGCGCGGTCGTCCCGCCGCCGCGGCCAGCCGGGCGAACATGTCCGTCCACTGCAGATTTTCCTCCGCCACCGGGACATCCGCGCCCGACGCCGCCTCCAGCGCATCAACCGTCGCGACGCCAACTCCGCGCGCACTCGTCGCCGCAGTCCCGCCGGGAGGCGCGAGGAGCGGCGAGTTGGAGTGCACCCACTTCACGATTGGCACCGACCACTGCGGTACCCGATCCTCCGCGACCCCAAAGACAAACGGCACTTCGATCACCGCCACCGGCAATCCCGGCCCGGCCGTTTCGCGCGCGACACGGGCCTGCTCCAGCCGACTGCGCACGTACGGATGCTTCGCGGCCAACCCCCACTCCGGGCGTACGCGGTCGAAGTACGTGTAATACGACCCGAGCACCGCCGCCCGCGTACAGCCGGCTTCGCGCGCCGCGCGCAACAACGCGGCGACAGGTGCGACGTTGCCCGCGCGCAACCGAGGCTCGACTGGCCCGCGTCCGACCGCACGATCGTCCATACCGCCAGCGAAGACAACGCCGTCGTGTCCGTCGAGCGCTTCGCGCAACTCCTCGTGCGAAGCCTTCGAGACGTCGAGCGTCCGGTCGACTCCCTCACGTGCCGTACGCGCGACGGCGGTCGTCTCGTGGCCGCGTTTCCTCAACTCGTCGAGGACGTGCTGCCCCAGCAGGCCGCTGCCGCCCACCACCAAGATCTTCATCGTCCGCTTCCGTTCGGGATGATCGTCAACCGCACTGCATCAAGCAGCGGGCGGCCTCGAACCGGCCTTCTTGAAGATCGTCGGCTCGGATGAGCCAGTACACCATCCCGACGTCGCCCCACATCATGTCGGTTTCGTTGTCGCTGTCGAACTGCGCGAGCAGCACCCAGCGGGCCGCTTCTTCCTTGAGCCGCGGATCTTGCCACCCGCCTTCCAGCACCTCCGCCGCGATCTCGTTCTCCACGGCGTCCTGGACCGGTGTGGCGAAGCCACCGATCTGATGTTGCGGCGTGCCTTCGTTGACCTCCCAGGTGAGGTTTCCGAACACCAGGGCACCGATCCGCTCAGGTTCGGGGCCTGCCTCGACAGCTTCAGCCAGGGACACTCCGCTCGCGGTCGTGGTCTGGTCCAGCAGGATGTGCTCGCTTTCCGGGGCAGTGGCCACGATCTCCGCGAAAACGTCACGCTGCGGGTAGGGCTCGAGGTCGGCCGGAGGCGTTCGTTCGGTGACCGCGGTGCCCGCGGGCACGAAGATCACTCGATAGCCGTCGGCATCGGTGGGCAGAATGTGCCGGTAATTATCGGGTTCGTAGCGTCCGTCGAACGAGAAGAACAGCAGCGTCCCCGTCTCCGGCAGCGGAATGGTCAAGAACTCCCGCGGCAGCGACGCGCAATCCACCGCGGCGACGAACGTGAGCGGCCCCTTCTCCTCCCAGATCGGCCATTCCACCGCGTCCGGCAGCGCCGGATTTCCGCCGAGCTGCCCCACGCGCGGCCCGGTGCCCTCGGCGGCAAGCCGGATCCCGGGCTGGAACAGCTCGATCCATTTCGCCGCCACCTCAGCGGGCAGCCGATCTTGAGCGAGAGCGCTGAGTTGATCTCTCCATGCAGTCACTCCGCCATAGTGGCGCAAGGCACCGACAAAAACGCTTGAGCGCCGAGCGGCTCCCCCATCAGCCGGGCATGTCGTGGGTCGAGCAGTGAATCCCGCCGCCCCCGGCGGCGATCGCGTCGATCGGGACCAGGACGGCCTCGCGGCCGGGGAAGTGCTCGGCCAGGATGCCGCGCGCCCGGTCGTCGGCGGCTTCGTCGCCGAATTTCGGCAGGAACACCGCGCCATTGGCAACGTAGAAATTGGCGTAGGACGACACGAACGCCTCGCCCCGGCCGGTGATCCGGTCCGGGTCGGGCTGGGGCAAGTCGACGACTTCGAGCTTCCGGCCGGCCGCGTCGGCGGCGCTGGCCAGCACTCCGCGCGCCTGCTCGGCGGCCCGCGACCAGACGTCCGCTGGCGCGCCGGGAAAAGGCTTGTCCAGCAAGACGACACCGGGTGCGACGTAGCGGACGAGACAGTCGACATGCGCGTCGGTGATGTCCTCGCCTTTGACACCGGCCAGCCAGATCACGGTGGTGACGCCCAACGTCCGCTTCAACTCGTCTTCGACGCGCGCGCGGTCCTTGCCCGGGTTGCGGTTGTCGTTGACCAACGAGCTTTCGGTGACCAGGAGCGTGCCCTGGCCGTCGGTCTCCAGCGCGCCGCCCTCGGCGACGAGCGGAGCCGCGATGCGGGGCAGCTGGTACTTCTCCAGCACGGCCTTGGCCACCGCGCCGTCCCGGGCGTGCTGCTGTTTGCCGCCCCAGCCGTTGAACCCGAAATCGACGCCGGTCAGCTTTCCGGCGTCCCGGATGAAGACCGGGGCCGTGTCCCGGGCCCAGAGGTCGTCCACCGGGATCTCGGCCACCTCGACGTCGGAGCCGACCGCGCTCTGGGCGGCGTCGCGATGGTCGGGACCGGCCAGCAGGACGACCTTTTCGAAACCGGCGACGGCCCGGGCGAGCCCAGCGATGGCGGCCTGGACCGCGGGCAGGTCAGGACCCCAGACGCCGTCCGAAGCAGGCCAGGCCATGAGGGTGCGGGCGTGCTTCTCCCATTCGGCCCCGAACACCCGACCACCGGACGCCGTGCCGCTGCTGCCCGGCGACGGAGGCGCGGCCGGGGCCGGAGCTGGGGTTTCGGTGCCGCACGCGGCCACGCCCAGCGCGGCGCCGAGCCCTAGCGCGGCGGTGAGCGCGGTGCGGCGGGAAACGAATTCGTGCGTCATCGAGTGAGCTCCAAGCGGGTCGGCGGAGCCTCACTCTGACACTGACTGAAAATTTAGTCAATTTGATCAACCCAGCTCGGCGACGATCGCTCCCCGGACGAGGGCACGCGCCCGCTGGAGGTCGAGAGTCCCGGACAGCCAGCGTTCGGACAGCCCTTCGACCAGCGCCGTCAGCCGCTCGGCGACGTCAGCGGGTTCGGAGAGACCGCCCGGTGCCACGCCGGCAGCCTCGACCAGTTCGGCGATCTCGGCGACCCACAACCGAGTGGCTTCGGCGAGACGCTCCCGCAGGTCGTCCTCGAAGACGGCACTGGCCCGCAACTCTCCCCATGCCGTGCTGTTCTCCCGAACCTCGGCGGTGTCCTGCAGTTCCAGCAGCAGCGTCTGTTCCAGCACGGCCCGCGCGTCCGCCGAATCCGGCACTTCCTGCGCGGTGTAACGCTCAGCACGGTCGTTGACGTGATCGAGAGTGGCGCGCAACAGCCCGGCCCGGTCCTTGAAGTGGTAATAAATCAACCCGGTCGACGCGTCGGCCTCCGCGGCGACCTCCTCGACCCGCAGCCCCCGGACGCCGCTTCGGGCGATCATGCCCACCGCGGCCCGCAGGATGCGATCCCGTTTGCCTGCCATCCACACCTCCTTGACTGAAGCTTCAGTCAACACGGTAACGGGGCCCGGGTGTAGACACCGTCTACCTACTTTGATAGACAGTGTCTACAAGATGAACCAGGGGTTACGGAGAGCGGAATGGGTTTCCACACGTTCGTCGCCGTCGGCGACAGCTGCGCAGAGGGGCTGGACGATCCCTACCCGGATCACAGCCGGTACCGCGGCTGGGCGGATTACGTCGCCGGGCGGCTCGCGCGCGACGAAACCTCCTTCCGCTACGCCAACCTGGCCGTTCGCGGGCGGCGGCTCGACCAGATCACCGCGGAGCAGATGCCTGCCGCCGAGCGGCATGAGCCGGACCTGATCGCGTTGTTCGGCGGCGGGAACGACGTCATGAGCCGAGGCTGGGACGCGCGCACGGTCGCGCGTCGCGTGGACACCGCGATCCGCCAGTGCACGCAGATCGCGCCGAACGTCGTCACCTTCACCTTGAGCGACATCGCACATCGCATGCCGCTGGGCGGACGGATGCGGCCGCGGGTCACCGCGCTCAACGACGCCATCCGCGAGGCTTCGGTCAGCTACGGCGCGAAGCTCGTCGACCTGTGGCCGGACCAGGCCGCGCACGATTCGCGCTACTTCGGGCCAGACCGGCTGCATCTGTCGCAGGCCGGGCACCTCCGCGTCGCCGGCCACGTCCTCGACCGGCTTGGCGTGGAGCACGACGGCAGCTGGCTGCAACCATTGCCCGGCGCGCCGGCCCAGGGCAGCGCGATCGCCGACCTGCGCTGGCTGTGGCAGGAGGTGCTGCCGGTGGGGATCACGCGGCTGCGCAACCGGCTCATCGGCCGATCCCCTGGCGACGGCTTCCTGCCGAAGCGTCCGGAGCTGCTGCCCGTGGCCTTCTCCGAAGCCCAGGTATGAGCGCGCGACAGCGGTTGATCCGTACCGCAGCGGACTTGCTTGTCGGCTCCGGCGTCGAGGCTGTGACGTTGCGCGGTATCGCGAAGGCGGCAGGCGTGTCGCACGGTGCGCCGCTTCGCCACTTCTCGGGCCGCGCGGAGCTGCTGTCGGCCGTAGCGACGCTTGGCTTCACACAGTTGCTCCAGCGGGGAGCACAGTTGCCCGACGGCACCCCGCGCGAGCGCGTCACGGCCGCCTGTCATGCGTACGTCGACTTCGCGGTTACGAATCCCGCCATGTTCGAGCTGATGTTCCGTCGCGACCTCATTGACCCTGAAGAGCCCGGGCTGGTCTCGGCCAGCAGTGCTGTCTTCGACACCTTCGCGGAGCTAGTACGTCTCGACCGCGCCGAAGCGGACGACGACCGACTGCGTCCGGGTACAGATCCTCGGCTTGTCGCAGCATCGCTGTGGGGCGCGTTGCACGGTCTCGCGCAACTGTGGCTGTGGGGCGGACTGGCTGGGGCGAGCTTCGCGCCTTCGCCGGAATCGGCGTTGGCTGTGACGCTGGACGCGTATCTGGGGTGAAGCTCAGCGGAGAGCCCGGAATCCTCCCCACCCCTGGCTCTCCGCCGAGCAGCGGGAATGGATGACCATTCGGAACCGACCGTAACCGCTCGATCCGTCCCCGGGATCCACCCGTCGCCGCATCCGCCGGTAAACCCTGGCGGTAGGCGGCCTGCCGCGACCGCGGTAGAGCATTGGGAAACCGCCGGTCAGGAAGGTAGCTTCGGGCGCGTGATGCGGATCTTGCGGGCGCGGCCGCTCCTCACGGATTCGCTGCTGGCCGCTGCGGTCGGACTATTCCTTTTCGCCGGGGCGGCGGTCCACCACGGTTCTCTCGGCGACCGTCCGGGGCTGCCCGGGTTGCTGCTCGCGGTGGCGGGCGCTGCGCCGCTGGCGGTCCGGCGGCGCTACCCGATCGGCGTGCTGATCGCGGTCACGGTTCTCGTCGGTGCGTTCGCGCTGGCCGGGTATCGCGCGACGCTAGGCCGACCCGACGTGCTGATCGCCGCCTACACAGTCTGGGCGCGCTATCCGGTACGGCAAGCCTGGCCGCCGTCGCTGTTCGCGATGGCCGGCTTCGAGGTGACGATGCTCGTCGGCGACAGCTCGAACCCGATCGGCGACACGGTGATCGCCGTGCTGCAAGCGTCTGCGACCGTCCTTATTGGACACTCCGTCTACCTGCGCGGGCTCGCCCTGCACGCGACCGCGGAACGCGCCGACCGCGCCGAGCTGGCAGTCGTGGAAGAACGGCTGCGCATCGCGCGCGAGCTGCACGACGTCGTCTCGCACCATCTGTCGGTGATCTCCGTGCAGGCCAACCTCGCGAGGTACGTCTTCGAATCCGCGCCGGACACCGCGCGCGGCGCGCTCGACACGATCACCGGCACGACCACCGAGGCGCTGGACGAACTCCGCCGCCTGCTCAGCGTCCTGCGACCGCCCCATCACGAACCGGGCGAATACCGTCCGCAGCCCGGTCTCGACGAGCTTCCCGCGCTGGTCAGCCGGGTTCGCGAGGCTGGGCTCACAGTGCGGCTGCAGGTCACCGGAACGCCGCGGACGCTGCCGTCGGGCCAGCAGTTGTGCGCGTACCGGGTCGCGCAGGAAGCTTTGACGAACGTGCTGAAACACGCGCCGGATTCGTTCGCCTCGCTGGACGTCGAGTACCTGGCCAACCCGCTGCGGCTGCGTGTGGCCGACTCCGGCGGCGGACCGCGCGCCGACGGCAATCCCGCCGGTCACGGCCTCGTCGGCATGCGCGAGCGGGCGCGTATGTACGGTGGCGAAATCGAAATCGGGCCTCGCGAACCGGCGGGGTTCGAGGTTGTGCTGACCCTCCCGTACCCGGGCCGGACCTCCGGAGAACCCCAGTGACCAGTGTGCTCGTGGTGGACGACCAGGACCTCGTCCGCGCCGGCCTCGTCGCGCTGCTCAATGCCGCGCCGGGCGTCGAGGTTGTCGGCGAGGCGCGCGACGGGCTGGAGGCCGTGCACGAGGCGGCGCGACTGCGGCCCGAGGTGATCCTGATGGACATCCGGCTGCCCGGCCTCGACGGGGTGTCCGCCACCGCCCGCATCCTCGCCGGGCCGGAGAACCCGCGCGTGCTGATCCTGACCGTCTTCGACCTCGACGAATACGTGTACCGCGCGCTGCGGGCCGGTGCCGCCGGGTTCCTGCTCAAGGACAGTCCGCCGGAGACGCTGATTTCCGGCATCCAGGCAGTGGCGCGCGGGGACATGCTGTTCGGCCCGACGATCACGCGGCGGCTGGTCGAGGCGTACACGAGCGGCCCGCCCGCCGAACCCGCGCCGGAACTGAGCGGGCTGACCGAGCGCGAACGCGAGGTCCTCCGGCTGGTCGGCACCGGAATGCCGAACGGGGAGATCGCGGCTCAGCTGCTGGTCAGCGAGGCCACGGTGAAGACGCACCTCAACCGGCTGATGCCCAAACTCGGGATCTCGAGCCGGGCGCAAGCCGTGGTGGTCGCCTACGAAACCGGCCTGGTCCGGCCGGGGCGGTAGCCGAACTCGTTGCGCAGCACACGTTCCGCGGCATGCTGACCGGCCATCCCATGCACGCCCGGACCCGGCGGCGTCGCGGCCGAGCACAGGTAGACGCCGCGCAACGGAGTCCGATACGGATCCCAGCGCAAGACCGGCCGCCCCAGCACCTGGCGCATCGTGACCGCGGCGGACGCGATGTCGCCGGTGACGTAATTGGGGTTGTAGGACTCGAATTCGCTCGCCGGGATCGCGCGCGAGGCGAGGATCGTGTCGCGGAAACCCGGGGCGAAGCGTTCGATGCGGCGGATGATCGCGGCGGTCGGGTCTAGCGAATCTCCTTGCGGGACATGGGCGTAGGCCCAGATCGGCTGTTTGCCGGGAAGACCGCGGGACGGGTCGGCGGCCATCGGCTGGGAGAGGAGGACGAACGGGTCTCTCGCCCGTTTCCCGGCGGCTACCGCGTTTTCGGCCGCGTGCACCTCGGCTCTCGTTCCTCCGATGTGGACCGTCCCGGCTTGGGCTAGTTCCTTTTCGCGCCAGGGGATTTCTTCGGAGACCAGGAAGTCGACCTTCGCCGCCGCAGGTCCGTAGCGGACTTTCTCCAGCGCCCTGCGGTACTGCTTCGGCAGGAGCGGCCCTGCTAGCTCTAGTACGCCTTTAGGCGCTAGGTCAAGCAGTACCGCACGCGCGTGCGCTAACTCGCGTACGTCGGTGACGCGCGCGTTGGTGCGTACGCGACCACCGTGTGCCTCGATGTCGGCGACAAGAGCGTCGGTGATGCGTTGCGAACCACCACGGGGAATCGGCCATCCCGTGGTGTGCGCGAGATGGCTCAGCAGTACCGCGATGCCGCCGCCGATGAGCGAGGGCAGCTTGCCAAGCGCGTGCGCCTCTACACCCGCAATCAGCGCTGCTGCTTCCTTGCCCTTGAAGGGATTCACTGTCGCCGCGAGAGCGCGCGTCGCGATGTACGCCGCCGTACGCGGAGGTGGCGGGTGTCGAAGGTCGCCGAGGAGCACTTCGGTGATCTCAGCGCTGTGCTCGATCAATGGCGTCATGAAGCGCCGCCACCGTTCCCCGTCGCTCCCTAGCCGCACGCAGGTGCGTTCGAGATCCGCGTACGCGATCGCTGTGGTCTTCTCGTCGATCGGCTGCGCGTACGGGATTTCGGGATGACAGAGGTCGAGATCGAACTGCTTCAGAAACGGCGAGGCCGCCGCCATCGGATGGACCGCGGAGCAGATGTCATGGACAACGCCGGAATCGAACAGGTGCTTCGACCGCGCCCCGCCGCCCGGCTCGGCAGCCGCCTCGTACACCTCGACCGACAGCCCGGCCCGCGCGAGGACTACGGCCGCGGCCAGGCCGTTCGGCCCCGAGCCGACGACCGCGACGTCCAGCGTGACAGACGGAGACACGCCCCGAGCCTACGGCTGCGACGAACCGGGCGCCCAGTGTCACTCCCGAACATCTGATCGAATATTGTCGTACCCCACGCCTACCGTGCACCCCATGCCGGTCCGCACGGGCCGCGCCTGCTGGAGAGGGGGGTCATGCCCGACCACGACACGTTGCTGGAGCGCGTGCGGAAGCTGCTGGCCAAGGCCGAGGACCCGGCCGTCACGCCCGCCGAAGCCGAGCTGTACAACACCAAAGCGGCGCAACTGATCGCGCGGCACGGGATCGACAACGCGATGCTGGCCGCGTCCGGCCAAAGCGGCGACGACATCACCGTGCTGAGGCTGCCGATCGCCAATCCGTACAGCCGGGACAAGGCCAGCCTGCTCACCAGCATCGCCTATCCGTTGCGCTGCCGGACCCTGCTGCACCGAGTCGGCCAAGGCGTCGAAGAGGTCACCGTGTTCGGCTTCCGCACCGATCTCGCGCGGGTCGAGCTGCTGTTCACCAGCCTGTTGCTGCAGGCGAGCACTCAGCTCACGCGGGTGCGCCCCGAGGAACGCGTGTTCCGCGAATCGCTGGCGGCTTATCGGCGGACGTGGCTGCACGGTTTCGCGCGTGCGGTGCACGAGCGGCTGAGCGTGGCGGAGGAGAACGCCGCGCGGACGTACTCCGATGTCGCCGGCGGGAAGTCGGCGGAACTGGTGGTGCGGGACCGGACGGCGTTGGTGCAGCAGGCTTTTGACCGCGAGTACGGAGACCTGCGCTCGGCCGCGCCACGGCGGTTGTCCGGGTCGGGGTACCGGGAGGGGCATCGGGCAGGGACCCGGGCGAATCTGGACCCGGCGGCGCTGGGGAGGCGAAGGTCGGCGCTTCCGGTTCGGTGAGGTCACCGCTTCCTGAGCCGCGGTCCGCGAGGGGAACCTTCCCGGGGCGGTGATGGGAGACCGCATGATTCGCTTCGAAGACCTTGCCACCCGGCCGGACCTGCGCATCCCCGCGCTCCAGCTGGGATTCGTCGGCGGAGAGTTCCTCGGCCAAGGTCTCACCGCCGGGCTGGCCAGCTCGAAACGGATCGCCGCGCACTGGCCCGAGTTCTTCCTGGTCCTCCTCGACGGCGAGGTTCCTGTCGCGCGCGCGGCGGCGATCCCCGTCGCCTTTCCGGCCGCGGAACGGCCCGAGCTGCCCGACCACGGCTGGGACGGTGCCCTCGTCTGGGCTGCCGAGGACCACCTCGACGGCCGGGAGCCGACCACGCTGGTCGCGCTGGAGGTGTACGTCGCGGAATCCGCGCGCGGGCAAGGGATTGCCGCACAAGCGCTCGCCGAGCTGAAGAACCGAGCGCGCCGGGCCGGGCTTTCCCGGCTGGTCGTGCCGGTGCGGCCGACCGGCAAGCCGCCCCTGGAGTCCATTGTGGACTACCTAGGCCGGGGCGCCGATCCTTGGCTGCGCAGTCACGAGCGACTCGGCGCGGAGTTCCGGAAGATCGCGCCGTTCGCGATGACCGTCACCGGCACGCTCGCACAGTGGGAGCAGTGGACCGGCGTCCGCCTCGGCGACGGACACACAGTCGTACCGGGCGGAATCGCGCCGGTGCTGGCGTCGACGGAGCAGGATCTGGGCGTGTACGTCGAGCCGAACGTCTGGTACGAACACCCGCTCTGACCTACTGCTCCCAGCCAGGCAGCCAAACCCCGTCCCCTGGCTCCGGTCCTGTCACCAGGTGATCCCGCAGCTTCAGCACGTCCGGATGCGCGGGCTCCCGCCGCCACAGCAGCGACATCGGGTACACCGGCGTCGGGTCGACCACCAAAACCCGGCGGAGGTCGTACTCGTCCGGCCAGAAGTACCGTGAGCCAGCGCCCACGAAGGTCGACAGCTCCGGGGACGTCGCGAGTTCGTCCAGCATCGTTTCGTTGCCGAAGACCGGACCGGACACGTCGATGGTCAGGTCGAACGCCTCGGACAGCTCCGCGTAGTACGCGCCCCATTCTGTGCTCGCCGACAGCCCCGGCATCCAGATCCGGTGGCCGACCAGTTTCGCGATCGGCACCGACGGCAGATCAGCGAACGGGTGTCGTGGGCCGACCAGCAGTTCGTGTGCGTCGTAGTCCACGACTCCGCTCGTCACGCCGCCCGGCAGGTCGCGCTTCGGCACCCCGCGGAACGCCGCGTCGACCGAACCCGCGGCGACCGCTGCGACAGCGGCGTCGAAGCTCAGCTCGGCGCCCGTGGTCACGACTTCCAGCGCAACCTCGGGGAACGCCCGGTGGAAACCCAGCGCCAGCTGCGCCGACCTGGTTCGCCGGTTCAGCACGTCCACCCGCAGCGGGCGTTTCTCCGGACGCACCGCGGCGAGCGCGCGCTTCTCCGCGTCGAGCAGCACCCGCGCATGCGGCAGGAACGCCTCGCCATCGCTGCTCAGCCGGGCCCCGCGCGCGGTCCGGGTGAACAACCGCACCCCCAGCTCGCGCTCCAGCGCACCGACGCGTTTGGACACGGCTTGCTGCGTGATCCCCAGCTCCGCGGCCGCTTCCTGGAACTGCCCTCCGTCCACGACGGCGACGAAGGTCCGCACGAATTCCAGCTCCACGGGCCAATCCTAAGCGCTCGCGCCGCCCGCCGCGGCGATCTGCCCCAACCCCGCTACTTGTCTGAGGAGTTGTGCTACGCTCCGCCTCGATGTTCACGCGCTTCCTTCTCCTTCGCCGCCACGGCGGGGCCTGACCGGACCGGCCCCCCGCCGTGGGGCGAGCACGCGCGCCGGTCGGCTTCCGACCACCTGAAGGACCGCAGATGAACACCGTTTGGAACCGGCAGCGACCCTCCCGCATGCCGTCGCACCGCTACCGCGACGTCTACCAGCGCGTCGACGTCCCCAACACCGGCCGCGCCTGGCCCGGCAACCGGATCACCCGCGCCCCGCTCTGGGTGCCGGTCGACCTGCGCGACGGCAACCAGGCGCTGGCCGAGCCGATGGACCCGGCGCGCAAACGCCGGTTCTTCGAGCTGATGATCAGCATGGGGTACAAGGAAATCGAGGTCGGCTACCCGTCCGCCTCGCAGACTGACTACGACTTCGTCCGGCTGCTGGCGGACACCGATCTGGCCCCGGACGACGTCACCATCGTCGTGTTCACCCCGGCGCGGCGCGATCTGATCGAGCGCACCGTGGAGTCCATCCGCGGCATCCGCAACGACGTCGTGATCCACCTGTACACCGCCACCGCGCCGACCTGGCGCACAGTGGTCCTCGGCCACGATCAGGCGTCGCTGAAGGAACTGATCCTCGACGGCGCCCGCGACGTTCTGCGCGCGGCCGGCGACCTGCCGAACGTCCGCTTCGAGTTCTCGCCCGAGGTCTTCAACCTCACCGAACCCGACTACGTGCTGGAGGTCTGCGACGCGGTCACCGAGACGTGGCAGGCGAGCCCGGACCGTCCGGTGATCCTGAACCTGCCGGCGACCGTCGAGATCGCGACGCCCAATGTGTACGCCGACCAGATCGAGTACATGCACCGCAACCTCGCCCGCCGTGATTCGGTGATCCTGTCCGTGCACCCGCACAACGACCGCGGCACCGGCGTCGCGTGCGCCGAACTCGCCGTGCTGGCCGGGGCCGAACGCGTCGAGGGCTGCATTTTCGGCAACGGCGAACGCACCGGCAATGTCGACCTGGCGACACTGGCGCTCAACCTGCACGCGCAGGGCGTCGACCCGATGATCGACTTCGCGGACATCGACGAGATCCGCCGCACCGTCGAATACTGCAACCGGATCGAGGTCCACGCGCGGCATCCGTACGTCGGCGACCTCGTGCACACCGCGTTCAGCGGCACTCATCAGGACGCGATCAAGAAGGGCTTCGCCGAACACCACGCGCGCGCCGCGGAAACCGGCGTGCCCGCGCGGGAACTCGACTGGCGCGTCCCGTACCTGCCGATCGACCCAGCCGATCTCGGTCGCGACTACGCCGCCGTGATCCGGGTGAACTCGCAGTCCGGCAAGGGCGGAATCGCCTATCTGCTGGAAAGCGAGTACGGCATCGCGCTGCCTCGTCGCCTGCAGATCGACTTCGCGCGCCGCGTCCAGGGCCACACCGACGACTCCGGCCACGAGGTGACGGCGACCGAACTGTGGCAGCTGTTCGAAGCGGTCTACCTCCAGCCGAACCCGGCAATCACGTTGTCCCGCTTCGAAAACTCGGCCGACGAACACACCAGCATCACCCTGCGGGTCGACGGAACCGAGTACACCACCACGCACACTGGAACGGGGCCGGTCGAAGCGCTCACCGCCGCACTCGGCGCGCACGGGCGGAAGGTCGACATCGTGGCGCTGCACCAGACGAGCATCGGCTCCGGCAACTCCAGCGAAGCGTTGACACTGCTGGAGTACCGCACTGACAGCGGTACACAATGGACGGCCGGGCGAGACCGTTCCGTGCTCGCGGCCAGCCTGACCGCAGTGGTGAACGCCGCCTAATCGCTGACGCGGTGCGAGCGCAGACTGTGCTGCGCTCGCACCGCGTCAGGCACCCCCGCGAAGAAACGCCAGCACCGCTAGCACGCGCCGGTTCCCGTCATCTGTCGGCGGAAGGTCGAGCTTCGACAGGATGCTCCCGACGTGCTTGCCCACCGCCGCGTCCGACACCACCAGCAGCCGGGCGATCGCGGCGTTGGAGCGGCCCTCGGCGATCAGCGACAGGACCTCCCGCTCCCGCGCCGACAGCCGGGCCAGCGGATCGGCCCGCCGGCGCAGCAGCTGGCGCACCACCTGCGGATCCACCGCCGTCCCGCCGTCGACGACCTGGCGCAGCGTCCCGACGAATTCCTCGACGTCGACCACCCGGTCCTTGAGCAGGTAGCCGACCCCGCGCCCCTCGGCGGAGTCGAGCAGCTCGGCCGCGTGGTGGTGTTCGACGTACTGGCTCAGCACCACCACAGCCAGCTCCGGCCGCGTGCGCCGCAGCTCGACCGCGGCGCGCAGGCCCTCGTCCGAATGTCCGGGCGGCATCCGGATGTCGGTGAGCACCAGGTCCGGATCGTGCTCCCGCACGGCGGTGTGCAAGGCCTCGGCATCGCCCACCGCGGCGACGACCTCGAAGCCGAACCGTTGCAGCAACCCGCACAATCCCTCGCGCAGCAGCACCTCGTCTTCGGCGAGGACGACCCGCATCGGTTCTCCCCTCAGCACGGCAGCTCCGCTCGCACGACGGTCGGCCCGCCGACCGGACTGCGCACCCACATCCGGCCGCCCAGCACCGCGACCCGGTCGCTCAACCCGGTGATCCCAGTCCCACGTGCCGGATCAGCACCTCCCGCCCCGTTGTCCCATACCTCAATAGTAAGGACCCGACCGACAATTTTGGCGGTCACCGAGGCGCAGCTGGCCGCGGAATGCTTGGCGACATTGGTCAGCGACTCGGCCACCACGAAGTACGCGGTGGATTCCACCGACTCCGGCAACCGCGACGGCACCGCGACATCAACGGTCACCGGCACCGCGCAACCATCCGCAAGTTCCTCCAACGCCGCGGGCAACCCGAGTTCGGCGAGCGCCCGCGGGTGGATTCCGTTGATCAGCTCACGCAGCTCGACCATCAGCTTCTTGGCCTGATCATGCGCGTCCGACACCGCCTTCGCCGCCTCCGAATCCGGTGGCAGATCGACCTTCGCGAGCCCCAGTTGCAGGCTCAGCCCGACCAGCCGCTGCTGCGCCCCGTCGTGCAGGTCGCGTTCGATGCGCTTGCGTTCCGCGTCGAACGCCGACAGCAGCCGGGTTCGGGATTGCGACACCTCGGTCAGCTCGCCGCGCAGCTTTTCGGCCGCGCCGTCGGTGAGCAGCGAACGCGCCAACATCGCGTGCAGGCCAGCGCATCCGGACAGCAGATAGCCCGACAGTACGAGCAAAACCACACCGGCCAGCGCGTACGGAACGGCCCCGCCCGGAGTGGAAACCTCAGTGAAGCCAATGGAAATCGTGTCGTTCGCGTTCACGAGCAGCGGGCTGGCCGCCAAAACCACCGCGAACAACGCGACCATGCCCGCCACCGCGTACAACGCGGGAATCGCGGTGCACAGCAGAACCGCGTAGCCGAGTTCACGCCACGACGCCGGTTCGGTGTAGCGCGCCCGCATTCGGGGCCACCAGCCCGGTTCGCTGGTCGGTCCACAGGGGACAGTCACCGGATTCAGGTCGACCATGCGCAGCCGCTGCCGCTCGACCCCGGCCACCACCGCCGCCCACGCCGGGCCCGCGCCCAGGAACAGCAGCATGCCGAACACCGAGAACACCGCGACCAGCGCGAGGTTCGAGGTCTGCCCGTGCACGACGCGGTTGACGAGCACCGCGAGCGGCAGCAGGCAGAACCCGAACGGAAGCCCGAACAGCAGCGTCATCGGACCGGTGCTCAGCCCGTACAGCAACGCCCGCCACGGCCAGGAGGAAATCAGAAACGTCCGCCGCGCCAAGGCATCCAGTACGGTGCGCGGTTTCGCGGTGGGAGAGACGGTAGCCACGTGATCCAGATTAGCCAGCGCGCGGTCCGGCTTCGATCGGTTTGTCCGTAGTCTCGAAGGTAGGGCTAGGCATACCAGGGCGGCGGCTTGCCCATCTCGACGAGCACCAGGAGATCCGCCGCCCCGAGCTGGCCGTGCCCTGCCAGGTCCACCGCGTGACCGCCAAGCTCGGGCCAACCATCTTTTCCAGCGCGGTCGCGGCGTTGACTTCGAGTTAGGTTGAAGTTCTACCTTCGGCGTCGTGACCGAAACGACTGACGCCGAAGTGCGGCGCCCACCAAAGTCCTTGCTGGCGACGCTGCTCGGCGTCAGCACCATGACCATCATGGCCAGCGCCACGATCACGCCCGCGCTGCCCGGCATGCAACAGCACTTCTCCGCCGAACCGCACGCGGAACTTCTCGTTCGGCTGGTTCTCACGCTGCCCGGGCTGGCGATCATGGTGTCCGCGCCGTTGCTGGCCAAGCTGAGCGGCCGGACCGGACGCGTGCCGGTGCTGCTCGCCTGTCTGGCCCTCTACACCGTCGGCGGCGGGTCCGGTCTGCTGCTGGATTCGCTCCCCGCGTTGCTCGTCGGACGGGCCGTGCTCGGGATCGGCATCGCCGGGATCATGACGACCTCGACCGCGTTGATCGCCGATCACCACCACGCCGACGAGCACGGCCGGGTGCTCGGATTGCAAGGCGCGGCAATGGGTTTCGGCGGTGTCGTCGCCCTGCTGCTCGGCGGATTGCTGGCCACCGTGGACTGGCGAGGGCCGTTCGCTATCTACCTCCTGGCGATTCCGATGCTGGCCCTAGTGCTGCGATTCGTGCCGGACGCACCCGTCCAGCCAGCCGATCCGACGGACACCACCACGGCCGCGTCGCCGTGGCAGCCACGGCTCCTCGGGTTGTACGCGCTGATCTTCATCGGCGTCGTGGTCTTCTACACCGTTCCGACGCAGGCCCCGTTCTGGCTGGCCGAAGTCGGCGGCGCGGGACCGGCCGCCGCGGGAGCGTTGATCGCCGCGGTCAATCTGGTGATGACCTTGGTGGGCCTGAACTTCCGCCGGCTGCGCGCTCGGTGGTCCTTCCCGATGCTGGCGATCACGATGTTCGCCGCGTTCGCCGTCGGGCTGGTCGTGCTCGGCACCGCGGGCGCGTTGTGGACCGCCGCGCTGGGCATGGTCGTGGTCGGGCTGGGGATCGGGCTGCAGAACCCGACCGTCAACGGCTGGCTGGTCTCGACGGCCGCCCCCGGCGTGCGGACGAGGTCGTTGGGATTGCTGACGTCCGCGTTGTTCCTCGGCCAGTTCTCGTCGCCGCTGATCGCGCAGCCGGTGATCGACGCCGTCGGGATGGGGACGACGTTCGTCCTTTCCGGAGCGTTAGCCGCGGTCGTCGGCGTTGTCGTGGCGGCTATTCACTGGCGACGGGTTCCGAAACGTAAGCCGCGACTTGAGCGTGCGTAGCGAACCAGACCCCGTCGTGCGAGGCGATGTGCTCCAGCAGTTCGGTGAGAATCGCGATCCGGGAACGATGTCCGATGACGTGCGGATGCATCGTGAGCTGGAAGAGGCCGCCCTCGGCCAAAGCCAGATCGAACTCGTCGCGCCAGATCGACAACACTCCCCGCGGCGGGGTGTACGGGCGCTGCGAACCGAAGCGATCCATCACGAAGTACGGCGCATCGTCGCGGATCCATTCCACCGGAAGCTCCACGACGCCGGTCGGTTGGCCATCGGCGAGAATCTCGTAACAGTCGTCGTCCGCCATCAGCGACGAGTCGTACGCCAAGCCCAGTTCGCGGATGATCGGGAGAGTGGTTTCGGAAAAGTCCCAGGACGGGGTGCGGATGCCGACTGGACGCGTGCCGGTGAGCCGCTCCAAGGTGTCCGCGGCCCGGAAGGTGAGCTCACGCTCGGCTGAAGGCGGCAGTTGAGCGTTGCTTTCGTGGATCCAGCCGTGCAGCGCGACCTCGTGTCCAGCGTCCACATAGGACTTCGCCTCGCCGTCGTGCAGCAACGCCGACACCGCGGGCACGAAGAACGTCGAAGGCGCCCCGAACCGCTCAAGCAGCTTCAACACCCGCGGCACGCCCACCCGCGAGCCGTACTCCCCCTGCGACAACTTGCCCGGCAGCACGTGACCTTCGCGCAGCGCGAGCGTCTCGTGGTCCGAATCGAACGACAACGCCACGGCCACCTTCGCACCGCCCGGCCAGGATTCCGGCCGCAACGGCCGCCCGGCTCGCACGTGGTTGACGTGGTCCCGCCAGGTTTGCTCGCTCCACTGCCACGGTTCGGTCATGCTTCCTCCCCTTGCGACGCGCGTCCCCATCGTATCGCTGTGCCACGATGAGGCACATGCGCGACGAAGAAGCCGACAAGCCGGGTGTCCGGTCGATGAACAGTGTCCTCAGCACGCTGCGCGTCTTCGAGGAAGTCGCCCAGCGGCAGCCGGTCGGCGTCTCCGAACTGGCGCGCTGCACGGAGATCCCGAAGAGCACCGTCCAGCGCGGCCTGATCACGCTTCAGCAGGCGGGATGGCTGAAAGTCGTGGACGAGGAACGCGCGCGCTGGGGTGTCGCGCCGAGGGTGCTCGCGCTCGGGTTGCGCGACTGCGGGAAGCCGGACCTCAAAGAGGTCGCCGGCCCGACCGTCAAGCGGCTCGCGGCCGGGACGAACGAGACCGTCATGCTGGCCGAGCGCGACGGCGACAGTCTCGTCGTCGTCGCCAGCCAGGACACTGACCAGATCGTGCGGGTCGTGCTGGATGTCGGCACGCGGGTGCCGATGCTCGCCACCTCCGGCGGCACGGCGATCATGGCGCTGCTCGACGAATCCGAGGTCGAGGAGCTTTTTACCCACGAACTTCCCGAGTTCGCCCAGACTCCGGCACCGGATTTCGCCGCGCTCCGTCGGGACATCGCCCAGGCCGCGAAGCGCGGGTACGCGCTCAACGGGTCCTCGTCGTGGTTCCGCCCGCAGGTGTCGTCGATCGGCGCGGCCATCACGAACCCGGCCGGACAGCCCATCGCCGCGATCACGCTCGCCGTTCCCGACACGCGGTACACCCGCGCGCAGGAAAAGACCTTCGCGCCGCTGGTCGTGGCCGCGGCGGCCGAGATCAGCCGCCTGCTCGCCGCTGACTGACCAGCACGTGTGCCGCGATGCGGAATAAGGCGTACCGTGTAGTGGCATGAGCGAGTTCAGCGCGTCCAGCGCGGAGTTCCCGGAAACCACCCCGTTGCGCTTGCGCGACGTCACCTTCCGCAACCGCGTCTGGATGTCCCCGATGGCGCAGTACGCGGCCGGCCCGGACGGTCTGCCGGCCGAATGGCATCTGGCGCATTACGGCTCCCGCGCGATCGGCGGCGTCGGGCTGGTCATGGTCGAGGCCACCGCGATCAGCCCGGACAACCGGTGCACCCTGGCCGATCTCGGGCTCTGGAACGAGGAACAGGCAGTCGCGCACCGGAAGCTGACGTCGTTCGTCTCCGGTCACGGCGCGATGCCCGCGGTGCAACTGAACGCCGTCGGCCGCAAGGGATCGCACCAGGTCCCGTGGGTCGGCGACGGACAGAACGGACCGGTGCCGGTCGCGGATGGCGGCTGGGAGCTGATCGCGCCGTCGGCCATCCCGTTCGGCAATCTCGCGATGCCCCGCGCGGCCACCGAGGCCGACCTTGACCAGGTGGTCGAGGACTTCGCGCACGCGACCCGGATGGCCGGGCTGGCCGGTTACCAGGCCGTCGAAATCCATGCCGGGCACGGCTATCTGCTGCACCAGTTCCTGTCCCCGCTGTCCAATCAGCGCACCGACGAATACGGCGGGAGTTCGCGGAACCGGATGCGCTTCCCGCTGCGCGTGGCCCGCGCCGTGCGGGAGGCGTTCCCCGAGGACAAGCCGGTGTTCGTCCGCATCACCGCCACCGACTGGGTCGAGGAAAGCGTCACGCCCGACGACGCGGCCGAGTTCGCCAAGGAACTGGCGGCCATCGGGATCGACCTGCTCGACGTCACCTCCGGCGTGCTCGTGCGCGATCGGGGCGCCCGGCCGCCGGACCGCGAGGGCGTAAACGTCGATTTCGCCGCCGCGCTCAAGGAATCGTCCGGGCTGGCGGTCGCGCCGGTCGGCCAGATCACCGACCTGAGCGCCGCGGGCCGGATCATCCGCGAGGGCAAGGCCGACGCGGTCCTGATGGGGCGCCCGCTGCTGCGCGATCCGTATCTCGCCTTGCGAAACCAGCCCAAAGACGCCTGGCCCGTCCGCTACCGCCGCGCTTTCTGAGACCGTCGGACAAGGAAGATCACCATGAATCGCGAAACCATCCGGCCGGACGGCACGAGAATCCGTTACACCGCAACCGGTCCCGCCAACGTGCCCGCACTGACGCTCATCCACGGCTGGGGCTGCGACCGCCGGGATTTCGACACGATCATCGAGCACCTCCCGTCCGACGTCCGCGTGCTGGCCGTCGACCTCGCCGAGCACGGCGACTCGCGGTCGGATCGCGACACCTGGACCATCGAGGAATTCGCTCGCGACGTCGCCGCCGTGCTGGCCGCCGAGTCGGTCGATTCCGCCGTCGTAGCCGGGCATTCGCTCGGCGGAGCGGTCGCGGTCGAGACCGCCCGGCTGCTTCCGGACATCGTCACCCAGGTCATCGCGCTCGAAGCGTTGCACTACTTGAACTTGTTCCCCGCGCAGAGCGAGGAGGACGTCCAGGCGTTGCTGCGGCCGTTCCGGGAGGACTTCGCCGGTGCGATGCGCGGCATGGTCGAAACCGGCTCGCCCGAAGGGACCGATCCGTCCTTAGTGGACTTGTACACCAAGAAGATGGGCTCCGTACGCCAACCCGCCGGCCTGCACTCGCTCGAAGGCCTGGCGCGCTGGGACATGGACGCGGCGCTGCGCGAAGCCGCCCAGCCGGTCGTGCTGTTCGCCGTGCGCTCGATCATCGCCAAGGAGGCGATCGACCGCTACGGCGACCGGGTCCGGATCGAGCTGGTCGACCTCGGCAGCCACCACTTCCCCGTCGAATCCCCGGTGGAGACCGCCCAGCTCCTGGCGGGCGAGCTCTAGGAATTACGCCCGTCGTCCGCCATCGACCGACAGCGTGGTCCCGGTGACGTACGACGCGGCGTCCGAGCACAGCCAGACCACGGCCGCGGCAGCTTCCTCCGGCGTGGCCAGCCTGCCGAGCGGAGTGATCGCCTCCTGCCGGGCGATCATGTCGGGGTCGCCGGCCCATTTGTCGAACCCCGGCGTCCGCGTCGGCCCCGGGCACACCGCGTTGACGCGGATGCCTTCCGCCGCGTAATCCACCGCCGCGACCTTGGTCAGGCCGACGATCCCGTGCTTCGCCGCGACATAAGCCGGAGCGTTCGGGATCGCGTACAAGCCGCCGTTGGACGCGACGTTCACGATCGCACCGCCCTTCAGATGCGGCAGTTCGTACTTCATGCAGAGGAAGGTCCCGGACAGATTCACCCGCACCACGCGCTCGAACTCGGCGAGTGTCAGCTGGTCGACGCGTTTATGGGACGACAAACCGGCGTTGTTCACCGCGAAGTCGAGCCCGCCGTACGCCTCGACCGTCTGTTTGATCGCGGCCTGCACCGAGGTCTCGTCCCCGATGTCGACCCGGACGGCCAATGCCTCGCCACCGTCCGTCTTGATCAGCTCAACGGTCTCCGCCGCCGCAGCTTCGTCGATATCCAGCACGGCCACCGACGCCCCGCCTCGGGCGAACTCGATCGCCGCCGCCCGGCCGATCCCGCTGCCCGCTCCGGTGACGAGCCCGCTCCGCCCGCTCACGAGAGCGACTCGTGGTTCGCCCACGCCACGCGGTACGAATGCCGCGCCTGCCACCGGTCGATCACCTCGTGCAGTTCGGGCGCGGTGAAGCTCTTCGCCAGCGTGTCGAGGTCGGCGACGGTGACCTGGACGATCGCCGTCGCGATGAGCGCCGGGATGGCGTCCTCGCCGGGGATCGGCAGGTGCCGCCGGGTCTCGACCGTCTCGGCGAAACCCGTCGCCAGCATGGCCTGTTTGATATCGCTGAGGTACTGATCCAGCTCGGGGTCCGGAATCGGCCGGTCGAACGAAACAATCATCGTGTGCGTGATCATGCCTCAAGTTTTGCCCGCATCCCGGCTGGACGTCCAAGACCGATTCGCTATTTGACGATAACCTGGAGGCATGGCTGAGCTAGAGACGCGCGAACTCGAGTACTTCCTGGCGGTCGCCAGCGAGCTGCACTTCGGCCGGGCGGCCGTGCGGCTGTCGATCGCGCAGCCGGCGTTGTCGAAGGCGATCCAGCGCATCGAAACCCGGCTCGGCGTGCAACTGTTCGCCCGCTCCAGCCGCCACGTCGAACTGACTGCGGCCGGCGAGGCGCTGCAGGAACACGGACGGCACGCGCTCAACGCGGTCAGCGCCGCCGCCCGCAACGCCCGCCGCGCCGGGGAGAGCCACCTGCGCCTGGTGCTCAAACCGGGCGGCGACGCCGGACTGCTATCCGGAATCCTCGCCGAATACTCCCGCCATCCCGACGCCCACCAGGTCGACATCCTGTTCAGCGGCCCCGCCGACCGCACCGATTTCCTCCTCAGCGGACGCGCGGACGTCGGCCTCCTGTTCATCCCGTTCGACGACCTGACCGGGCTCGCCTACGAAACCCTGCACTTCGAGGACCGCGTCGCCATCGTCCCCGCCGCGCATCGGCTGGCCGAACGCGAATCCGTTCGACTGTCCGATTTGGACGGAGAAACGATGCCGTCGTGGAAAGGAGTGCCCGGGGTCGAGGGAACCGGACCCGAGGTGGCGGACGTGGTCCAGCTGCTGCACCTCATCTCGCTGGAGCGGATGGTCGGCGTGCTGCCGCGGTCGCTGGTCGACCAGGTTCCGCCGGGGGTCGTCTGCGTGCCGATCGCGGACGCTCCGCCCAGCCAGCTGGTGCTCGCCTGGAACGAGCAGGACCGGCGACCGCAGGTGGCTTCGTTCGTGAACGCGGCGCTAGATTCGGTCCGCTGAAGCTCGGTTGAACGCCGCCAGCAACAACACCGCCACCGCGATCGCGAACCCGATGTTGCCGAGCAGCGCGGTCGTTCGCGGAATGTCCATGTCGCGCGCATGCTGCCAGCCGACCCAGACGTAGGTGACCATGGCACCCGCGGCGAGCGCGAGCCGATGCCGCGCACCCCATCCGGCAGACCGGCACCACCGGAACACCAGCGCGACCGCCGCCGCGACCAGCAAACACCACCCGGCAGCGACCACCCGCTGCGAGATCCAGTCCGGCAGGAATTCCCGGCACCACACCAGACTCGTCACCCCGAACGCCGCGACCCCCACGACCGCGGGTGCGGGAGCGACGCCGTCCCGAAGCGGCACCGGCCTCCTGCCCAGCCAAAATCCCAGCACGACCAACCCGGCGACGGCCGCGAACGACCACCCCAGCTGACCGGCCGAAGCGACAAACCCCGTCGACGCGATCTGCATCGCGCACAACGCCGCCGACCCAACCACGAACACCACGGCGACCACCGGCAGTCCGACCTTGCCCAGCCACGGCTGAGTGCGGTCCCGGCAGAAGGCTTCCACGACGGCGATCGGCACGCAGATACTCCAGACCGTGTGCATGGTCAGCACGTCCTGCAGCATCTGAACGCTCGTCCCCAGCGGCGGGACGTACGTTTCGGCGTACGCAGCCGCGATGTCGAATCCGCCGTAAGCCGGATTCCACAGCATCATGTCGATCGGCCCCTCCTCCAGCAGCGCGTACGCCGCCGCGAACGGGACGATCGCCGCCCAGCCGCGCCCGGTGCGCCGCGCGACCTCGCGGATCAGCAGCGCACCGCCGCCGTACATGGGCGCGAACAGGAAGAGCGACCCGACGTCGGTCACCGGGGTGTTGCCCAGCAGGTACTCGCCGACCAGCGGAGCGAGGAGGAAGAGAGCGACTGCCGGCCTGATCACGCGAACCAGGTTAAGGCTGCGGAGCGGGCGAAACATCGGTCCGAGGTCGATCGCGGATAGCCGTCGGGCTAATTGCGTTCAGTCCTGCGGCTAGGGGTGTCATGCTGGTTCGCGTGGACGACATCATCGCCGAGATCGGCCCCCGGCTCCGGCTCTTCCGGCGGCAGCGGAACCGCACGCTGGAGGAACTGTCGACCGCCACCGGCATCTCCATCAGCACCCTCTCCCGCCTCGAATCCGGCCGGCGCAAGGCCACCCTCGAACTCCTGCTCCCCATCTCGCGCGCCCACCGGATCCCGCTCGACGAACTCGTCGGCACCTCCCCGCTGCAACCGGTCACCCGCGGCGACCGGACCGTCGTGCCGCTCACCCGGCAACCGGGCCGGCTGCAATCGCTCAAGATGATCTTCGACGCGACTCAATGCGAGCCCGCTCCGCGCACGCACCCCGGCCACGAGTGGTTCTACGTGCTCAGCGGCAAGGGCAGGCTCGTGCTCGGCGAACACGACGTCGTCCTCAAGGCAGGCGAGGTCGCCGAATTCGACACCCGGATCCCGCATTGGTTCGGCAGCACCGGCGACGGACCGGTCGAAATCCTCAGCCTGTTCGGCAAGCAGGGCGAGCGCATCCGCGTCCGGGCCAAGCCGCGCTGATTGCTCCGCTTGGCGGCATAACCCCGGGCGCGCGGGAAAACCTATGGCCCCGCTGAGCTGCACTGATCGGAACACACCGTCGAAAGTCGGTGCCTGACAACAAAAATCCCGACTTAACATCCGTGTCCCGCGGACGGACACCCTTTTCCCTCCGCGCGTTTCCTTCGCCTACGACGAGGAGATGCATCGATGCGGAAACTCTTTGCCCTGCTCACTTCCGCCCTGACGGCCGCGGCTGTCGTCGCCGGCAGCCCGCCGGCCTCCGCGGCTCCGGACAGCGGCGTGGTGCCCGGGCTGACCGGTGCCGCCGCGAAGTCCGCCGCCGGAACCGCGGCGGACAAGTTCCTCCAGCTGCGCCGCGAAAAAGCCGGCCGCAGCGTCAAACCGCGGCTCGACGCGCAAGCGCACACCTTCTGGGGCCCCGAACCGCAGCTGTCCAGCGGCGCGGACGGAATTCTCGTGACGCACAGTGTCGTCCCCGATCTCCGCCTCTCGAACAGCGCGGACGTCGTCTACGCCCCGACCGTCAAGCCAACCGGCCATTCCTGCATCGAAGTCGTCACCGCGTACGGACTCGACCAGGGCGGTCAGGTCTGGGCTTGGGACTGGTGCGGGACGATCGGACCGGCGAAGGTGGTCCCGCTGGACAGCTCGTTCCTGTCGAACTACACGTCCACAGTGGACGGACACCCGGCGTTCACCGTCCAGGAAGTCCAGACCGACGCAGGCGCCAACAGCTGGACGGCCTCGCTCTACAACGTGAAGACCGGCAAGTGGGACGACCTGTTCACGCAAAGCGGCAGTGACCAGAGCACCCTCAACGAGGGCTGGGACATCTTCGAGCTGTACTCGACCGTCGACCCGTCGACCGGCCAGGCGTACTACTGCTCGGACGCGAAGGGCAAGGTCTTCGAATCCAGCCAGCTGCAGTTGCGGATCGGCGGCCAGTGGACGCCCGCGACGGAGTCGAACTCGCCGTTGCAGCCGACCGCCAACCCGAACCCCAGCGATTACAGCTGCTCGTCGCTGCAGTTCGAGGTGCCGACGCCGAACAGCAACTGGCGCGTCACCGTCTAGGCCCCGGCCGGCAGGAGTGCGTGCCACCAGCGGTCAAACGCGGCACTGCACCCCTGCCGGTTGGCGTAGTCACCGGCCACCTTCCGGGATATCGCACCGACCCTCTCGGTGACCGCCGTGCCCGGCCGGTAACACAACCGCAGCTCCTGCCACAGCGGCGCGTCCTCGATCGCCCGCACCACGATCCCGCCCTGCCGATCCTCCCGAGTCGCCAACGCCGGCGCGACCGCCATCCCCTCGCGCACCAGGTCCAGCAAAGTAGCCAGGCACTGCGGCCGAT
Organism: Amycolatopsis albidoflavus; assembly: GCF_039525725.1. NCBI lineage: Bacteria > Bacillati > Actinomycetota > Actinomycetes > Pseudonocardiales > Pseudonocardiaceae > Amycolatopsis > Amycolatopsis albidoflavus. Next base: position 260,317 of record NZ_BAAAHV010000017.1, read on the forward strand.
GCGGCTGATCGAGCACGACCCCGCGCTGCCGGCAGACCTCCTGCAAGTACACCGACCACCGAGTCGTCCACGGCGGATCGTCCGCCCACGGATACGCGGCAAGCTCCTCCAGCGGTATCTCCCCGCGAGAGGCCAGCGGATGATCTTCAGCGAGAATCACGAAAACCGGCTCCCGCGCCTGCACCACGACGCTCTCGACGCCGTCCGGAAAGATCCGATCCGGAAGCGGCGCAAGGTAAACGAGCGCGAGATCAAGTTCGCCGTCCGCGAGCGCCGCCAACGTACGAGCCTCGTCCTGCTCCTCGTGCACCCGCACCGCCGGACACCACGGTTGATCCCGCAACCACCTCGCCAGCGAAAGATGCAAAAACCCGCTGTACCCGCCGATCCGCACCGCCTCGGCCGACTCCCGCCGCACGCCAGCCCGCTCGGTCAGCGCGGACATCCCAGCCAGCACCGCGCGTGCGTCCGCGACAACGTCCTCCCCGAGCGCCGTCGGCACACAACCCGTCGGCGATCGCGCGAACAAACTCCCGCCGACCGACCTCTCGACCCGCCGCAGCAACCCGGACAACGCCGGCTGCGAAACGTGCAACGCCTTGGCCGCGCGAACGAGACTGTGCGCGTCGGCGATGGCCACGAGCGCGCGCAGATGGCGCAGTTCCAGCTCCATGACTCCTCCGGCCGCAACCCCTCGCCTGGTCACTGTAACGCCGAAGATCGTGAGGAATTACCGACGCGAGTCGGTACTCCGCCGCCGAATCACTCCGACGGCTGTCCCCCGCGAGAAGGAGAAACCCGAAACTCCAGGGGGAACCGCCGCTCAGCACCGGCGGCGAGGCTGAATGCCATGGACAACACCGCATTCCGCAGCCTCCCCGGAGTCCCGCGATGGGCGAGGTGGTCGGCGCACGCCGTCGCCCTGCTGAACGTCCCGTCCGGGCTCTGGCGGCTCGGCCTGGCCGCGGGAATCCCGTTCGGACTGGCCGAATCAGAGCTGACCGCCATGAAAACCCCCGGCTGGGGATCGCTCTACCTGGTCTTTCTCACCGTGCTGTCCGAAGGGCTCGGCTTGCTGGCCCTCGGCCTGATCCAGCAGTGGGGCGAAACCTGGCCACGCTGGATCCCGTTCGCGGGCGACAAACCGGTCGACTCCGCCAAGGTCGTCATCGTCTCGTCGATCGGGGCCTTCGGCACCACGATCTACGGCGGGCTCTACGTGTATACGACCTTCAACGCCGAGATGGCCGGCACCGCCTGGGCGAACCCGCTGATCAACGTCATCTACCTGCCGTTGCTGGCCTGGGGACCGCTGCTGGCCGCCGTGACGTGGCACTACCACCGCCGGACACGCAGGTCAGTACCCGTGCCCGATCAGGCACCGCTGGCCGGACTTGATTGACCTCCCCGCGGCCGAGCCCGGACGCTCGAGGCCCATGTCCGCATAACCTAGGGGATTTCGTGACGGCGAAAACGTGGCTCGCAGCACCGGCGATCCTGCTGAGCCTGACCGCGTGCGGCTCGACCGACGTGACCGGCTCAGCCGTCCCGCCCGCCAGCACGGCCCCCAAGCCGTCCGGTCTGCCCGAGGCGCTCAAGGCCGCGGAGTCATTGCACGACGCCTGGTCCAAACCGGGCGTCCCCCTGCCTCCGCAAGGAAAGTCACCGTCGACCAGGTCAGCGCGACAGGAGACCAGGTCACGGTGCCCGACACCGCCGTCAAACTCGACGGCCGCACCCTGCACAGTCTCGAACTCATCGGCTCCGCCGGAAACACAGGCTCGTTCAGCCTCACCTTCAAAGTCCAGAAGCACGAGGCGGCCTGGTACGTCCAAGGCTTCGACCTCAACGCCTGATCCCGGGCGGAAAGCCGACTTTCGTCGGTCAAATAGGTCTGGACAACCTGATGAGTGGTCTAGACAATAGCTAGCCAGGGGGTCGCATCGGACCGGAGGAACCGCAATGAAGCGTGCTCGTTTCCTCGTCGTGCTCCTGCTAGCCGCCGCCGGACTTGTCGTCGGCGCGCCGGCACAGGCGGCGAACCTGCTCGCCAACCCCGGTTTCGAAGCCGGTTCGACCTCCGGCTGGACGTGCCCAGCAGGAGCGGCGGTGAAGACGCCGGTGCACTCGGGAAGCTACGCCCTAGCCGTCACCCCCGGCGCGTCTGACCAGGGCCAATGCACCCAAACCGTGTCCGTGCGCCCGAGCACGACCTACTCGGTTTCCGCCTGGGTCCAAGGCGCACCGGTGTACCTGGGCGTCACCGGCGGCTCCTCCACTTGGACGAACGCTTCGACGTACAGCCAGCTCTCGCTGTCCTTCACCACCACCGCGACCCAGACGTCCGCCGAGCTATACCTGCACGGCTGGTACGGCGCCGGCACCTACTACGCAGACGACGTAGCCCTAGACGGCCCCGGCGGCGACACCCCTGGCGCACCAGGCGTCCCGGGAACCCCCACCGTCGGCACCGTCACCGACACGTCGATCGCCCTAACCTGGGGCGCCGCTGCGGGAACGGTCACCGGCTACCGCGTCTACGAGGACAACACCCTGCGCGCCACCGTGACCGGAACGTCCACGACGCTCTCCGGCCTCACCGCCTGCACCTCGCACAGCTACTCGGTGACCTCCTACAACGACAAAGCCGAATCCGCGCACACCCCCGCAGCTTCCGCGACCACCAGCGGCTGCACCAGCGCCGGCCTGCCAAAACACGCGCTGATCGGCTACGTCCACGCAAGCTTCGCGAACGGCTCGGGATACATGAAGCTCGCCGACGTCCCGAACGCCTGGGACATCATCGACCTAGCCTTCGCCGAGCCAACGTCAGTGACCTCAGGCGACGTCCGCTTCAACCGCTGCTCGACCACCGAATGCCCCGGCGTGGAAAGCGACGCGGACTTCATCGCGGCGATCCGCGCGAAGCAGGCGCAGGGCAAGAAGGTCCTGATCTCGATCGGCGGCCAAAACGGCGAAGTCCAGCTGACGAGCACCGCCGCCCGCGACAACTTCGTCAACTCCGTCGCGGCGATCATCGACAAATACGGCTTGGACGGCCTGGACGTCGACTTCGAAAGCCAGTCGCTGTCCCTGAACTCGGGCGACACCGACTTCCACAACCCGACCACGCCGGTGATCGTCAACCTGATCTCGGCTCTGAAGACCCTGAAAGCCCGCTATGGAGCCAAGTTTGTCCTGACAATGGCCCCCGAAACGTTCTTCGTCCAGGTGGGCTACCAGTTCTACGGAGGTGCCGGCGGAGGCGACAGCCGTACCGGTGCTTACCTGCCCGTCATCTACGCCATGCGCGACGACCTGACTGTGCTGCACGTCCAGGACTACAACTCCGGCCCGGTCATGGGCCTGGACAACCAGTACCACACCATGGGCGGCGCGGATTTCTTGATCGCGATGACCGACATGCTGAAGTCCGGATTCAAGGTCGCGAACACCGGCCAGACCTTCCCAGGCCTCCGCGAAGACCAAATCGCCGTCGGCCTCCCCGCGGCTGTCAGTGCAGGAAACGGCTACGTCTCCCCGCCCGAAGTCCAAACCGCCGTAACCTGCCTAGCCCACGGAACCAGCTGCGGCTCATACACTCTGCGCGGTGGCCCGTCGCCTGCGTTGCGAGGGTTGATGACTTGGTCGGTGAACTGGGATCGCTATTACGGGTGGGCTTTCCAAAACGCACACCGCCCGTTCCTGGACGGCCTCGGCTGAGGGGTTGACCATTGGCCCGCGCTGCCCCTGCGGCAGCGCGGGCACGAAAATTCGAGTGCTTGCCTGTCTGCCGCGCGTACCCTGGAATAGCTGTGCTTTCAGGGGAGGAAGCTGCGATGGACCAACCAGGCGATGCCCGGGCAAGCAACGCGGACCGCGAGAAGGCAGTTTTCCGGTTGAATAACGCACTCGCGGAAGGTCGGATTGATGTCACCGAATTCGAAGAACGCGTCAAGGCCGCCTACGAATCTCGTACGTACGCGGAGTTAGCGGCCACCCAACAGGCTCTCCCGGCGCTGGACAGCACCGAAGACGCAGCAGCGAAGCAACCCGCTGATCCCGTTGGCGCATATCTCAACCTCAGGTACCAGCAACTCGAGTGGCTGCGCCGATTGACCAAACTACCGGCCGGCCAGCGCGGCCTCGCGGCCCTCCTGGTCGGACCGGCCGCCATCGCGGCTTGGGTCGTTGTCAATGCCGCTTATCTGGCCGTCTGCCTGGCCGTCGGACTTCCTTCGGACTCCGCGTGGTTCACCTTGTGGCCTATTGCCGGCGCACCATGGGGCGCCGTCATCCTGACTGCCGAACTATTTCGCCGGTTTGACACCGGAAAGTGAATAAAACGCCAAGAAGCCCGCTCCACACCGTGAACCCGTTTCGGAATATGCCTACGGCGTCCGCCAACCAGAATCCCCGAAAGCGTCAGCCAGCTCACCCGGACGGCAAGACTCCCCGCAATGCGCACCCAGCGCCAGCTCAGCCCCAGCGTCCCGCCAGAACCGCGCCCGCTCGGCAGTGGCCAACCCGTCCACGATCACCTCCGCGCCGACCCGGTGCGCCAAGCTCGGCAGTTCCCGGAACAGGCCGACCACCGGCGAGTCCGGCGCGACCCCGTCCAGCAGCCCGCAGTCCAGCCGCACGCCGTACACCGGCAGGTCGACCAGCGCGGCCAGCGCGCCGTCGCCCAGTCCGCTGACGCTGATCACCGGCCGCACTCCCAGGCCGGACAATTCCCGCAGGTTGTCCCCGGACTCGCCGAGATCGGCGGCCAGGGCCGGCATGGGCAGCTCGACCAGCAGCCGCTCGGCCGGGAAGCGCGTCTCCTCCAGCACGCGGACCACCCGGGTGAGCAGGTCCGTGTCCGCCGCCTGGTGCGGGCTCAGACTGACCAGCAGCCGCAGGTCGCGATCAAGCCGTTGCCGCCACCAGCCCACCTGTTCGCAGGCGGTGTTCAGCAGCCACTCGCCCATCGGCAGCATCAGCCCGGTGGTCTCGGCCAGGCTGCGGCAGCGCTCGTCGGACAGCGCACCCGCCCCGGGCGGATCCCAGCTGAGCAGCACTTCCACCCCGTGCACCGCGCCGTCGGCCAGCCGCATCAGCGGCCGGTATCGCTCCTGCACGTCCCCGTGCTCGAAGGCGCCCGGCATGACCGCGGCCAGCCCGTCGGTCTTGCGGTCCATCCGGTTCTGCTCGGGATGGGACAGCTCCCACTGCCCGTGCCCGCTGGCTTTGGCCCGGTGCAAGGCCTGGTGGGACTCGCGCAGCAGATCGGCGGCGTCGCGGCCCTCGGCGGTCCGGCTGACCACGCCGACGCTGATCGACAGGGCCAGCCCGTGTCCGTCCACATAGGTCGGTTCGGCCAGCTCCTGGCGCAGCTCGTGCACCAAGCGTCCCGGCGGCGGTGTGTCCGGCGCGTTCTCCACCAGCACCGCGAACTCCGCGTCCCCGAACCGGGAGAGAAGGGCTTTCTCCTTTGCCAGCACAGACTTCAGCCGCCGCGCCACGGTGACCAGCAGCTGTTCGGCCGCGCGCTCGCCGAGCCCGTTGCGCACCACGGCGAAGGCGTCCAGCTCCAGCCGCAGGAGCGTCACGCCCAGCTCCGGGTCGGCCTCGCCCAGCACGGTCTCCATCCGCGTACTGAAGCACTGCCGGTTGGGCAGACCGGTGAGCACGTCGTGCAAGGCCTGCCGGCTGAGTTCGTTCTGCAGCAGGAACAACTCGGTGCCGTCCTCGACCACGGTGACGAAGTGGCTAGGCTCGTCCCCGGCGCCGTGCAGCAGCGAAGCGGTCAACGACACCGAAACCGCCTCGCCGTCGTGATGCAGCAACCGCTGGGATTGCTTGATCCGCTCGACCTTGCCGGCCAGCAGCGCGCGGTAGTCCTCGCGCAGAACCGGCGCGTAGTCGGGATGTATCAGCTCGAACAGATCGCACCCAGTCAGCTCGTCCGGAGCGCGCCCGAGCATCACGCCCGCCGCGGCGTTCACGGTGACCAGCGTGCCGTCCAGGTCGGCGACCAGGATGCCGCTCGCCGACGACGTAGCGACCTCGTCGAATCGCGCCTGCGCGGTCCGCAGCTCGTACTTGGCGTCCCGAACGGCCTTGAGCAGGGACATCTTCAGGCTCTCCTGCTGGGCCAGAATGGCGCGTTGCCCGGCCGACACCACGCTCGCGGCCAGCGCGCCGAGCACGCCCACCACGCGTTCGGCGAACTCTTCGACGGGCTGGAACTCGGACAGCGCGAGCATGCCTTTGCTCAGAACAGCCATCGTGACGGTGATCGGCTGCCCGCCCGAGCAGTTCAGCTCGACCAGCCGGGCACCCACGGCCTCCAGCGAACCGGTGCCGCCAGGCGGGTGCTTCCGCCCGCTCTCGTGCACCTCGGCGCACAGGGTGTCCAGCAGCGCGACCAGTTCGGTCTCGAAACTGGCGTGCGCCAACGGCACGTAGCCGGTCCCGCCCAGTAAGTAGGCCCACTTGCGCGCGAGCAGGCCGCGCTCGCGGCGCCCGTCTTCGGACGGTTCCGGGATCGGGTGTCTGCCTGGTTCGGTCATGGGCTCACGGCTTCCGCGCCACGCCCGCGTAGATCAGTTCGTTCCACGACGGGTCTTCGGCGATGTCGGTCGGCCCGGCAGGCCGCCAGCTGCCGCAGCCCACCAGCCCCGGCTCGACCAGCGCCAAATCGCCGAGCAGGCCCAGAATCCCGGCGTGGGAACGGGTGTGCGGTACCTCGCCGCGCCGCTGCGCCATCTGGTCGCTTGCCGCGGCAAACGACTCCTGGTGCGCGTCGGACGTGATGTGCGTGAAGGCGACTAAGCTGCCCGGGGCCAGTGGTTCCTGGTAAGCGCGCACCAGCCCGGCCGGGTCGTCCTCGTCCGGGATCCAGTGCAGCAACAGCATGCACAGCAAGCCCACCGGCTCGTCGAAGTCGATCAACCGCCGGACCTCCGAGCTGTCCAGCACCCTGGCCACGTCGCGCACGTCCGCGTGCAGGACCGCGGCGCGGTCGTTGCCCGCCAGCAGCAGCTCGCCGTGCGCGACCGCCACCGCCTCCTTGTCGACGTAGACCACCCGGGCCTCGGGAGCCTCCCGCTGGGCGATCTCGTGCACGTTGCCCACGGTGGGGATGCCCGCGCCCAAATCGAGGAACTGCCGGATGCCCTGGGCAAGCATGAAGCGCACCGCGCGGCCGAGAAAGGCGCGGTTGAGCCGCACCGACTGCCGGATCCAAGGCAGCGTCCCTTCGAGGTGGTCCGCGGTGGTGCGGTCCCTCTCGAAGTTGTGGCTGCCGCCGAGCCAGTAGTCGTAGATCCGGGCGACGTTCGGTGAACTCGTGTCTACCCCGGCCGGGACCCAGTCCCGTGTACCCGCCATCACGCACCTCATCGGTTCGGGAGCCGGAACAGCATACTCACCTCGGCGCCGACGCCTTAATCCGTCAATCGTGGCTGAGGTTCTACCCAATCGGGCGCTGCCGGTGCCGCTGAATGGCTCGTAAAATTGCGGCCTTCCTTATTCCCCTAATGCCAAGGAGTCTGCGTGCCCGTCCCGGTGGCACCAGGACGGTGGCCTTTGCTGGGACACACAGTCGCGCTGGTCCGCCGTCCCACCCAATTCACCGCCGGACTGCGGGAACGCGGTGACGTGGTCAAACTGTTCCTGGGGCCGCTCCAAACCTATTTTCTCACGAATCCGGAAATTATTCACCGCGTGCTGGTGACAAATGGATCGAGCTTCGGCAGCGGAATCATGTTCCGCAAATTCCGCCCGTACGCGGGCAACGGTCTGGCCCTTTCCGACGGGCCCTTCCATCGCAGGCAGCGCAAGCTGATGCTGCCCGCCTTCAGCCAGCCGCACCTGCGCCGCTACGCCGAGAGCTGGGTCCGGGCGACCACCGCCATGGCCGAGTCCTGGCAGCCAGGCGAGGTGCGGCAGATCGACACGGACATGCAAGCCCTGGCCATGACCAACGTCGGCGAGGCACTGTTCGGCGCCGAACTGGGCGAGGAGGCGATCCGCGAGGCCCGCCGCTCGATCCCGCTGGTCATTCAGCTGGGGATGTACCGGGTGCTCTCCCCTGGATTCGCGGAGAAGCTGCCGTTCAACCGCCGCTTCGACGAGGCCGTCGCGCGCATGAAGGCCGTGGTGCGGGAACTGATGGCGGGCCGCGACGCCGACACCGACCACGGCGACCTGCTGTCCACGCTGCTGCTGGCCCGGGACGCCGAGACCGGGGAGCGGATGACCCGGGAACAGGTGCACGACGAGGTGATGACACTGCTCACCGCGGGCACCGAGACCACCGCGCTGATCCTGGCCTGGGCCTGCCACGAGCTGGGACGCAACCCCGACCTGGCGGAACGGGTGCGGACCGAGGTGGACCAGGTCCTCGACGGGCGCCCGGTCACCTTCGACGACCTGCCCGCGCTGGCCCGCACCAGGCAGGTGGTCAGCGAGGTGCTGAGGATGTACGCGCTGTGGATCCTGATGCGCCGGACCGAACACGAAATCGACCTCGGCCCGGTGCGGCTGCGGCCCGGCGACGAGGTGATGTTCAGCCCGCTCGCCCTGCACACCGATCCCCGCTACTGGGACCGCCCGGACGTTTTCGACCCGGACCGCTGGTCCACCGACCGGGTGCGCTCGTTGCCGCCCGGGGTATTTATCCCGTTCGGCAACGGGATCCGGCAGTGCATCGGCCACCTGTTCGCCCGGGCCGAGGTGGTCATCGGTCTGGCCACGATCCTCGCGCGGTGGCGTTTAGAGCCCGCCGGCCCGGTCCGGGTGCGCTACACGACGATCGCCTACCCGCGCGGCCTGCCGATGACGGTGCGCCCGCGGGATTAGTAGTCCACACAACGGAATATGGAGTTTTTGTGCGTTTGTTCTCGCGCCGGGCCGTCGCCGCGGCGATGGCTCTGCTGTGCGTCAGTACGGTCCTCACCCCAACGCAGGCGTCCGCCGACGAGGCGACCTGCCAGGACCTGAACATCCCCGTGTCGCTGGTGGATCTGCCACTGCTGGGGCTCAACGATCAGACCATGTACGGCAGGCTGTGCGTCCCGCCCGGCGGCAGCCGCACCCTGCAGGTGCTGGTGCCCGGCGGTACGTACAACTCGACCTACTACGACCCGCCCGGCCTGCCGGACAGCCAATCGTTCCGCAAGGCGGTGAACAGCGCGGGATACGCCACCCTGGCGATAGACCGGGTCGGCTCAGGGCGCAGCTCCAAGCCGCCGAGCTCCCTGCTGACCGCGAGCAGCCAGGCCAACGCGGTGCATCACGCCATCCAGGCGATGCGAACCGGCGCGGTAGGATCCAAATTCGGCAAGATCGTCCTCGTCGGACACTCGCTCGGATCGGCCACCACGATCATCGAAGCGGCCACTTTCCACGACGTCGACGGCGTGGTGATCACCGGGTTCACCCACCGGGTCGCCGCGCTGACCGTGATGCCCACGCTGACCGCACTGAGCCCGGCGGTGCTGGACGCGCGGATGTCCAAGGTCGCCGGACTGGACCCGGGATACCTGACCACGCTGCCAGGCACGCGGTACGCCGCTTTCCACAACCCCGGCCCGTACGACCAGCAGGTCATCGACGAGGAAGAAGCGAACAAAGACCTGATCGCGCCCGGCGAGATCGTGGACGCCGTCCTGATCGGTTTGGTGCTGCCCTACAGCAGGCAGATCAACGTGCCGGTATTCCTGGCGATGGGCGAGGAGGACAACGTCTTCTGCCGCCCGCTGGCCAGCGACTGTTCCAGCGCGGAAAGCCTGCGGCAGGGCGAAACCGCGTACTACTCGCCCGAGGCGCACCTGCGCACGTTTGTGGTGGCAGGCTACGGGCACTCGATCAATTACGCGCCGAACGCGCCGCTGTTCCACGACGCGGTGACCGGCTGGATGAACGACTTGATCGGCCAGTAACACATTTTGTCGAGCACCCTCTGTCCGTCCGGCTCCGCACAACCGGAGCCGGACGGACAGGTGAAAGGATGGAACGCTGGGTGAAGACACCGCGTGCCGAGTTACTGGATCGAGCGCTGATCTGGAACGAGGCCCACCTCCGGCACGCACTTCGCGAGTATGAACGCCACTACAACCTGCATCGCACCCATCGATCACTTGCCGCGGCAGCACCGCTGAAATCCCTGCTTGAGGCCCTAAAAGCTGAACGGGTCGATCGGCTCACCGTCCGTCGAGGAGATCGTCTTGGCGGCGTCCTCCACGAGTATCGATCTGCGGCTTGACCTGTGTGAATGGAGTTTTCGGCACGCACACCCCAGATGCCCTCCTCGCGGGTGCTGGCGGTCCTCGCCTATCTCGGCCAGTGACCGGCGACCGAGCACACCAGGTACCTGTCGGTGCCCGCGAGCGCGGACTCCTGTAACGCCTGGACGCGAAACCCATGCCCTCGCAACAGTTCGACGATGCCGGACAGCACGCCGCCGGTGCGGGTGCCGGACTCGTCGTGCACCTCCATCACGATCTGGCCGATCAGCGGCCAGTGCCGGTCGGCGATGCCGCGCAGCACATCGGCCTCTGCTCGCTGCACGTCGATCTTGAGCATGTCCACCCTCGGCACAGCGCACTCGTCGATCACCGACGACAGCGGGCGAACCCGGCATCGGCAGGTGTGCTCGCGGAATCGATAGTCGAGCAACTCCCCCAGCACACCGGGATCGAGATCCATCGTGATCCGCTCCCGGACGAGGTCCTTGTCGGCGGCCGGATCGGCGTAACTTCGCTGGCCGGACATGGTCGAATAGCCGGGATAGTACGTGAAATCGACCTCACGGTCCACATCAGACAGTCCGTAGTCGAGCACCGACACCCTGGGCCCGAATCCCGCCGTGTTGCGCCGGAGCTTCGCCACGATCGGTGTCACCGGTTCGAATGCGTAGACCGACGCGGTCGGGCACTCGGACAACACGAACAGCGTGTAAATACCGATGTTGGCACCCACGTCGAACACGATCGCGCCGGGCGGCAGCGTCATGCCGGGCGGTAAGTAAGCGCGGCGCAGGAAGACCTCTTCGTAGAGGTAGTCGCTCTCGTGCGCGTTGATCCCGTCGATCCGGGCCAGGAATTCGGCCGCGAGCGTCATTGTGCGCCGCTCCCCTCGTCGTCGCGCTCGAACAGTATGTTGCCCCGGATCCTGGGCAGGCAGCGAGCGAGCCCGGGTCGCCGACCGGCGAGCACGCTGAGTCCGCTGGGACGCAACGACAGTTCGATCGCCGTGGCCTTCTCGTGATTCGGCATCGCTTCGATCTGCGACCTTAGCCTTCCGTTCGCGATCTCGTCCTCGGCCCGCACGTACCAGGGTCCGTCACGTTCCACGCGGCTCAAGTCCAGTAGCCTGCTGTCACCGTCGACGTGTACGCCGGATCCGGCGATCCAGTCCAGTGACAGGGATTCCAGCACCCGCCGCATGTCGACGAACCGATACGGTGCGACGACGGGATTCAGGTAAGCGTCGGCGGCCATCGCGTCGGCGGCGTCCGGCGTCAACTCCCCCGCCGGCTTCGCTGTCGCGCCGTACCGGGTCGGTGACAGGGAGAGCCCGAGTTCCCGCACCACCGCGAGGTCGGCGGGTCCATCCGCCAGCAACATGGCCAGTTCGCGATCCAGCAGTCGGTCGTACTCGCCGACCATGTCGTACAGCCACAGGAAGAGCAGCCCCGCCGGACCGAGTCGCCGTCCCAGCCAGGCGAGACCGGCTTCGGGGTCCGGCAAGTGATGCACGACGCCGGAACACACGATCAGGTCGAATGATCCCGGCAGGTCGGCATCGGGTATCGCGCCGCACCGGAAGTCCACGTTGGTCACCTGGTTCCGTAGCGCCAGCCGCCGTGCCACGGCGAGAGAGGACTGCGCCGGGTCGATGCCGACAAACCGTGCCATCGGGTAACGCTGCGCCAGCGCGACGACCCGATGCCCAGTGCCGCAACCGATATCGGCCACTCGCCAGCCGTCGAGCTCTTCGTCGGACAGGCAGAACGCCATGCCATTGGCGAGATCGAAGATCGGCTGCGCTTCGGCATCCGCCGATGGGTAAGGGAACCGTTGGTACAGCTGGACAACGTCACCGGTTCTGGATTTCTCCTTCGTCGCTTCGATGACCGTGGCCAGTTCGGCGACGGTCCGATGCGCCATGAGATCGGCGAGATCGACACCAACGCCGTGGTCGGCGCGTAGCTGCCCGGCCAGCCGCAGGATGTGCAACGAGTGGCCGCCGAGGTCGGTGAGACTGTCGTGGGTGCCGACCGACGGCACGTCCAGGATCTCGGCAAGCACCGTGGCGAGGTAGGTTTCGGTCGCTGTCGGCGGTCGTCCGGAATGAGACGCGGACACGGCCGGTGGAGGCAGCGCATGCCGATCGAGCTTGCCGTTCGCCGTCGTGGGCAGCGTGTCGAGCACGACGACGGCGGCAGGCACCAGATGCGCGGGCAGCGCATCCCGGCAGTGGGCAAGGATGTCCCGCTCGATGCCGGCGCGTTGTCGCGCGACGACGTAGCCGACCAACCGCATGTCGCCGCGATCCGCGCCATGTGCCACGACGGCCGCACCGGTGACACCAGGACATCCGCGCAGCGCGGCCTCGACCTCGGCCGGTTCCACCCGGAAACCACGGACCTTCACCTGGTCGTCGCGGCGGCCGGCGAACTCCAGTTGCCCGTCGGCGTTCCAGCGGGCCAGATCGCCGGTGCGGTACATCCGCGTACCCGGCAGCCCGTACGGGTCGGGCAGGAACCGCTCCGCGGTCTGGGCCGGATCGTCGAGGTAGCCACGCGCCAGCCCGGCGCCCGCGATATACAACTCGCCACGCGCGCCCGGCGGCACGGGCGTCAAATCGTCGTCGAGCACCGCGACCGTGGTGTTCCACCGTGGCCGCCCGATCGGCACCGGGCCGGCCGCCGTCTCGACCGACCGCCATCGGGTGGCGCACACCGTCGCCTCGGTGGGGCCGTAGAGGTTGAGCACGTCGTCCGCGCCGAAGAAGGCGCGCGCCCCATCGATCACGTCCGCGTGCAACGACTCACCGGCACACACCACCGTGCCCGCCCGGTACGCCGGGGCGTTCGCGCCCAGCGCGGCGAACGCTGACGGCACGCCACTGACCAGGCTCGCCGGTCGGGTCTTCGTGTCGGGGCCCGCCGAAACCGAACGCAGGTCGGGGATCAACTCGATCGCACCGCCAACCAGCAGCGGCGGGAAGAGTTCCAGCACCGACACATCGAAACTGGCCGAGGTGGCCGCCACGACATGGGAAAGTCGTTCGGTGCCCATTTCCGTGACGAACCACCGGCAGAAGTCGATGAGCGCCGCGTGTTCGACGACGACGCCCTTCGCCCGGCCGGTCGAACCGGACGTGTAGAGCACGTACGCCGGATGCGCCCGGTCCAGCGGTGCGACCCGGTCGGCGTCGGCCGGGTTGGTGGACGCGGCCGTCTCGTCGTCGTCGAGGTCGTGTTCGGTGAGCACGACCGAGGGTTGCGCGTCGGCGAGCAGTTGCTGGCGATACTGCTCGGGATGGCGCGGATCGACCGGCAGGTAGGCGGCACCAGCCTTCAACACGGCCAGCATCGCGATCACCAGGCCCGTGGATCTCGGCAGGCACAACGCCACCCGTTGCTCCGGTCCGACGCCGTGGGCGATCAATCGATGCGCCAACCGGTTCGCGCGTTCGTTCAGTTCCGCAAAACTCAGCTCCTCGTCGCCGTGCCGCAATGCGATCCGGTGAGGAGTGCGGGCCGCCTGCTCTTCGATCGACTCGGGCAACAGGTGTGCCGGTGGCCGCGTCCGTGCGCCGACGCTGTATCCGGCCAGAGTTCGGCGTTGGTCGCTGGTGAGTGCGATCACCGCGCTGGTCGCCTGTTGCGGATCGTCGGCGATTCGCCACAACACCGTGCGCAGCGAGTCGACGATGCTCCTCACGCGGTCGGAGTCGAACAGGTCGGGCCGAAAGCGCAGCCGCATACCTGTCCCCGGATCCGGATACACCACCAACGCCAACGGAAAATGCAGCGAATGGTGACATTCGTAGTCGGCGAACTCGGCCGCGGCGGCGATCGCCTCGGCCGTGACCGGGAAGTTCTCGAACACGATCACGCTGTCGAACAGCTCGGCGCGGCCAGCGATGCGCTGGATACTGGCCAGATCGAGGTGATGGTGCTCGATCAGCTCGGACTGCTCGTGCTGGATCCGGGCCAGCATGCCGGCCGCCGCCGTGGCACCCTCGACGCGCACCCGAACCGGCACTACGTTGAGGAAGAACCCGATCATCGACTCTATTCCGTCGACGTCCGGTGGCCTGCCCGCGACCGTGCTGCCGAAGACGACATCACGGCCACCGCCCAGCCAGGCGAGCAGCAGTCCCCACGCGCCCTGCACGATGGTGTTCATCGTCAACGACGAGGCAGCGGCCGCCGCCCGGAGTTTGTCGGTGAGCTGTACGCCCAACTCGAACGGGATGTCCTCGACCGGCAGCGGTGTCCGGTTCCATCCCGACGGGACCAGCGGCACCTGATCGGCCAGCCCGGTCAGATAGCCGGCCCAGGCACGTTCGGCCGCGTCCCGGTCCCGGCCGATCAGCCAGGCGAGATAGTCGCGGTAGCGGGCGGGAGCGGGCAGTTCGGACGCCGAGCCGGCAAGTGCCAGCAATTCCCTGGCGAACAACGGCATCGACCAGCCGTCCAGCAACAGGTGATGGCACGTCAGCACCACCCGGTAGCGGTCGGCGCCCAGCCGGATGCCGGTCAGCCGCAGCAACGGTGGTTCGGTCATGTCGAATCGGCGGACCCGGTCCGCTGCCATGAACTCGGCGAGCTTCCGTTCGTCCGATCCGGCAAACTCGATTTCCGTCCACTGTGGATCAGCGGTGTCCGGCACGAACTGCACCGCCCCGGCCTGCCCGGTGACCCACATGCCGACCCTGAGATTGGGATGGCGGGCAAGCATGGCGGCGATCGCGGCACGAAACGTGGACACGCTGAGCCAGTGGGGCAGGTCGAACGCGATCTGCACGGTGTAGACCTCGGGGGCCGGCCGGTCGTACAGTGCGTGGAACAGCAGTCCCTGCTGGAGTGGACCGGCGGGCCAGACGTCCACGATGGCCGGATGGGCACGCTCGAGTTCGTCAATGTCGTGCTGAGCGAGGGAAACCAGCGGGAAGTCGGCAGGGCTGTGCCCGCCGAATCCGGGCTGCCCCAAGGGTTCGGCCAGCGCGACCAGCGCCGTCGACCACCGGTCCAGCAGTTCCCGCGTCTCCGTCTCCGCGAACAGCTCGTCCGGCCACGACAGACTCAGCACCAGCCGAGGTCCGGCCGCGCCGTCCTCGGTGTAGGCGGTGATTTCGATGGCATGGGCGAACGGCATGTCCGGGTCACCGCCGCCACGCAGGCCCTCCCCCTCGGCAGCCGGTGTCCATGCGGTGGCACTCGGATCGAGCGTGGCGAACCGGCCAAGATAGTTGAAGGCGATCTGCGGACGCGCCAGACCGGACAGCCGTGCGGCGGTGTCGGAATTGAGATAGCGCAACAATCCGAAACCGATGCCGTTGTCCGGGATCGCGCGGAAGGTCTCCTTGATCCGTTTGACGGCATCGGCCAGTTCGCCCGCGTCGGTGAGGTCCGCGGCCGGGAGATCGAGGCGGACCGGATGGATGGAGGTGAACCAGCCGACCGTTCGCGAGAGGTCAAGATCCGTACCGGTGCGGCCATGCCGTTCGACGTCGACGAGCACGTCACGCGCGACGTGACCGGCCGTGGTTCGCCACTGCCGCAATGCGAGCACGAACCCGGTGAGCAGCACCTCATCGACGTTCGCATGGAATGCGGCCGGTAGCGCGGCAAGCAGCGTCCGCGCCGGGCCGGTCGGCAGGTGCAGGCTGACCGTGCGGGCGCTCCGGCGTACATCGCGGGCCGGATCCAGTGGCCGCACACCGAAATGCTGCTCCGGCTGCGCCAGCATGCCCGTCCACAGCGGCAGTTCGGCGATGCTGGCCGGTGCGTTCGCGGCGTCGAGTTGTCGTTTCGCCCAGGTGCGGAACGACGTGCCGACCGGATCGAGTGACGGGTGCCGCCCCGCCATGACGGCGGTGGCCGCAGCGGCGAGATCCGCGAGCAGAATCCGCCAGGACACCCCGTCCACAGCGAGGTGGTGCACGGTGAGCAGCAGGTGACCCGATTGGTCCGGTCCACCGGCGAACAACACGGCCTGCACGAGAATGCCGCATTCTGGATCCAGCAGCCCGGCCGCCACGGCGGCGTGTTCGGCGAACACGCCGGCACGGGTCGCCGGATCGAGCGCACCGACATCGACCCGACGACAGCGATCCCGCGCCGCGACCGAACCGGCCGCCCGGACGCACAGTGATTCGGTTGCCTCGTGCAGCCGCATCCGCAACGCGTCGTGGTGGTCGATGACCGCCTGCAACGCGGTGACGAGACGATCCTCGGTCAGACCGGCCGGAGTGTGCACCAGCAGGGACTGGTGATGGTGGGCCTGCGGTCCGCCGCGTTCCCGCGTCCACCGCATCACCGGGGTGAGTGGCAATTCGCCGAGCGGCGAGTCCGCATCGACGGTCGGCCGGGCACCGGCGGGCACAGCGACGGTCGCCAATGCGGCGGCGGTCTTGTGCTGGAACACCTCGCCGGGCGACAGGCTCAGCCCGGCCGCCCTGGCACGGCTGACCACCTGCAACGCGGTGATGCTGTCTCCGCCCATCGCGAAGAAGTTCTCATCAGGGCCGACCTCGGATACCGACAGCACGTCGGCGATGACGTCGCACAACAGTCGTTCGGCCGTGCCTCGCGCTGCTCGCGTGCCCGTCGAACGTGCCCCGTCCAACTCGGGCAACGCGGCCAGGTCCGGTTTTCCGTTGGTGGTCAAGGGAATGCTGTCCACTACGACGAAGTCGGCAGGCACCATGTACGACGGCAGTGACTCGCGCAGCTGATCGAGCAGTTGCGCCGGGCCGATCGGATGGCCGGGTGCGGCCACTCCGTAGGCGACGATCCGCTGCCGCCCGGACGGGTCCGTCCTGAGCGTCGCCACCGCGTCCGCGATCCCTGCCTGTGCTGCGATCTCGGCCTCGATCTCGCCGAGTTCGATGCGGTATCCCCTGATCTTCACCTGGTTGTCGATCCGGCCGCCGTATTCCAGGCCGCCGTCGGCCAGCCAGCGGGCCAGGTCGCCGCTGCGATACAGCCGCGCACCGGGAGGGCCCCACGGGTCAGGTACGAAGCGTGCCGCAGTCAGTTCCGGCCGCCCGAGGTAGCCGCGGGTGACACCGGCACCGCCGACGTGGATCTCGCCCCACACGCCGACCGGCACCAGGTTTCCGTGTTCGTCGAGCAGGCGGACCGTCAGATCGTCCAGCGGCCCGCCGATCGGGCTGCCCGCACCGGGCGCGAGATCCCGGGCAGCGATGTGGTGCGCGGTCACGTGCACCGTCGTCTCGGTGATGCCGTACATGTTCACCAGCACGGGTGCGGACGATCCCAGCCCGCTCACCCATGGCGACAGTTCGGCCGGTTCGACCCGTTCCCCGCCCAGTATCACGGCACGCAGCGCCAAGCGGTCGAGCCGTGGATCGTTGTCGGCGGCGAGCCCGACGAGGGCACGGAACGCCGACGGGGTCTGGTTGAGGACGGTCACCCGTTCCCGCACAAGAAGATCGAGGAAGTCGTCGGGCGAACGGACGACGTCCAACGAGGCGACCACGACCGTCCCGCCGTGCAGCAGTCCGCCCCACAGTTCCCAGATTGAGAAGTCGAAGGCGTAGGAGTGAAACATCGTCCAGACGTCGTCGCGTCGTGGGGCGAACCGGTCAGCGGCCGCCGAGAACAGCCGCAGCACGTTCCGGTGCGTCACCCCGACGCCCTTGGGACGCCCGGTGGAACCCGATGTGTAGATGACGTAGGCGAGATTGTCCTCGTGCGCCGTGATCCGCGGATTCGTGGCCGGTCTACTGCACAGTTCGGCTTCCTGTTCGTCCAGCACCAGCGTCCGGCCGCCGCTGATGTCGGCCGCACGCTGCTTGTGCGCGCTGTTCGTGACGATCACGGGCAGCGCGATGTCCTCGGCGATGTACCGAAGGCGCGCCACGGGATTCGCGGGATCTAGCGGCACGTAGGCCGCGCCCGCCTTCACTACGCCCAGCAGGGCTGGAATCAGGTCGGGGCCACGGTCGAGGCACACCCCGACGACGGTCTCCGGACCAACGCCGAGTTCCCGCAGATGGTGCGCGATCCGGTTGGCCCGTACGTTGAGTTGGTGATAGCTCAGGCGGTCGGTGCCGGACACGATGGCGGTCTCGTCCGGTACCCGTTCGGCCGTCCGCTCGAACCGCTCGGGCAGGCTGCCGGTGAAAGCTGGCGCGTCTTCGGCGCCGTTTCCGTTGGCCAGCAGGGTGGACCGCTCGGCGTCGGTCAGCAGCGGCAGGCGCGAGATCGGCATTGCGGGGTCGTCCATCGCACCAGTCACGAGGTTGGTCAGGTGCGTCGCGAGCCTGCTGACGGTGTCCCGGTCGAACAGCGCCGTAGCGTAGTCGAACGTGCAGGCGATCTCGCCGGTCGGCCGCTCGGTCGCCGTCAGACTGAGGTCGAACTTGACCGTGTTGGTGGGCACCGCCCATCGGGACGCGGACAGGTCGGCGAGCCGGCGTTCGTCCGGGCCGGTGTCGCGCATGCTGAAGCTGACCTGGAACAGTGGATTGCGGGACAGGTCGCGATCCGGTTCGAGTTCGGCGACGAGCTTCTCGAACGGGATCCGCTGATGTGCCAAGGCTCCCGTCGTCGCGGCATGGGCCAGCGCGAGCAGGTCGGTGAAACCGGGTTCGGCTTCCCACCGGCAGCGCAACACGACCGTGTTCACACAGAACCCGATCAGCCGGGCGATCTCCGGCTCGTCACGGCCTGCCACCGGTGCCCCGACGGCGATGTCCCGCTGCCCCGAATGCCGGGCGAGTACCGCGGTGAAGGCCGCCAGCACGGCCATGAATGGTGTGCAGTCGTGCTGCCTGGCCAGTTCACGCAACCGGTTGGCTAGCGGCGCGGGGAGCACGAAGTCGACACTGTCACCGGCGTTGTCGCGGGCGGCAGGCCTGCGCCGATCGGTGGGCAGCGCGAGGGGGCCGAGACCGGCCAGCCGGTCACGCCAGTACGCGAGTTCGCCGTCCAGCCGCTCGTCCAGTTGTTCCCGTTGCCACTTCGCGTAGTCGGCGTACTGCACCGTCAGCGGTGCCAGATCCGCGTCCCGGCCGGTGACGGACGCCAGGTAGTATTCGCCGAGATCGCGCAGCAGCACGTCGACCGACCAGCCGTCGAACGCGATGTGGTGCAGGACGACGAAAAAGACGTGATCCCGCAGGCCGAGCCGGAGCAGCCAGCACCGGATCGGATGCTCCCGGTCCAGTGCGAACGGCCGGGTGGCCTGACCATGCGCGAACACGACGGCCGCACGCTCCGGATCGGGTTCGGCACTAAGATCCACAGTGGACATTTCGGCCTTGCCGGCCGGGTCGATGACCTGTACCGGTTCACCATCGCGGGTTTCGTACCGGGTGCGCAGAATCTCGTGCCGGTGCACCAGCTTCCGCCAGGCGTCCGACCACTGCGGTGCGGCCAATGGACCGCGCAACCGCAGCCCGCCGGGCATCAGATACTCGATGCGACCGGGTTCGAGCTGATCGAGCACCCACAGCCTGCGTTGCCCGAACGACAGCGGCAGCGGTCCGCCGCGCCGGGCCCTCGCGATCCCGCGCGTGGTCATGACGGTCCGGCCGCTGAGCCGACGGCGCAACAACTCGGCGTGAGCCACGGTTCGCTGCTCGGCCATGTCAGCCTTCCTGCCCGTTGTTCTGCCCGCGCAGCGCTTCGGCTGCCTCAGCCTCGCTCATGTTCGCCACCTCGGCCTCGATCTGTGCAGTGACGAAGTCAGCGAGTTCCGCGAGCGTAGGGCCCTCGATCGCGACCGAGAAGGGGAGCGGGATCTCGAACGCCTCCTTCACCTGGACGATCATCCGCACCAGCAGCAGGGAATGCCCGCCAAGCGCGAAGAACGACTCGCGTGCGTCGATCGGCACATCAGCCGGAACGTTGAGCAGGCCTCGCCAGATCTCCGTGATCCGTTCCCGCACCGGGTCCGGCTCGTCGGCGGCACCATCGTCGTACGTCGGGATTATCGGCTCCAGCGCGGCGAGTCTGGCCCGGTCGAGCTTGCCGTTCGCGTTGAGCGGCAAGCGAGGAACCACGACCAGCCTGCCGGGTACCAGGTAGTCCGGTAACCGCATTCGGCAGTGCGCCTCGAGATCGGCAATGCCGGGCGGCTCGCCGTACGGCACGACGTAGCCGATCATGCGCAGTCCACCCGATTCCAGTCGTTGCGCGAGCACGGCCGCGTCCCGCACATCGGCGTGCGTGAGCAGCGCGGAACGGGCCTCGGCGGGCTCAACGCGATATCCGTTGATCTTCAGCTGGTCGTCGGTCCTGCCGTGAAATCGCAACGTTCCGTCGGTCGTGACGCTGGCCAGGTCACCGGTGCGATAGAGCCGGCTGCCCGGCGGGCCGTATGGGTTGGGCACGAATCGTGCCGCGGTCTGCGCGGGATCCGAATAGCCCTGGGCCAGTCCGGCACCGCCGACGTACAGCTCGCCGATGGCTCTGGGTGCCACCAGGCGCAGGTCGCCGTCCAGCACGTGCGCGGTGACACCGGGCAGCGGCCGGCCGATCGGCACCACGTCGGCGGTCTGTGCGACGTCGACCTGATGGATGGACGTACCGACGGTCGCTTCGGTCGGGCCGTACTCGTTGCGCAGCCGGCCTGCGCCGAGCAGGTCGAGCCACCAGTTCGCGTCGGCGCCGAAAAACCGGTCACCGGCAACAACATAGATGTGCGCGAGATTGTCAAGCTGGGACGGGTTCAGCTGCTGGCGCAACAGATCCAGATGTGCCGGGGTGAGCTTGACGAACGAGTACGGACCGCCGCGCGCCAACTCGGCGCCCAGTTCATCCAGTGGCACATCCTGCGGCACCAACCGCACCGGCCTGCCGGTTACCAACGGCACGAACATGGTGGGCACCACCAGATCGAAGGCCACCGACGAGAACAAAGGCGCTCCCCCGGGTCCGTTCGCGCCGAACGCGCCAGCGGCCCACCGGATGTGGCAGGCCAGGCTCCGGTGGGTGATCCGGACCCCCTTGGGCTCGCCGGTGGAACCGGACGTGAAGATGAGGTAGGCCAGGCTGTCCGGGTCGATTTGGGCGTGTGACGGCCTGTCATATCCCGCACCGTCCTCCGTGCCGGTGACGACCACCTCGCCCTCGGAGGCGGTCACAACCGCCCTCGCCCCGGAGGCACGTACAAGCCGGTCGACTCGTTCTGGCGGTGTCGCCATGTCCAAAGGCAGATATGCCGCGCCGACCCGCCACGCGGCCAGCAGCGTGCCGATCAGATCGGGAGTCCTGGGCAGCAGTACCGCGACGACGTCACCGACGCCGATCCCGGCCACGCGTAGCCGCGCAGCAATCCCGTCGACCAACTGATCGAGCTCGCGGAAGCTCATCGTGCCGCCGGAAGAGAACAACGCGGGCGCATCCGGCGTCCGCGCGACCTGTGCCCTGATCATGTCCAGCACGGTGTCCGGCGACGGCTCGACCGCCGGTCCCTCGGCCCGGGTCAGCAGCTGATCCCGTTCGTCCTGATCCACCAACGGTATCGCGTCCAGTCTGAGGTCCGGATCGGCCGCGACAGCGGTCAACAGGTGGACCAGCCGCGGTCCCAGCGATGCGACGGTGTCCGGGTCGAACAACGACGTCGCGTATTCCCACGCGCCCTGCACGCCACCATCGGCCGTGCGTCGCAGGAAAAGACTCAGGTCAGTCTTGGTGGCCCGCCTGCCTCGCACCAGGAGTTCAACGTCCTGATGGGACAGCGCTTCGTTGGTGGTGCCGTCCTCGTACAGGTTGAACGCGACCTGGAACAGTGGTGTGCGCGCCGGATCGCGGTCCACGCCCAGGTCGTCGACCAGCCGCTCGAACGGCGTTCGCCCATGTGCCAACGCGGATCGGCAGCCACGGCCGACCGAGGCGACGGCAGCGGCGAAACCCCATTCAGGGGCCAGCCGGCAGCGCAGCGCCACCGAATTGACGAAGAATCCGACCACGTCGTCGACCTCAGGCAGATCCCTGCCGTCGACCGCGGTGCCGACCACGACATCCCAGCGGTCGGAGATCCTCGCCAGTAGCGTGGCGAGTGCGGTCAGGAACGTGGTGAACGGTGTGGCACCGCAACGATGACCAATCATGATCACCGCGTCGGCGACCTCCGGCGGCACGGTGAAGGTCTCGACAGCGGCGCGCGGATCGCGCACCGGCGGTCGGGTATGGTCGGCAGGCAGGTCCTGCCCGGCGACGGCGGACAGTTCCTCGCGCCAGAACGCCAGCTCCTGCTCGACGAACTCCTCGGTCAATTCGACGCTCTGCCGACGCACGTAGTCCGTATAGGACATAGGGAGCGCAGGCAGGTTCGAGGCTTCGATATCGCCGCCAACCCGGTACAGCTCGCGGAAGTCCCGCTCCAGCACCACGGCGGAACGTCCGTCGAAGGCGCTGTGGTGCACGGTGACCAGCAGCAGTGGCGTGCCGACGTCGGTGACGGCCAGCATCGACCGCCAGACCGGGCCATTCGCGACGTCGAAGCCCCGTTCGAGCTGCCGCGCGCAATGATCGGGTAGCTCGGCTGCCGAACAGTGGATCACCTCCAGTTCGACGTTCGGCTCCGGCTCGATCAGCTGGCGGGGATCACCGTCGTGCTCCTCGTAGCGGACACGCAGCATGGCATGCCGCCGGGCCAGTGCCCTCAGCGTGGCACGTACCCGCGACGGATCGACGCTTCCGGGTATGCGGACGAAGACCGGGACAACCCATTCGGCGCTCTCCGGGCTGACCTGATCGAGGAACCACAGTCGCCGCTGGCCGGATGACAGTGGCGTAGGACCGGATTCCTCGGCTCCGGTGTTCCGGCTGTCGGTCCGCGCGTCGCCGCCGAGTTCGGTCAGCAGTGCCGCCTGCGCCGCCACGGTGGACCGGGTGAACAACGTGCGGAACGGAACCGGCACGCCCGCCAGTACGCTCAATTCGCGGGCCAGCGCGGTCAGACTCAGTGACGAACCGCCTCGCTCGAAGAAGTCGTCGTGCACACCGAATCCGTCGGCGGCGAGCACCGTGCCCCAGGCCCGGGCGACCATCATTTCCGATTCGGTTCTCGGTGCCACGATCTGTGGCCGCCCGCGGGTGTCGTCGCTCGCCATCGCCGTGAGGGCGTGCCGGTCGATCTTGCCGCTGACCGTGCGAGGCAGTTCGCGCAGCGGCACGAACCGCGTGGGAATCAAGGCTTCGGGAATGCGCTTGGCGAGAAAGGCACGCAACTCGGCGGGTCGCGGATCCATGGCACCGCTGTGGTAGGCGACGAGGTGGCTGCCGCGCCCATCGGTGGCCGCGATGACGGCCGTGCCCGTGACGTCGGGGTGTTCGGCGAGCGCGGCCTCGACCTCTGCCGGTTCGATCCGCACTCCATTGACCTTGACCTGATCGTCCATCCTGCCGAGGTAGTCCAGCGTCCCGTCCTCGCGCCACCGCGCGAGATCCCCAGTCCGGTAGAGCCTGCCACCGTGGCCGAACGGATCGGGTACGAATCGCTCCGCAGTCAGATCGGGCCGGCCCAGATAGCCACGCGCGACACCGGCGCCGCCCGCGTACAGCTCACCGGCGACGCCGACGGGCACCGGCACACCGTCGCAGTCCAGCACCCGGACCACGCTGTTGTCGATCGGCCCGCCGATGGGCACCGGGCCGGAAACCTGTGCGGGATCGGCGAGACCGGCCGTCACGTCGATGGAGCACTCGGTCGGGCCGTAGGTGTTCCACAGTTCCGCCTTCACCCGGTCGGCGAGTCGGCGGGCCAGGCTCGCACGCAGCGGCTCACCGCCGCAGGACACCAATCGCAGTGTCTCGCATCCGGTCCAACCGGGTTGGTCGACCAGCGCCCGCAACACGGACGGCACCACCTGCAACACGGTGATCCGGTGCCGGGCTACCTCACGGAGCAACAGCGCGGGATCGCGTTCGGCGCCGTCGGCGGCGAGTACCAGGGTGCCACCGCTGATGAGCGGGGCGAAGAATTCCCAGCCCGCCGCGTCGAAACTCAGCGGCGTCTTCTGCAACACCCGGTCGGCAGGGCTCATCGCCTGATGGTTAACAGTCCACATAGTACGGTTGAGCAGCCCGCGATGCGGGACGGCGACGCCCTTCGGGGTACCGCTGGAACCCGAGGTGTAGATCAGATACGCCAGGCCGTCCGGATCGACGGCGGGCAGCAAGGATCGGTCGCCTACGGGTGAAAACTCGTCCACCGCAAGCCGTTCGACATCCTCGCCCAGATCGCGGAACTCGCCGTCCGCGGTGACCAGAACCAGCGAACAGCCGGTCTCCGTCATGATCGACCGGAGCCGACGTTCAGGGTGCGTCGGTTCGAGCGGCACGTAGCAGGCACCGGCTCGCAGCGTCGCCAGCAGCGCGACCGGCAGGTGTATCGACCGGGACATGCCGATGGCGACCGGGGTTTCCGGCCGCACACCTCGCCGGACGAGCGCCGCGGCCAGCCGGTCGGCTCTGCCGACCATCTCGCGGTAGCTGCACCGCTCTCCGGCCGCCTCGACCGCGATCGCGTCCGGGGTCGCGATGGCCTGTGCGACGACCAGATCCAGGATGGTGTGGCGGTCGGCATCGACCGTCTGGCCAGCGTGGTCGGTGCTCGGTTGCGCGTCCGGTGCGGTCAGCCGCACGTCCGCCACCGGGTCCAGCGGGTCGGCGGTGACCAGCGCGGCCAGCACGTCGAGCACCTGCCGTTCCCAGCGACGCAGGTCCCGTTCGGTGTTCCGCGTGGCGTTCAGGTCGACACACAGGGTCATCCGGCGCGCCCGCTCACTGCCGTACACCATGACGGCGGGTTCGTCGGTCGGACCGCTCGACAGCGGATGTCCGACGGCGTCGTGATCACCGAACCGGAAGCGGTCGTCGAGCGGGAACACGTTCACGGCGGCGCTGAACAACTCGCCGGGCGCCGGACCGCCGGGCAGTGCGCGCAACACCTCCTCGATCGGACAGCCCTGGTGGGCGATGCCCGCGCTGACACCGATGTCGACCTGTCGCAGGAATTCACCGATCGGCAGTGCAGCGGGCAGCGACAATCGCACGGGCACCGCGGTCGCTGCAGGGCCGGGCGTCCGGAGCACTGTTCGATCCGTCCGGCCACCGACGGGCAACCGCAGCACCATCTCCGGCCGTGACGTCCGTTCCCGCACGCAGATGGCGACCGCCGCGATCACCACCGCCGGCCACCGCACCCTGGCACGTTTGGCGAGCGACACCACGCCCGTCGCGACGGATGTCGGGACCGGCAGCACCGAACGGAGCGTTCTGGCGGGCGGACCGGCGTCGGTGGCATCGCGCGCAGCCGCCGGCTCCCAGCAGGACAGCGTGTCGAGCCAATACTGTCGGTCTCGTTCCCGAAGCGACCGGGCCTCCGGCGACCGGTCGAGTTCGGTGATGGCACGGACCGAACCCCAGTCGGCGGGCCGAACAGGTGTGCCGGTGGCGAGCGCGCTGTGGATGCGCGCGGCGCGGTCGATCAGCAGGCCCATTGTCCTGCCGTCACCGATGATGTGGTGGAACTTGAGATACCAGTGTGTCCGGCCGTCTTCGCGGATCAGAATCGCATGGCTGAAAAGCTCGCCGTCGAGGTCGAACGGAATGTCGAGATCGGCCGACAGCCAGTCGGCAAGATGCGCCGAATCAGCGAGGTGGACGATTCTCGGCGGTATCCGCCGGGACGGTTCGAGTCGCCATAGTGGCTCATTTCCGCGAGAAACGATCCGCATGTGCAGTGTGTCGGCCTCCACGGTCACCTGCTCGACGACATCGCGCAGGAGGTCGACGTCGAGCGGGCCGCATATCTCGACATGCGACGCCACGCT
The DNA here is from genome assembly GCF_039525725.1 of Amycolatopsis albidoflavus. Classification (NCBI taxonomy): domain Bacteria; kingdom Bacillati; phylum Actinomycetota; class Actinomycetes; order Pseudonocardiales; family Pseudonocardiaceae; genus Amycolatopsis; species Amycolatopsis albidoflavus. The sequence continues at coordinate 286,360 of NZ_BAAAHV010000017.1, forward strand.
GTACGCAGGGCTGGCCAGGTCCATCTGCTGGCCGAGCCACACCGCGAGCTGAGCCGACGAAAGCGGCCAGACATCAGTTGACGCAAGCAATTCCGCAACCCTCCTTGGGCATACACGTCGTGCTCGAAGCGCCGGACACAGCCTGTGGAAAGCTTTACCGCCGGAAACAATATTTCGCCTATATCAGGAATAATCGGGCCGGGTCGGAGTGAGCGGAAAGGAGTCGCGGTGCATGAGATCTGGCGGCTGGACGGCGCGCGGCCGCGGTCGGTGAGCGCGGAGAACCCGGCCGGAGCGCCAGGTGCGGGCGGCAGGGCCGCCGAGGGAACCGGCGCGGCGGCAGCGCGCGAACTCGGCGTGGGCAGCGCACCCGCCAGCGGATGCCGTCCACGAGCAGTCGTTTGATCCATGTCGGTGGGCGGCCTGGCTTCTTGACATTGGGCAGCAGCGGTCGCAGCGCTGCCCACTGCGCGTCGGTCAGGTCCGCCCGCCTCGTCAGCACTACGCTAGCCACGAGATCTTCGGCGGTCTCCGGTTTTCTTGGTCGTTAACCCGTCCACCGGAACCTATTTGATCAACGACACGCCGATGCTATTCCTCACCATGGATATCGACTGGTCAACCCTCGAAACGCACCCTAGCCAAAACTATGCCGCAGGCTTCGCTTTACTCTGCGGACCGCTCAGTCGCTCCCCTTCAGGGGCCTCGACCCCCGCGAGCAATAGTCAATAGCTGTGGATCAAGATTTTTAGGCGGCTACCTCGTCGGGTCGCACGGCCAGAACACCCTGGACGAACATCGCGCCGGCCCGGACTAGGGCGACCATGTGGGGTGCGTTGACCGCCCGCCGGCGGGCCTGCGCGGACTCGATCAGTTTGAACGCCCTCGCCAGGCCTGGCGCCCGCGAGCCCGGCCCCTTGGTGCCCTTGGTGCGATGCCGGACGGTGGCGAAGGTCGACTCGATCGGGTTGGTCGTGCGCAGGTGGATCCAGTGCTCGGCCAGATAGTCATAGAACGCCGGCAACTGCTCGACACAGTCGGCGACCTTGGCGACGGCCTTGGGAAACCAACACCGCTGCTCGCGGGTGGCTGGGAAGACCTCGCGCAGCGCGCCCCAGAATCCCAGCGCTCCCGTCACCGACGGCCAGGACCGGCGCGACCATGCCGCGCCGGCGGCGGTCGCGCAGCAGATCCGCCAACGACTCGGTCGTTTCCCGGTAGCCATCGGTCAACGTGACCAGCTCCTTTCGGCCATCAGCACGCACGCCGATCGTCACCAGAAGACACAGTTTGTGTTCCTCCAGCCGGATGTTGACGTGGATACCGTCCGCCCACAGATACCCGTAGTGGTGCTTCCAGGAGTACTAGACCGGCGAGTGGAGCGCGCCCTCGTCAACCCCTACTACATGAGCGTCGTCAGCTACCAAGGCATCCACTACGAGGGCAAACATCAAGCACTGGTCGAACCCAACACATGGCTGGCCGTACAAGACGTACTCGCGGCCCCCCCCAACCACACAGGAGAAAAGGACCGCGTCCACTTGCACTACCTCCGCAGCACGATCTACTGCTCGGACTGCGGAGGACGATTGGTCTTATCACGCTATCGAGACCGGCGTGGCGAGATCTACGGCTACTTCCTGTGCCTAAAGAAGACGAGAGCCAACAACTGTCGTCGACCTGCCGTCAGCGTGGAACGCATCGAGGATGGGACAGCGACTTTCTACGGCAGCTCCCAGATTGAGGAGGAGTACGCCGAACAGATACGTGCGACCGTCCGCGCCGAGCTGGCAACCGAACAAGCCGAAGCGGCACGAGGGTTACAACGGGCACGCGCCGCAAGCAACAAGCCCAAGACGAACGACAGAAGCTGCTTGCTGCCCACTACGCCGGTGCGGTTCCTCAGGATCTGCTGGCGACGGAGATGCAGCGTCTTACGCGTGTGCTGCTTGAAGCTGAAACTGAAATCAAGGCTGCGGAGACCACCACGGCGGACGTGGAAGAGACCTTGGTGAAGCTCTTGACGTGGCTAGTCACTGCGAACGGGCCTACTTGCGCCTGACAAGATTCGACGCCAGATCAACCAAGGATTCTTCGAGAAGCTGTACATCGGGAACGACGGCACTGTCATGCGCGCCGAGCTGACCGAACCGTTCGCCGCATTGCTGACCGCGAGAACAACGATCCGGACCGACAGGGCCACCGACGCCAGAGAACGGTGATCTGGGCGTCTCAGGCGATCTCGGAACGGCGAAGACCGCCGCTGACGCGTCCCTGCGCCGATGACCGTGTGGATCGTTCTGCAACGACACGACGGTCAGGACGCACGACATACGAAACAACACGGCCAGCGAGAATTTCCTCGCTGGCCGTGTTGTGAATGAGAACCATCTGGTGGACCTTGGGGGAGCTTATTACAACCCAAAAGACCAGGTCAGGGCCCTCGAACAGCTTCGCGAGAAGCTTCCCAGCCTCGACGCACCCGAACCGACGTCGGGCAAGCGGGACCGGCCGCGGCGGGCCCGGCAACTCGGCAGCGATCAAGTCGAACAGCTGATCGCCGACTACCGGTCCGGCGCGACCGTATACGAACTCGGTGACCGGTTCGGCATTGAACGGCGGACGGTCAGCAGCATCCTCCACCGGCACGGCGTGCCGATGCGTCGCAGTGGCCTCTCTTCCGAACAGGTCGACAACGCCATCCACTTGTACAACCTCGGCTGGTCCCTCGCGCGAGTCGGCGATCACCTGGGCGTCAACCACACCACCGTGCTGAACAAGCTGCGTGAACGCGGCATCCCCACGCGAGACACCCATGGGCGTCCGCGCGTCGAAGCAGGTGGTGCTCGGTGAGCCGGCAAGCAGTTATGCCAACTCGATCAGGTTCGGACGGAGCTTCTGTCGTTCGCGCCGTCACCGTGATCATGGGCGTCGTCGTCGGACTCACCTTCCTGTTCGGCTTCGGCAACGTCCTCAACCTCGCGCTCCGGCTCGGAGTCCCGGTCTGGGTCGCACCGCTTGTCGCACCTGCGGTCGATCTGTCGATTCTTGGTCTACTGCTGGGCACCCGACATCTGGCGCTCGCAGGCGCGTCTGCGGATGTACTGCGGCCGGCTCGTCGACTCCTGATCTTCGCGAGCTTGGTCACGTTGGCGTTGAACGTGGCCGACCCGGTTATGGCGGGTGAGTACGGAAAGGCAACTTTCGACGCCGTCGGCCCGCTCCTTTTGATCGGCTGGGCTGAAGTAGGCCCCAGCTTCCTGCAGGCGCTGGGTGACTTCAGTTCTTCGACGGCCACGCGCAGTGCGGTCGCTGAAGAGCAGTTGGAAGTGCTCATGCGAGAGAAGCCGGAAGTCAGCTCGGCGAGCAGTGAGACCAAGTGGGACGGAGCAGTCGACCGGGATAGGTCCCACCTGCCGCGACAGAAGCGTTCGCCGGAGAGGCTCTTGGGATTGGCGCGGGAAGCGGACGCTGCGCATCGAACCGCGCACCAGAAGCCGATTTCAGCGGACACGCTTCGTGTTCAGTTGAGCATAGGTGCGACTCAGGCGCGGCGGCTGGTCAAGGCCGTGCGCTCCGAGTTCCAGGCTCGGAGCGAAGGCGGTCAGCGGCAGAGCGGCGTTCCGCAAGACGGTGGGCGGGGCGAGCCTGTTGCCGCCTGATGTACAAGGCCAGGACATCAGCCGCGGTCGCGGCGTTGATCGAGGCCGGAGCTCCGCCAATATGGCGCGCAGTTCCCACGACCAGCGACACGGCCGGCGTGTGCACCGCTGCCAGAGCCTGCGGGGGCGGCACCAACGATAGCCGCGCCGATCCGACTGCCACGGTCGCGCCGACCAAGCCGCTGTTAACCCTGACCTGCTGTCGGGTCAACGTTCCTGAATGAGAGTCTGAAGGGCGTGAGTCTTGATGACGACGCGATTGAAGAACTCGACCTCGTGCTCGGGCAGACGCATCACCTACTTGGTGAGGCTGGCGACGAGTTGGCACAGCGCCTCGTCCAGGCGGCCAAGCTGACTCTGCGCCGTGACGGCGGGTACTTCCACCCGATGCCTGGCGACAACTGGCGGTCGGATACCTACGAGGCCGTGTTCGAGGTGGCACCGTCGTTGGTTCCGGAGTTCACCAGCGAGATTGTCGACCGTATCTGGAGCAAACTGGAGCCAGTGCTGCGACAGCACGACCGTCACGATGTGTTCGGAGTCGTCGTTGAACCGACAGTGCCGCCGCTGCCGGAGGTGGCTGCTGACTGGCGGGCGCGAGCCGAGCGGCCACCTGTTGCTCTGCCGGGCAACCAGGCTCGTCGGGAGCGAGCTGATGGCGGCTACCCGGTAGTTGACGGGCTAACGTTCGGTAGTCGAGCCGAGATTGTGGTTTATGAGTTGCTCGTCGAACTCCAGCGGGCGTGCTCCCGACACCGAACCATCGCAATGATGCCGTTGCCAGCAGCCAAGCTGCGCGACGCCGGTGTGCGCACCCCGGATTTCGTCGTGGTCGGCAACGGCCGCGCGATAGTGATCGAGGTCGATGGACCGCACCACTACGGCACCACACGGAAGGCCGACGACGCCGACCGTGACCGGCACTGGGATCGCTGTGGTGTGCATACCGTCCGGATCGGTGCTCATCACACCGACGAGCCCGCTGCCCTGAAGGAGCTACTGCGGGAAGAACTAGACCGGTGGCTCTTCCAGACAAGGTGACGATCAGCACGATTCACGTCCCGTACGACCCGACTCGATCACCCACCTGGTGCCCGCGACGACTAGGGCTAAGGACTCCGACTACGAGCTGTACAGCTTGTACGGCATCGTCCGAGGCTCGCGCGGCGGTGCGACGAGGTTGTCACCCGGCCAAAAGGGGCCCTCCGCCACGAAGCGGCGAATGTGCCCCGTCAACTCGTCCAGGTGTTGTTGCCGGTCGACGGGTCCGGCTTGGGATCGGGAGCCATCCGGATGGTGCAGTTCGTGGACCGTGTTCGGACCACCGCCGACCAGGACGGCCGTCAGTTGCGGCAGGCCCATCGGCATCGCATCGCACCCCTGGTTCCGTGCCACGTGAGCCACGGCTTCGACAACCCGCTCCCAGTCGCCGATGCGATGCCACAATGCACCGCCGTCCAGCTCGTACGTCAACGTGGACAGAGGCACCAGGCATCCTGGTGTCCGTCCCGGGAACTCGGTCAGGCATCGGTACATCCGGCCGCCGTCGGGTTGCGGCACTACAGGATGCAGCAGGGTCAGAGCGTGCACGATCGTTGCGTTGATCGGTACCGGATGCTGCGGAGACTGGTAAGGCTCGTGCAACGTCAGCAGATACACGTCTTGCACCGTCACGACTGCCTGTACCTCCTTGATGTCGCGCCAGGTCCGTTCACTTGAAATCTTCAGCCGAAGCGCCGATGCGTTCTGGCCGGCCATCTGGACGCTTCGGGTGCAGCGTGATCTTGACCTGATGGGTTCGCTGGCCGGTGAGAGTGCCGCTTGTGCCTGACTCAATCACCCAAACCTTGACTCCGGCGTTGGCTTTGCCTTCGCGGGTGAGGGCGACGGTGAACTGCATCTCGACTGGGCCGACCTCGAACTCCATGGGACTGCCAGCGCCGAGTTCTTTGGCACGCAGTAGTTCGGCGCGCACAGCCTCGACGGCTTCGGCGAGGTCGGTTGATGCTTCCTGCACTTGAACTCCTGTTTGTCGTCCGAAGGGGTCAGTCCGATCCAGCAGCACCGAAGTCCTCGGCAAGTTCGTCTAGTCTCTGCCGAATGTCGGTGATCTCCGACGCGAGCTCCCTCAACGCAGGGCCGAGTTCATCGAGTACGCCGGGGGCCTTTCTGAAACTGTTGCGATACGGAGAAAGCTCGTCGAGACGGCCCGTGACACGCCTTGCTGCATCACGGGCTCTTCTCGTAGTTTCCATCGCGTACTCGTTGTATCCGTGGCCGCCGCGACCGGTGGCCTCGGCGAACTCTCCGCCTTCGGCGAACGCGCGGTACAGCGTGTCCAGATCATCGGACACCAGTGGAAGCATCTCCATCCCCGCGCCGATTCCGTTGGTCAACCCAGGCCGGACAATGTTGAGCAGCTCCTGGATGCTCGCGATCCTGCTGGCCGCTCTCCGAAGTTGAGCCTCTGGAAGGTTTGAGTACGCCTGCGAGTAGAGGTTCCACAGGTCGCGCCGGGCCTGCTCGGTTGGTGTTTCGCCGCTGAACGCCACCAGAACTGCCTGTTGATCGGGACGCAGTTCGCGATGTGCCTCGGCGATGACCGCAGCGATGCCACGGGAATCGGGCACCGCCACCGCGGCGCCGGCGAGCAGCTCGAAAGGCATACGCTGCCGATGTTTCTTCGCCACACTCGCAACGTGACCCCACAGGACTTTGTCGGTCGGCGCCGCGCGGCTGAGCAACGTTAACGCGTGCACCAGCTGGTAATCGCGTACATGGGGAAGGATACCGATGATCACCCACGGCTGGGCGCGAATCCGTTCGACCACAAGATGTTCAGCGACCGAGCTGGGGTGCACCGGTTGCCAGTACCCGTCCGATGGACGGCCGAGTATCTGACCGAGAAAATCGGCGATGCGGCCTAGCGATTCCGGTTCGTCTCTGTTGGCGTAGCGGGCGAGGACAGCGAGAGCGTCGGCTCTTGTGCGGGCACCGTACAAGCACACAAGCGCCACCAGGTCGTCGAGAAGCCCTTCGGGGAACTTGTCGAAGCCCAGTTCCTGTGCGACACGCAGCCAGTACCGGCGTTCGTGCGCCAGCAATTGATCTCGCGTGGACTGTGCGACGACCTCATCGCCCATTGATCCAGCGGCGAGCAGCGCCGTCAAAGCCGCTACCTGGCAGGACATCGGAGAGCCGTTCACCGTGGCGGGGAGTGCTGCGCCTGCTGCGACACGTTGTGCGATACCTGGCCAGTCCCGTCCTGCGCATTCACGGATGCTTGGAAGGCGCGCGGCGAAGCCGCGTACGGCCTCGCTGAACAGCCTGACTTGCTGTTCGGTTGATAACGGCTCGACGTCCACCTGATGTGCGCGAGCATCGTGGAGGACGTCTTCGAGCAGGCTGCTCCGGGTGCGCATCAGGTCCCACCAGGTTCCTGCTGACCGTGCCAGGAGCAGGAGTTTTACCGGTAGCTCCTCGTCCTCGTTACGCGACAGGTGTTCGATCAAGGGGCCGATCACGTCGGGTTTGGTCTCGGCGTAGTCGATCACCACGAGCGTTGGTTGGCGCAAACGGGTCAGCCGAAGGAGGCTGTCTCGGGCTTCGGGGCTCATGGCGTCGAACTCATCAACGAACGCGGCGGCGCCACCGCGCTTGGCCACGGCACGCACCAGCTCGTGGGCGAGCCGGGTCTTCCCGACGCCTGTGGCGCCGTGTAGGAGGCAGGCGCCGAAGCCGGCCTGCGACGCCCAGTCAAAGAGGTCGACGAGGTCGTTGCCCTGCGAGCGGTACGGCAGGACGTCAGCAGTAGGCCGAAGGAGCGAAACCCACGAACGGGGCTTCTGCCACGGCAAGTTGACGCTGATGATACCTTCGAGGTCGGCGGGTTCGACGATCGGATCGTGCTGCACGCTTGCCCGAAGTGCCTGCTGCACCTCCTTGCCGAAGATGAACTCGGTGATCGGAGTGGCGGCGAGGCGGTTCGAGTCGCCCACGGTCTCAGTGATCACACCGATGAGCCGGCCATGGCACAGCACCGGCGCGCCGGACATACCCGGCCATGGATGCGGCCCCGTCCGCCACAGCTTGCTGTCGACGCTGATGTGAAACTGGCGTCGTGCAGCTCCCGACAGCGGATTCACATGCCCGTCAATCTGCTCGTAGTCACGAGGAGCGTCCGCGCCGAGCGCTTGAAAAGTCGGGAACCCGTGGGCCTCTACCGGTACCCGCGGTGCCGCAGAACTCAGCAGGCCCCATCGAGCTGGCGAGACAGTAGGAAGGCCGATCGCCTCTAGTTTCAGCAGGGCGACGTCCAGGTCGTCGTCGTACCATACTCGCCGAAATGGCAGCCAGTTGTCGGTGTCGAAGAGTTTGACTTCGCCAGACTCACCCACGACGTGTGCCGCTGTGAGAACCAGGTCGTCGGAGATCCGGTAGCCCGAACCGCCCTGGGACGAACGCACCATCACCACGCGGTGTGCGGTCCGCGGCACGAACAGACCTCCAACAGGCTGCAGGGTCACGCTCAGATTCAGGTGACTCACGACGACAAGATCAGCACCGATAGAAGAACAGGGAACCTCGCGATGGATACAGATCAGCGCAGTCTTCACCCAATCGGACGCGGGTGAGCTAGCCAGGCGATTCGGCAGGAGCTGCGGTGTCAGGTGGAGTAGCGCTCGGCTAGCCGGTCGAAGAACGCGGCAAGCCGCTTCTCCGTTGCCGGGCCCTCGGCGAGCTCGGCGCCGCCGAAGCGATAGACCTCATAGCCGCAAAGCCGCAGGTCGCGGTCCTCGGCGACCATCTCGGCGTACCGCTGCGGGTCGGAGCGCCCGGACTCGTCTGCGTAGTGCTGCCGGCCGTCGCATTCGATCACGATGCGGATTCGCTGTGGCAGGAGCAGCAGGAAGTCCATGCGCTGGCGGGGCAAGGGCGCATCACCTGGAACATGGCGTGCTCGGGTGTACGGGTCGTAGTGGAGGTACACCTGCGGGAGCAGAGCCGGAATGTCGTCACCAAGCCGGACGTAGCGCTCAGCGTATGCACGCAGGATCCGCCGCTCCGCGTCGTTGTCGCCCAGTGAGCGGTCGAGCCGCCGGTACAAGCTGCGCGAGACCTCGCGTGGAGGTTCCGCCGTCAGCCCTTCGCACTCGGCCCACCACCTGGTCAGATCAGTCCAGGTGAGGCCGTGCGCCGCTAGCGGCCGGTCGTAGATGAGGCAGAACTGTTCGTTCCTGACCACCTGGACGTCATTGTTGAGCGCATCGGTGAACACGATCTCCGGTTTGGGGCCGTCCGCGGCGAAGATCAGGTTCTTCATAGAGCCGGACACACCAGTGCCGATCCTGCGGCCGGCAAAGACGGGCGCACCGCTGATGGCGTCGACCTGGACGATCTCGTAGCCGTCGTGAACCAGTGTCTGGTTGAGGAAGTCGTGCAACTGCTCGACTTCGGCAAGGTTCGTCCGGACCGCTGGGTGCAGCATCTCGGCCAGGAACCGCAGGAGCGCGTCATCGCTGTCGGCCAAGCCGAACCGCTCGTCGTCGAAGATCCAGTCGTCGGGCCAGTCCAGGTTGGCGATGCAGTGCTGAATGATGTCCTCCCGCGCCGTGGGGAACTGCGTGGACCGGAAATCTGTGGTGGGCAGCGTGTCCAGGTCGTAGAGGCGCCCGAGGAACTCCGCTTCGTTGAGCACGCCGTACCAGGCCGTGGCGGCGAGACCCTCGACGAGGCGCCGCCGGGTGACATCGGTGATGCGGCTCGCCGTGGCGATGGTGTACCTCCTGGGAGTCGGCTGCAGGCTGTGAAGAGGTCGTCAGTCAGGCTGGCGGCGGCTCGCTGGCCGTGCAGCGAAGTCGCTGTTCGTTCTGTGCAATCGCCTTTCGCGCTTCATCGGTCGACATGCCCCAGAGTCGTGCGAGGTGATCGAGTGTTCCGAGGAGATCGGAAGGCACGGCTGGGCGGCTCCCGGAGCGGGCGAAGGGGCCGTCGGTTTCCAGCAGGACGCGCTTCGGTGGAATCCGTTGGAGCAGCGGCACGGCTTTCTTCGACCGGACCATGGCCGGGTTGATCGAAAACCAGAGTCCTGCGGTAAGTGCGTCGTCTACGGCCGACAGCGGCCCGGTGTACCAGTGCAGGATTGCCGGCACGTGCGCTTGCGCGAGTCGGGCGATGGTCTCCCGCTCGGCGCCCCGGCTGTGGACGGTGACAGGTCGAGTTCGCACCTGAGGGTCGGCCAAGATGGCCTCGAACACACGAAGCTGTTGCTTTCGGGTTGCGACTCCGGCGCGGGAGAAGTCAAGTCCGATCTCGCCGATCCATGTGGCCTGCGGCAGAAGTCGGAGAAATCGAGCTAGATCATGAGGGGATGCATCTCCTGCGCGAAGCGGGTGAAAGCCCAGTGCGACATCGACGCCGTCACGACGGCCGAGGCGGGTGCGCAGGAGACGGTACTTGCCGGGATCTTCGGTCACAGCGATCACGTGCACTCCCGCGGCGTGGGCGCCGTCTAGAACCGCGACCGGGTTGTCGTAGGCATCGATGTGGCAGTGGGTGTCGGTCAGCGCTGGCGTAGTCACGATCGCGGTTCCATCAGTTCGGTCAGGGCGCCGCGTGCTCCGTTGGCTAGCCAGGCGCGAAGCTCGGCGAGTCCCCGTCGCCAGACTCCTGTGAACGCTGCGCGTTCGCCTTGTGGGAGCGGGCCGTTGCGTAGGACGTCGCGATCCGGTCGATCCGCGAACGCACCGGCTATGACAGCCCGTAGGTCCGCTCCACGGCGGCTGCGGCGGTTGAGGAGGATCGTGATGTCGTGCTCGTCGAACACGTCGTAGGCGTACTCGTCGTCGTCCCATCCGACGTGCGCCAGCGAGGCGCGGCGAATCAGGCAGGGGAAACAGTATCCGCAGTTTCCTTGCTTGCGGCCGACGTAGCGGGCGGTCTCGGGGTGCGAGCAGGAGACGCTGAGTGGCACCAGTCGGCGCAGCAGTTCGGCATTCCGGGATTCGGCGAGGATCTCGCCCTTGGTACGCAGTCGGTACGGGTTGAGAACCGGGTTTGGCACGCCGATCGCGGTGGCGGCGGCGCCGAGTTGGTTCATGAAGTGTGGGTGGGTCGTGCGGGTGCTCGCGCTGCCGACGCGGGATCGGATGAGGGGCACGTTGATGCCGATGAAGCCGTTCTCCGGCACGTACACAGGCGTCTCGATTCCCTCGGCGGCAGCGAGAGCCAGGGCAGCGGTCAAGAAGAGTATTGACCGAGATCGCGTTGTGTTCTCGCGGAACCTGGGCAGCGCGCGTGCCTGATGGCTGTTCGCGGGAGCGGGACGCAGGTAGAGGCGGCGAGAAACGATGCGTTCGGCGCCGTACTGTTCGTTCAGTTCGTCGAGGAGAAGCTGTTGGGCGGTGGATGCCTGTCCGCCTTCGTGGTGGGACAGCAGGCACAGCCGACGGCGGGGATCTTCTTCGAGAAGATCGATGACGCCGCACAGCGAGTCGAGACCGCCGGAAAACAGACACACGCCGTCCACGTCGAGCCCAACCGGCCGATCAGCGGGGGGAACGCCGGCCACTTGACCGAGCGGGTGGCGATCAGACTTGTAAGGGCTGATCTCCCAGTGGTCACCGGTCAGAAACCGTAGGGCCGTGTCAAAGCTGGCGCTTTGCCAGGCAGCAGTGTCTTCGACGGGAAGCCGGAGGTTGATCTCCCTCGTCCAGGAGTCCAATGTGTCACGCCGCCGGGTGGTCTTGTCGGCGCAGTACACGGCTGCTCCAAGCAAGAGGAGGTCGGCAGCTGGCCGGGGCGGTCTCCAGCCGGCGAAGAACTCAGGGCCGGTATCGCCGGTTTGGATCGTGGCCGCGGTCCGAGCAGGAGCCCAGTCGAGTAGCCGGACATCATCGGGTTCGGTCACCGAGGTGGTGAGATCGGTGCGCACCAGGTAGGTGGTCACTGTGCGTCTCCGTCCAGTCCTTGGAGGGCCTCGTACGTCATGCGGACGGTGTCCTCGGCGATCTGGCGTCCCTCAGGGCCGGCCCAGTCGACCGCGTAGGGGTCGTCGGGGATGCGGAGTGAGACGAGGACCTGGATGATCTGGCGCATTTCCTCGTCCGCTTGGCGCACGGCGTGCGGATCGGTGATGCGGCTGAGGCGTTCGGCAATGACCGGAACCCGGTTGTAGACGTACTGGGCGAGGAACGTTTCCAGCAGGGTGGGCAGGTTCTCCCGCGAGACGGCCGTCTCAGCGGTGTCGGTCAACTCGGTCCACGTGTCGGCGTCGCCGAAGACCTCGTCCAGCACGTCGCACGCGGCGTCGCGAGCAGCTTGGGAGTCCAGGTCATCGCCGTCTCCCGCGATGAAGGTGATCAGTTCATCCAGGACGTCGAACCGGGTCCGGCCAACGAGAGTGTCCAGTCCCAGCGAGGTCAGTGTGTTTTCGAGCCCGGTTCCGCCGACACCAGCGAGCAAGGCGCCGAGGCGCTGGACGCCACTGCGTCCGGCACGGGCGCCTGCTGCGGCACCGCCAGCTCCACCCAACACGGGAACGTGGCGAGCGAGCACTCGCTGGGCATACGTGCGAGTGCTCGGAGATCCGGAGGTCAGCCCGCGCACGTAGGACGCGGTGGCGTGTTTGAGCGGAGTCCACGCTCCGCCGCTGCCCGCGGTGCGATCGGCCGAGGTCCCCATCAGCGCCGGCCGCTGAGTCGTTGTGCTTCGCGGGCGGTGCTGATCATGGTCCTCAGACCGGGGACGTCGCTGTTTTCCCACTGGTCCAGCAGCGTGGACACTGTCGGATGATTGGCAGGGAGGCGACGAACGGCGTTCCCGGCCTGCGCAGGCGGGACGGCCGCGGGTGGGATCCGCATGAGGGCGTCGCAGATGCCTGACAGGGTGTCGGGTGCCCGCTCAGCGAGTTCGAGCGCGGCAACGAAGGCCGGTCCGCCTGGTCGACGCGTCAGTACCTCCACCAGCGCTTCCACGAGCTGGGCACGCTCGTCGTCAGGCAGCTTTGCGATCTCGTCACAGGCGAGTCGGCGCGCTCCGGCAACCTCGGTCTGCACCCTGGTGAGTAGTTCCTGCAGGTGGGGAGGAAGCCGAGTGACGGCGACGCCGAATGCGAGTTTGTCGCGGGAGTAGGTGAAGTACGGTCTCAGGTCCAACTCACCGAGCGGAGGCTCCAACCCCAGCCACGCGCGCACGTGCGATTTGTCCGCCCACGCCCGCACATCTTCGGCGACCGGCGGCTGTTGTGAAGCCCTCCGCCCCCGCTTGCCGGCCGGGGATCGGCGGGCGCCCGAAGACCCGTCGGCGGTCTCGTTCTCGTCAGGCCGAGGCGTGTCCCTCTCGTTGTTCGGTTCAGAGATGGTCGCTCCAGCCCGTGCGATGGCCTCCGCAGCCGCAAGCTCAGGGATCGGGCCGGGCGAGGTGAGTTGCCAGTCGAACAGCCGCTGGAAGTCGCTGAAGTGTTGTTCCTCCAGGACCATGAGCTTGGCTAGTACCGGCAGGTCAAGGGCGATCTTCCGGCGCTGCGCGCTGCGGTGCTTGAGCAGCAGGTTGTTGAGGAACCGCTTGAGCTGCCTCGGGTTCCCGCGCAGCCCGCCCCCGAGGACCTGGGCGATGCTCGCCGCCCAGTTCAGGTCGCGCACCAGGTCGTCCGGCACGTTGCCGAGGACCTCCCCGGCCACGCCGACGTTGAACGCGACCTGCAGGTTCCCGGCTTCGCGGCGGCGGCGGGTCTCGTCCAAGACCTTGGCGAACTGTTCGTTGTCGAGGCGCAGCTCGGCCAGCAGCAGGTTGACGTAGGTGTCGGCCTCCGGAGCGGCCAGCGGCGGGATGGCCACCTTGAGCTGCAGCATCTTCTCCAGGTAGTCGGCACCGATCCCAGCGCCGTCGGGCCGGCGCAACTGCGGATAGCGCGAGTCGATCGCGGACTCGACAACCGCCTGGTTGGCCGCCATGACGTAGGCAGTCTTGGGAGTGTTGAGGAACAACCGGATCGCCTCGAACGTGTCCACCACGGTCTCGGGCAAGCACCGGTCGAGGTCGTCGATGAACACCACTACGGCATCCACGTCTTCCAACGTCATGACGACCTTCGCGAACTCAGCCCGGAACCGCCCCGCATCCGCGATCGCCTCGGCCGTGTCGTTACCCGACGCGGCCTGCTTGGTCTTGGGATCCTCCAGCAGCTTGTTGGCCTCACTCGCCACGGCGTTCACCGCGGCCTTCGTCACGTCCAGGACCTGCGGATCGATGCTCGGATCCATCGCCTGGATCACGAAGGGAGCCGCGGTCTGGGCGCCGGCTACCGCGACCCGTCCGCCCCTGCGCCCCCACCGGCCGAAGCCCTGGGCAAACCTACGGAGCCTGGACACATGTTCCTGCTCGTCGGGGGCGACCCGTTGGCCGACCGCGTCGAGCACGGTCGTCATCAGCGCGACCTTGACGTCGTCGTAGTCCTCGTACTGCCAGGGACTGAACTCGACGCACACATACCGTGACGGCAACTTCTCGCCGTCACGGATCTTCAGCAGCTCCTGCCGGGTGATCCGCATCAGGCTGCTCTTCCCAGAGCCCCAGTCCCCAAGCAGGCCCACCGTCAGCGGGAGCAGGCGCGGCTCGGTGAGCGCCACGAACAGGGTGTCCACCAGGAAGTCGAAGCCGAGAAGATCAACCTCGGTTTCGTTGTCCGCCCACATCGCTTCGCTCCGTCCGACGCGGCAGCTTGACTATCCGCTCCTCGGTGGCCGCCGGCCGAAGGCGAACATCGAGGATAGATCGGCGATCAGCGTCGATGGTCATCTGACAGGCGTGTCGGCGACAACCACATACCGTTACTGTCGGTTACCAAGGCTTGACCGGTGCGTTGTGATCACGATGCAGCTGCCTGGTGCATCCCTGGTGCGGCCGTTTACTCGCGTCGTTGCAGGATCCTGGATGGACCCAGCCGGTCAACGAAGTGCAGCCCTGCGCCGAACCGGTGTGCCGCGATCCCGGCGGATGGGCGCACAGACTTCCCGGACTCCGGGCGGGAAAGTTCATGCTCATTCCGGGCGCCAGCGTGATCACGAGGGGACCAAGACGAGGGCCGATGCGGTCTTAGTACTGCGATCGGCGAGGATCAATGGGTGGTAGACGACCTGAGCGGGCTTGGTCCGCAGGGCTTCGAGCGCCTGAGTCAGGCGCTGGCCGTCCGTGTCCTAGGGCCGGGCGTTGAGGTGTTCGGCGAAGGACCGGATGGAGGGCGCGAAGCGACCTTCCGCGGCCGGCTGCCGTATCCAAACTCCACCGAACCCTGGGACGGCTACGGCGTCCTACAGGCCAAGTACAAGGCGAAGATCATGGGGACCGGATCGGATACGGCGTGGCTGCGACAGCAGGTCACCGCCGAACTGAAGGCGTGGTCCAACCCCAGCAAGAAGCGTGTACTCAATGGTCGGGTGCCCGAATATCTGATTTTCGTGACCAACGTATCACTCTCTGCTGTCCCTGGGCAGGGCGGGAAAGATCAAATCGACGCGTTGATCCGAAGCTACGCGACAGCGCTGGGTCTGAAGGACTGGGCAGTCTGGGACGGGACCGCCGTCTCCACCTTGCTCGACAGCTACCCCGACGTCAGGCGGGCGTTCAGAGCCTTGATCACGCCGAACGAGGTGCTGGCGGCGATGCATGATCGTCTCACTGCACCTCCCGCTCCTTCGCGAGTCGATGTCGTTCTTGCCGGTCCGCAGTTTCGCCCTGGCCAGCCCGGACGCGAAGCGACCTTCCAACCCGTCTATGACGTGGCCGGAGGCGCCGACCGTCTAGGCGAGGCGATGGGGGAAGTACAGGAAGCCGGGCCGGGCTGGGTTCAGCACTTCGCTGGCGGACCTCGTGGCGAGCCCACGGTACTGGTCGAATTGCCCGGAAAGCCTGCTTCAGCCGTCGCTCGCACCATATGGGACGACCTGCAGGCGATCGGAGGCGGGCTGCCAAATTCCGGGACGATCGGGATTGGTTTTCCGGCCGTCAACCGCGCCGACCCTGATCCATTCATCGGCTCGGACCGCCAGGTGATCGAACTGGTGGGCGGGCAGTGGGGGCGTAAGGGTCGTGGCCGCCTGATTCGCCGGCCCGGCGAGACCCCGGTGTGGCAGACGGAGATCGTCTTGGACAGCGAAGCGACCCGAGACAAGGACTCCTGGACGAGCTTGTCGGACAAGCGGGACCTTCGGCTACGAGTTGCCGGACGAATCCCGCTGGCAGTGGAGGACTGGGCAATCACCGACCCCGGTCGGGTGAAGATGCTGACCGTCCTACAGCAGACCGGAATGGGTGAGGTTTGCCGTCGCCTTGCAGACCGATATGGACTCGACGCCGCCGGGGTGGACTGGCAAGAGATCGACGAATCTGACGGTCACAACAACAGCCGGTTCAGCGCGTATCACCTCAGTGTGCCCGGCGTCGATGCCCGCCCGGCAGTGTCGATTTGCTTGTACATGGTGCTGCCCGACGGCTACACCACGGAATTGCGGACTGTGGTTGACCTGCGCGTCGACTTCACGGCGCTAGGACCCAATACGGAACCGACTGCTCCCGCGCAGATTCCCGCCGCTCTTCGAATCACGATGACCGAGTTGATTGAGTTCTTCACACAAGCCTGGCACGTCGCCACGATGGTGATGCCGCTGGCAGCCTTGGACGACCTGATCCATACACCGCCTGCCGGCGCACCGCGCCTGGAGTTCTACATCCAGAGCGAACGTCCGGAAAACGGAGGAACAGATCGGACTGTCAGGCCCTTGGACATGGTCGACCTGTCTCGTCTTGGCACTCCACGCAGTAGGCAATCCCGAGATCTATCCGTGGCCATTACTACTCCCCTAGGGCTATCAGGCGAGGACGTCGACAAGTGGATCCATCAGGCGCTGGACCGGATGGCCGCCGACTTCGGGCTGGTCGTCCGCCCGCCGAGCGTGAAGTAGTTGAGCCCGACTCGACTGGCTGACGCACGGAATTCTCGTGAGGCAGTTCAGTTCTCGTCGAAGTGCTCGACCGCGGCTCTGCGGATCTGCGCCAGGCGCTTCGAGACGGCGCTGTGGCTGGCGTACCCGAGTATGTCCGCGATCTCGGTCTTGCTGGTCATGCCGCTGTTGAGCAGCACCACGATCTCCCGGTTCCTGGCGTCCAAGAGCGCGAGGAAGTCGTTGGTGACCAAGTTGCCCAGCACCTCGCTCTCCGGACCTTGAACCGGCGTGGTGTCGGTCAACTCAACGAACTTCACGGTGACCTTGCGTCGCTTGCCGTGCAGCTTGCGTTCGAAGTCTTCCCGCGCGTACGACCAGTGGCTGGAAAAGTCGTCCTCGATCCTGTGCGAGCGGACTGCGTCCACGATGCTGCGCAGGCGGCCAGTCTGGTCGGCGGCCTCCACGGTCTCGACCACCGCGTCGTGGGCATCGTCCTCGCCGAACCACACCGGTCCGCCCATCCGGGGGTTGCCGGCTACGGCCCCGGTGAGAACGCTGCCATCCTCCAGGGTGACCGGACCGGGAGTCTTGCCCTTGTCGACCTCGGGGAAGTCACGCAGTCGGTCCTGGATGGTGGCGGTGACCGCGGGCACCCAGAAGTCCAGGTTGTGGGCCAGCAGCCGGATCGGGTCATCGGCCGAGAACGCCTTCATCTTCGATCCCGAGATCAGGTGCGGCCACACGGTCGATGCCCAAGCGCGGGCAAGCCGGGCTTCGAAATCGGCCGGCAGGAACTCGTCGATGCCCGCGTGGTCAGCCAAGAACGGCCACTGGCCGCCACGTAGCGTCGGCAGTCCGAACATGTCCACGACCGGCTTGGGCAGCATGTGCAGCAGGGGCGCGTACTCGAAGTACCGCGACCGAGTGCGCGGCACGAACGTCACGTTGACGTCGCCGAGGTCCGCGATCTTGGCGATTGGCTCCGGCATGTCATCAAAGTCGAAGAAACGGCGCCGGAACTGCGCAGACTCCCACAGGAGGTTCCATTGCCCAACCGCGCCGACTAGTTCCAGGTCCGAGGTGTGGGGCATGGCGAGCGCTACGTACTCCGGCGGAGCCGGTTCCAGTGGACGGACCACACCACTGAACAGGAACCCGGCCGACATGTTGGTCAGGCACGGGAACTCTTCCGGGGTCGCCGCCTCGTCGGGAAGAAGCACGTTGTCACGGCGCCACGCCAGCATTTCCGCCGCGGTTGGCTTGCGCTCCTCGCCCACCTTGTCCTCCGCCGTCCGCTGGTCTGCCCGATCGTCGATCTGAGTCATACCTACATCACGACAGTCGCGGCTGATTTCGTTCCGAGCGCCACGACCAGCAACACATCGAGTACTCCCTCCGCCTCCAAGGAGGGTGACCGAAGACGAAACTGCAGGCGCAAACGCGAGCTGCGGCACGCCATCGACCACGTTGCAGGGTGCGGGTGCTGACCGGCCAGCAAGCCGCCGACATTGCACGGTGATCAGGTGTATCGCCGCGAAGCTGATCGCGACGCAAAATCGCAGGTCAAGGCAATTTTCTGGGGGTAGGGTGACCTTGATTCGGGCGTTGGGCCCTGGCCGGTAAGAAGGAGACGCGGTGGACGGGGAACACGACGTCGATGGAGCGGCCGACCGCGTGGCGCCTGCCCTTGCCGAGCCAGGCCCGTACCTGTGGCGCACTCTGCGCGCGCAGGCGTCCGGGGCGACGGCGACCGCCGGCAAGGAGGCCCTGCTCTACACCGACAGCGTGCTGACCTCCGCGCAGGACAGGCTCGACATCGGCGCGGCAACCGTCCAGGTGGCGGTCGGCTCGCTCACCGATCCGGCGGTCCCGGCAGCGCGGGTTGTGCTGCGCTGGTGGGAATACGACGAGTCCGACGCACCCCTACGGCCCGACTATCCGACGCGGGTCGTCAACGCCCAGGACTACTGGCTCGGGATGCACGTTGACCAGGAGTTCGCTGCAGTGCTCAGCCTGCTCCTCGGGGTGCGGATGCGCTCGGGCGGCACGATCCGCCGGTATCGCCCCGATGACCTTGCCGGCCGCACCGACCTCGTCGAGCACGTCGTCCCCACCCTGCCGCCGCGAGCCTGGAGCGGGCGCCCGATCGTGCGCGTTCCCGTGGGCGGGCAGGAGCGGGTCCCGCTCGACGACGTTGTGCCGCGCGTGGCGAACCTGCGCCTCGTGAGCGCGCTGCACGCGGTCACGATGGTCCGCGCCGCGTCGGTGTTCTCCGACGCGCTCTGGGTCTGTGATCACGAACCGGAACTGGCGTGGCTACACTGCGTCACCGCGCTGGAGTTGGCCGCCGACCGCTACGACCGAGACCAGGTCAACGCCGTAGAGCTGCTCCGCAAGGAGACGGGCAAGAAGAACTTCGAGAAGGTATCCGCGGAAGGACCGGAGGCGTTGGCTCGCGCCGCCGAGCAATACCGTCGCCGGACCAGGGCGGAGAAGAAGCTCTACGCCCTGCTCGAAGCTTTCCCTCCCGCGGCTCCGGCCGTTCGGCCCGCCAGCCCCACGTGGGCCGGGCTGAACTGGGATGACCAGGCCGATCTGCGTCGTCGGGTTGAAACGATCTACGCGCACCGCAGTGCACGCCTACATGGTGGGGTGCAATTCCCCGCCCCGCTGCTGATCCCGCCGCTCGTGCCGGGCGCCGAGCACGCGGGTGGCGTCGACGACGTCGAACCGGTCTGGCACGGCGGAGGACTCGGCTGGCGCAACGCCGATCTCCCGCTGACCTTGGACGCCTTCGTCCACCTAACCCGCAGCTGCTTGCTCGCCTGGTGGGAGTCGCTGACCACCGCGACAATGACCTCCGCGAAGCACGAACCGAGTAAGGCTGGAGACTGGCAGCGATGACTCATCAGAGGACGGCACAGCGTGGGTAGGTCGCGATCCCGCAAGATCAGCGCGGAACTCGGTCTCAGTTTGGCCGAGCGGGACTACCTCACAGCTGCAGTCTTCGATGCGAACTGCTTCGGTTACGGTCGCCCCGATCTGAACTATCTCGAATTTTTGGCTCGCCGGTTGGCAGAGGTCGGGATCGAGACCTGGGTTCCCGAACCTGTGGCATGGGAGTGGGCTCAGCACGTCGCAGACGACTGGGACGCGATGAGAGTCCGACTCGGCGATGAACATCGCAGGGTGAAAAAGGCTGGTCTGTCGTCGTTTGAATCGCCTTATGGGGACGTCGCTGAAGTGGCTGACGCGTTCCTGGTCAAACTTGGCGAATTATCCAATGTGACCTTGGTACCGTTGAGTTCCAACAACGCCCGCCAGGGCCTCCGTGACCAAATCCTTCAGTTGGCGCCAGGGCGCCGGAAGGAGGGAGTCAAGACTGGCGCATCGGACTCTGCCTGGCTGCGGGACGTTCTCGACCGAACCGAGAGGGACGTCGCTCGGCTCCTGTTCGTTAGTGAGGACAAGGACCTGCGTGCTGCTTTGGCCGCGTGGGGGTACGCGGAGCCGCTCACGCGTCCGCTGAAAGATCTCTTAGCCACACTGTTCGTCGTCACAGTCGACTCTGGTGCCGCCACTCAGGTGTTGCTGCGGTACCTGCTGGACACACTGCCGGCGGAACAGGGGGCGAACGTCTTCGACGTCGGCGAGGCCCCCGACCTTCAATCAGTCGTCGAACGGATCATCGACCCGCCCGAGGAGAGCCCGCGCATTGACAACGTGACGATCAGCAGGGTGACCAAACTCGCCGGCATCGTCTCGGTGACCGTGGAGGTGACTGACAGGGGGCAACCTCAGGGCGCAGATGGCGGAGATGGCGAACCCGACGTCAGCAAACGTGGTATGTACGGCCAGTTCGAGCAAAAGTCGCCGCACACGGTGCAGGCGACCGTGATGCTCCTGGCTGACGCGGAAGCTGCCGTCAGTCGTTACGACGCCGATGACCGCTACGTGACCACCGTAACAACGGTGCCGGATGTACTCCTGCGCGCAAACATGGTGTTCGACTTGGAAGCTGGGGTGGTCGTCGCCGTGCGACCCGAAGGGGAAGTGGCCGCGTTCGGACACCACGATGCCTACGATGATGAGAACGATGCGTACTTCGCGGTGCTAGAGGAGATCGGGGATTTGGTGCCCGGTCTGGAGATGTCTGAGAAGTTGGCCATGTCGGAATCGTTCGACGAAGAGATCAATGGTCGTAAGGTTCATGTTGAGTACAGGGCGATCGATGCTGGCGAGTGGGTGCTGCACGTGGAGATCGACGAGCACGAAGCTGAGCTCAGCTGTTGGTACGACGTCGGCGCTCGGGTATGGGATGGCAAAGACTCGTTTGATATGCCAGGTGCCTATCCGATGAGCGTGAGCATTTCCGCATCGTCCAATCCGGCATGGGCCCTGTCCGGCTGGATCATCGAACGGCTCTACGGCTAGTCCCCCCGTCCACGTCACATCAGAGTTTTCGTAGACCCCGTAGCACACGGGCGAGGAAATCGAGGGTGGGATCGGGCTGTGCGCGGGCGGCTGCGGCTGCTGAGGCGCGCTCGTCTTCGACGCTCACGATGGTAGCCGCCACGCCATCGCCGGGTACGCCAAGCTGCCCCACGCACGGTAGGTATTCGGTCGGTGGCCCGTGTTCGGCGACAGGGGGCGGTGACCGGTGATCGGCCGAGACACCGCCGGTGCGTAGCGGGCTGAAAGGCAATCGCGGAAATGGCAACGCACTGATGACGGCGCCTCGACCGACGCAGTGTGCATGGGGTGCCGGTTCGGACCCTTCGATGAGACAACTGGGCTCGGAAATCACCTGTGGCACAACAAGTCCTCGGTCGAGGTCATCAACGCGGTTCGTGGAGTTCTGTCTGCCAAGAGACGAAGGCTTCTTTGAGGTCAACCTTGGCCGCTGGCCATGGCGCTCAGCGTGTCGACCAAGACAGATCCGGCGGTCTCGACGGACCCCAGGAGGTCGTTCAGTATTGCCTCCGGGATCCGTCCGGCGCCGAGGCCGGCCTGCTCAACGAGCGCGCTCAACGCTGCGATCTGCTCGGGTATCGCCCAAGCGCGACATTCGCTGTGCGCCAGTACCTCCCGTGCAACGAAGGCATCACCTGATCGCTCAGCATCCTCGACGAGCTCGGTGCAGAGAATGCGTGCTTGGCATCCTGCTGCAAGGGCAAGGTCTACGGCAGCAAGCCCGAGCCGAGTCCAGAACAGTGCTGTGGGACGGTCCGTGGCCTCGCGCGCACGCCGGACTGTGGTGATTAGGTCGATAACCTCAGCAGCATCAAGGCGCTGGTCTCTGTGGAGCGCATAGCCGCGAAGCAAGACCGCGACCGCGTGCTCCCAGGATGCGGTTGCGACCGCGTGCCCCCAGGACTCGGTCGCGGCCGAGGTGTCGATCAAATCGAGGGAATGGTCGATCTGCCCACTGAGGGCACAGGCGACGATGCGTGCCTGCCGAGCCTCGCGAAGATGGGTGCTCGCGTCGTCGTACTTCTCGGCGTGTACTGCAGCATCGACCCACTGACCAGCGGCCGTGAGTGCACGGGTTCCCTCATCGCGCATGACGTCACGAAGCCAAGGGTCTACAGTGGACAAACTGTCCGCAATCAGTCCGTTGAAGTCGATTTCCTCGCCATGGACAACAACATAACCACCATTGTGCACAGCGTCGCGGATTGCTTCGAGCTCGCGATAAGCGCCTGCAGGATCGCCAGCCCGGCGGGTCAGTCGAGCAAGATTGACGATGGGCTGAAGCGCGGGGATCATCGCGACACCAGAGATGGGCGACGCAGCGCGGAAAATCTGGAACTGCTGGCGGCAGAGGTCAACCGCGAGGCCGGGCAAGCCGCAGTCAGCGGCGATCAGCGCGGAGAGGTTCCACACCGTGCAGGCCCGGTTGATACGCTCCTCCGCGGTGACTGGCTCACGACAGGAGGCTGCGCACTCCCGCACGTTACGCGCGTTCGTTTCCAAGTCAGGGCAACGAAAACGGCGCTGAGGTACCAATGGGAACCGCGCCAGGATCCGTTCCTCTGCATCGTTGGTAGTTCCGCTCGTGGAAGTCGCCGGCTTTGCTGTTTCAGCGGACTGCCGATCCGTTGCCTGACTCGGAACCGTACGCGCAGGTAGGTCCAGGATTGCAGTGCGTGCCGCCCATGCAAGGATGCTCTGTGTCCGCGCGGGCAGCCCGAGGCGGTTCCAATGGAAGATCACGGCGTAGCTCAGGACGTCGCGTAGACCGCGGCTCAGCGTGCCTGTGCGGGCTGCTTCACCCAGTTCCCGGCCCGCCTGTCGGAAGGCGTTGGCCCACGGCGTTGCGGAGGCCAGGGGGCCATCAGCGCCCAGCAAGGGGCCATCCGGGGTCGTGTCGGCCACCATCAATTGCTTGAGATCGCTCGCCATGGTGGTCACCTTGGCGACCGGGACGCCTTCGGGGAGTGGGCGTTCGTGAGCAACCCGGTCCCAGGTGTCACCCTGCTCGTACCATTCCAAGCCAGCGGCGCGCATCAACGTGTTGCACAGCAACAGTGACAGTTCGCGTCGTCCCAGGCCGACATCACCATCGCGGACGAGGCGCATGATGGCGCGGCTGTCCTCGCAGAATAGTCCGTGTGCGGTCGCCATGCCTTCCTCGCCGCCGAATGCTGCGGTCTCCGCTTCGTAGATTCCGGGCCACCACCGAGAGATTCGCCCATCGCTGGCGACTTGGTCGAGTGCGGCTGCCAGGTGATCTCGCATGACTTGTCCAGCTGTGCCGGGATGCAGCCGTAGTCGCCAGCAAGGGTATTTCCTCATGAACCACCAGTTGCTGACGAGACCGTTCTCTTCGGACTGGTTCAGTAGCGGAACGATCGTGTCGGCCGCGACCTGTTCGGAGGTGCTCCAGTCGGCGAACTGGATGTAGATCTGCCACCAACCCGACACTTGCTGTCGTTCGAGCGCCTCGCGCCCGGCGTGCCTGTAGACCTCGACGGCCTCGGCAAGGTCTGCCTGTCCGACTTGCTCGGCTGCGGCTGCCTCGTTCAGTGAAGTTCCGCCCAGGACCTGGAGAATGGCGCGCTCCGCGCACGAAGAGTCCGACGGCTGCGGCGCGTCCTCGCCTCGTTCCGCCACTCGTGGCGCTAGTCGATGAGTAGACATGCGTCCCATCCGGAGATCGGCGCGCTGTTGCGCGCGGCGGTGTGCAGGGCAAGAGCGGTTCCCGCTGTGCCTTCGAGGAATCCGCGGTTCGTAGCCGGCTTCTGATTGGCTTGGTGGCCTAACCGCGAGGCCAGCCCTGGAAGGTGTTCGGCGAGCCCAGCGGTCTGGGAGTCTTGTGCGGATCGCCAGACGGTTTGGTACAGGCCAGCCCAGCCGTGGCACACGCTGCCGTCCGTGATGTGTCCTTGTTGGACAGGGTCGTCGAGGCAGCGAGTCAGTGCCTGTTCGTACATCAGTTGCCGTTGAGCATCGCCGACGGCGATGCCAGCCAGCTGGCCGGCCCGGGCGATGCCGGGTGTGCCGTAACACCAACTGGGACGTGCGGGGCCTGACTGGTTGGGATGGCCGGTGCGCAGCTCTGCGAGGGTAATCCATTCCGGCCACCAAGGGCCGGCGTCGCCCTCCTGCTGCCAGGCGTCGAGCCATTCGCAGATCGCGGCGATCGCCGCGTGCTGACCGTCTACGGAGCTCCCTCGCCGGATCGCCTGGCTGAGCAGGGCAAGAGGCCCGGCGATTCCGTGCGCCATGCCAAAGTTGCTGTGCCCGTGCTGGAAAGGAGCAGAGTCACGGCGGTGGGGATCGTGGCCAACCCACCAACCAGGCAGCACGTCACCGTTGATCAGCCGAGGTTTGGCCAGAGCGACGAGGTAGCCAAGAACTCGCTCCATGGCGGTGCTGCCAGGTGCGCGACGCAGGAGCAGCGCGCCGATACCGCTCAGCCCGAAGAACACGTCGTACTCGCGGAAGTCCGGGAGTCTGCCGGCCTGAAGGCGGGCCATTGCGGATTCGACGCGTCGGTGCGCGAGCGCGACGACGTGCCTGTCGACATCGGCGAGTGCGTCTTGGTAGCGGTCCTTGGTACCGGACGCGGCATTGTCCAACATGAACGTGACAGCAGGGGCGCCCAGGTAGAGGCCCGAGGTGTCGGTTGCGCTGACTTGCCCGGCGACCGCTGCCATGATCCAGCGATGAGCATGTCGCCATGTACCGCGCCCGGCCAGTGCGCGTTCGATGTGAAGTAGGGCGATCCCGGCTGTCCCCTTGGTGAGTGATTGCGCGACCCAAGGTTCGTCGTCGGGCGGAGGCTCGGGAAGATCCACATCAGCTGCGCGTCGCTGGGCAATCTCGGCGATCTCGGCCGGTGTGATCGTCACCGTCGTCACTGGTTCTCCGCGCGACGAGCGTTGTGCCGCAGCGCGCATGCCCGCGCGAGCCGGCCTGTGACGCGCTCAAGCGCCGGATCGACGCCGACCGAGCGGTTGTGGTGCAGATGAAGCAGCGACGGCAGAACCGCCAACGGATCGCGTTGCTCCGCAAGAGCTTCTCGATACGCACCCAGCGCGACAGCGCGGCGCTGCCATGCGGCCATGACGTCGTCACCACCGGGCAGGGATCGCAACGTCGTCAATGCGCCATCTGGGTCAGCAAGTGCCAGGGATCGCCTGCGGAGCGCAGAATCCAGCGGCCCGTGCTCCCGACGAAGCTGGCGAATCAACCAGTCAGCTCCGGCCTGCGCGGAGCCGGCGAAGTTCACCGCGAGGTCGACGAAGCTGGCAGCCGCTACTGCTTGGGCGTGAGCACCAGCCCGGACAGCCAAGTTGATCTGGGCGAGAGCAGCTGCGGAGTCCGCGGAGAAGACGTCGTACGCGCGATCCAATGCCGTTCCTGAACCGAATCGCCCAGCCTGCGGCTCGTAGGTGGACAGGGCTAACTGCGACAGCAGGTGCTCGACGCGCAGGGCGTTCACCCACTCAGAAAGGCGTTCGGCAGCCGGGCCGTAAGTGGACGGGCCGGGCAGACGCAGATACAGCACGAGGTACTGGTACGCGTCGGGTTGGCTCATCTGGCGATGGCGGCGGAACCACCAGCTGGGTCGGTCTTCGTCACCAAAGGCTTCGACCAGCCTGGCAAGTCGCTCGGTGAGTACCTCGTCGAATCGCCCTGGGTGTCCGTAGAGCTGTGCACACAGGATGCGTGAGACGCTCGGCAGATGGCCGGCATCGCCCGCGACGACCTGTCGCGGACCGGTGACCAGTGCGTGCTTGCGGGCCGCGGACGACGGGCCGAGAAACAATGGGATCAGAACCTCGTGGCGCCGGCCCAGCCAGGCGTTGTCTTGCGGATCAGATGCTTCGCGCAGTTCGAGCCGGTCACCGCGGTCCAGACGAGTCCGTAACAGAAGTCGGTGCACCCGGTGACTTAGGTCCACCGGCTGCCGGCGGTCAAGTTCGACCATTGCAACCCAGTCGGGGACACGCCACTGTTGCCGCCAGGCGTCCAGCCCGGCCTCCCACTCGGCGAACGTGGCACCGCGCCCCGGCAAGTCACTGGCAGCGAGCAGCCAGCGCGCCGGAGACAGGATCGTTCGCCGGTAACGAACTCGGGGAAGGTACGGGAGCCTGGCTGCGGCCCCGAAGTGAAACGCCTTGTAGACCGAAGCCCGTGCGGTCGTGATGTCGGCGAGGAACCGGGCCAGCGGCGGAGTCTGGATGCTGGCTTCCAGAGCATGTGCCACGCGCGGCTCGACCTCTCGACCGGTGGATATCTGGACGAGGTAGAAGCGGCGGTCGTCTGCGGTGACCGCAAGGTCTGCCATCGTGATCAGGTGCTCGCCAGATTCGCGGTGTTCGGCAATGGGAATCACGTGCGGCACCAGCTGTTCGGAGCGGACTAAGTTCTCGTTTCGTCGCTTGCGTGGTGTGAATGACAGCTGGGCGGCGATCGCGTGAGGCCCAGCGGCGGTGAAGGAGGCGGCGATGGCGTCACGGGCTTCTGCAGGCAGCAGGTGCGCATGGCGGCCGGCCATACTGCTGCCCGGCCTGGGTGTTCCAGTCACCGCCAGCGTGAACCGGCCGCGGGACAGGGCTTCCGCGGAGTGGGCACGGATCTCGACGGCCATTTCGGTACGAGTCGGCAGGTGCAGGTCGGCCGGATCGCTTGCCGCGAGGTCCTCGATTACGTGATCAGTCAGGACGATCTCGTCGCTGCCGTTCAGCGTTGCTCGCTGGATCATCGCCAGCAGCTTTTCGTCGCGTTCGGTCAACTGGCTTGGTGCGCGTCCGCGTGACGACCCCAGGTAGTCGGCGGGCAGACCGAGTCCGCTGTCGGCGACCAGGTCCAGGACGGGCACGAGCGCACCGATTCCATAGCGGGCACGGAAGCGGGAGTGATAGTCGCGCCACGCGGGATACCCCAACGGATACGGGGAAAGGCGATGCAGGATATGGACTGCGTCGCGCGCCTCGTGAATGACCTGCTCGGGAATCTCGATGTCGCAATCCAGGATCGTGTCTACGATCACCGGCAGATCCGCGACAGCGCTCAATGCCTGCATCCGTCTGGTCAGGGCCCCATCGCTGACAACACTGCGACCACCCGCCGAAAGCTGACGGTGAATCGCCGCGAGCTCCCGCGTCGTGCTCGCGACCTCAGGGATCGTCTCGGCTTCGACTGCCTCTAGTTCTTGGCAGACGTGGCCGAGGGCGTCTGAACAGGTCATCGGCGCGCTCAAGCCGCTGATCAAAATCCTCTGATCGAGCAGGCCCGTCAGCATTCCGTCGATCTGCTGTGCAGTCGCCGTCGAAAACTGAGCCATGAGCAGGTCGCGGAGGACGCTGAACCGCACGGGTGTTCGGGCTGCTTCGACGGCTGCACGGACCGGTCGGCTGTACTTTACGGAAACCTCGACTGGCGCCAACTCCTGGCCAGCTCCGTCTGGAGCTGGCCCCGGCGCCACGAGTCGATCGCCGCGGACGTGGGCGGCGTCGTTGACGACCACGGACAGCCGCTCCAGTAGGGGCGAGCACTGGTGCAGGCGTACGAGAACGTCGCCGAGCCATGCCGCATCCGCACGGACGGCGACGGGGTGGTCGAGACCCCAACGTACTTTTGCCGTGGTCCCTACCCGCGCCAAGCCGATGCCGGCAAACAGTCCAAAGGGGGTTGGGCGCTGCTGCCACCGAAGGAGGTAGGACGCCAAAGCGGTGACGACTCGACGAACCGTTCGGGCGTCATGGCTCCCGGTAGCGAGCATCTCGTCGAGCTGATGGTGCAGCGCAGGACTCGCGTATGCGATGGCTTCGCGAAGGTCGCTGCTCTGCCACTGCCTCGACAGCCACGCCACGCCGTTCTGGACGGGGTCCTCGTCGAACAGCTCCGGCGCCTCGGATAGGTCCAACCCGCCCGACTCGGTGCTGGCGCGGAGCACAGCCATGCCGGTATGCACGTACGTCGTCGATGACCTGGGTGTCACGTTTGGACTCCTGGGACTCTGCGGCGGGCGGATTAGCTGACGGGTGCTGCTGGTGCGCCGCGGCGCACCAGCAGCACCCGATGAATCAGGACGGATCGTCTGCGAACGAGTTGCAGGAACTGTCGCTGCCGGCGCAGGTGTTGCCGCACCCATCGTCCGTCGGGCAGTCCCCCATGACCGGGCCATAGGCCACGACCACCCGGACGTCGAGCGCGAACTCGTCCTCACCCGCGGCGGCAGGTCGCTCTGCCAATGCCGTGGCGCCGCCCGAAGACAGGACCTCCAACATGTGGGTCACTCTCCTTACTTGGTGTGTTGGTGCAGGGACACCTGACCGGCCGCGGCGTTCGCCGCATTTGGCCAGGAGATCGTGATCCGGCTGTGCTTCTTGTCGACGACGCGTCCGTCGGGAATCTGGTCGTCCGCCGTGTCGATCGGGTAGACACGGAACTGCGGGCCGGGTCCGCCGCGGTGCTCTCGCTCCCAGATCCGAAGCTGTTCTGCTACTTCCTCGGCGAGCTTCTCCGCGTCCGGACCGAAGGCGTGGGCGCCGAACTCCACGTCGTCCTCGTTGGAGGTGCTGCGAGTCGTGACATAAGCCAGGTTTCCGCCAGCGACCACGGCCATCGCGGCGGAGTGACTTCCTGGCGGGGAAATCAGGCCGGTGCTCAGCTTCTTGTCCACCACCACTCGGCAGAAGCCGGACAGCGCCGTCGCGAGCCACATCTGCGTGTCGGCCCACGGCTCGAACCGCCCGATGGTCGCTCCGCTCCAGACCTCTACCCGCGGCATGGCGAACACGCCTGCCAGCGCGGTCGGGTCGACAGGAACCTCGTCGTCCATGCGCAGAGTGACTTCGCCGTCGCGCATCACGAGGAGCTTGCCCTGGTGCGCTCCGGCGCCCTGCATCTGCACGAACCCGAACAGCCGGGCCGACCGGCTGACCAAGCACCCGTCCGCCTTCTCGAAGGCGATCGTCCGCGAGAGGCCCCTGATCTGCAGCGGCACGATGAGACGTCCGGCCTCAGCAAGTTGCTCCACCCAGGCCGGGGGGACGTCCCACGCGCCGACGGTGACGAGGATCCGGTCGTACGGACCGTGCTCAGGAACGCCGAACTCGGCGTCGGCCCGCACGACATTGACGCCTGAGTAGCCTGCTTCCCCGAGGAAGCGGCTGGCCCGTTCGGTGATGTCGGCGTCGATGTCGACCGTGGTCACCCGTCCGGAAGGGCCGACGAGCTCCTTGATCAGCGCAGCGTTGTATCCGCCGGAGCCGATTTCCAGCACGTTCATGCCTTCGGTGATCTCGGCCTGCTCCAGCATGTGCGCCTGCACCTGCGGCGCGGACACCGAACTGACCGAGGTCCCCTCCTCGTCGCGCTTGGTGACCACGCCGTTGTAGAGCTGGTAGACCTCGTCCAGCTCGACACCGGGAGCGAACAGCTCACGGGGCACCTTGCGCATCGCCGCCTCGACCTGAGCCGACAGGATGGTGCCCTCGACGATGAGGGTGTCGACCATCTGCTTGCGCAGCTCGGCGGCACGGTCCGAGCCGGCCGCGCCGCTGTTCGCTTCTTCGGGTACAGCCATGTCGTTCACAGGTCTTCCTCGTCGTCACTCGTTGCGGTTGGAAGGTGAAACTTCTTCTCTGACAGCGCTGGTCAGAGCGTTGTACTGTATCGGTTTGATCACGGTGCGCAATCACCTGTCGTCCTTTGTTACCGACCGTCACACTCCTTCTGCCTCTGTCGGCCTCGCCACCACGCACGGCCGCGTACTGGGGCCGACGTTGTCATCGATCCTGCTCCTCCTGGTCGAACCAACTGCCGTCGTCCTGGGGCAACAGCGGAGATGTTTGCGGCCTCTTTCGCGGCCACAGACGGTCGTGCAAGTCGAGCGGCACTAGATCGCCAAGCCGCAAGCCGGCTGCCAGCGCACGGTGGGCGGCGTCATCGAACCCAGCGCAGGGCCAGGACTGAGCCGAGCACAAAGGGCACGCCCGCGGCTGATCCGGCGACGGCAGATGCGCCGCCAGGTCGTCGACTGCTCGGCCCGCTCGACCGAGCGGACTGTCTGCCGCAACGATCACAGCGAGAACCTCGCGGACACGCCCCACCTGTCACACCACCGCGTCCGGAGCACCGCGCCATTGCACCTGCCCATCAACCAGGTACGCCTCCGCGTCATCTGTCGAGCTTTCCCCCGCCTGCCAAGCGATCCGGCCTCCGACCGTCCGCACGTAATGTCCGCGCTGCACGGCGCCAAACAGGTAAGCACCCGCTGTTCCCCGTGAGCGTCTAGCCACCCATGGTGGGAACTCCGCAGCCGGGAGTTCTTGTTCTAGCCACGATCGAGCATCGCGGGACGACGGGAACTCCCTTTCCGCGATCGTGTCTGCGGTGTCGTCGTCACCGATGCCGACGCCGACTGTGGCGAGGAACGCCGTAGCGTCGGCAACGCGTTCCCGTGCAGGCTCAGCAACGGAAAGCGTAGCGCCGTTGGTCGTAGGGATCGGCCAGTAGCGTGTTCCGCGGACGATGCGCAGGAGTGGCAGTAGATCATCGCGCAAGCCGGGTGTGATCGCGATGGCGCAACGAGAACTCGTGCTGTGCTGACTGCCGTCCGCGTCGACAACGAGCGCGCCGGCCTCCAGGGCGATGATCGTTCCTGCCGCAGTATCCCAACTGCGGTTGCCCAGCGTGAGGCTGGCATCGATCGCGCCCTCAGCAACCCAGGCCAACTCAACCGCCGATGACCCAATGCGTCGAACTCGTTGCGCTCGTTGGGAAAGTGCTCGGTCCAGCTTGGCTGAGGCTCGCGTCCGGGCGGTGCCACCCTCTCCTGATCCGTAGTCGCTGAGCGCGATCATCGAATCCTCAAGGGCTGTCGACCGTGAGACAGTTATGGGATCGCCGTCTCGGAATGCCCCGCCTCCTTTTGTCGCCCAGTAACGGTGGCCAAGGAACGGGGTGTCGATGACACCGAGAACAGGTTGGCCGTGGTGAACGAGCCCCAGCGCCACTGCGCAAAGCGGAACTCCGTGGACGAAATTGGCGGTCCCGTCAACAGGATCGAGCACCCAGTAGACGCCCGGGTCTCCGGTCGCGCCGGTCTCCTCGCCAAGGAAGCCGACATCTGGTACGCGCTGCGCGAGGTGGTCTCGTACGAGATGTTCAATAGCCACCTCAACCTCGGTCACCAGGTCACGATCGCCCTTGGCCTGAACTTCGCCGGCCTGGCGGCGCATGAGGAGATTGACTGCCTTGTCCATGGCGTCGTGCGCAACGACGAGTAGGCGTGCAGTGTCCAGAGTGCTCATCGAGATCTTAAGCGCCCTTCTGGTGACGAGGCTCGGATTCCGACAGAACTCCGTGCCTGCTGGAGCTCTTCAATGCAGAGTCCGTATACGCTCCCAAGCTGGTCGTCGTGGCGGCCGTCATCCTCCTGAACTTGTTCCCACCGCCAGGGGTCTTCGGCGAACGGTGCTTCGATGCCGTTGTTGGCAAGCGCGACCCAGCGGCGAACGCAACCCACACAACGTCCACAGTGGAGCAATGTGTTTTTGGGCTTCATGCAGGAGTGCGTACAGATGAGATCATCGACCGGCAGCGACTGGTCGACATACCAGCGCACCACCTCGGTCTTGGTCATGTCCCGAAACGGGCTGTCGACTCGAACCTGACGTCCGACTGCCTGGGAGATGAGCTCAGATAGGCGCTCAAACGTCACGGAGCTCTTGTCGGCGCCGCGATTCCGCTTGACCGCGACACACCAGACAGTGTCCGCGCGATGACACGCAAGCGCAACGAGATGCAGTTGTCGCAAGGGGATCACACCGTCCTGCAACTCCCACGACCCCAAGTCGAGCTCGCGGCTCACAGCCAACCTGATGCCATGTCGACGCGCGAGGGTGTCGAGGGCCCGGTACTCCTGGTCGCGGTTCCGATCGCCGAGGTCAAAGTAAAGCGCCTGCGGCCTGCCGAGGTAGTGCCACGCGACAAAGCTGTCGATGCCGCCGCCGCAGAGGAGAATCTCCCCTGGGGATGCCGTTCCCGTTGTTGTCCTGTTGCTGCTCATTCCGGTGCCCACGTCTGCGCCTCCCTGTCGATGACCGAGGCGATCTGACGGATTCGGTCGTCCGTGTCCCGCTGCGTGAGGATGATGGCGAGGGTTGAGTCGACGTAGTTTCGCGCTCGCAGGCACCCGTCATCGGCATAACGTCCGAACAGTGGCACCTTGTCGGCCGCGACCGTCAGGAAGCTGCCGACACAATTGAGCACACCCAACGCTGCAAGGCGTGCACTGAACTCCCGAGGCCGCGGTAGTTCAAGTCGGAACAGCGGGTACTGGTGGTTCGGATCCTCGAAGCGCACGCTCTCGGTTGGCCGTATGCGTGGCGTACCAACCAACAACTCGGCCAGCAGCCTTGTCTGCTGGGCACGGTCGCTCAGCAGCTTGTCGAGTCTGACCAGGTTGAAGCGGGCGATCGCAGCAAGGGGTTCAGCGAGCGCATAGTTGTGACCCAGTTCGGCGTTTTGCTGATGACCAGGCGGCGGAGTTTGCCAGTGACTGCGGGCTGCACGGCAGCGGTCTGCCAGGATTTCGTCATCAGTAAGGACAAAGCCACCTTGGCCGGACCAGAGGATCTGTCTATCGCTTGTGGACATACAGCCCAGTTCGCCGAAGGTTCCCGCGTACTGGTCGTCGAAACGGGTGCCGACCGCGTCACGCGCGTCCTCTACAACCTTGAGTCCGTGAGATCCCGCGAACTCGACGAGCCTGACAACGTCGCCCGTGCGGCCCCAGAGGTGCACGGCGATGATCGCGCGGGTTCGCTCGGTGATCTTGGATGCAACGTCCTGAAGGTCGAGGCTAATTCCACCGATCCCGCTGTCAACGAAGACCGGCGCGGCTCCCAAGTAGAGGATCGGAGCGACCGAACTTGGCGATGCGGCGGCCGAGACGAGTACCTCGTCATCCTTCCCCACGCCAAGTGCGATCAGGGCACAGTGCAAGGCGGCGGTGCCGCTTGCTACGGCGATCGCTTCGGCGGTGCCGAAGTGTTCAGACAGCTCCCTCTCATACAGATCGACCTGGCCGGTAGCCCAAGGATCCGGCATTCGTTCTGATACGGACGTCAACGCGTCGGGCAAGGTGATGGTCACGCGGCAGATCCAGATGCGGAGTGCTCGGCGGGTTCGTGAGAACCTTGGCGATCTCCCTCGCCGTGCAGCAGCCCTGCGGCGTCCATGGCAATGAGTTCGCTCGCGAGTGCGGTCGCCAGCCGACGTTCACGGTTACCGGCCTTCCACGACTCCGGGGACTTGAACGTCATCGGACGTTGAAGGCGAGCTGGGATGGTCATGAGCTGCGGTGGCTCCGTCGTTGCGGTCGGGTGGTCGGGGTGGTCAGGGTGTTTCAAGTCCAGGAAAGCCCGAAGGGTCGGATCAGCTTCGTTGCCGAAGGCCCAGACAACCCTGCCAGGGTTGAAGACGTCGAAGTCCGGCTCCCGAAGGGCTCGCGCTGCGGTCACGCGGTCAGACTCCGTGATGGTGAGCAAGTCGACGTGGCTCCTCCAGTGATAGGAAGCGACCAGGGCCACCGGATCCAGTCGTTCGCCGCACAGGTGGAAGGCGAAGCCGTCGTCGACCAACTTGTGGAGCATCTCGTCAACCGCGTTGGACCAGCCGTTCCTGATCGTCAGGCGGTTCATCGTGGTCAGCAAGCTCATCGTGATCACCGTGGTAGTCGTTGGAATGGGCAACCGGCCACGGCGAGGTCGGGGGGCGGCCCTCGCCGCGGCCGGTGCGTTCATGAGATCGTGACCAGGCACGACGGGGGCAGATGACATTCGATGACATTCGCGGAGGAGCACGCGAGCGTGGCTCGACATGTGACGATCACCGGTACCCGCTCGATCCCCATCGAGTCTGAGCTTCCCGGCTTGTTCGACAGCTACCTCCGGCCGTTCGCTGCCCCGGACGCTCACTTCTACCTCGGAGGTGCCGCCGGCATCGACACGACCGCACTGGACTGGCTGGCTGACCGCAGTCAAGCGGCGTTGACCGTCGTGGTGCCGTGCACGGTTGTCGACCAACCGGCAGCGGCGGCGGCGTCCATCCGGCGATGGCAGGACGCAGGCCGACTCGTCGAGGTCGTGGAGTTGGGTGCTGCCCGGTTGGGTACTGCGGCCTACCACGCTCGCAACCGGTGGATGGTCGATCGCAGCGGCTTCGTGATCGGCTTCCCGCGAGGCACCGCGCCGGCCAGCGGCACCTGGTACACCGTGAACTACGCAGCCGAGCAGGGCAAACCGCGACTCGTCGTACCCGTGTGACCTCGTCCGGATGGTGTACTGAACATCGTGACCACGACCGACCGGGCGTCCGGGGCGCTCCTGCTGCGCCAGCTGCGCGAGGGGCGCGGCTGGTCCTGGGCTGATCTGGCTAGAGCACTTCGAGATACCGCGCGTCAGCTCGCGGTTGCCTCCCTGATGAACAGGCAGGTCGCCAGCATCCAACGCACCGTCGCCCGGTGGGAAAGCATCGCCGACCGAACCAGCCCCGGCGACCGCTACCAGTTCCTTCTGGCGCAGGTCTACGCGCGAACCCCAGCCGGCGACCTGGCGATTGGTCCCGGATCCGATTTCGACACCTTGCTGGAGGCGCTTCGTCATTTCGGAACGCCGCCTCAGCGGGTACGACAGCTCGTCGAGCTGATTGGCCACGGCGGACGGGGCGACAGCGGCGACCTGCTCATGCTGCTGGCTCCTGGTACCCGGTCGACCATCGCCGCGATTCAACGTGACCCCTCGAAGCTCGACCATGAGGTCGTCAGCCGGTTGCACGAGGCGGTCATGGCGATCAACGGGCTGGTCGGTACGACCCCATTCGTCCGTCTCCAGCTCCAGCTCGCGCCCATCGTCCAGTCCTGCCGACGGCTCCTGGAGCTTGACCAGGTCGGTCCGCGGCAGGAGCTGATCCTGCTCGCCACGACCGCGTACTCGCTCGCCGGCCGATTGGCCTTCGAGACTCGTGACGACGAGGCGGCGATGGCCCTGTACGCCGATGCAACCAAGGCTGCCGGGAATCTCGCGGACCGAAGCCATCGAGCCGCCGTCCAGACGAGCCACACGATGGTGACGTTGCACGCGACCGACGACCTGAAGGTGGCGCGGACGATCGCCCGCGCCGCAACCGTCGACGCTCACCGCGGCTCCAGCTACGCGATTCGAGCTCGCGCACACGCCGTGCACGCTGAAATTTGCGCTCGGGCTGGTCAAGCCGACGAGGCGGCTGCTGCCCTGGATCGAGCGTGGAAGACCGTCGAGCAGCTGACCGTCGATGATCCGCACGGTGGGTTTAACGCTGACCGGTTGAACGGGTTCGATGGCCTGTGCGCTCTCCACGCGGGCGACGCGGGCCACGCACACGACAGCCTCGACAAGTCGGTTTCCGCTTTGCGGTTGTCGCGAGACGCTGTCCAACGCGGCATCGTCAGCACCGATCTGGCTCTCGCACGTTTGCGTCTCGGCGATCCGGCCGCCTGCGTCAATCTCCTGCACGAGGCCGTCGACATCACCGCGGCCACGGGCGGCCGAGTCGCCGCACAGCGGATTCGGCTGGCTCGGCGCGATCTCCGCCCGTGGCGAACCGAGGATTTCTTGGCTGAGCTCGATGACCACATTCACGACACCCTGATTGGGCGCTGAACAGCACCAACGCAGTCGATGTGCTCGGTATGCACGATCGACGGCCGTGGCGACCGCCCGAGGCCGAGCGCACTGCGCGTCCGACATGTGAACACCTTCTATAACGATGCGTGCATGAACCGAGACGCATAGTCAACCCGCCAAGATCGTGACGAGGTACCGTCCACGACCCGTCCGCTGGGCGTCCGCGGACCGGCCTCCAGAGCATCGGGACACCTACATCGGGCACCATGACGGTGACCGTCATGCAGGCAGGGAGGATCTTCACGTGGCAAGGATCGAAGCGGTCTTCTTCGACGTGGGCGAGATACTGGTCGACGAAACCCGCGAGTACGGGACCTGGGCCGATTGGCTCGGAATTCCGCGCCACACGTTCTCCGCCGTCTTCGGCGCCGTGATCGCTCAGGGTAAGGACTACCGGGAGACCTTCCAGGTCTTCAAACCGGGCTTCGACCTCGCGGTGGAACGCGAGCGGCGAGCCGCCGCCGGCCAGCCGGAGACCTTCTCCGAGGAGAACCTGTACAGCGATGTGCGGCCGTGCCTGCGGGAACTCCAGGATTCCGGTCTTCGGGTCGGCCTCGCCGGGAACCAGACCGCACGAGCGGAGGAGATCCTCAAAGCACTGGAACTGCCCGTCGATGTGATCGGTACTTCCGACGGCTGGGGCGTGGAGAAGCCGTCATCCGGGTTCTTCGACCGGGTCATCGAGGAGGCCGGGGTCGCTGCGAGCTCGGTGTTATACGTCGGCGATCGGCTGGACAACGACGTCCGCCCCGCCCAAGAGGCCGGTATATCGACAGCACTCGTTCGCCGCGGGCCGTGGGGGCACATCCTCCGGATGCCCGAGGTCGAGCAGCGCTGCTTGTTCCACCTGGCCGGCCTGGCCGAGCTACCTGCTCGTGTCGCCGCGCACAACGCCGAGCAAAGCTGATCAAGCCTCGCGAACGGGGCCACTCAACGCCCGAACTCGTTCGTCCAGCTCGCCGATGTAGGGAGTGGCGCTCAGAGCTGCGCGAACGTCAGGTACCCGTTGCAGTGCTGTGCTGTACGGAGCCTGCTCAATCAGGTCACATGCCTGTCGAACGGTGGCGACGGCGAGTTCAGCATCGGTCGGTGCATGTGCCGCGGCGAGGTCGAACAGCAGGACGGCCTTCTGCTTCGTCGCGGTGTCGGCGAGGTTGTCCAGCGCGCTTTGTAGCCGGCCTGCTGCCTCGCGGTTTCGGTCAGCCAGCAGCAGGGCGTTGCCGGCGAAGCCGTCGAGTCGTGAGGCGTCGAAGAAGTCGAGCCATGTGGGGTCGGTTCCGGCTGTCACGAGCGCGTCCTCGGCAGAGCGGATACGAGTGAGGCTTGCCCTCGGCTGCCCAACGCGGGCGGACACCTCGGCGTCGACGCAGTGGAGCCACGAGCGCAGCAAGGGGCTCGCGCCATAGCGTGCGTGCGCGTGCGCTGCCGCGAGGTAGTCGCGAGCTGGCTTTACTTGCCCGTCGAAGCCGGGCACGAACGCGCGATGGCCCAGCACAGCGGCGGCGATAGCGTGATCTTGCGACGTGCTAGCTGCATCGTCCGCAAGCTGGAAGAACTGTTCGGCTGTATCTGCTTGAGCCAGGTCGAAGAACAACAGGCGCGACGCAAGAAGCGCGGACTCGGCGACGGCGGATGCCAATTGCCGTGACTGTGACGCTTCAACGTCCGAGGTCGACTTGAGCATGCCGGTGCCGAGGTGGACGTGCGCTGTCACGGACGGCAGGAGTTCGGCCGCTGCAGTGGTCCAATACAGCTCGCGATGGGAGGTGGTGATCGCGGCGAAGGCGTCAACGGACTGTCGGTCCAGCCGCGTCCGATGTTCACCAGCCAGTACTTCGGCGCCGTCGGGGATCGCGATGCCGTTTGAGAACAGTGCGGCGAGACTCGCCCCGAGCAGGCCCTTTAAGAACACGGGCCGACTGAACTCAGCATTGCCACCCAGCAGCACCAGCATCACCTTCTTCACCACGGTGTCGACGAGTTGCTCGTCCATGAGGCCGTTGGCCGTAGGCGCAGGTACGACCAGATCGGCAGGACACAGCGCGAGCTCCTCAGCAGAGAGCAGACCGAGCTCGCTGGCCGGAAGGCCGAAGACCAGCACGAGGTGCTTCTTGTACCGCGGGTCCGGCTTGCGACCGCCCGTTTCCCAACGTCCGACCATGTCGGCGTTCAGGCCGGCCTCGCCTTCACCGGCCTGCTCGATGCTCCGCTTGATCTGTTCGACGACTTCTTGATGGCTCCAGCCGCGCTGGAGCCGTTGCCATCGCAGCCGCGTGTTCGGAGGGTGCTTCGGCGTCGACGTTCGACGTGTTCCCATCGCGTCTTCCTCTGGTCTGCCTGGTGAGCTCGCCTTACCCGAGAGTAGGAGCTGACGCGGCTGGGCGCGACGCTGGCCGGGGTACGGACGGGCAGTGGACGGTCCCTGGGCGGTAGTCCTTCGCCGCGAGCGAGGGTTCGATCAACAGTGGACCGCTACCAGCGCAAACGCAGGGATACCGAAGACAGTGACTGAAGACCACCGGGTGCTGGCATGCGGGCGACGACGTGATCGCCGCCCGTGCGCACTACGGGATCTTCGGCAGGTTGAAGCTTCCGCTTGCGGCGCCGCCGATGAACGCCTCCCACTCTCCAAAGGTGAAGACCAGCACGTAGCCATCCGGGTTCCGGCTGTCCCGCAACCCGACGGCGTTGCTGCTGAACGACACTTCGACACACTGGTTGTCCGGAGGGTTGCTCAGGGGCGACTTGTGCCATTCGGCGAAGTTGGTGTCGAGATGACGCTTGTGAGCGTCCTGGATGTTCATCTGCTTCTTCGTGCCCTTCCGGTCTCAAGCCGCAGGTCAGCTACAACGACGCGGCGATTTCCAGCAGAGTGCGTCTGGTCTGCTCGGGCCCGCTGGCCGCCGCCTTCTGGTGGTCCCACAGGGTCAGGTACCGCGCGGTCCTCTTGCTGTTGTCGACGTACTCCCCACCGTCATGCTGCTCCAGGTAGATGATGTCAACCGCCGGCTTCGTGTCATAGCCGAAGATCGTGTAGTCGTGACCTTGCCCCATGTAGTAGCCGACGCTGAACGGCACGATCTGAAGTTCGACGTTTGGCCGGTCGATGGTCTCGACGAGCTTCATGATCTGGGCCTTCATGACCGGACCGCCCTCGGTCCGGCGCAGGGCCGCCTCGTCGATGATGAACCAGAACTTCTGGTCGACGTTGTCCAGCACGGTTTGCCGGGCGATGCGGTCGGCGGCGTACTTGTCGATCTCCTTGGCCGACAGCGAGGGCCTCCAGGCCCGTGCGTTCGTGCGCGAGTAGTCCTCGGTCTGCAGTAGCCCTGGGACGACCAACGCCTGGTACGCGGAGTATCGGTTGCAGCTCGGCTCCATGTCGACGAGCAGCCGGAGGTACTGCCGGAACCTGGTGCTGAACGCCCCGCGCTTCGTGCGGTGCTTGCTCTCGGCTTGGAGGTCTCGGGTGTAGTCCCGGTCCGCTTCGTTGGCGTCGTAAAGATCGAGCAGGGCGTTCAACTCGGTCAGCTGAATCCCGCTTCCACCTTCAATGTGGGCGATCTTCTGCTGCGTACATCCGAGGACTTCGGCCGCCCGATCCTGCGTGACGTCCGTAGCGTCTCGGAGCCTCGCGAGCTGGTTGCCAAGGACGACCTTCATCACGGCCGGAGGCAGCTCTCGGCGCGGTTGTGTCACGGACTCCCTCACCTCCACAGCGTGTCTGGTTGCGGAGCGTATCCGCAATTCACCCAATCGGTCGCCTAGTTAATCTGAGTACACAAGTTACCGTCTAAGTGCAGACGCACCAAAGCCCCAGGCCAGAAGGAGCGCAGAGCGATGAGTACACAAGTTAACATCGCCGCTGCGACGGCCGCGGTCGCCCCCAGTGCCATACAAGTCCCCGCTGAGACGTCGTGGGGGTCTGGGTTGGCGATCGCAGCGGCGCTCCTTCTCATGGTGGGCTGCGTGGCCGGAGTCGGTGCCGGTTGGTGGTACCTCGGCGAGCGGCGTCGAGTCCGACGCTGTCGTGCGCACGTACCACCGACTCCACGCCCCGAGGCACCGCTGACGACGGGTGTCACCCTTGCCTCCCAGGGTGTTGATCAACCCGTCGCCCGGTCACGCAGCCCCCGGCACACAGCGCCGACAACCCGCTCGGCTGCGAGCCGCCGAGCGGCTCCGCCAAGCACATCTCCGCAGCGCAGCGCGACTCGCGCTGCCTGACACCCTGCCCTGTCGAAGGAGGTGGCCCGTCGTGACCACGTCGACCACTCGTACTTCAGCCGCATGCTCGGATTCGACCTCCGAAGATCGCTGCAACTTCTACCGCAGTGAATACGGACTACCGGCGACCGTTGACCGCTCGAAGCGGCGCATCCTCTTGCCTGTCGGTGGGCTCATCGGCGCCATCACCATGCCGCTCGAACTTGGTCGGCGAGTCCAGGCCGGCCTCAAGATCCGGATGCTCGCCGGCCCAGTCATCGAACGCGCACAGACCCAACGATGGACATTCATCACGGGCCCCGGCCACACACTCGACGACGCGGTCCACGCGGAAGTCCTCCGATTGGGAGCATCGGTCGCCCCGGAAGGCGACAACATCGTCCTGCCATCCCCCGACGACGAGCGCCTCGGCCTCTGGTGTTGGGAATGCGCTCCGAAGGCGCTGAAGGACTTCCCGCCGCAGTCGGCGGTGATTGCTACCACGAGGGCTATGGCCTCCGCCGGAAGGTGACCGATCCGCGGCAGCGACGCCGCGGCCAACCCTAGAGCGCCGGTGCGCCGATCCGGCCCCGACCCGGATCGGTACACCGGTTCCCAAACGACTCGGCCTGCATCGAGCAAGCGACGAAAGGACATCGATGATGAGCCCAACGATCTTGCTCTCCCCGTCCCCGCTGGCCCCGTCGATAGTCACCATGCGAGGCAACGCTTTCGACACAGCGAGGCTGCGCATCCTCCCACCTGCTGCACCGCAGTGGTCGCCGGCAATCCTGCGCTCCAACATGGTGCATCTTCAGGAAACTGAAGATGGACAGCCGCGAAAAGTTGCCATCGGCAACCACATCGCTCGCATCGCACCAGCACCTTGCCGCGCCTTGCTTTCAGATCACTCGCTCCCGTCACCTCTCGATGTCGGAGCCGATGTCTGCCCCGAGTGCAAGGCGATCGCCGAGCTGCTACACGGGCAAGACTGGGCGGGATTCCTGTGACAGCAACAGTTATTGATCTGCAGCAACGTAGGCCGGCTCGGTGAGTCATGACCGAACCACAGGAAACGTCTGAATCGCTGCTGTACTGGGGAACCAATCATCAGGGCGGAACAGCGGATCACTATGCCGGACGCGTGCACGTCGTCTGGCCGGAGAACGAGTTCTACGGCCTGTGCGGCCTCCCCATCGAAGAGATCTGGGAGCAGCGTCCCCCGGTGCCGGACAACCTGTGCACGCTGTGCTGCGTGCGCGCCATGGCTGCTCTGTTCCCGGCATTCTCGGAGTCTCTGTTGGTTCCGTCTTCAGGAAGCGGAAAGCATGAGCTTGCCCCTCAGGATCACCGCGTTGCTCCGGAGAGAGCCACGGAGCGGACCACGTTGATCCCGGCTGTCGAGTCTGCGGACTCGTGCGCCTGAAGGGAATGTCACTGAACGTGCGGAAGGTCAGTCCGCGCTTTCGTTTACGCATCAAGGAAGTGGAGTGCGACCATGGCCGCCAGTCCCGTCGACATCCGTAGCGAAACGGGTGGTCAGCTCGCCGTCCTCGCCGGTCCCCGACGGAGCTGTGCAGTCAGCCGGGCCCGCGCTCCTCGACGACAGGCGCAAGCACATGAGCAACTTGTCCTGGCAGCGCAACCAAAGCCATCCGAGCCATCGGTCGCCAGCGAGACACCTATCCCACCGTTCTGCAACGTTCGTGAACGTGACGACGCCGACCTGATCGAAGCCGTTCGCCATGGAGACGTCGCGGCCTACGGTGATCTGTACTCGCAACACGTTGGCTCTGCTCGCAATCTCGCCCGTCAGCTTTCCCGGACGGTGACAGAAGCCGACGATCTCGTCTCGGAAGCGTTCATCCGGGTCCTCCAGGCGCTCCGCGCGGGAGGCGGCCCCGACTCTTCCATCCGCGCATATCTCCTCACGGTGCTACGGCACACGGCGTACGACAGGACCCGCAAGGAACGCCGAGTCGAGCCGTCTGAGGACATCACGGAAACGGTCGATCCTGCACTCGTCAGCGTCCCCTTCAATGACACCGTGACGGCAAGTGCAGAAAGGGCCCTGGCGAAGAAGGCGTTCGCCGGGCTGCCCGATCGGTGGCGGAAAGTACTCTGGCTGACCGAGGTCGAGGGGCAGACGCCAGCGGAAGTCGCGCAGAGCCTTGAACTCACACCCAACGGCGTGTCTGCGTTGGCGTACCGAGCTAGGGAAGCGCTTCGCCAGGGATATCTGCAAGCTCATTTGGCTGCCGCTCAAGCAAAGCAGTGCGGACCAACGATCGAGGTCCTTGGCTCGTGGACACGAAGTGGCCTGCCGAAGCGACAGGCCAGAGAGGTTGAAGCCCACCTCGACAAGTGCTCTTCCTGCCGGGCGCTGTCCGTCGAACTTGCCGAGATCAACAGTTCCTTCCGTGTCGCCAAGAAGGCGCCCGCGAAGCCTTCTGATCGTCGCAAGAACGTTCGCCAGTCGGGCGCTCGTCACCAGTGCCTCAGGATTGAGACCGGGCACAGCTTCCTCAGCATGAAGCTGGCGAGCTAACCGGCAACACGTCACACGTGACTCCCCCGATTGGGTTGCTTCACGCGCGACCCCAAGGCGGAGGTCGGGTACCGGCGTACGGTTGGGCTCTCCGGAGGCGCCGACCTCCCCCTTGCGGCGCCGTCCGGGCCGCCGCCGACCGGCGCGGTACCCCCAGTCGCGGACCGGTCGGCGGCTTCATTCAGTTCGTCGAACTGAGCAGCACGGCGGCGAGCCCTCCGATGACCAAAAAGGGACCGAGCGGACTGTCGCGGCTCGCCTCAGATCCTCGAACGGCACGCAGCACGAGAAGTGCGATTGCTGCGGAGAGCCAGCCGAGCAGGGTTCCCGTCAAGATGACCGTCCAGCTGACCCAGCCCAGCGCGAACCCCAGCAGGCAGCTGAGCCGGAGGTCACCGCCGCCGAGTCCGCCAGGACGAAGGAAGTACAGCGCTCCGTAGAAGATGAGGAGCGCGAACATGCCGGCCACGGAGCGGATGAGCGGGTAGGCGTCATGGTCGAGCACGGCGGCCAGGCCGAAGAGCGAGGCCAAGAGGATTCCGGTTGGCCAGATCAGCTTGGTGGGCAGGATGCGGGTTTTCCAGTCGATCGCGGCGAGTTGGACACCGGCCGCAGCCAGCCAGGAGTAAGCGAACAGGGCGGGTTCCGCGCCGAGCCGCCAGGCGAGTGCAGAAAACAGAACTCCGGTTGACACTTCGAGCACGGCGGGCGGCGCCAGCCGCTCGCTCCCCGCTGGAAGGAACGAGCCCCGCTCGACTACGACTCGCAGGACGATGGCGAGTACGAACCCGACCAAACCCCAGCCGGCGATGTTGACCGCGGTCACCACGGATCCAGCGCCGCTCGCTTGCTCGCGGGAGTGACATACCCGCTCACGATGTACCCCCTGTGGACCCCTCGTACGGCTTTCCGGTGTAGCGAAGCTACTACTCAGCGACATTTGG
Source organism: Amycolatopsis albidoflavus (assembly GCF_039525725.1). NCBI lineage: Bacteria > Bacillati > Actinomycetota > Actinomycetes > Pseudonocardiales > Pseudonocardiaceae > Amycolatopsis > Amycolatopsis albidoflavus. The sequence continues at coordinate 329,851 of NZ_BAAAHV010000017.1, forward strand.
ACACGTTGTCTTTAGCCCATTCGGGTGAACCTTGTCCAGTTTTCCCTGTTCCGACACCTGTGTCCCCTCATAGGGACATTGCAGTCTCCTAGGGGGCGCCAGGTAGACGTGAGGTGTACCACAGTTAGATCGAAAGGAATTTTCGCAGATCCGAGGGGGTGCACGTGGTCGGGGGCAACGTACACGGCCGCAACGGCCGGCGTAGGGCGGGACTTGCAGTTGCTGGACTCGCGGCGCTGACGTTGGCGGCCTGTAGCTCGAACTCGTCTTCGACGCCTGGGGGCACGACTGGGGTGGCAACTTCGTCGCCGACGACCAGCGCTCCGCCGTCGTCGATGTCGCCGGCAGACAGCGCTCGTCAGCAGGCGACGGCTGCCTACGCGAGCATGTGGCGGCAGATGGCCAAGGCCGGTGAGACCGCCGATTGGCAGTCGCCCGAGCTCGCGAAGTACGCGACCGGCGATGCGCTCGGGGTGATCAACCGCAGCCTGTACACCGATCACCTCAACGGTGTCGTATCCAAAGGCGCACCGACAAATACGCCGCAGGTGTCCAAGGTCGATCCTGCGGACAACCCGACCACGGTCATGATCTCGGACTGCAGCGATAGCTCTAACTGGTTGAAGTACAAGGACGGCCAGTTGGTCAACGACACACCGGGCGGACGGCGCTCGATCACCGCGGAAGTCAAAAAGCAGCAGGACGGCACGTGGAGGGTCACCCGCTTCGCCGTGGAGGGGGTGGGCTCGTGTTGAAACGCTTAGGGATCGTGATCGGTCTTTCTGCAGCCGCACTGGTGGTGAGCGCCCTGCCCGCGCTCGCGGACGACGGATACGGCTTCACCGACTGCAGCCAGTATCCCAACCCTGGGTGCGAACTTGGCGCGGGCAAGAACCCTCATCCGGGGAACGGCAATCAGGGCAACGGAAACGGCAAGCCAGGGAACCCAGGTAAGGGCAATCCCGGCACGGGGCAGTCCAACGCCAACGGTGACACGATCATCGGCGGCAACTCCAACCTGGCCCAGTGCGGCTACGTACGCAGCGATTACCAGGGCCCGCCACCGGGTGGTGCCCAGCCGGCGGCCTTCCATGTTCCGCCGAAGACCGGCACGGTCACGGCGGTGCCCGCGGTGTACCGACCGCAACGCGAGGCGGCGACCGTACAGTTCGCGGTCGCGGAGCCGAGGTTCGCGCAGGCTCAGCCGCCGGCCGGTGCCTGGTACGTGTACAAGTGCACCGGGCCTGGCATCCGGGACACGCTGTACCGGCCGCCGGTTTGGATCGCGGACGGCCAGCCGGGTCCGGCGGCGCTGCCGTCACCAGCCGAGTTGGCGGCGCAGGCGCGGAACCAGCTGCGGCTGCCGACGCCGAAGATCAAGGCTAACCCGGCCGGCGACCAGCTGGTCACCCTGCCGACGTGGCTGTGGCTCGACCGCAGCAGCTGGGGCGAAGTCTCGGCCACCGCATCGGTTCCGGGCGTCTCGGTGACCGCCGTGGCGAAGCCGACCTCGGTGACCTGGTCGATGGGCGACGGTGGCTCGGTTACCTGCACCGGTCCCGGCTCGGCGTTTCCTTCCGGCGGTGACCCGAAGAGCGCCTCACCGGACTGCGGCTACACGTACAAGACGTCCTCTGCCGGTCAGCGGGCCGATGCGTTCCCGGTGACCGCCACGGTGAACTGGACGGTGACGTGGTCGGGCGCGGGCCAGGGCGGCACGTTCCCGAACATGACGACCTCGGCGTCGGTGGCGTTCCGTGTGGCGGAGAGTCAGGGAATCGCGACCGGCTGAACCAAGCCTTCCGCCTCACGAGGCCGGGCGTGCACAACGAAACACCCTGTTGAGAACAAGGCACGTCGAACACCCGAGTCGACGCGTCGCGATGGCTTCATGCCTGAAGGAGGTCGGCGGTGACCACTACCGCAGGTTCGACCGGCACGGACACGACGACGCAGAAACCAGCGTCGGCGAACGCGTGGGCCAGTCGTGACGGCAAGTCTCCTTCGCGCTTAAGCGGTGGCAACCGGCGCCGCAGCGTGCCCTACCTGTTGCTCGGCGTGCTGCTAGTCGTGGTCTGTGCGGCCGGCGGCGTATTCGCCGGAATGCAGCTGGGCGACCGGGAAAGCGTCCTTGCGTTGGCCCGTCCTGTTGCGGTGGGCCAGATCTTGACACCGCAGGATCTCAAACAGGTCAGCCTGGCAGCGGACTCCGGCATGGACGTGATCGAGGCGTCGGCCGCGTCCACTGTGGTGGGACAACCGGTCGCGTTCGGTCTGCCCGCTGGCTCGCTGGTGACCCGCTCCGTCCTCGGCGCGCCGCAGATTCCCGCGCAGGGCAAGGCCATCGCCGCTGTGGGCCTCAAACCGGGGCAGTTCCCGCCCGACCTGTCACCCGGAACAACCGTGGCTGTACTCGCCGGGCCGGGGCAGAGCACGACAACCGGAACGGCAACGGGATCCGGCCAGACGTCGTCGTGGACCGCGGTCGTGACGGGCATCGCCGCGCGCGAAAACGAGCAGACGACGGTGGTTTCGCTGCAACTATCCGAATCGGACGCTCGCGCCTTGGCCTCGTCTCCGGCGGGACAACTCAGCCTGGTCGCGATTGCGGGAGGAGGCCGCTGATGCTCATTGCCGTCTGCTCATTGAAAGGGTCGCCGGGCGTGACCACGCTGGCGACCGCGTTGGGCGCCCGGTGGCCGGGCCAGGAAAACCCGATCGTGGTTGAAGTCGATCCGGCCGGCGGTGACTTGATGGCCCGCTTCCGCTTGCCCGACACCCCTGGACTGGTCAGCTTGGCCGCAGCGGCACGAGGCCGCGGCCACGCTGACCCAAACCTCATTGCCCAGCACACGCAACTCCTGCCGGGCGGCCTCCGAGTCGTCCTTGGGCCAGTCGGCGCCGAACAAACACGCGCAGCCCTGGCAGTCCTCGCCTCGGGACCATCGTCGCCGCTGCGGCGGGCCGCCGACCAGCCGGACACGACGGTCATCGCCGACTGCGGCCGGGTCGATCCTGACTCGCCTGCGTTCCCGATCATCCGGAGCGCGGACGCGATGCTGTTGGTCGCACGTCCCCATGACGACGAGCTCGCGCATATTGCGCTCAAGCTGCAGGCCGCCCAGCAATGGTCGCGCCGTCCCTGCTTCGTGTTGATCGGCGACGGGTACTCGACCGCGGAAGTCTCCCAGGCCCTGCAGATCCCGGTGATGGGCCGGGTTCCGCGCGACGCCAGGGGCGCGGCCGTGCTCTGCGGCCACGGCACCGGTCGACGCCGACCGGACAAGTCCATGCTGGGCCGGGCCGCGGCGAAGATCGCGCTCAACATCTACTCGCACGGGCATGCGCGGACCGCCTCTCACGGCACCCATGCGCCGCACCTGCGGCTGGCTGTTCCCGGTGAACCGATCTCCGGTGCGTCCCTGCAACCGCTCGGGCCGCAAACCCGTAACGGAGCGACGCCATGACCCGGCCCGGACTCGGCGACCCTCGCCTGACGATGTCGGCCAACGGCACCGGCCCGAACCCAGTCGGCGCCCAACACATGCCCGGCCCGGCAGAGCTTCCGCACCGGCCGGCTGGCGAAGCCGCTGCCGTGGAACGGTTCCGGCAGTACCTGCGCGAGCAACTGTCCACCCAGCTCAGCCAGCGCATCAAGAACGACGAGAGCGCCGGCCGAGCCCCGATGGGCGCCGATACGCGCCGCCAGATGGCCGAGGCGATCCTGCAGGACGCAGCGGAGGCGCACGCCCAGGCGGAGATGCGCGAAGGTCAGGACCCGGTTCGGCCGGAGGTTGAGCAGCGGGTGATCGCCTCCGTGCTCGACGAAGTCTTCGGCCTGGCCGGCCTGGAACCGCTGCTGGCCGACACCGAGATCGAGAACATCAACATCAACGGCGACCGCGTGTTCGTCAAGTACGCCGACGGTCGTCGCACCCGGTTGCCACCGGTCGTCGGTTCGGACACCGAGTTGATCGAGCTCATCCGCGATCTGGCTACCCGTAGCGGTGTGGAGGAGCGCCGCTTCGACCGCGGCAGCCCGATCGTGAACTTCCAGCTCCCCGGCGGCGAGCGCGTCTCCGCCGTCATGGCGGTGACCGCAAGGCCGTCGGTGAGCATCCGCCGGCACCGGTTCAGCAAGGTCACGCTGGCCGAGCTGCGCGAGAACGGCACCATCGACCTCGCCCTGGAGAGCATGCTGACAGCGCTCGTGCGGGCCAAGCGCAACATCCTGGTTACCGGCGGCACCGCGATCGGCAAGACCACCTTGTTGCGTGGATTGGCCTCGGCCATCCCGTCATGGGAGCGGCTGATCACCATCGAGGACGTCTTCGAACTCGGTCTCGGCGAGGACGCCAGCGCGCACCCGGACGTGGTGGCGTTGCAGGCCCGCGAGCCGAACATCGAGGGCCAAGGCGAGATCTCGCTGTCGGACCTGGTGTGGCAGTCCCTGCGTATGTCGCCGGACCGGGTCATCGTCGGCGAGGTCCGCGGTCCCGAGGTCATCCCACTGACCAACGCCATGTCCATGGGCAACGACGGCAGCATGGGCACCCTGCACTCCTCCAGCAGTCAGGGCGCGTTCACCAAGCTGGCCGCCTACGCGGTGCAGGGCCCCGAACGACTGCCGATGGAGGCCACCAATCTCCTGGTGGCCGCCGCGCTGCATTTCGTGGTGCACCTGGAAAAGCCCCGCGACGACGCGAGCAAGCGCGTCGTGTCCTCCATCCGCGAAGTCGTCGGCGCCGACAACGCCCAGATCATCAGCAACGAAGTCTGGCGACCTGGCCCTGATCTGCGTGCCGTGCCCGGCGCGCCGCTGCGCACCGACACCCTCGACCTGCTCGTTGACGCCGGCTACGACCCCGACTTGTTCGAACGGCGCGAAGGGTGGTGGAGGCCGTGACCACCACAGCCGCCCTGTTCGGCCTTCTTGGCGCCGGTGCAGCCGCCGGCCTCCTGCTCATCCTGGTCGGCTTGCGCGGCCGGCCTGCTCGCCCAGCGACGCCGTCACGGCTGAACCTCTGGCTGGCTGCACGGCACGACCGCAAACAGGTCGGCCTGCTCGTCCTGGCCGTCCTCGCCGGCCTGGCAATCGGCGCCGTCACCGGTTGGGTGGTCGGGGCCATCCTGACCGTGCTCGCCGTCATCGGCCTGCCGCGGATCCTCGGCTCGAACGTCGACCACAAGCACCACCTCGAACGCATCGAGGCGATCGCCGGGTGGACGGAGATGCTGCGCGACACCCTCGTGGCCGCGGCCGGCCTGGAACAGGCCATCCTCGCCACCGCCCCGGCCTGCCCCGAGGCGATCCGCGAGGAGATCACCGAGCTCGCCGTCCGGCTGGAACGCGGCGAACGCCTCGCCGCCTCCTTGCGTCACCTCGCCGAACAGCTACGCGACCCGACCGCCGACTTGGTGATCTCCGCGCTCGTGCTGGCCTCCGAGCACCAAGCCCGGCAGCTGGCCGCTTTGCTCGGCGAACTCGCGAGCGAGGCGCGCGAGCAGGCATCGATGCGGATGCGGGTCGAAGCCGGCCGCGCCCGTACCCGAACCAGCGTGCGCGTCATCGTGATCACCACGCTGTCCTTCGCCGTCGGGCTGGTGCTGCTCAACCGCGGCTACCTCGCCCCTTACGACTCCGCGTTCGGCCAGATCATGTTGCTGTTCGTCGGTGTGCTGTTCGCAGTGGCCTTTGCCTGGCTGGCAAGGATTGCGCGCCTGCGCGAGCCCGAGCGGTTCTTGACCGAGCTGGGCGCGATCCGGCCACACGACGCCGATGAGGACGCCGATGACCTCCTTATCAGGAAGGGAGCGTCGTCATGATCAGCGCGTTGCTGTGGGGAGCCGGGCTCGGCATCGGTTTGTGGGCACTCGCGGTCTACGCGTTCCCGCCACGGCCGCCGCTGCGCGCCTTGGTCGACCGGCTGCACACAAGGCCGGCGCCACCACCGATCCTCGCCACGGACTCCGACGGCTGGGCGCTGCGCGTCGGCCGCCCATTCGTCAAACCGTTGGCTGCGCTCGGGTTGCCCAACCGCAAGCTACGCAACGATCTCGCGGTCACCGGCAAGAGCGTCCAACACCACCTGGCGGAGAAGGCCACGTTGGCGCTGACCGGGCTGCTGTTGCCGATCCTGATGCAGCTGGTGTTCGTGGTGGCCGATATCGGGCTCGGCTGGGAAGTCCCCGCGGTCGCGAGTCTTGTCTTCGCCCTCGGCGGGTTCTTGCTTCCGGACATCAGTGTCCGCCAGGAAGCCGAGCGGCGTCGCTCGACGTTCCGGCATGCCCTGTCGGCGTACCTCAACTTGATCCGGGTGCTGTTGGCTGGTGGTGCGGGAGTCGATGGCGCGCTGTCGGATGCGGTGCACATCGGCAAGGGCTGGGCCTTTCAACAGCTTCGTCGAGCCCTGGTCACTGCCAAGCTGACCCGGAGCACACCCTGGTCCACCCTCGGCCAGCTCGGTGCCGAACTCGATGTGCACCAGCTGTCCGAGCTCGCGGCGTCGGTGAGCCTCGCCGGCACCGAAGGCGCCCGCGTCCGCGCGAGTCTCGCGGCCAAAGCGGCGGCGTTGCGCACCCGCGAACTCACCGACGCCGAAGGCGATGCTCAGGCAGCCACGGAACGGATGAGCCTGCCCGTGGTGATGCTGTTCGGCGGGTTCTTGCTCTTCATCGGGTTCCCGGCGCTGGCAAGCGTGTTGGGAGGGCTCTAAGTTCCTCGACTGTCCACTTTGTACTGAGATCTACAGGAGAGAAGCTGATGTTCACCGAAGTTCAAGTTCTCATCGCTCGTATCCGTGTCGAGCTGGAGCGACTGCGCCACGACGAAGGCGGCTACTCGACCGAGACCGTGGTGGTCACCGCTCTGTTGATTGCGCTCGCGATCGCCGCATTGGCGCTTCTCGCCGCTGCCGTCCTGAAGAAAGCCGGGGGAATCACTCTGTAGGCCGGTGCTGACCATGTCGCGACAACGCAGCCGGACTGGCACGCCGCACACACACGGCCGTCCACGGGAGACTCGTGTGCGAGCGGCGCTGCGCAGGTTGCGTTCTGATGAACGGGGTTCCAGCACGGTCGAGCTCGTCATCGCCACGCCGCTCCTGTTGCTGCTGATCTTGCTCATCGCCCAGTTCGCGCTCTACATGCACGCCACTCACGTCGCTCAAGCCGCCGCATCGGAAGCCCTGTCTGCGGCGCGGGTGTCCGGTGGCAGCGCTGCCGCCGGCAACACCGAAGGGCAGCGGGTGCTCGCCCAGCTGGGAAGTGGCCCGCTGCGAGGGACGTCGGTGAATGTCCAGCGTGGACCGACCCAAGTATCCGTGACGGTCACCGGGACGGTGATCAACGTGATTCCGTTCGCGACCTTCACGGCTCATGCCGAAGCCGTTGGGCCCGTTGAGAAATTCACGCCGCCCACCGGAGCGGGGGCGCCATGATCACGATCCGCCAGTGGTCCACGGTCGCACGGGCGGCGTGTGCGCGAGTCCGCGTGCTGCGCCGTGACGAACGGGGTTCTGTCGCAGCCGAGCTCACTCTGCTGACTCCGTTGTTGATCCTGCTGCTGTTGTTCCTTGTCTTCTGCGGCCGGCTGGCCGACACCAAGATTCGGATCAACGACGTCGCGCACCAGGCCGCCCGTGCCGCCACCCTGGCCCGCACGCCCTCGCAGGCCACCGCCAACGCCCAGGCCACGGCCAGCGCCGCGCTCGCGTCTGCCGGGATCACCTGCCAATCTCTGACGGTCTCCACCGACACCCAGGGACTCAAACCGGGCTCCACGGTCACGGTCACCGTCTCGTGCAGCGTCGGTCTGGGAGATCTGACCTCGCTCGGCGTGCCCGGCAGCCGGACCTTCGAATCCAGCTTCTCCTCTCCAGTTGACGTCTGGCGCGGGACCTCGACACTCGCCCAGGCCGGAGGCGCGCCATGAGGTTCGTTGCGTCGCTTCGCCGTCGCGTGCGCGGGCTGAGAGACGACGAAGACGGTCGGGTAACCGCCTTCGTTGTGATCATGGCGGTCGCCGCGTTGCTGTTCTCCGGGCTCGTGCTCGACGGCGGACTCGCCCTCGCGGCGAAGGTCCGCGCGATCGGCGAAGCGCAGGAAGCCGCACGGGCCGGCGCCCAGGAAATCGACCTGACCGCCTACCGCGCTGACGGGACCCTACGTCTGCTTCCGCAACAAGCCAGTGCCGCAGCCCGCAATTACCTTGCCGCTGCGGGCCACGCCGGCACCGTGTCGGTCGCCGGCAACACAGTCAACGTGTCCGTCACCATCACCCAGCCCACCCAGCTGCTCGGCCTTGCGGGCCTGGCCTCGATCACGGTCACGGGCACCGGGCAAGCCCAGCCACAACGCGGAATCTCCGGAGTACTCCCATGAGTCTCCACCGGCACCCAGTGCAACCCATCCACCGGAAAGGAGCCCAGGATGGCAACGACGGATGAAGAGATCGAACGCCGGGTCGAGGAGAACGACGCCCCTCGCACCGCAGAGCGAAAGGCTGCCGCGAAACGCGTGCGCCAGCTCGCACGGCAGCGGGCTGAGGCAGCCGAGAAACTTGCCGATGTCGAACGCGAACTCGGCGACGTGCTCGCCGAGTCCAGCGATGTGATCGGCGTCGAGGAACTGGCCAAGTTCACCGACGTCCCGGCCGCCGACCTCAACCAGTGGCTCAATGGCCGTAGGACGACCCGTCCCAAGCGCAAGCGGACGACCGCCAACTCCTCGGCCGCCAAGGACCATGCGAACCACACACCGCCGACCGCGACGACCGCGGCGACCGGCCAGCCCTCCAAGCAGGCGGAACTCGCTTCCTCCCGCACCGTCGAGGGCACGGCCGTCCGCATTCCGGAACCGGTGACCTGACCGCCGACCCGAAATCCAGTACGTCCAAGGAATCGAGCACGTCGTGACCGCACATTCGCAGTTCTCCCGCAGGAAGCTGACACGGCCGGGCACCACCCGCCCCATCTGGTCGGTGCTGTCGGCCACGGTCCGGTTCGTCCGCGGTCTGCTCGCGCTCGTCGTCCTGCTCGCGCTCGTGGCGGGCCTGCCCTGGGCCCTAGTGCACTTCGTGGGGTGGCCGCTGCCCGACCACGTGCCGACCTGGGGCGAGATCCAGGCGACGCTGCTCAACGCCATGAGCGCCCAGTTCCTGCTCGACACCTTGGCCGTGCTCTGTTGGATCGTCTGGTTCTTCTTCGCCGTGGACGTCGTGCGCTGCACCGTCGACGCCGCTCGTGGGATCACCTGGCCGCAGGTCCGCCCGCCCGGCCCGTTGAACGGGTTGGCCGCGGCGTTGATCGGCACGATCGTGCTGACCCTGCTCGGCAGCCGAGCCCCGTACACAGCGCCGTCTCCCACCGTCGCTGCCTTGACCGGGGAGTTCGCGCCGGTCGCTGTTGTCGCACCGCTGCACCCTGGGCCGGCCGCGTCGACAACCGCGCAGCCCTCCGTTGTGGTTACCCCGACGACGTTGGTCATCGATCGCACCGCGCCCGCTCCGCCCGGCACGGTCCAGGTGATTGAGCAAGTCCGGCTTCCACAGGACGGGATCTACGACAGCCTGTGGCGCATCGCGGAGCGCATCTACGGGCCCGGCGGCGGCAATCGCTGGCACGAGTTGTTTCAGCTCAACCGCGGTGTCGAACAGCCCGACGGCCGCACACTGACCAATCCCAACCTCGTCCGGCCCGGATGGAAGATCATCGCCTACGTCCCCACACCAGCCGACCAGCCACAACCCGGTGAGCAGCCACCGCAGGTGCCACCTGAACAACCGCCACCACCGACGAGCACCGCGCCGACCACACCGCCACCGTCAACCCAGCCCGCGCCGAACACCGCCCCGGCGCCGACCGCAACGAACGAGGCCGGCGACAGCAACGGACAGGCCGGCTCGGGCATAGACCTGCTGACCGGTGTGTTTGTCAGCCTCGGCTTGGCCGGCGCGATTACCGCGGCCATGGTCTCCGTACGGATGCGGCGGCGGCGCCGCTACCGCATCGGCAGCGGTGACCGCGCCGACCTGCAGCGCCCGATCGCGCCGGTAGTCCGCGCCCTGCGCGCTGCGCACGACCGCCAAGATGACGGCGATCAACGGCCGGACGACGAGGTGGAATTCGTCGACCTCGCGCCAGCCCCACCCCGGATCCACATCACCGCGGCCGGAGCTCTCGAACCCGACGACGAACCGACCCCGGTACCGGCGCGAGTCGGCGTGCGGGGCGATCGCGAACTCGCGTTGAACCTCGCCAGCACCCGCGGCCTCGGCTTGGCCGGCCCCGGCGCCACGGCCGCCGCGCGCGCCCTGCTGCTGCACCTGATCACCGAACAACAGCCGGGCAACGGCATTCGCGTGCTCGTGCCCGCCAACGACCTGCACCTCGTTTTCGACGGCGCGGACGTGGCGAACCTGCCGTCCACCGTTCACGTCGTCAGCTCGCTCGACGCCGCCCTCGACGAGATGGAAGCCGCTCTGCTGACCCGGACCCGGCACGTCATCGAGGAAGGCACATCCCGCACAGCCCCCGCCGCGATCGTGCTGCTTGCCAGCCCCGAACCCCACGCCGAACGCCGCCTGCAAGCCGTCCTCGACAACGGCTCCACTCTCGGTCTGGCCGGGGTGCTTCTCGGCCCATGGCGCCCCGGCGCCACCGTGCGCGTCCGCGTCGACGGCACCGTCAGCGTGACCAGCCCCGGTCTCGGTGACGCCCTCGCTGGCACCCGACTGTTCAACCTGCCTGCCACCGACGCCACCGAGTTGCTCGCCGTGCTCCGGGAGGCCGAAGTCCCCGCCGACCCCACCGCAGACGATCATGCCGATCTCGTCGGCGAACAGCCGGAACCGCCCGTGGGCGACCATCAGGACGACGTGGTGACGGCCGCTCCTGTTCCCGAGCAGCGCTCGGTCGAGGACATGACGCACCTCGAATCGACCCGTCCACCCACACCGGTCGAAGGTCGGCAGGCCGCGCCGGTACCGAGCCTGCACGTGCTGGAGGTCCAGCCCATCCCCGTGGAGGTCCAGCCCACCGATGCAGCCTCAACCGCCGCTGCGGCCAATCGCTCGGACGATCACCAGGTGGCGACCGACGATGGCCAGCACACCAGCGACCAGCCATCGCGGAGTGCGCGGCCGTCGATGCCGAACCACGCCGACCAGTCCCCGGCTGGGCGCCCACTGCACGTACTCATGCTGGGACGTCTCCAGCTCACGCTGCAGGAGGACGCGGGCGACCGCGAGCTCAACGGCGCGCTCACGCCGAAGCAACGGGAACTGCTCGTCTATCTCGCACTGCATCCCCAAGGCGTTCGCCGCGAGGTCCTCAACGAAGCCGTCTGGCCCGACAGCCGGCCGCCGCGGCCCTACAACAGCTTCCACAACACCCTGTCGATGCTGCGCCGAGCGCTCAGCGACGCCACGAACGGCCTGCTCGGCAACGCCGTCCTCAACGACGACGGTCGTTATCAGCTCAACACTGACCTCGTCGTCGTCGACTACTGGCAGCTTCAGCACGCTCTACTGACGCCTCGCCAGGACAACGAGGCTATCCAGGCCCGGCTGCACGATGCCGTCCAGTTGTATCAGGGCGACCTCGCCGAGGACCTGCTCGTGCCCTGGATTGAACCGTTCCGCGAGGCCACCCGGCGCGACGTCCTCGACGCGCTCGGCGCATTGATCCGCGCACACGGCGACTCCGACCCGGAAACGATGCTCACCCTGCTGGAACGCACCCGGAGGCTCGACCAGTACAACGAGGGCGTCTATCGCGACATCATCCGCACCCAAGCCCGACTCGGCCAGTACGCCGCCATCCCGCGGACTCTCGCGCTCCTGACCACCACGCTCGGCGAGATCGATCAACACCCCAGCGCCGACACGCTCAACCTCGCCGACTTCCTCCAGCGCCGCGGCAGCACCCGCCGGCCGGCCCCCACCGACAACGCCGCAGCCAGCTGAACCCGCCGCCGTCGACGACAGCCACGCTTCAGTCCGGCTGTTCGTCGTCCGGCGACTGCTCGCCGTCCGCTTGTGCCCGTTGCAGGCGTTCGATCAGGTCAAGATTCTCTTCGGCCCAGTCGATGAGTGGCCGCGACCGATCCAGCAGGTCCGCGGCAGCCTTCGTCAGCGAGTACACCACCGACCGCGGAAATGTTCGCTCCTCGACCCGGTCCACCAACCCGGCGGTCTCCATCCGACGCAGCGTCCGGCCCAACGCTCGGCTCTGGATCTTGCGTTCGGATCCCGTCCACGGATCGAACGTCGTCATTTCCTGGATAGCGGCGTACAGCTCGTTGTAGTGCAGCGGACCAGCGCTCAACGCCACCAAAGTGTGCGTAATCCACTCGCCATTCAGCAGGTGGCGGAGATCCCGCGACCGCTGCAGAAACCTAGCGTCCCCCGTTACCATAAAGCACTCCCCGCTCATCTTCGTCGGCTCGCCCGCACCCCGCCCCCGCGGTACTAGACGAGCCCCCAGAATCAACGAAATCCCATCGCCTCCTTTCCGACCAGAGGGCGTATAATTTCGGTCGTCATCAGCTACCTCGGTGATCAGCGTCAAGGTTGTCAACGCTACGCCAAACGAGGTACCCGGCGCAGCGTATTTCTACTTAGGACGAACCAGCGTCACCACATCGAGTGACGAACTAGTAGATCAACCACACTCTCCGTGAGCACTTCGGACCGTCCCCGTGACATACCAGGCGACAGTCCCAGTCACTTGCCCGTTAGAGCGGTAGCCCCTCGACTCGCAGAAGCACCTGCTCAGAGGGTCCGCAGGGCCTACCGAAGCAACGCCCGACTCGGTGGCCGGCAGGCATATGAACAGTCGATTTGGGTGGGTGGTCGCCTGCCGTAGCTCTTGACTCGGTGGTCACCTTGGCTGCTCTGGTTACGATCTCTTCATACCCCCACTTTCCGCCGTGCGATGACCCATGCATTACCGCGCCCTTGCGGCTCGCTTGCCGCGGTCGCGCCCGACTGCCGCGCGCGTCTCGGTGATCAACCTCCATCAATTCCGATGTCTGTTTCAATTCGCATACGATTGCCAATCGTGCTTGACGAGCACAATTTCGGCCGCACGTCAATACTCGAACCATGATTCGAGTCTTCTTTAGGCTGAATCGCGCTAGCGGGAACCCAATTAAAGCGCTCGCGATTCGCCATTTCTCGGCATTTCGCCATTCAAAACCACAAAAACGCAAGAGATGAGCTGTCCGCTCCGCCGGGCGTCGCCGTGCCGGCCGCTGTCCGCTCCGCCGGGCGTCGCCGTGCCGGCCGCTGTCCGCTCCGCCGGGCGTCGCCGTGCCGGCCGCTGTCCGCTCCGCCGGGCGTCGCCGTGCCGGCCGCTGTGGCTCTTCTATGCCTGACTCCGTCGGTCCGGACCGATCAGCCCGGATGAGTCCGCGCGGCTCTGACCAGCAGATTTGAACCACGAGGTCACGGAACGGTAACGGCAAGGGCTCCCAGGCTTGCAAAGTGTGGACCCAAGGTGTGTACTTCTACATGTCGACTCCACATCAGGAAGTCAACAGATCGAACCGAGAGGGTGAGGACCAGGGCACGGCGTCCCTGCGAGCTCTCCGATTCGGGTCAGTACCTCCTTCCGGGTGTCGAGATGACAGTAGTCCCGTAAAGCGCGGGCAACGGCTTGGGCCGTGCGGACAGCAGCGAAACCGTGCAGAGCAGCGTGAAGAACGACGCGTAGCCAAACGCGCATTTCTAGTCTGGAATGCGTAGTAACTGCGCTTGCAGCTTCGCGACGTAAAGCTCTTGCTATAAAGCGGAGAAGCGCGCATAAATGGCATACCTGCCACAGGTGTGTCCCCAAGATAAGTCAATGGTGGTCTAGCACCGAAAAACGTCGCAATGTGTAGGCGTTCGGGGTTGTCTTAGGCGGTTGCCGAAATTGGGTTTCTCTGGTTTGAGAGCGTCGCTCTCGCCTGCCCATAGCACGCCAAACCCTTACGGACATGGTTCCTTGCGTTGCGCGCTAGACATAACGGCTTATCCCAACAGAGTTTTAGAGACTCAGGGAATGTGCCACCGGAACGCGCAACCCTCGCCACGCGAGTAGTGCCGTATTGCACGGATACAGGATGTGTCCCCTTTGCGGAGATCTCGCAACGGCGAGGATTGCGCGTTTCGGTGCCAGCTCACAACTGGCCTGAATCGCTGTCAGCCAACCACTTTTCGCACACGAAACGGAGTACCGCCATGACTATGACTCTGATCGATTGGTCTGCCCGGATTAATGCCATGGCGGACGCTCTGTCCGTTCCCGACGGCGGATTTTCCGTCAACCCGAACGACGGTTCTGACCTCAGTGCCGGCTATGCGGTCGCCGTGCACCCGGAACACGAACGCGTTTTCGACGGACCCGTGACCAGCAACGACCTACACGAATACATCGCGCAAGCGAAAGACGCCCTGACGCTGCCCGGTCGCGTTCTCGGCGGATGGCGCGACCCTGCGACCGGTCACGTCTACCTGGACGTTTCCGTCGTGACCGCAGATCTGGCCGAGGCAATGGCGCTCGCGCGGGAAACTACACAGCTCGCCATTTTCGATTTTTCCGCCATGGAATCCATTCCGGTTGCGACTCCGGTCGCGGCGTGAATCAGGGGGCAAACAATGAGTGTAGCCACCGTCATGATCACCGATGGACAAGCGCGACGTATCGCGTCCGATTGGCACGGCGGTATGTCGTCCGCCCTGTATTCCCTCGCGTCATCCGGCGCGATTGACCTTGACCGTTTGCGGGATGAGATCTCCCGCGAGCTGCGGCAATTGGACGTCGGAGAAGTGCGACGCGAATTGCTCGCCCTGGACAAATACGTACGAACGGCCGGCGCGCGTCCCCCACGAGCGGGATGGTCCCGCTTGTGGGACGACTCGCCGGTAACCGTGAACCACACCTAAGAGGACTGAATTGTCATGTCTGCCCCCAGTGATCACTCATGGTTCCGGGCACACCCCGTGAGCCAAGAAAACATCGTGTGGCACTGGGAACAGGCCACACGCGACGAAATCGCGCAAGGAATGCGCTGGTATGCCGACGCGCACCACGTGGCAACCGCCATCGCGAACGGTGACGCCCATCTCGGCGCCGGAATGCTCGCGATTTACTCGCCCCAGCAAGGATGGATCGGCAACGTCCTTAATGCCGCTCGCGTACTGCGCGAGGGTAAGGGAATCGGCGGGCCCGGTTCCGGAATGTTCGCCACAACCGGTCAGAAACGCGCCGCTGACCGGTTGCTCGCCGGTGAGCGGTATGGGGACATCCTAAACGGTCCCAAGATCCGCGACTTTGCCCACCTGATCGAGTTCGGCGGAGATCAAGACCCGGATGACCCGCGCGTGGTGATCGACCGGCACGCGCTGTCAGTGGCGCACGGTCGCGCGCTCACGTCTGAGGAGTATGACTCCGCGCCGGTCAACGGGTTCCGTCGCAAGGACGGAACGGTTTCCCGTCGGCAGTACGACCACGTGGTGAGCCTGTACCGCCGTGCCGCGGAGCTGATCTCCGCACGCGCGGGGGAGCGGATCTCGGCGCACCAGGTTCAGGCCGTGACCTGGTTGACCCGTCAACGGCTCAACCAGGAAGCCGAACAACAGCGCGGCCCCAACCGGCTGGACAAGGGACGCAACCACGCTCGCGCGAATTCCGAACGCGCGTGGAACGAATTTCGAACCGTCTACCTGCCTGACCTGGCCACGTGCCCCGGAACGGGCTACCAGTCAGCCGCCTAAAGCATCCCGAGTGAGGTCTCACGATGACTGACACGCAACGCCATTCGATTCGGATGACCGCTATTCGGATCGGTGATCTTATCTTCCTGGACAGTTTCTCCGGACTCGTGCCGGCCAAGGTGACCGGGTACACCACGCGCGGTGAAATCACCGCGTTGGTCACCGCTACGCGGGGTGCTTACCGCCGTGGTGAACACACCACGTTCGCCCCGAGCGGTTGTGTCCCGCGCGGACACGTGCGCGTGCGTTGTGGACATTTCCGCATTTTCGGTGCGTGGACGTTTGACGGACTGCGCGAGGAATTCCAACCGCGCTGGGCCTGAACCGCGCACGCAACCGACCCAACCGGACAACGTCAAGGGAGATCACATGTCCACCGACACGGACAGCGTCGTTGAGCTCCACTATCAGTACGCCCAGAACGGCTACGTCATGACTGACGACACCTACGGCGAACAGGACGCCGATAGCGCGGTCGCGTTCACTCGTGACGGGTGCGCGTTCGTCGCATGCGAACGCGCACCGCGCGGACGGTGGCGCATCGATTCGACCGACGGGGCACCCACTCCGGTGCCACTGTCCGCCTATCGCTACCGGTTTTCGACCCTGGCGGACGCTGCGGACTACGTCGCCAAGAAATGCGGCGCCACCGTCCGCCGCGTCGATTCCTGGATCTAGCGCAACGTCCGTCTTTCCCGGACATGGCACTGAAAGTCAGCCGCGTGTCCGGCGCCCGTTCCATGACGGGCGCCGCGCAGCTCTCACCCGCGCGCAACGGTTGCAACGGCTCGGCTTTCCGTTGTGGATTGTTCGACTCATCCGCGCGCACGTCATCACCACCGTTTCCGAATCAGCAAAGGAGCTCAACCATGTTCGTGTACGGCGTGTCCCTCACCGATATTCAGCGCGTCGTACGCGACGTGTCGAGCGCGCTCTACGACGGAAACATTACCGTGCGCACCGGCGAGGATCGCAGCAACCGCGCCGGCCGCCGCGCGACGTTCACCCTGCGCGCCACCGACACGGCCGGTTGTGGCGCCAAGGGGAGCGCGTCCGCGTGCGGCAAGGGCACCGGACCGAACGGCAGGCGCCGCACGATTTCCGCGTGCTGGCACGCCCATTACGACGTGTTGGCCGAGTTGTTCGCCCGATTCCCGGTCGCTCGTGTGGTCACCGCGATTGCCACCTATACCGCGCCCACGTTCCGTGACCGCGCGCTGGCCACCGCGTCTCGGAACGTCGGCAGTCAGTTGTACCCGGTGACCGCCCCGGACTGCTGCGAATGCGACCACGCCGACTACGTCGACACCTTCGACCAGGTCGCTGGCACCGGTTACGTCGACGACTTCGACTGGATGCCGTCGGGCGACGCGATGCGTCCGAACACGGACGTCGACTACTTCCTTGATCAGCTCGACCGCGTGCTCGCGGAACAGTGACTCCTTTTCCCATCACCTCCGCACATTCACTCAATTCGACCGACGAAAGCGAGCACCACGATGACCGCCGACCACTCGACCACTCTGGATGCGCTGCGCGCCGAGCTCGCACGAGAACGCGCACGCGCTGATTCCTTCGAAGCGATCAACCGCGTGCAGGCGGCCAGCCTCGCCGAGCTGGCCAAGCGGGCGGGGAACCTCCGGTGTCAGGTTGCCGACCTGGCCGACGACGCCCTGAGCTCGAAACCCATGCCGATACAGGGCCTGCGCAACGTCACCGGCCGGATGAACGGCTTGGCGGAGAGCCTGAGCAGGTCGGCACACGGCTACGCGGGCGCACGCACCACGGACATGCTGTACCCGACCGTGGACGACGATCTCCGCGCGCACAAATGGACGCCTCGCCCCGACCGGGGCTTGGACGGCACGTTGCCGCCGATCCCGATCAGCGAGATGGGCGACCGTCGGGGCTACGCCCAAGGCTGGCACCGCGGCCCGCAGTGGATCACGTTGTGGTTCACCGGACCGACCGCCCTGGCGTACGGGGACAGCAGCGACCACGGCCGGCTCACCAGCGTCGACGCCGTGCGCGCCGTGATCACCTCCGCTCAGTCGCTGTCCGCTTCGGCGCTGGCGGAGTGGGTTGCGGCCCGCCAGAAAGCGCACACCGTGCCGTTCGACGCTCCGTATGTGCGGGTGTTCGCACATCTCCAGGCCGGGCCGTGGTCCGCGACGGACATCGACCGGTGCGACGAGTACGGCGTCCGGCGCCCCGACGGCATCGGCAACACCTCCGTGTGGGTCAGCCCGACCGATCCCGATTTCCGGCTCTATGTCTGGGGAATCGGCAACGAACCAGCCCACGTCCGTTACTGGGCCGGCCCGGTCGTCGACATGGCCCACCTCGTCCAGATCACCGGCCAGTACCGCTGACGAGTGATCACGGAATCCGCTCCCGCACACGAGGTCCCACGGCGGGTGTCGGCTGCGCTCAGCCGACACCCGCCCACCGATTGGCGCGTTGCCCACACCTCGAAGGAGATGCCTTCCCATGCCCGACAACACGAACACACACACCACCGCCGTCGTGACGCTGTGGGTCAACGGACAAGACTCCCGCGACGGCATGGCGACCCTGACTCAGATCGTCGACGCGACCGGTGAGCACACCGTCCACATCGTCACGATCGACGAACGCGCCGCCGCGTGCTACGGCATTCCTCAGCCCGTCAGCGTCATCGGTGGCCTCGTCCGAACGCGTGGCCGATGGTCACCCACCGCCTACCGCGACCGTGCGCACCTCCTAGGCGGCGGGGGACTCGTCTACTTCCTGCCGAACGCCCCAAGCCGCGTCCGCGCGGTCCGAGCGTTGCTGCGCTGGTGGTTCGTGGTCGCCCGCAGTGCCCGCGATGGCGCCGATCCGCACCACCTCGACCCATGCCAGGAATCGCCTGCGTCTCGCCGATGGCTGCTGGCCTAACCGCATCACCCTTCTCACTTCGACCACCTCACCAGTTCTCTGCTGCACCACCTTCGGCCGGAAAGGACCGACACCGCCATGTCCACCTCCTCAACCGCCACCGTGGCGGACGTCCTCGACTGCGGCCACCCGCCCACCCCAGACTCCAGCGGGATCGGCACCGGCCGCACGATCGACCCGACCACCGGCGCCACGAGCTGCTACCCGTGCTCAGACGAACGCGAACGCGAGGCCATGACCCGCGCGACCACCTTCGTCGCCTACGTGTCCTCGGCCGGCGACGCGCTGACCACCTGGCCCGGCGGACACCTGGCCACGATCGACCCCACCGACGCCCACCAGATCGGCCGGCGCACCTACACCCCGTCCGGCGGACGGTGGACCCGCTACGTCTGGCACGCCACCGACGTCGACGGAGGCCGCTGGGCCGGCATCAACGGCGGCCCTGGCCTCGTCATCCGCGTCCACCGGCTGCGCGCGTGCACCTGGCAAACCGAGTTCGGCAACGGCCGACCCCCGCGCTACTGCCACCGCCGCGCCACCCACGCCGGCCAGGGCGGCGCCTTCGACCTCTACTGCCGCACCCACGCCCGCCACGTCTTCGACCTCTACGGCTGGACCACCACCGCCCTGCCACCCCGCGCACTCGCCCAGAGCCGCGCCTGAACCCGCGCCACCACACCGAAAGGGGAGTCCCTCGTGTTCGTGAAGTTCTACGACCGCCTCGACCTGTCACGGGCCCACCTGGACGACGTGCTCACCGTGCCCGCCAACCGCGCCAAGGCGCTCGACGTGGCACGGGCCCGCCACCTTCCGCGCCAGTCGCTCACCCGCGCGACCACCCGCATGGGCCTTTGGGTCTACGTCTTCCAACTCGGTGCCGACGTCCAGCTCGGCACGGTCACCCTGGCCGGCGCCGAGCCCGGACCCGAGCACGTGGTCACGCTGCCGTTCCGCCAGCTCGACCACTACACCACCCCCGGCATGCCGTTGACCGAGATGGCCGGGCTGCTGGCCGCGGTCGCCGAGGACTACCCGCCCACCGCGCTGACCGCGCTGCTGGCCGACAGCCTCACCAAGGTCCTCGACCTGTCGGCCGACGCCCGCCGCACCGGCCGGACCGCGATCGACATCCGCGACCTCGACCGCGCCGTCACCAGCGAAGTCGCCCCCGCCGTCCGCGCCTGGCGCACCGGCGACGCCTTCCCACGCCCTCGCCTGGCCGACACAGCCTGGCCCGAACCCGTTCCGAGGTGAACACCATGCCCATCGAGGACTCCACGACCGCAACCCCGTCCGAGATCGACGAAGAGCTCGCCCGGCTCGGTATCGAGCACGCCAAGGCCACCGACACCGTCAACGGGCTCACCGCCCGCGTTCGCCGTCTGGTGAACGACGGCATGGACGAGTACGCGACCGAGTTGCGGCCCCGGATCGAGCAGGGCCGCCAGACGATCGCCGAGTGCGAGGCCGCCGCGCGCCCCCTCGATGCGGAGTTCGAGCGTCGGGGCGGCTGGACCCGCGCGTGGCTGGTCCTCAACACCGGCGGCCACGTCCACCGCACCATGGCGTGCCGAACGTGCTTCCCGTCCACCCGGTTCGCCTGGCTCACCCAGTTCTCCGGGCACGACGAGACCGAGATCGTCGAGCAGGCCGGCAAGGCCGCGTGCACCGAGTGCTACCCCAGCGCGCCGGTCGACGTCCGCAATCGGCCCAGCCGGATCAAGACCCCGGAGCAACTCGCGCGGGAAGCGGAGAAGGCCGAACGCGCGAAAGCCAAGGCCGCCAAAGCTATCACCGCACCTGACGGAACACCCTTGCGCACCAAGCAATACGGGCAGATCGACACCGAGTTCACCGCGCGGCGCTCCTACATCGACGCGCTGTCCTACGCCCGACTCCTTACCAAGCGCAACGTGGCGTTCCACCGCGACACCATCGCCGAGTATCACGAGGATGCGCAGCTCATCCTGGCCGCGCTCGCCGCCAAACACGGCCGGACCGAGGACGACGTGCGCGCCGAACTGGCGCCCAAGGTCGAAGCCAAGTGGAACCGCGAACACCGCAACTGGGGCTAATCGCTCCCGTCAGCCAACCCGTTCTCGCGAAAGGACTCACCCGATGATTCTGGTCGAAACA
This sequence comes from Amycolatopsis albidoflavus, assembly GCF_039525725.1. NCBI lineage: Bacteria > Bacillati > Actinomycetota > Actinomycetes > Pseudonocardiales > Pseudonocardiaceae > Amycolatopsis > Amycolatopsis albidoflavus. The sequence goes on from NZ_BAAAHV010000017.1 coordinate 350,669, forward strand.
CTGGAAGACCTGGTGCACAACTACCTCGAAAACCCCGCTCGGCCCGGCTCGGCCGTCGGCAAGGTCAACGCGCAAGACCTGGTCAGCCACGTCGTGCAGCACCTCGCCGAGCGCGGGGTCGACGTGGGATTTCACGACGGCTCACGCCTTACCCTGCCGGGCAACGCGCCCCGGCGGCCGGAGCCCGAGCGGCACCGCCTTCCCTTGGTATTCCAGGAAGACGACGGGCACGTCCGCATCTACTGCGACGGCCGCGACTGCGTCTGGTCCTGGCCGCTCTACCAGCACGCGAGCTCGCAGACCAACGGCGACACGATCACCACCGCTGTCGAGCATGCCATCCGGCGACACCGCCACTCCTGACCACTGCGGCAACCAGCTACGCACCTCAGCTCGATGCCCTCCCCAGCACCAACTTGACACGGGGAGGGCATCGCGCTGCATGGGGCTGATACACATCCGAAGGAGCTCGAACCGCCATGACTACCAACGACATTCACGATGCCCGGCAACTCATCGCCGAGATCGACGTCCCCACGGAACGCCCGCGCTGGGCGTGGTGGGCCCCCGGTGACGCCACCCGGTACCACGCCACGCTGATCAACGCAGCACCCAGCGCCAGCATGATCGGTCCCGCATCCGGCGGCACCTTCCGCGCTCTCGTGATCACGATCGACCTGTTCAGCTTGAGTCCCACCTCGATCGTGATCCCGCGGCCCAACGCCGACCTAGACCGTTACACCGCCGAGGAATGGCTCTTCCGGCGGTTTCCTGGTGGCTGGTGGGCCGGTATCCGGCCGCTGCTGGCCGCACTGGGCTGGACGCCCACGAGCGACCGCGACACCAGCTACCGCAGCACGGACCACCGCGACATCACCACGGCGCAGCGCGGCCCAGACGCCGCCCGCTAGCACCAGGCACCGCAGTTCGCCGGCCACGCGGTCGGACCATCTCACCCGCATCCACGCCACACAGGCCCGCGTCCGCGCGGCCGGCAATGAGGGCCACCCGCCTTCCGAGGAGATCATTATGAACAGCACCGCCAACACCGATCTGTCTGTCGTCGCCGGTACGGCCAACCGTGCAGCCATCTTCGAGCCGATGACGAACGAGGACGAACGGCCGACGATCACCGTCGCCGGAGTCCACGTCGCGCTCTACGTCGATCCGGCCAGCCGGCAGGTCCGAGTTTCGATCGATCTCGACGACACCGAGTCGTGGCTGCTGCGCAACGACAAGGACAGCACCGTTCCATTGCGCGTCTGCGTCCAGGGCGACGTCACGTTCGAGGGCTGACAAACCGATCGCGCGAGCGTCGACCCGCGCTCGCGCCATTCGCGCACCGCCGGACAGCTCCATTGTTCGTCCACTCAGGACATCAAATCGCGTCACGTTGATGAAGAGGTGACTCATGCACGCGTCAACCAACGAAATGCCCGGCCTCGCCACCTATGACGTCATCCTCGTCAACAGCAGCGGCGGCAAGGACTCACAAGCAATGCTCGATGAGGTCTGTACTCTCGCCGAGACTGCGGGAGTCCTCGATCGCATCACCGTCCTGCACTGCGCGCTCGGACACGTCGAGTGGCCCGGTACCAGCGAACTCGCCCGCGCCCAGGCTGAGCACTACGGGGTGCGCTACGAACAACGCCACCGCGAGCAAGGGCTGCTCCTCGACCAGGTTCGCCGCCGCGGGCGTTGGCCTTCGGCCTCGGCTCGCTACTGCACTTCGGATCAGAAGCGAGGACCTGCACGGAAACTCATCACGCAACTGGTCGCCGAGCTCGGTGATCTGGGCCGTCCGGCCCGCGTGCTGAACTGCATGGGCCTGCGCGCCGAGGAATCGCGGGCACGGCTGAAGAAGGCGCGCCTAAGCCGTGACGAGGCCGCCAGCAGCGGCCGGCGCACCGTCGACACCTGGCTTCCGATTCACGACTGGACCGAAACCCAGGTATGGCAACGCATCCATGCGTCCGGCGTGCCGTACCACCCGGCCTACGACCAGGGCATGACCCGGCTGTCGTGCTCCCTCTGCGTACTTGCCAGCCGCGCGGATCTCGTTCGCGCCGCACAACTGCGCCCGGAGCTGGCTGCTGAGTACGCCGAGCTGGAAGCCGAGATCGGGCACCGGTTCCGCAACGACCTGTCCATGGCCGAGATCATCGCCACCGCCGAGCAAGCCGCAACCGCGGAAGACACCGAGGAGACAGCCACGATCGAGCTCGGCCAAGGCCGACTGTGGTGGCCGAAGTTCGAGCGCCAGTCCGACCGTTACGGCACCGTCTTCCTGCTCACCGGCCCAGACGCCGAGGACTACGTCTCATTCGACAACGCACCCGTCGGACAACCTGGACGACTCGTCGCGATCGTGATCGAAACCCGTCGCTCCGGCCACTGCGGCGACATCGCACGGTCCCTCGCACCCGTCACGCCCTCGGTCGGCGAGGAGATCACGCTCGGCATCGGCACGTTGTTCACCGACACCGATGCCGATCTCGGCGTACCCACCGCCGTCGGCCTCGTGCCGGACGACGAACGGGACACCGACTGGCTCGACCCACGCGCCTTGTACCGCTGCCACAACCAGACCGTGCGGCTCGAACTCCGCATTGGCAGCCACACCAACGGGTGCGCGCGCGACACCACGTCACGCGCCGCCTGACAGCCCGGCCGCCGAATCCGACACGGGCAAGTCGCCCGGCCGTCATTCACCCACCTTCAGTGTCGCGCACGTGCCTTCGCGTTCGTGCGCGACGCCACAACCCCATGGAGACAGGAGAAAGGATCATGACTGACGTCACCGTGCCCCCGATCCCGTTGTCGCTACGCCACCTCCCGACCGTGGGTGGACTTGTCGTGCCCTGGATCACGCCCCGCGCGGCCGACGGTCGATACCTGTTCGGCTCGGTCGATCGCGATCGGATGGGCCGCGCCTTGCTCAACCGGTGGTGCGGAGTGTGCGGCCGGCCACTGGAGCACCGCGCCGTGCTGATGATGCGATTGTCCGACCTGCCACGGCAGTGCACGAGCGAGCCAGCGCTACACCCGTGGTGCGCCGCGTACACCAGCCAGTCCTGCCCGATGATCGGCGGACGACTGGATCACTACCGCTCGTGTCTGCCTCGGCTGGACACGAACATGCTGTCGGCACCCGACGCGTCGGCCCGCCAAGGCGCTGCTGCCGAACCGTGGTTCGCCGTGTGGCTCGCCGGCTATCGAGTCATCACCGACCACGGCAACCTCGCCGCCTCCTACGCCGGCACGAAGCCGTTGCGTATCCGGACCATCACCTGGCGCCTGCCGAACATCTTCTAACCACCGCCGTTGAGACCGCGCGGATCACCTGCCGGCAACGACATCACCACGGAGGACAACATGCAAAGGAGGACACGAACAACCACCAGGCCCCTCGACCGAATGCCTTACGTCTGGTCGTACGGGATGGGCGCGGAATCAACGGCCGGGATCCACCGCATGCTCACCGACCCGGCCGCTCGACCTGACACGGTCGCGCCGGACTTCTCAAACCTGGTCGTCGTGACCGCCCAGACTGGAGACGAGTGGAGCACCACCGGAAGACTGGTCCAGCGCTACATTCTTCCCTTGCTCCGCAAGCACAACATCCGCCTGGTCGAAGTCGCCCGCAAGGGCCCGACCAAAAAGGACGGCATCGCTGTACTTCAGGACACCAGACAACCGTACCGGCTGCACCTCGACGGAGTGTACAAGCTTTCCCGCGAGAACCGTATCACCGGCACCATGCCGCAGCTCGGCGGAGTCCGCAAGTGCAGCCAAAAGGCAAAGGGTGCACCGCAGGATGCTTGGCGGGCCAACGAGTTCGGTGACCGGTCCTACATCCACGCGATCGGATTCAACGTCCACGAGGGAACCAGGATCACGCGCGACTCCGCGTATTCCATGGGCGGACAACGAATCCCCACGTACCCGATCTACGAATGGGGATGGAGCCGACAGGACTGCCTCGACTACCTGTACCGCAAACTCGGCGTGGCGTGGCCGAAAAGTTGCTGCCGACACTGCCCCTACGCCGGCAACAAATCCGGCTGGCCCGAGCAACGCGCACGGTTCGCCTCGCTCCCAACCGAAGCGGCAGAGCACATCATCGACGAGTACGTCTGTCTGGCGCTCAACCCTCGATCCGGCCTGTTCGGGCCCGGCAAGTCACTGATCACCCGACTGCGCCGTGACCAGGTGACCGAGCCCATCGCCCTCGCCGTCAACCGCATGAAGACGATGCCGTGGGCCATCTATCGCGTACGCCGGCTCTACTACGCGCCGGCCAACGCGGCCCGATCCGTGGACAGCGTCCTGCTCGGTGGACACCGCACCGTCCACACCGCGCTGGCCGAGGTCAGCCGGCTCGTCGACATCCCGTTGACGAAGAACGAGGAGATCGCTGGAGCACCGGCCCGCGATGGCGATCGAGATGCCCACCGCCGGCTGTGGCTCCGCAGGCGCTCCGACGGGATCTATCCGACCCAGGAGGAGTTCTACACGGTCGCGCCCGCCCAGGCACAGGACAAGGAGCTCGACAGCTTCGCCGACGCCTGGGTCGACCACACCGACGAGGCACTGGTCCGGCTGGAACGCCGCGTCGACACGGCTGTCGCCGTCGTGCAGCAAGCCCTCGTCGAGGGCCAGCGCCGCAGCAACGCGGCCTGAACCCCTCACCGAAATTTATGTTCTCTTTGAAGGGATACCGCTATGTCTCGTTTCGACTTGCACCCTGCGCACATCGACGGACTCGTCAACGCTGGCCTGCAATTCGGCCTGATCGGCGTCTTCGACGACCTCGCTCCGGTCGGCCAGATGCTGCTTCAGCAGCACCGACCCCGCCGCGACGTCGAGCAGGAGGACGGTGAGCCGCCGGACTACGTCGCGACGGTGACCGACCGCGTGCTGCATCCGATCGCGGTGCTGTGCCTGCTGGAGTGCTACGAGTACCAGACCAGCGGCACGATCGGCTGGCATACAAGCGAGGCGCACGCCTGGACGCAGCGCCTACGCGAGACGGTGCTGACCCGGCTACCCGCCGAGGCCAAAGCCACTGTGCGCCATGGCGCCGACTACGTCCCGGCCTACCGGCTTCTCGCGGCGTACACCGAGACACCGTGGGGCATCACGGAACTCGACCAGATCCCCGAACTCGGGGACGGCGTCATCGAGGTCCCGGTCGTCCGGAAGGGACTGCGCGCGGAGATCCTGACCGGCCCGATCCACTGCCCGAACAACGGTCTGTCATCCCGCGTCCGCTACGTGACCATCCTCGGCGTTGGGGAGGAGCGGACGCTGCCCGCGTTCGCCCGGATTTTCGAACCCTCGGACGACGCGCCGGGCGTCTACCTGCTGTTCCAGTACGGCCGCTTCGTTGCGCGCCCGGCCGATGCCCCGCCCGGCAAGTGGTTCATGGCCTCCGGTGCTCACCTGCACACCAGCGATTCTCGCTGGGAGGAGCTGATCGGTCACCGCCTGCCCATCCCGCTGCACGACCGCACCGAGCCCTAGGCGAACCAGCGCCAACCGCACTCGCGAAGCCCGCGGACCCGCACAAACCCAACCCATCAAGGAGTTGAACCATGCCTGCACACGACGAACTGCACGCCCGCTTGTTCCTTCTGCACGCGGCCGAACCACCCGCACCCGCCATTCACCACTACGTCGCCGTCCACGGGCCGGTCGATGCCGTCGCGCAGATTCGACACGGCACAGCCCCCGCCGCCGTGCTCAGCGAGATCAGGCGGCCCGACGCCCGGATCGACGACGACCTGCGCGCCCTCGACAGCGGCACGGCGCGGCTGCTCACGCCCGAAGACGGCGACTGGCCGCTCGGGCGACTGACCGGCCTGGCCAGCCTCGGCGTCCCGCTCGCGCTGTGGGTGCGCGGCAGCGGCTCGTTGGCCGAGCTCACCAGCCTCGCCGTCACGGTCACCGGCGCACGTGCTTCCTCGGCGTACGGAAACACGATCGCCGCGGACCTCGGCTACGAGCTCGGCCGCGCCGGGGTGACCGTCGTCAGCGGCGGCGGTCTCGGCGTGGACGAGGAGGCGCACCGCGGCGCATTGGCTGCTGACGGTCGGACGGTGGTGGTGCTCGCCAACGGGGTCGACCGGACCTATCCGCACCAGCACGCTCGGCTCTACCAGACCGTGATCGCGCAGGGCGGATTGCTGGTCAGCGAGTACCCGATCGGCACGCCACCGGCCCGCATCCGGTTCCACGCGCGGTGCCGGCTGCTGGCTGCTCTCGCCGCGGCGACCGTCATCGTCGAGGCAGGGCAGCGCAGCGGTGCCCTCGCCGTCGCCCGTGCCGCCGGAGAGCTCGCCCGCCGGGTCTACGGCGTGCCGGGACCGATCCACTCCGCCACGTCGAAGGGCGTGAACGAGCTGCTGCGCACCGGCGCCGCCACCGTGGCCACCTCGGTCGAGCACATCAACTACCAGGAGGGAGTGCGATGACCGGCCCTGACGCCTTCCGAGCCGCCCTGGCTGCCCTCGACCTGCCACCCGAGTGGCAGGTCGAGGTGGCCATCCGTCCGCGGCGCCGTACGACCGGCATTCAGGTCAATCCGGGAGGCGGTATCGCCGTACTGATCCCGCCGACGGCCGCCCCGGAGCAGGTTGCACGGTTTGTTGGCAGCCATCGTCGATGGATCACCGAGAAGGTCGTCACCGCCACGCGGTTGGCTCCGGATCACGCGGTCAAGGAGTTCGTCAACGGCGAGGAGTTCGACCTCCTCGGCCTGCGCTACCGGCTCCAGCTCGTCGACGGCTCGTCCGCGGGTGCCGCACGTCTGCCTCTGATCACGTCCGACGGCCTCCTGTCTGTGCGGAGACAGCGGCGAGAGCTGGTCCGACGTGCGGTGATCGGGGTGTACCAGCAGGCCGGGCTCGCCTGGTTGCGCCGCGAAGGACGCCAGTACGAACTGGATGGCCGCATCACCGGCCTGAGCTACGCGGTTCGCGATCTCGGACGGCACCGCTGGGGCATCTACGAGGGACCGCCGAAGCACGCTACGACGCTGCACTGGGCCGTGTTCGGCCTGCCGATGCCGCTTATCGAGTACGCGCTCGCCCACGAGCAGGCGCACGCCACCCAGCCCAGCGGACGCGCCCACGGCCGTGCCTGGCAACGGCGGATGTACCTCTGGATGCCGGACTGGCAGCAGCGCCGAACAGAACTGGCCGAGATCGGCCGTCACGCCTGGCTTGGCGACTGGGTCGCCAGGTCATGAACGCCATAGTTCGTCCGCTCGGCAGCCAAGGCTCTCGTGCCGGACCGGCAGCTTCGGCCGGTCCGACGCGAGGTCCACGGTGTCGAATGACAGTGTGGTCGTCTACACCGTGATACAACATACGTGGCGGTCAGCGCGACCGGCGTGAGGAGCGAGCCGGAAAGGGCAGGAAGTGGACAAGGAACAGCACTTCGAGCTGCTTCGCGAGAGCGCGGCCGAAGTCAAGAAGCTCACCGACCAGATGGAGAGCATCCGTGATCAAGAAGCGGCGCTGCAGGCCCAACGGGTCACGACGCTCAAAGAACTCAAGACAGCCCGTGACGTGCGGTTTCAGCGTATGACCGCCGCCATCGAGGACCGAGTCCCGAAGGCTCAGGTCGCCCGCGAACTGGGGATGGACCGGACCAACCTGTACAAGCTGCTCGAAGGCAAGGACGACGGCGTCGAGGCGTGAGTCACCAGCTGACCACGAGACCAGCCGCAGGGAGGCGGACGCTGGGGCCGCGACTCGCCGCCTGCCGGACCCGAAAGCCTCCGAGTGCGCTCTGCGCTAGCACGCGCGTCATCGGCGGAGCGCCTCAATCGAGTTGGGCCGCCCGCGCGAAGTCGACTCCCTCTATCAGGCCGAGACCAACCTCGTCGAGATTCGGCAGCGTCCCACGTCCGTAGTAGCCGGCGTGAAAATGCAGCTCCAGGCCGCGCACCCAGCGCACGTCGGATGTCGGCTCGCGACGTTGGAGAGTCATCGGTTGACCGGCGTCTCGGGGCGGCCACAACCGGATGGCTTCAGCGGTCCGTTCGTGAGGATGCTCGACGGGCCAGCCGGGGTGGTACAGCAGCGTGACGGACAGGAACCGCAGACCGTGCTGGGCGACCTGGAACACGTGTTCCTGACCGTCCGCATGCACTCGGGGAAGTTGCATCGCCACTTTGCGGGGGTGGGGCTGGTCAGGCTGCCGACCGATCCAGAGCGACAGACTCGACGGCGGCGTCTCGCCGGTGATCGTCCATCGGTAGAGATCGGCGGGTGGGGCGGGAGACCACACGTACGGCCGAGAGCCGGGATCGGTGTGCCTGACTCGGTGATGGGAGCGGAAGAGCGCGGTTTTCATGAACCACTCCGCCGCGGTGTTAGCCTCCTCGGCGGTGAGCTCGACGTCAGAACTACCCAGGATCCTGCGGATCACCGGCTTGGCTGGCTTCTCGAAGCGGCGGTCGAGTTCCCCGTTGCACGACATGCAGCACGGCAGGAAGACGCGAGGGAAGACGGCGTTGCGCCGCGGCACGCCATCGCGGTTGGTGACAGCGCGCCCGTTCCTCTCGGTGACATACGGTCCGTCGGAGACAGGGAACTCCTTTAGGAGCCACTGGGGCCACACGTGCTCACCCGTGGGCGTCGAAGGCTCTGAGCCGCATAGGAAGCAGTTCTCACTGGGGGTGAACACCTCGTCATTGTGCCTCAGTGGACCCGTGGCCCGTGATGTATTTCGTTGAGCACGACCTGGCGTGCCGCGACGTCGACCACGAGCAGGCCCGAGCGGGACGCACTGCTGAGTCGCTCCAGCCCGGTCAGGCTGGAGCGACCGGCCAGCAAGAACAGGTGCCCAGGTACATCTGGAATCGTCGAGGTACGAAGGGAACTACATCCGAGAATCGACGGTGGGGCGCGAGGCGGCGAGATAGTCGTCGCCGCCCCAACGGTACCCACTGACCTGAATCGGCTGTCCAAAGTCAGGCGCGTGCACCATCTTTCCAGCCCCGATGTACAACCCGACATGGTGGACGTTGCCCGGCGTGCCGTAGAAGACGAGGTCTCCGGGCAGCAGTGGCTGTCCGGCCGGCACCAGCGGACCGGCGTTGTATTGCGTTTGGGCCGTACGCGGCAGTGCGATGCTGGCTGCGTTGTAGGCCGCCATGGTCAATCCAGAGCAGTCGAAGCCCTTGTCTCCGTTGGCCGGCCCGTTCCCTCCCCAGACGTACGGCAGGCCGATCTGGCCACATGCGAAGTTGATTGCCATTGCGGTCGCCGGGTTCGGCGCCTGGATGTTCTTACAGTCGCCGGTGCCGACCATGGCGTCGCCGTATTTCTTCGCCTGCGCAAGAACATCGTTGACGTACCAGTCGGCGTGGTTGTAAGCAAAGATCGCCCTGCGGATGTCTTTGGGCGCTCCGGAGTCGCAGAGGTAGTACGCCGCGGCGTAGATCGCGTCATGCGGGTTGTATCGGGACGGAGGTGTGGATCCTCCTGCTGGCAACGGGTGCCGTGCAACAACAATGTCGAATGTGGACTGAAGGAACTGCATGGGTCCGCCAGCCCCCGCGTAGTTTTCTCCGCTGGAAACGCCGGGCAACGTTGATCGGCCGTGGTTGGTTTCGATCTTGCCGATGGCTGCGAGGATCGACCAGTCCAGGCCGGGGCATGCGGTCACGGCTTGCTGGTAGAGGGCGAGGTAGTTGCCGGGGATGTCGGCGAGTGCTTCCTGGCTGGGCTGGGTGCTGTTGCTGCCGAAGAGAGCCTTGACGACGGCTTGCCCGATGCCGCCGATCAGCATGGGGATGGCGATGATGGCCGCGACAGCGGCAACGGCGATCTTCATAAGGTCACCTCCGGAAGCGGCTGGTGGGTGCGGATGGCGGGAGCGGGTCCGGCGCGGTGAGTTCTGCTGGTCCCTGCTGGGGTGAGGGCGTCGTCGTCGACGGCGCTGCGGCGGGCGGGTCGGCGTGGGGCCAGAGTTGAGCGAGCTCGACGAGCCGTAGCCGGCCCGGCCGCCGTGATGGCGGGCCGGAGATCGGCAGCCACCGAGCGGCAGCGGGGTTGTTCTCGCCGGCCACTCCCGCGACGTCCGCGGCGCTGGTGGCTACCGGCACTAGGGCAGGACGGTCCAGTTGGGACAGTGCGTCAGCGAGTGCCCTGCGTGCGTTGGTTTCGCGGCGGTTGGTGGGCAGCCACACCAGCACTGGTGTGGTGATTCCCGTTGCGGTGGCGAGCTTTTCGTAGCCGTGGAGCTTGCGTCCGAGCTTGCCGAGATCTTCGGTGCCGAAGTCGAATTCGAGGAAGAATTCGATCTGGTGGCCGTCCTCGCGCCAGCGTCCGTAGGCGTCCGGGCGGACCACGTCGCCGAACAGCCGCCCACAGCGCAGCTCGGACCACCACGCGGTCAGCCGTCCGCGTGCGCCGGCCCGCCTGCTAAGTGCCACGAGGGTGGTGAAGAATCCGTTGATGCCGACGGTGTGTGCCAGGCGAAGTGAGTGGGCGATGCCGATGGCGTCTTCATGGCGGTAGCCGAGTTGCTTAGGATTCAGGCCGTCCTCATAGGCCAGGGCGACCGAGCCGGCGATGTCGAGCACGTAATGCATGGGGGACGTGCCCGTGGTGACGAACGGCTGAAACCTGTCCAGCACTCGCCATTTGTAGAGGTCGAGCAAGCGGTGGTTGGCCGCGCGCACGCTCGGGTAGCAGAGTTCCGCGATCTGCTGGGTGGTGAGCACCTTGTGCTCGTGCAGCATGCGAGCCAGCCATCGGTCCCGGAGGGTGAGCCGCCCGGCGAGCTGGGCGTGGTGTTCTCCGGTGGTGGCCGCGCGTGGTGTGGGGCGTTGCGGCATGTGTCCGCGCAATGCCCGCTGTGGCGTGGGATTGGAAATCATGGGTACGCACCTCCCAGTCGTGGGCAGTAGTTGGCGAAGGACGAGGAGCGCAGGACCGGCTCAACGGGCCGCGACGTGCGCTAGGTGACCCGCATGGCGCTGCGGGAGAATGAATCCGGCGGAGCTAGGCCGCTCGGCGTGGGTCTACGGTCGCCTGTCCGGACCGGGTCGTGGCGGTGTCCGCATCGGCGACCGGCGGACGTGTGTTGATCTTTGCTGCCTTGCGGATTGCCTTGGCGCGTCCGGGAATCGCGGGCCGGAGTTTCTCGGTGATCGCGGTGAACGGTGGGGCTTCCTCGCCGCCCAGGACCAGGCGGGCGGCGACGTGGTAGACGCCGAGGTTGGACAGGTCGTGATCAGAAAGCCGCGGCATGGTGTGGCGCGCGAGGCGTTTCGCGTCTTCGGGTGACGCGTTGAAGAAGATCTTCGAACGGGCGTTGGTGCTGATGCCTTCTTCGAGTTCCTTCGGCAGCTGCCCGAGATACTGGTGTGCCAACGCCATGGAGAGCCGGTAGCCGCGGGCCTCGGCGAGCATGTCCTCCAACGGATACGCGAGGTTCAAGAAGTTGTGACACTCGTCGACGTATAGGCCGCAATCGCGGCGTTGCCGTTGCGGGACGCGCGCCCGGCGGGTGGCGGCTTGCCAGGTGCGGGCCACCACAATCGACCCGACCAGTCGCGCGGTTTCCATGCCCAGGGCGTCCCGAGCGATCCGGACCAGGCAGATACCGCCGGTGTTGAGCACCTCGTCCATGTCCACTGTGGACGCGCCGCCCGCGATGGCGGCGCGGACGAACGGGCGCAACAAGAAGCCGCGGACCTTGTTCATCAGCGGTGCGATCACTTGTGCGCGTGAGGCTTCGGACAGGTCGTCGTACCAGGACCAGAAGCCCTTGAGCACGTCATCGTCGATCTGGTCGCAGGCCCGAGCTCGGAACGCTGGCACGGTCAGCAGCTTCGGCAGGTCAATCAGGGTTGGTGTGCCGGGCATCGCGGTGAGGGTGAGCAGCCCGGCGCGCAGGATGTCGTCGGTGCGCGGCCCCCACGAGGAGGCGTAGATCCGAGAGAAGATGCTCACGAGGTTGTCGACCGCGCGATTCTTGTCCTCTCCCTCCAAGGGATTTAGCACGGGCGGGCGGGACCTGCTGTCGGCGTCGAAGAGCACGACCTTCTCGCCGAGCTCCTCGGGCAGTCGCATCAGGATGTCCGAGACGAGATCACCCTTCGGATCGACGACCACCACGCCGCGGCCGGCCTCGGCGTCGTCGAGGATCATTCGGGCCATCAATTCGGACTTGCCGGAGCCGGTGGCTCCGAGGATGTGCAGGTGATGGCGAGCGTCGGCGACGTGCAGGCCGACCGGGCGGGAGTGCCCGGAGTCCGACAATCCAAGGGGCTTGATCAGGTCGCCGGTTGTGGCGATGCCGGGCGGCGGCGGTACCGCTCGCGCCCCGGCCCGTTGCAGGCCGGGAGTGGCGTCGTCGATCGGCAGGTGTGCGATCGCGGCCAACTCGGGGATCGACAGCAGGTCACCCTTGCCGAGCCAGCGTTCTGCCAACACAGTGGTCGGCTGACGCAGCCGGACCCGGCGGTAGTAGTTGTGCTCGGAGTACGCGGCGAACGCCGAGGCGATCGCATGCCCGCGGCCCCGCAGCACCTCCCGCACGGCCTGGATCTCGCCGGGCGTCGCGTCCTCGGGGACGGTGGTGGCGACGGCATAGCGGATGCGGGTCTCGAACTGGTTGGCGCGCAGCTTCTCCACGACCACCCGGTCCTGGGCGGCGTATTCCAGGCTGGTTTGCCGATCCAACTGCGGAGTCCGCGTGCTGGTCGACGTCTTGGCGGTCTTGCCGGGCGTGATGGCGTCGAGCATCCGGCCGACCAGGTTGACCGAGCCGCCCGCGTGCACCCGGCGGGCTGCCCTGCGGGCCTTGGTCACCCGGTGGCCGGCGACCGGGCGGGCGAGGAGCTGGACGCACGCGCGTTCGTGCGGGCCGAGTCCGACCGGCGCGCCGAGCAGCGCTCGGATCGGGTCAGCAGGGTGATCAGTGCGGATCGGCAGGGCCTCCGAGCGCGCCAGCCGCAGCTCACCGCCGACCGCTTCGACCTGTCGACCGGCCGCAGCAGTGAGCGGGATCGGCGGCTTGGCCGGGGTAGTGCGAGTGTGGGCACCAGGCCAGGCCGCTTCGATCGCGCGCTCGACCATGCCAGGCGGCACGAGACCCGGCACCCATAGCCGGATCTGCACGCCGTCGTCGGTGAACGTCAACTCAAAACCGAGGTGCGGCTGCCCGCTGAACCGGCGCCGCCAGCCTGGTCGGAGCAAGCCGACCAAGTTGGACCACACCGTGATCGCGCCGGACGGGTCGACCGTCGGCGGCGCCAGCACGGTGACCAGCCGGGCGTCGGTGACCAGCTTGTCGTGGTAGCGCCGACGCCACCGCCGACGCGCGACAACGGCGGTAGTGATGGCGACCGCGAGGATCGGCCCTGCGATCGGGCCCCAGTTCAGCGCGAGGTCGCGCAGGTGGGCCAGCACGTTCTCAAACGCGCCGAGTGGGTCGCGCAGGTAGTCGCCGACCGGCGACGCGAGCACACCGACCGCCGGATCGGTACGCGGTTGGGAGATAGAGGAAACGGGTTCGGCGATGAGAGACCAGGACATCGAAGACCTCCCCACGAGGGCGGCGACGGAACAGGGAATGAGCTGAGCCGTGTCAGGCAGCCCACGGCCGGTCGGCCTGCTGTGAAGTGCGACCGGGTTCGCTGGGCTCGGCTGCGGGACGGGTGTTGTCGACGACCAGGCGGAAATGCCGGCGGCGCTGGCGGGCGGTGCGTTCGGCGTCGACCTCGGCTTGCCATTCGGAGAACCGGCGGCCCGCCAGCCGCTTGAGGTAGGCGGGGATCCGATTGGCCGGCACCCCCACCAGCCGCGGGCCGAGCACCGCGAGCAGGTCGCTGGCTTCCTGCGAGGCCCACCCGGCGGCGGCGATCGCCGCGTCGTCGGGAAACACGTCGGCCACCCGGTCTGTAGCGGGATCCAGGGCGGCATCCTGCGTTCCACCGTAGGAATAGACCCACAGGAAATTCGCGGGTGGGTTCGGTTCGGTGAGTCGACGGAACCTGTCGACTTCCTTCGTGTACGCATAGAAATTCACGTCGGGGCGGGCGCGACAGATGCGCAGCCATGCCAGCAAATAGGCGTCACTGAAGAAGTCGCCCGCGTCGTGAATCCTGATCCAGGCGCCGTGAAATTTGGGGGCGCCCAACTCGGCGACCATGGCGGTTTCCCAGCCGGGCAGGTCGTCGAGGACGAACATCAGGTTGGCTTGGTGCTTGGCGCGCACGACTGGCCACGTGTAGGTGCCGTGGCGGGCGTAGCACGCCTGTGCGCAGATTCCGGCGCTGGGACAGGTGTTGAAGGTGCGGCCGTCATCCAGGCGGCCGGCCCACGCAGGCAGGGACCAGTTCCACACGCCGATCTGGCGCATCTCACTGTTCTGTGTGAGCAATCGGGCAGGGCGGCGAACGTCGCCGGATATGGGCTGTGATGCGGACATGGGTATCCCCTGAGTGGTGAGTCGGTAAGATTGGATTTGGTGAGCGATGCGGCGCTGGAGTGGCTAAGCTGCGTCGAGTTCGATCTGCGATGCGTCACCGTCGTCGAACGCGTCCGCGATTCCTGAATCGTCGGCTGCGCCAAGTTCGACGAAGGACTCCTCGATTCCCGATGAGGTGTCGGAATACCCCGCGATTTCCGCGGGGTTAGACGTGACTAGCTGATGCTCGACCGGCGAAGCAATAGACTGGAACGCAACTCTCTGCGTCCCGGTCGACAAGAGCCCCTGGCCCCGATCAGCGGAGAGCAGGAACTGCCGCTCGCCCATGGAGAGATCGAAGGTGCGGCAGATCTCGTCGATCGCCTGCGAGGCTTGCCGCAACAGGATCTGCGTCGCTGCGTTCGCGACGACCGCCTTGCCGAGATCCGAGCCCAAGACGTCCGCGGTGTCCTGGGTCGCGACGGTCAACCCTGCCCACTGCTTCCGGCTCGCCTTCGCCATCCGGAACAAGAACTCGGCACCCGCGGGTTCCTTCATCAACAACCAGGCTTCGTCGACCACGACCAGCCGCGGTTTGCGGATGGCCGGGTTGGACACCTGGCGCCAGACCGCGTCGAGCGTCAGCAGCGTGCCGATCGGCTTGAGCTCGTCGGGCAGGTCGCGCAGCGAGAACACCACCAGGTGCCCCTCCGGGCGTGTCGACGTCGGACCGGAGAACAGCCCCGAGAACGCCCCGGTGACGTACGGGTGCAGCCGCGCCGCGAGCTCGACCCCGGCGGGGTCACCGGTGTCGGCGAGGACCTCGGCGAGGTCGGCCAGCAGCGGCGCCGGGCGGGTCCAGGTCCGCGGATCGGACGTGATGCCGGCGCGTTGGTAGGTCGCGGTGATCGCCCGGTCCAGTGCTGCGCGTTCGGTTGCCGCCAACTCCGCACCGAGTAGTACTGAGATGACGGTGTGCAGAAACAGCGACCGGCGGATGAGCGCGTCGCGGGGCGCGGTGCGGCGCCCGTCTGGGCGGGTGTGGATCGGCAGATCCATCGGATTCAGGCGTACTTGCTCGGCGCCGAGGTGGACGTACGTGCCGCCGACCGCGGCGGCCAGCCGGGCGTACTCGTCCTCGGGGTCGATGACGTGGATCTCGATCCCGCGGTACAGCGAGCGCAGCAACTCCAGCTTCACCAAGTACGACTTGCCGGCGCCGGAGCGGCCGAGGATCACGCTGTTGTGGTTGTCCAAGGCGAACCTGTCGTGGTGCACGAGACCTTGGCTTCCGACGTTGAAGCCGTAGAGCACGCCGCTCGGCGCGCCGACCGAGGTCGGGTCCGGCGGCGGCAGGTCTGGCGAGGTGAACGGGAACGCCGCGGACAACGCCGAGGTGTCGAACGTACGCCTCATGCCCACGAGATCGAGGCCCATGGGCAGGCTGGTGATCCAGCCTTGCAGGCTGCGGTAGGTGGTGGGTTTGCAGTCCAGCAGCAGCGACGCGGCCAGCGACCGGATCGCGGCGACCTCGTCGCCGAGGGCTTCTTCGCTCGGGGCGTGCACCGTGAGGTACAGGCCCATCCGGTACAACTTGCCCTCGCCGCGAGCGACCCGTGCGGACAGGTCATAGGCGTCCTCGGTGGCCGCTTCGACTTGGGGGTCGAGCAGCCGGCCTTTCTCGCTGGTGTGCCGGCGCCCCGACTCCAGTTTCGAAAGCTGCTTCTTGAGCCGGTTCGCCGCCGTGACCGGGTCGATCGGTTCGATGTGCAGTGACACGTCGACCCGTCCGGGGTAGGTCAGCAGCGGCTGCAGCCACCCGTTGTGCACTTCGCGCGGGTAACCGGTGACGGCAAAGCTGGCCACCCACTCGCCGCCGACTTCCAGTGCGCGGGGACGGACGGAGATGGCGTCCGGGGTGAACGCGCCGGCCCGCCCCAGCGGTGGCTGCGCGGCCGGGGCGTTCCGGCGGCGACGCTTGTCCTTGGTCTTCATGAGCGGTACCTCCCTGCGGTGTTGTCGTAGTCGTCGGGCTCGTCGGCGGTGTCGTCGAAGCCGTCGTCCCAGGCGTCGTCGCCGTCGGCGAAGTCGTCGTGGGCGGTGAACACGGAGCGGCCGAACGCGGCGTCGTCCCAGCCCTCGTCCGGGGCGGTGGTGATGACCTCGTCCGAGCCGGCGAGACCGGAGTTCGGCGGGATCAGGCTGTCGGGATTGCACGCTGCGGCGAGCACCGCAGTGGCCTGCCCGGAGTCCAGCGGCGTGACGGTGATCCCCGATGGGGAGAGCAGCTCGACCGCTTCCCCGAGCCGGCGCACGAGCCGGGCTTCGGCGGCCCGCCGGATGGCATCGTCGATCTGGCCGGCCTGCTTGGCGGCTTTACGTTTGGCTGACAGCGCGGCCAGCGGCGAGGCGCCGCCGAGCCCGTCGGTCGGGCCTGTGGTGAGCAGCGGCTCGCGCAGGATGAGCAGGACCTGCCGGCGCAACAGGTCGGTGGCGCGCCCGAGTTGTTCGAGGTACTCGGCGTGCTCGCGCGCCGCTCGTTCCAACGCCGGGTGCGGCAGTCCGCCGGCCTGTTCGCGGAGCTCGGCTATCTGCCCGGACAGGTCCAGCCGTTCGGCGCGGATGAGCACCTGCACGGGGGCGGTCAGGGAATGCAGGTACCGGCCGAACGACGCGACCAGCGACTCCTGCTCGGCTGGCGTGCGCAAGCCGAAGTTGATCGTGGAGCACACCGCCACCACGGCGACGCCGTCCTTGCCGAGGTCGATGACGCCAGTCTCGGTAACCGCCTCGGCGGGCAGTCGCAACGCGGCCGGCGACACTGCCGAAGCTGCGCCCGCCGCGTTCTCCTTCTGCTTGGCTCCGCTCTTACCGGCGGCATTGACTTGGTGGTTGAGCCACTCCGGGGCAGGGCGGATACCTTCCGGCGCGGCCACCCGGTGCTGGGGACTCATCCGCTGTCGCAACGCCGCCAGGACCAGTCGATCGAGGGTGACGCCGTCGCGCTGGCCGAGCGCGAGGAACGCGGCGATCGCCCCGATCGGGATGGCGACGATGAGGAACACCGGCAGCGGGACGAACGCGCGGGTGATCGTGTACGCGCCGTACAGCACGATCCCGGTGACGGCGAGGATGAGCAGCTGCCGCGCGGTCAGCGGACCGATCACGCGGTCCTCGCGATCGACGTCAGCAGGAATACGGACTGGCTGACTCATTTCCCTTCACCTCCTGGTGCGGGTTTCGGCGCGCGGAACACCGGCGGCGGGACGGACTGGGTGCGCCGGTAGGCGTCGCCGAAGCGGGGCTCGGGCTGCGCTTGGCGGAACGCCGGAGCACCGGGCGGGGACGCCGGCTTAGCCGGCGGTGCCGGTTGCGGCGCGGACGGAGTGGCCGACTGGAACCGCAGCTGTGGCGGCACCGACGCGACACGGATCGGGCGGGCCGGCGGCGGTGCGCTGCCGCGTCGCCGGGGGCCACCGGCGGCCTGGAACTGTGGCGCCGAGCCGGGCCGCGATCCTCGCTTCGGAGGAGACATCGGTGTGGCGGGCGTGGGTGCGGAGCTGAATTCGGGAGGCATGGTTCGTCCCTGGTTCGCCGGGGTGACGGCGGGGTCGTGGGTGGTGTCTTGCGGTGAGGGCTGCAGGAACTGCGGCGCCTGCGACGGCAGCCGCGAGTGTCGGGCCGCACGGGCGCGGTCGGCGTCGTGGGCCGCCTGAAGCCGCTTGTTGACCATGGCCGGAGTAGGCGCGAGACGTGGCTGAGCGGGCCACGGCGGATCGGCCGCCGCGCCGCCTCCGCCACCACGGCCGCCGCTCTTCGCAGCTCCGGCGGCGCCGGCCTTGCCGAACGCGCCAGCCTTGCCGGCGACCATGCCGAAGGTCTTCGCCGCGATGTAGGCGCGAGCCAAGCCCCCGAGGAACGAGCGGCCCTGGCCGACCTTGACCGCCTTCAGCAACCAGAACGGGATCTTGAACAGGATGAAGAACAGCGCGATCGCGGCGACGAGGGTGCCGAGTGCGGAGAGCGTCGAGCCAAACAGGTGCACGCCGCCGGACAAGAACGTGCGCACGGCTGTGATCAGCACTAGCGCCTGCGCGACCTGAATGCCAAGCGTCGCGGTGATCGCCTTCCACCACCAGCGCGCCAACGGGTCCGTGTGCGGCAACGCGTGACACATGAGGAACAGCGGTCCACTGATGAGCAGGACCAGGGTGATGACGATCCGGACCACGTAGACGACCAGCAGGGCCAGACCCACCACGACGAGGACCAGGCCGACCAGGATGATGAACAGCCCGCCGGTCTGGATGCCCTGGACGGCTTCCTGAAGCGTGCTGCCGAGCGAGGGCGCGTTCACCCCGTCGCCGAGCACGCCCAGGGTCAGCGCGTTGGCGAGCTTGATGAGCTTGTCGGCGAAGAACAGCGACAGCGCCGAGGCCAGGAACGCGATCGGAATCCGCGGCCCGATCTCCTTGATCGAGTAACGCGCCTGGACGCTCTCGTGGCCCATCAGCAGGATGCCGCCGCCGAGGATGAAGAACCCGTAGAGGGCGAGGACGAGCTCCCAGGAGTTGTTCCAAAGCTCGCCGATCCCGGGCAGGTCGCTGATCGCCGGGGTGGACAACGCGGTGTGCCCGATCAGTTCGAGGATCGGGGAGAGCGCCGCGTCGACGATGCCGCGGAATGCCGAGTTGATGGCCTCAGTGATGCAGGCGCCGATATCGGTAATGCCGCATTCCGAGTCGCTGTCGCCGTTGCCGTTTCCGGGTTGCTGCGGGCCGGTGCTCGGGGGTGGTGTGCTCGGCTGCGGGATGCAGTCCTCACCAGTGCATGGCTTGCTCGGAGTCGTGGTCGGCGTGGACGAGGTGCAGCCGATCTGGCCGGGGAAGCTGCATGTGGTCGGCGCAGGCACCCCGGTCGGGAGCGGCAACGGCGCGGTGGGCAGCGGCTTGGTCGTCGTCGGCGCAGGCAGGTGACAGACCGGCAGCGGCGAATCCGGCGTGCACGGGTCCACGGTCGGGATCGGCAGCGGCGGATTCGGTGGAGGCTGCTGTGGCGCGGTGGGCGAGGCCCACGCGCTGACGGCGAAGACGCCGACCAGGAGCACGACGATGCTCAGCGCCAGCAGCCAGCCCGCGCGCCAGCGCCGCGGCCGACGGGTCGGCGGCCGGTCGGCACTGGCGTCGGCGACCGGGGAGAGCAGCTCTCGATCGGCGGCGGCAGCGGTCGCGACCGGGCCGCCGGACCGGCGGTACGGGCGAACCGTGGGCGGGGTGCTGACGGCCATCGGTCAGGCCCCCACGATCCCTTTGAGGATCTCCACGACCAGCGGCGCGAGTGCTGCCAGGCCGTAGCCCCACCCCGCGGACTTGAAGGCCGTCTTGGCCTTCTCGACCTCGCCGGGGTCGCCGCCGCCCATCACGTAGCGGACGCCACCGATGGACAGGAACACCGTGGCCAAGCCGGCCAGGATGCCCATGATCCAGTTGCGGACGTTGTTCAGGACGTCGGTCACCGAACCGGCGATCGCGAGCACCACGGTGTCGGCGTGAGCCGAGGAGGCTGATGCCAGCAGCGCGAGGACGGCCAACTGGACGATCAGCGCCACGTGCGACCAGCGCGTGGGCCGGACCGGTGTCCAGTCCTCCGGCGTAATGATCGGAGCACTGGTCGACTTGCTGCTGGTGTGCGCGTCCGGTGTGCTCGTCGCAGTTGTCTCGTTCGGCAGCTGTGGATGTACGTCGCGATGGGCGTTCTGTGACCCGGTCGCGGCGGGGAAGAATCGGTCGATCAGGCGCATTGGGGCACCTCCGAAGGTCGGGCTGAGCGCGGGTGTGTCCCGCAGCCCTGAACTCCGGAATTTGGGTCCGTTTTGGACACGCGACCCTGAGGTTTCTCCGCTGATTCGACCTCAGCGACCGATACGGACAGTGATGACCGTGGCAAGTCGCGGGCGGGCACGGCCGGGTGCGCGAGGGCCATCGCGGTGGCGACCTGGTCGGTCAGCGGGTCGGTCGGGTCGGCTTCGGCGGCGCCGTCGCGCAGGTACGCGGCGAGCCGGAACTCGGCGCGCTTGCGCGTCTTGTAGACCGCCCACTCGCCGGTCTCGTGCTGCGCCGCCCAGTCCGCAACGGGCACCTGCTCCAACCGGGTCGCGCCGATCAGCGCGGCCTCGGTCTGGGTCAGGACTCCGTCCGCAACCGCGCGAGCGAGGACCAGATCCGGGTGACCCCAGGGCGCGTGCGGCGGAGTGGATCGGAAGCCCGGCGCGACCGGAGTCGGACCCGCGAGCGCTTCGGCCAGCGCTTGATGACCGGACCGGTACGCCTCCCAGCGCAGCCGCAGCATGATCCGCGGCGGACGCAGATCGATGGTCGACAACGCAGTCAGGAAGCCACGGAGAACCTCGGCGTGAATGTCGGCCGGGTCGCCGGCAAATCGGTCGGTCAAGGTCGCCGCGACCGAGGTCAACGCAGGCAGCGCAACCCCGACCGCGGCGACCGTCCAGGTCGCTCCTTCAGTACGGGAGCGCAGCACCAGGTGCGCCCACACCGCGTCCCGTGTCGCCTGCGGGCACCGACGCGCCAACAGCCGGTCACGGACCTCGTCCAACGGGATGTACCGGTCGGGCAGGCCCGGAAACAGCCGGCCGTTCAGGGACACCGGATGCGGCCCGGTGACCAGCCAGGTAAACGTGTCCCGCGCGATATCCAATGAGTTCGGAACAGTGTCGTCGCCGCCGCGACGAAAAACAGATTGTGCTGCCATGTCGTAACTCCCACGGCGTCGATGCGAACAACAACGACGTCAGGAAGCCACGGCCGATACCAGCGAAATACCACGCCATTACTAGCGGCCAACTAGTGAGCCGCTCCAGGTGCTACTAGTGACCTACTATTTCGACCCAAGTGACCCACTCGACAAGATCAACAAGGCGGCGGGTAGGCCACGTCGTCGTGATCAGCACTAGTAGGGGTTGAGCAGCGAATATAGTCACGCGCTAGTACTGCGCTGGTATCCAGTCGAACAGCAGGAGCGGGCCGCCTGAAGATCGACAACGCAGGCGCGGGAAAAATCTTGAGAAAATTGCCTGCCGCTCGTCCAGAACGCGGCTCTCCACGCCTGCTCCGACATCCCGCGACCAGCTCGGCCTTCGCGCAATGACGGGAGTCGACCAGGCTGTTTCCGTTGAATCCAGGCGGACTCGGGTTGCCGTGAAGAAAATCAATTCGAGGTGTCCAAAACAGGGTCGAAAAGCGGAGTTAAGGGGCGTCAGAACACACGGCACCCATCCGTCGGAGGAGACCCGCGATGACCCCGACCCACGGCGGCGACGTCCCTGGAGACGAGTCCCAGGAGCACCGCCGCACCGACCCGCCAACCGTCCCCATTCCGCTGCCGCAGAGGCGGCGAGCGCCGCGCTTGCGCACCCTGCGCCTCGCGCTGCGCCACCCCCGTCCGGCCCGGCCGAGCACCGTCTGGCCGTGCGCGCAGGAGGACCTGCGCGAGGGCACCGGCCTGCTCGCCGACTGGCTGCTGACCGCGGTCATCAGGATCGTCACCGGCTACACCTCGCCCGGCGAGCGCGTGCTGCTCCTCGACCCGGCGCCCTACCTCGCGCCGCCTCGCTCGTGGTCGGCAACCGCGCTCCGCAGTCAGTCCCGGCCCGGCCCGTATGCCGGACTGCTCGAAGCCGGCTGGACCGTGGTCCGACTCGGCCGCGGCATCCAGACCCAGACCGCCGTCGCGCGCCCCGACCCGGTCGGGGAGCCCACCGTCGGCGTGCCAGTCCAGTCGGAGTCCGGACCCGGACTCCCCGCGGATGGTCCGTCCGCCGAGCACGCAGTCGGACCGTCGACCGACCGCGATCGCGAACCCGATTCGACCCCGACCGGACACGGTCCGGACCGCTACGACCTGATCATCACCGCAGCCGACCCACGCACGCTCGACTGGTTCCACCCCACCGACTGGGCCGACCTCCTCACCCCGACCGGCACTCTCGCGGTCGTTACTCATGGTGACCGATCCGGTGGTCGGCTCGCCGACCCGGCAGGGGCTCTCGTGCGCGCCGCGCACCACGCCGGGCTGCGCTTCCTCGATCGCATCGCACTGCTGCGCGTCCCCGTCCGCGACGGCGCACTTGCCGCGACAGCCCCGGCCGCACATGACCGTTCCCAGACGACATCGGGACGGTCGACGACCTACGTGCGGCACCTGCAGGTGCACGAGGACCTCTTCGTCTTCACCCGCCAGTCCGTCCCGACCAGGACGGCCGACGGCGAGGAGACCTCCGATGACTGACCGTCCCACGTCGCCCTGGTCGCTCCCCCTGCCTCCGGGGGAGGAGCCCTCGATGCCGCCGTTGTCGGTCTGGCCGACCGGGCAGCGCGATCCCTCGACGCAACTGCGCGACAGCGGCTGCGTGCCCGGCACTGACGCCGACACCGACCGGATCCCGCCGGCCGTCGCCGCCTTCGCGATCGCCACCTACACCCGTCCCGGCGACCTCGTCCTGGACCCGGACTGCGGCGCCGGCACCGTCCTGGTCGAGGCGCTGCGCGCCGGCCGGCACGCGCTCGGACTGACCGCCCGCACCCGGTGGTGGACGCTCGCCCGGGCCAACGTCACCGCCGCCAAGGCTTCGGGTTCGTGGCGCGACGGCTCGGTACTCGACGCCCGACCGAAGGTGCTCGCCACGGCCCGCGCCGCCGGTCTGATCGGGCGAGTCGGACTGGTCCTGACCGCCCTGCGGACCAGTCCCGACGCCCCGACCGATCTCGGATCGAGTCCGGACCGCGGCCCCGATTCCGCGCTCGCCGGGTTCGCCGCCACGCTGCTCTACTGCGAGCCGTTGCTCCGCTCCGGCGGACACCTCGCCGTCGTCGCGCGGCCCCTCCGGCACCCGGACGGTTCGCTGGCCGACCTGACCACTCCGCTGATCGCCGCGGCGACCGCGGCGGGGTTGGCGCCGGTCGAGCGGTGCATCGCGCTGACCGCCGGTCTGCGCGGGAGCCGACTGGTCTCCCGCACCTCGCTGACCGAGCGACGTGCCGCCGCCCGCGCCCGTACCGCCGGGACGCCGACCACGCTCACCGCCCATCACGAGGTGCTCGTCTTCCAGCTCGCCCACGACGCCGAACTCGCCGCCGCCGCGGCAGCCGGCATCCCGTGGCCGACCGAGGACGACGTCATCCGGCCCGCCGTCAACGGCGTCACCTACCCCGGCTGGAGGCGAGCGGCATGACCACACGCCTGTACTGCCGCGAGTGCGGTTGGCACCCCGAGTTCCGACGCAAGCGTGCGGCGCTGCGCGCCGCTGCCCGCCACCACTGCACCGGAACCCCGGTCGCCGAGACGTGTCCACCGTGGTGGTCCCGACTGTGGACAAACCTGTGGACGGGTCGGTCCCATGCGGTCGCCGTCGACGCTGAAGTCGGCACGGATGACCAGGCCAGTAACGGCGAGATAGTCGATGCTCGCGGTCACCGCATCCAGTGGGCTGCGCTCGCCGCGCACCACGCCGAGACCACGCGCCGGGCCCGCGCGGCGATGGTCGACATCGTCCGCGCCGGCTACCAGATCGGGCCGCCGCCCTACGGCTACCGCGCCCTGCGCATCCGGGTCACCGAACCGACCGGACACAGCAAACTGCGGGCGGTCCTCGTCCCGGACTGGCGGACTGCTGCGGTCGTCAAGCAGATCTTCATCTGGCGTGCCGACCACAGCCTGACGTTCGCCGTCATCGCGGCGCGGCTCAACAGCGACCTGGGCCAGTACCCGGCTCCGACGCCCAACGGGCCGTGGACCGCGAAGGCGGTCCGGCGGATCGTCACCAACGCCAAGTACACCGGGCGGCAGGTCTGGGCCCGCACGGTCGCCGGCCGTCCGGCGCCGATGGAGCAGTGGGTCACCTCGGCGCCCAACGTGCACGAGCGATTGGTCGACGACCGCACCTTCCACCGCGCCCAACCCGGACCCGCTGAGCTCTCATCGGGCCCGGCGGCCGGAGCCGACGTCCCGCCGAGCGCAGCATGACCACCCGCCGGTGGAGCCCCGCCGCCGTGGTCCTGTTCGCCGCGTACGCGGCGACGATCGCCAGGGCGAACTGGGCCTCCACCCTCTGGCCAGCGATCGCCGTGGCCGGCCTCCATACTCCCGCGGGCGCGCTGTTCGCCGGGCTCGCGTTCACCGTCCGCGACCTCCTGCAGGACGCGGTCGGCGACCGGACAACGCTGCTGGCGATCGCGCTCGGCGCAGCGTTGTCCGGGTTGGTGGCCGAGCCGCGCATCGCTCTTGCCAGCGTGGCGGCCTTCACCGTCTCCGAACTGGTCGACCTCGCCGTCTACACCCCACTCCGACGGCGGAACCACCTCGCGGCCGTGGGCCTGTCGAACACGGTCGGCCTCGTCGTCGACAGCCTGCTGTTCCTCCCACTGGCCTTCGGATCCCTGACCTACCTCGCCGGACAACTCGTAGGGAAAGCAGCCACCACCGTCCTCGCCGTGGCCCTGCTTGCCGGCGCCCGCGTTCATCGGCGGGCGGTGCCGGCGTGAAGTTCTACTTGGGCGTCCATCAACCCATCTGGCTGACCCGCGTGCCGGACATTCCACTGCTGGTGTCGCACCGGCGGCTCGGCCACCGCCGGACCCTGCCCCGCGCCCTCACGGAATGGGCACTCGACTCTGGTGGGTTCACCGAGTTGCAGCTTCACGGGCGCTGGCAGATCAACGAGAAGGACTACGTCCGGGCCGTCCGGCGCTACTCCGACGAGATCGGCCATCTCGCCTGGGCCGCGCCCCAGGACTGGATGTGCGAGCCGAGCATCCTCAAGCGCACCGGTCTTACCGTTCGCGAGCATCAACGGCGCACCGTGCGCAACCTCGTTCGTCTCCGCGAACTCGCGCCCGATCTTCCGTTCGTACCGGTCCTGCAGGGCTGGACGATCGCGGACTACCAGCGCTGCGCCGACCTCTACTACCGGGCCGGGATCGACCTCGAAGCCGAGCCGCTCGTCGGCGTGGGGACCGTGTGCCGTCGGCAGCACAAAGCCGTTGTGGAAGAGATCATGCGAGCGTTCGCTTCACGCAACTTCTCGCTGCATGGCTTCGGCATCAAGCTCGGCGGCCTCAGTCAGTACGCGGAGGCGCTGTCCAGTTCGGATTCGATGTCGTGGAGTAGGCGGGGTCGGTATGTGCCCGGCTGCGGCCCGAGTCACCGCACCGAGTCGAACTGCCTGCGCTTCGCGCTGAGCTGGTATCGGCAGATCCAGACCACCTTGGGTTCGGCCGGTCTGTCCGCGGACGGACCGTCCTCAGAGCCGTTGGCGAGGGTCGCATGAAGACCATCGCCGTGTCCGCCGACGCGGGCTTACTGGTCGCCGCGAGACTCCGCGTCGTCGGGTTCGACGAGCGAGACGTCGCGGGGCACGTCGACTCCGAACAGCTCGTTGGGCGTGCACCGCAGCGTCGTGCACAGCGCCTGCAAGGTCGCCACCCTGACCTGAACCGGCGGCTTTTTCATCAGCACGTCAACCGACTGGAGAGACAGCTCGAATCCAGCGCGCTGGACGAGGAGTTCGCGCAGTTCGGTCGCAGTCCAGACATTGCGGGAGGCCATCACCTTCCGCAACCGCCACTCGATCTGCACCCGCTGCCATCCCGCGCTCGTCGCTCCGCGGCGCCTCGCGCCGTCCAACCGACGCTCAGTCTCCCCGATCGCGACAGACGCTGGCCGCCGTACGCCCGGCGTGTTCAGCAAGCACCTACCAATCAACAGGTAGTACATGAGTTATTCAGGCTATACATGGCTCACTCAGGTGTTACCTTAGTTGAATGACAGACCTGTGCATGGTTCGACAGAGGGGAGCTGCCTCGGCATCCGTCACGTTCATCACCACGCCGACGCGCCGCTGTTCGCGGTCCGCGCCGGTAGCGTTCTTCTGGACTCGCGTCGACCGGCCATCTCGCGCTGACGAGGTGACCGAGCACCCGTTCGGCAAGGCACACGACCCCGCCGAACAGCACGAGTCCAGCACGACCACGAGCGCCGGCCCCGCACACACGTACGCGGGGAGTAGAGGCCCGCTGGCCGTGACAGCTTCGGCGATCCCAGCTCATTCAACGCACGTCATGGTGCGTGCCCGCGTCACCGCGAAACCCGCCTCGCGCGGACCGGCGACCGCAGGTGTCACCGGCTGGGAACGCCCGCTGTGTCGACGGTTCCTGTCGCCGACCAGCAGCCCCGTGCACCTCCGCCACCCGCGGACGTCACGGGCACGAAGGGGGCGCTCATGTGCGCGCAACCTCGCAACGCCGATCAGCCCAACGACGACCGCGCCGACGTCCCTGCTCCGGTCGACGACCAGAAGCAGGAAGGCCCCGCCAGCGCGTCGAGCACACAGTCCCGGCGGCGCAGTGGCGCGGGTAGGACTGGACGCAACTTGGTCGTACGCGGCGTTCGCCGCGATCCGCCCGACATGCGCAAGCTCGCGCGGGTCATCGCCAGCCTCGCCGCAGACATGGTGGCGGCCGACTCCCGCGAGCAACCGCCGCCCGCCGAGCCGGACGACGGCCACCGCGACCACCTCCGCGACGCGGCATGACGCCGCACGTTGGCGCGCGCTCAACGAATGCGACGGACCGGCCTCGCTCGCACTGCCCGAAAAAGAAAGGTTCAACACGATGCCACCTACCGGTTGCGACCCCCACAGTCGTCCCTCGGTCGCAGACCCGCCAGTTCGCCCCTTTATGCGTGTCGCCCTGTACCAGCGATCGCCCGTTCTCGGCGAAAGCGACTTCCTGCAGTCCTACGTCGCCTCCCAGCCTGATTGGCGCATCGCTCTTCGCAGCAGCGACGACGGATCAGGTGCCACGTTGAAGCGACCTGGGCTGCAACGAGTATTGGCGGCAGCCCGATCCGGCGACATCGACGTGCTCGTCGTCAAGCACATGTACAACCTGTCCCGCACAACTCGACACCTCGCCGACTTGCTCGACGAGCTGACGTCGCTAGGTGTGCGGGTCGTCTCGGCCGCGGATCCCGGCCTCGATACCGGGTCCCCGTTTGGCCTCTTCCTCGTCCGCGTGGTGAGTGCTGTAGCCGAGATCGAGTACGCGGGCGCGCTCGCAGACCGCCGCGATCGCCTTCGTCACAAGCAGGAATCCGCCGACGAGTCACCACTCGCGGGTTAGCCCGCAACAACAACCCGGCAGATCTGCCAGACCAACTGCGTCGACCCACACCGTCCACACCAGACCGACCAACAGCGAGGTGTCATGAACAACGTCGATGCCCACCCCGACAACGGACTGCAGCAGGGCGGCCCTGTCCGTGCCATGCGGCGGCCGGAAGCTCCTGAGCCCGCCAACCGCGTGGTGATCTGCCGGCGTGCGTCCTCGCCGGAACGGGTCGAGACCGAGTCCAGCGTCGCGGCCCAGCGCGAGGCATGCCTGAAGATGGCCAAGGAACTGGGATTCTCACTTATCGACCCGTATGTCGACCCGGACATTCGACTCCGGGACCGTGCCGAACGCCGAGTGCTCCGGCGCGTCTTCGCGTGGTTCCGCCGCCGTTGAGTCGCGCCAACTCGCCCACGAATTCACCGCTCGCCTTCAGCGCGCGATCCAGCAGCCGGCTGCACGGGTCCACCGTCCATGCCGTTCCCAAGGAGGTGTCATGAACAGCGCCTATGTCGATTCGGACGACGAACTGCAGGCAGACGTCGCGCTCTGCGTCCAGCGACCGTCCAGTGACCTCGAACCCGGTACACGCGCCGTGATCTACCTGCGTGTGTCCTCGTCCGGACAGGTCAAGACTGACTACAACGACGAGGGCATCTCCATCCCAGCACAGCGTGAGTCATGTCTGCGCAAGGCGAGGGAACTGGGCGTCACGGTCATCGACGAGTACGTCGAGCCCGGACGCTCGGGAACGGAGATGACCAAGCGCGAGGCGTTCCAGCGCATGCTCGCGCGGGTACGCAGTCAGGGCGACGTAGACGTCATCATCATCTACCAACTCTCGCGCATGGCGCGAAACCGCTACGACGACGCGGTCGTCATGGCAGACCTGCGCAAGCGCGGCGTCACCCTCGTCTCGGCCACCGAGGCCATCGACGACACCCCGGTCGGCCAGCTGATGCACGGCATCCTGGCCACCTTCAACGAGTACCAATCCCGCCAATCCGGTGCCGACATCGCCTACAAGATGGGTCAGAAAGCCCGCAGCGGCGGCACCCTCGGCCGCGCCAAACTCGGCTACCTCAACTACATCGACCATTCCGATGGCCGAGTAATCCGCACGATCATCGTTGACCCCGAGCGGGCACCGATGGTCAAGCTCGCCTTCGAGCTCTACGCCACGGGCGACTATTCCTTGGACGAGTTGGCCGACGAACTGTACGACCGCGGACTCCGCACCCGTGCCACCAATAGGCATCCGGCGAAAAAGGTGTCGATCAACAAGCTCTCGCAGATGCTGCGCGACCGCTACTACCTCGGCTACGTCGACTACAAGGGCGAGGAGATCCGCGGCCGACACGAGATCCTGATCGACGACGAGGAACTTTTCGACCAAGTCCAGGAAATCCTCGAATCCAGGCTCACAGCGAAGGAACGCCGCCGCGTTCACCACCACTACCTCAAGGGCTCGGTGTACTGCGGCTACTGCCGACGCGCCGGCAAGACACAGCGACTGGCGATCCAACGCACGGTCAACCGCCACGGCTACGAGTACCTGTACTTCTTCTGCCGCAACAAACGCGACGGAATCTGCCCAGGGCCGCACGTCCACATCTACCAAGTCGAAGAAGCCATCGAACGCCACTACGCCAACATCCGATTCCGTCCGGAATTCATCGCGGACGTAGGCGCGCACATCGACGCCGTCATCAACGAACAGGAGGCCGCCGCGCGTCTGCTGCACAAACAGATTTCCAGCCAACTACGCGAACTCGACACCAAGGAGGAGAACTTGATCGACCTCGCCGCCGACGGCACACTGCCGCAAACCAAGGTCAAAGCCAAACTCCGCGATATCGGCACAGAACGACGTCGCCTCACCCAGCGGCTCGACACCGCCAGTGCCGACCTCACAGACAGCGCTCGACTCATCCAGGCCGCCCTCAAGTTCCTGGAAGCCCCCGAAGAGCTCTACCGACGCTGCAACGACCAGCAACGGCGCCTACTCAACCAAGCGATCTTCCACGGCCTCTACATCGAGGACGACCAGGTCACTGACCAGGACCTCCACGACCCCTTCGGACAGCTTCACGCCCTTCAGCGCGAACACGTCCCTGGGCCCAGGCTCGCGACGGCTCGGTCACCGCGTGGGAGCAGCAAAAGGGCCACCCGCTCAGCGGATGGCCCTTCGACTTCCGGCGTTGCCCTCTTGCTCAAGGGCGTTGACGCGGGCAAGGGTTCTAATAACAACCCTAGGGTGGAGCTGAGGGGAATCGAACCCCTGACCTTCTCGATGCGAACGAGACGCGCTACCAACTGCGCTACAGCCCCTAGGAGCGTGAGCCCCTGTCGTTCAGTGCTTGGAAAGCTTAGCAGCGCCCTCCAAGCACCGAACAGCGGGGGTCACTCTCCGACTGCCCGGCGGTACGGGCCCGCGGTCGGCTCGGCGAGTTCCTCGAACGCGGGGTCCTCGTCGTCCAGGTCGACCACGACTGCCTGGCGGCGGATGCGGGACATCGGGGACGGCTTGCGCTCCACGATGTCGCGCGGCACCTCGGGGGCGACGACCTCGACGTCCTCCTCTTCCTCCTCGAAAGAGTCGTACGCCTCAGGAGAAGGAGCAGGAGCCGTCGTCGAGTAGCGGGCCATCCGGCGCTGGCGGATTTCGTTCTCGATGCGGACCTGACGGCGGAGGTACACGAGGTAGCCGACGAGGGCGATGTCCACCGCGGCGTGCGCCCACCAGGCGAGCGAGAGCGCGAATCCGGCGATGGCGGCCGTGACGACGGCGGCGATCAGCAGGATGACGACCACTCGCTGGCGGAATGCGTACTTGGCCTTGGCCGCGATCTCCGCCGCTTCCGGGTCGAAGCCGCCTCGGCCGGGCCGGTAGCTGCGGCGTTCGCGGCGCGGCGCGGCGGCACGTTCCGCGCGCGCGGGCTGCGGGAGCGGCTCCGGCTCGGGTTCGGGCTCCTCGTCCAGGTCAGCGTCGAGTTCCGCCTCGAGTTCGGCGAGATCATCCTCCACCGAAGGATTCGCATTGTCGGACACGGCGTCGTCCTCCTGTCCCTCGTTGCGAGCACTGCCCCTTCGCACTACCCGGGCGGCCAGCGCGGAGGTTGGCGTCCGCGCGACTTGCTGGCGTTTGCGAGCCACCATGGGCACGAGAACGACGAGCCATGCCGCGGCGAGCGCGACGATGATCACCGAACTGGGCATCTCCCGTCACCTCCCCCGATCCTCTGCTGTAGTCACGCTAGCCACAACAGTCACACAGGAGGCGCAGACTCGCCGGGTTCGATCACGAAAATGCATCACCGCATTAGGTGAATCTCACAGGATGTGGTAACGCGTGATCATGCTGGGACGCGTAGTCACCGTCAGGCCAGGTCGGCGCGCCCGGACGCCACCAGGCGGGACACCAGGCCGTCGCCGGTCTCCTCTTTCGTCACGGCGAAACACAGGTGGTCACGCCATGCGCCGGCCACATCGAGGTACCGCTCGAACAGCCCCTCCTGCCGATATCCGGCCTTCGTCAGCACGCGGATGCTGGCGTTGTTCTCCGGCCGCACGGTCGCTTCCAACCGGTGCAGGCCGGCGACATCGAAAGCGTGATCTGTCACGAGCGCGACGGCCGCGGTGGCGACGCCTCCCCGGACGATCTCGGACGACACCCAGTACCCGATCCAGGCCGACCGGAGTGCGGCGCGGATCACATTACCGACAGTGATCTGCCCGGCGAACTTTCCGTCCACCGTGATCGTGAAGGGCAGGCACTGGCCCCGGCGCGCCAGCCCGCGCAGCGCCGCCCACTGCGACGGCCACGACCAGAACGCGTTGCGGTCGGCCCATGGCCCGATCCCGGTCGGCTCCCACTCCTCGAGGTGCTCGCGGTCGCGCAGCCGGACACGGCTCCACTCGCCGGCGTCGCGCAGCCGCACCGGGCGCACGGCGATCACGCCTGCCGGAATCCGCAGCGGGCCGAGCGTGGCGGGCCAGCCCGGGTGCCGGTTTTCGACCGAATCGGCGAGTGCGGCCACGGATCAGGCGCGCTGGGCGAGGAAGGTGACCTTGACCTGGTCGCCCGCGGCCACCTCGGTGAGATCCTCTTCGACGGTGATGAGGCAGTTGGCCTCGGCCAGCGACGCGAGCAGATGCGCGCCCGACGTGCCGAGCGGCTGCACCAGGTACTCGCCGTTCGCTTCGTCGCGCAGCAGCTGGCCGCGCAGGTAACCGCGACGGCCCTTCGTCGAGGTGATCGACGACAACAGCCGCGCCCCGACCACCCGGCGGTGCGGGTTGCGAGTGCCGCGCGCGGTGCGGATCAGCGGCCGCACCAGCACCTCGAACACCACGAGCGCGCTCATCGGGTTGCCCGGGATGAGGAACGTCGGCACCGAGTCCGGGCCGAGCCTGCCGAAGCCCTGCACCGAACCTGGGTGCATCGCGACCCTGGTCAGGTCGATGTGCCCGAGGTCGGACAGCGCGGCATGCACCTCGTCGCCGGAAGCGCCGCCGGCTCCGCCCGCGACGACCACGATCTCGGACATCAGCAGCCGTCCTTCGACGACCTCGCGCAGCCGCTTCGGGTCGCCCGGCACGATGCCGACCCGGCTCACCTCGGCACCGGCGTCGCGCGCGGCCGCGGCCAGCGCGTACGAGTTGACGTCGTAGACCTGGCCGACCGACGGCGTGCGGTCGATGTCCACCAGCTCGTCGCCGACCGACACGATCGACACTCGCGGCCGCGGGTAGACCAGCACCTTCGCGCGGCCGACCGCGGCCAGCAGCCCGACCTGCGCGGAGCCGATGGTGTCGCCCTTGCGCACCGCGACGTCGCCGATCTGCACGTCCTCGCCGGCCCGGCGCACGTAGCCTGCCGACGGCACGGACCGGTTCACGGTGACCTTGGCCTGGTGGCCGTCGGTGTAAGCGGTCGGGACCACGGCGTCCGCGAGCGTGGGCAGCGGCGCGCCGGTGTCGACCCGCACCGCCTGCCCCGGCTGCAACCGTCGCGGCTGACGCGAGCCAGCCGGGATCTCGCCGACGACCGGCAACTGGACCGGCTCCTGCCCGGCGGCGCGCACGTCGACGCTCCGGACCGCGTAGCCGTCCACCGCGGCCTGATCGAACCCGGGCAGCGCGTGCTCGGCGACCACTTCCTCCGCGCAGAGCAGGCCCTGCGCTTCGGAGATCGCGACACGAACCGGCCGCGGGCGCACGGCGGCGTCGAGGGTCAGCGCGATCTGCTCGTCGACCGAGCGGAAGTCTCCGGACTCAGCGGATTCTTCCGTCGGGACAATGATTTCCGCCGTTTCCGCTGCGGCGACGGCCTGAACCGCCGGCTCGGTCGCCGCGACTTCTTCGGCCGGGGTGGCGGGGGTGGAATCGAGGGAGTCCGTCATGGGCGATCGTTTCCGATCCGTTCGGTCAGCCAGGTGCGCAGCGACGGCCCGTAATCCGGGTCCTCGAGCGCGAAATCGACAGCGGCGCGCAGGAATCCGCCCGGGTTGCCCAGGTCGTGCCGCCCGCCGCGATGGACGACGATGTGCACCGGATGCCCCTCCTGGATCAGGAGCGCGACGGCGTCGGTGAGCTGCAGCTCGCCGCCCGCGCCGGGCTCGATCCGGCGCAGCGCGTCGAAAATCGCCCGGTCGAGCAGGTACCGCCCGGCCGCGGCATAGGTCGACGGCGCGTCCTCCGGCTTGGGCTTCTCGACCATGCCGTGGACCTGCTTGACGTCCGGGTCGTCGGTGTCGGTGACGTCGAAAACGCCGTACGGGGAGATCTGCTCCTTCGGGATGTCGAAGGCGCAAAGCACGCTCCCGCCGTGCTGAGCGCGGACGGCCGACATCCGGTCGAGGACCCCGGCGGGCAACACGAGGTCGTCGGGCAGGAGCACGGCGACGGCGGTGTCCTCGTCGGCCAGGTTCGGCTCGGCCTGCGCGACCGCGTGCCCGAGCCCGAGCGCCTGTTCCTGGATCGCGACCTCGACGTCCAGCAGCTCCGGCCCGCGGCGGACCTTCGCCAGCAGTTCGGTCTTGCCCTTGTCCTCGAGCGCCTTCTCCAGGTCCGGTTTCGCCTCGAAATACCGGACGACGGCTTCCTTGCCCGGCGAGGTGACGATCACCAGCCGCTTCGCGCCCGCACTCGCCGCCTCGGCCGCGACGATCTCGATCCCCGGCGTGTCGACCACCGGCAGCAGCTCTTTGGGCACCGCTTTCGTGGTCGGCAGGAATCGCGTGCCGAGGCCTGCGGCAGGCACGATGGCGGTTCTGAAGGTCTGGGTGGTTGAGGCGCCCGTCATGGGCGCAAAGCCTAACCTGGTCTCATGCACGAGCCGGGCAATGAGACCCCGAGCAAGGCGGAGTGGCGGACACGAATCCTTCGAGCCCGCGCCGAACTGCCCCCCGAAGCCCACGCTCGCGAGGCAGCCGCCCTGGCGACCGCCGCATCGTCAATCCACGCGGAAACGGTGTGCGCGTACCTCCCTTTCGGCACCGAGCCCGGCCAAATCTCCCTGGTGAACGCACTGGCCGCGACCGGCGCGCGCGTCCTGCTGCCCGTCATCCCGGACACTCCCGGCCCGCTCGACTGGGCCGAGTACACCGGCCCGGACGCCCTCATCCCCGGACGCCTCCGCGGCGTCCTGGAACCGTCCGGCCCACGCCTGGGCACCAGCGCGGCAGCCTCGGCGCAGGTGCTGCTGATCCCAGCCCTGGCCGTCGACCGCCGCGGCACCCGCCTCGGCCGCGGAGCCGGCTACTACGACCGCACCCTGACCGCCGCGGCTGACACCGCCCGCGTGGCTGTGGTGCGCGCAGAGGAGGTCGTCGACCGTCTCCCGGCCGAACCCCACGACGTGCCCATGACCGCCGTCCTGACGCCCTCCGGCCTCATCCAGCTGCCGACCGCCGCCGCGGCCTGGTGACGAACGGCCTCTGCGGGACACCTGGCGACGAAGTGGTCAAGACCACTCGATCGGCCCGCGAGGCGTCGGTGCCGCCGCTCAGGCTGAATGACTGCCGCCCTTGCCCGCCGCCTAGTTCGAGGCCACAGCCGACAACCGCCTTCCGAACCGAGGGCCTTCCGGAGCCGAGGGCCTCAGCTGGCCGCGCGCCCGCTGCGCACAATCAGCCGGACACGTCGCCAACTCCGCCCAGCTCACCCTCCCCAGCATTCAGCCGCGAACCACACGAACCACCCAAACCACGCACTCGCTCACAATCCGCACCAGGACCCACACCCGCAGCCGCCCGAAACCGGCTCACCCAAGCCGCCCACAGGCACCGCCAGGCCCCGCCAACCGGCCCGGCAACGGCCCGTCCGACCGGACCAGCCGCAGTCCAGCCACCGAGCCGCACCCGCCCAAAACGCCCTGACCAGCGCTAACCCTCCGTTGCCCCTTCCGCCGCAGCACTGTGAGCAAGGGGTAATTGCGCTGAGGGAATGCCGTCCAGCACAATTGGGTTAGCACTCTTGTAGGTCGAGTGCCAGTGCATGAAGGAGCTTCAGTGCCCACGTACCAGTACGCCTGCAAGGAATGCGACCACCGCTTCGAGGCGGTGCAGTCCTTCTCCGACCCCAGCCTGACCGTCTGCCCGCAGTGCTCCGGTCCACTGCGCAAGGTCTTCAGCTCGGTCGGCGTGGTCTTCAAGGGCAGCGGGTTCTACCGCACGGATTCGCGTGATTCGAGCAAGTCGAGCACTTCCGCGACTCCGGCCAAGACCGAGAGCGCCAAGTCCGACTCGTCGTCCACCACCTCCTCTTCGTCGACGTCTTCTTCGTCCTCGAACACATCCTCCGCCTCGGGTACGACGAAAACGGCTTCCACGCCCTCCTGACCCCCGAGTTATCCACAAGGGGCCAGTTGTCCACAGGTTCGCGAATCGGCCCTTTCGGCCGGTTCGCGACGTCCTTAACGTCGGATTCGTGCGGCATCCCGTCGCATCGGAACCGACGAGGGGACAACCGTGAACATCTTGCTCAGCCGCCTTCCCGCGCTGCCTGACGTGCGTCTGCCGCGCGGTCGGCGAGCCCGGATGCTCCGCCGGTGTCTCGCGGCGGCCTTGCTCTTGGCCGGCCTGCTCGTCCTGCTTCTCCCGCCTTCCGCGCGGGGCGCACCCGCCACCTCGACGGTGGTCTCCGCACGCGACCTGCCCGCGGGCTCTGTCCTGCGCGCCGCCGACGTGCGGACCGTCGCGCTGCCCGACGACCTCCGCCCGTCCGGTGCACTGTCGGCGTCCGACGCCGCGGTGGGGCGGCTTCTGTCCGGCGCGGCCCGGGCCGGAGAGCCCATCACCGACGTCCGGCTCCTCGGCAACAGCCTCCCCGTAACGGGTGAACCCGGCGCGGTCACGGTCGCCGTCCGGCTCGCGGACGCGGCCGTCGCCGAGCTGCTTCAGCCGGGTCAGCGCGTCGACGTCGTCGCGGGCGCGGATACCACAAATTCCGCGTCTGTGCTGGCCAGAGGGGCCACGGTGGTCACCGTCCGGCGTTCCGACGACGCCGGGAACCACACGCTGGGCCCGCCGCAGAAGGGGCCGCTGGTACTGCTCGCGCTGCCAGCTCAGGTTGCCACGCAGGTCGCTGCTTCCTCGCTCGAACGACCGGTAACGGTTACTCTCCGCTAACCCGACCCTGTTCCGACGGGCGACGGCTGTCTTGCGACGGCCAGACGCCTGTCCCGAATCCCCTGGGAGCAGCAGTGCTGAAAGGTTTCAAGGACTTTCTGATGCGCGGCAACGTCGTCGACCTCGCGGTCGCCGTCGTGATCGGCGCCGCCTTCACCGCGATCGTCACGGCGTTCACCAACGGCCTGATCAAGCCGTTGATCAACGCGCTCGGCGGCTCGGACGCGGCGAAAGGCCTCGGCTTCAACGTCCTGCACGGCAACGACTCGACGTTCATGGACTTCGGCGGCGTGATCAACGCGGCGATCAACTTCGTGATCGTCGCCGCGATCGTCTACTTCCTGATCGTGCTGCCGATGAAGCACGTCCAGGAGCGGCGCAAGCGCGGCGAGGAGAAGGGCCCGGCCGAGCCGACGGACGTCGAACTGCTCACCGAAATCCGCGACCTGCTGCGCGCGCAGCAGGGCAACGGCTCCTCCTCCAGCAGCAACTGAGGGAGTCAGCGATCGTGATGCGGGGGCCGGTTCTCGAGATACCACGAATCCGGAGTGGTCTCCGGGCCCCGGCCCCGCTCATCGGACGTGGTCTCCGGCAGCACGTCGCCGAAGATCTCGTCGACCCGGCGGCGGCGCTGGGCCTCGGTCACGCGGGGACGTCGTTCTTCGTGCGGCATGGGTCCATCGTCCCACCTGTTGTTTGACAAGTGCAGAGAGACAGAGAGACAGCCGGCCGGGCTCAGACCTCTTCGAGGCCGGAGAGCTCGTCGATCACGTGCGGGACCAGCGAAGAGAGGGTCGCCATGCCGTCGCGCACAGCCGCGCGCGAACCGGCCAGGTTGACCACCAGCGTGCTGCCCGAAACGCCGGCCAGGCCGCGGGAGATCCCGGCGTCGACCGCGCCCGCGGCCAGCCCCGAGGCGCGCAGGGCTTCGCCGATGCCCGGGATCGGGCGGTCGAGAACGCCGGCGGTGGCGTCCGGCGTGCGGTCGCGCGGCGACACTCCGGTGCCGCCGACCGTGATCACCAGGTCCGCACCGCCGATCACCGCCGTGTTGAGCGCGTTGCGGATGCCCGCGGTCTCGGCCTCGACCACGACGACGCCGTCGACGATGAACCCGGCCTCCTCGAGCAGCTCGGTGACGAGCGGCCCGGAGGTGTCCTCGTGCTCCCCGTGCGCGACCCGGTCGTCCACAATCACCACGAGTGCCCGGCCCAGCCGTTGTGCGCTCCGTTCCATGCCGACACCGTATCCGGTTCCGGGCCCCCTTCGCCGCCGCGGGCCCGGTGATTTCTGACGATTCGGTGACGTGGTCCGCGCAGGCCGCGCGCACCCCGGGGCGGGCGGCCTAACGTCGGCCAGGTGCGAGTGCTCCTCACCGGCGGCGCCGGGTTCATCGGGTCCCGGATCGCCGACCAGCTGGCCGACGACGGCGACGAGGTCGTCGTGCTGGACAACCTGCTGTCCACCGCGCACGGCTCCGCCACACCGCCCGAATACACCCGGCGGCACCGCTTCCTGCGGGGTGACGTCACCGACACCGAGATCGTCGCCGAGCTGCTCGACGGCGTCGACGCGGTCTGCCACCAGGCCGCGGTGGTCGGGCACGGAGTGGATCCCTCCGACGCGCCCTCGTACGCGCTGAACAACGACTACGGCACCGCCGTGCTGCTGGCCGCGATGCACGCGGCGAAGGTGCGCAAGCTCGTGCTGGCCTCGTCGATGGTGGTCTACGGCGAGGGCCGTTACGCGTGCGCGGAACACGGTGTCGTTCCGCCGTCGCCTCGCCGGCAGTCCGATGTGGACGCCGGACGATTCGAACCCGCCTGTCCGCAGTGCGGCGCCGAGTTGGGCTGGCAACTCGTGCCCGAAAACGCGCCGCTGCTGCCTCGAAGCACCTACGCGGCAACAAAACTGGCGCAAGAGCATCTCGCGGGTGCCTGGGCGCGGCAGACCGGCGGC
Organism: Amycolatopsis albidoflavus; assembly: GCF_039525725.1. Classification (NCBI taxonomy): domain Bacteria; kingdom Bacillati; phylum Actinomycetota; class Actinomycetes; order Pseudonocardiales; family Pseudonocardiaceae; genus Amycolatopsis; species Amycolatopsis albidoflavus. The sequence continues at coordinate 388,878 of NZ_BAAAHV010000017.1, forward strand.
ACGGTCTGGGCGTTGCGCTACCACAACGTCTACGGCCCGCGGATGCCCCAGAACACGCCGTACGCCGGGGTGGCGTCGCTGTTCCGCTCGTCGCTGGAGCGCGGAGAAGCGCCGACCGTGTTGGAGGACGGGCGGCAACAGCGGGATTTCGTGCACGTGGACGACGTAGCCCGCGCGAACGTCCTCGCGCTCCGGAACGACGGTCCGGAGGCAGACCTCACGCCGCTGAACATCTGTTCCGGACAGCCGCACAGCGTCGGTGACCTGGCCCGGGAGCTAGCGCGTGCCTGCGGCGGGCCGGAGCCGCGGATCGTCGGCGGTGCGCGGCCTGCTGACGTCCGGCACGTGGTCGCCGACCCGGCCCGAGCACGGGAGCTGCTCGGATTCCAAGCGGAAACGTCCTTCGCGGACGGCATCGCCGCGTTCGCCACCGCGGAGCTGCGCGCACCCGTCACCCGATGAGGTGAAGATCACTTTCCGGAATGAATCGGCCGTACCGGATCTTGATGCTGGGCATGCGTTCCATCGTGGTGGGGGACATCGAAATCCACGCACTGACCGACGGACGGCTGCAGCTGCCGTCGTCGTTCTTCCCGGGACTCCAGGGCAAGCGCTCGGCACCGAGCACTGTTCCCGTGGTCGTCGGTGCCTTCCTGATCCGGACGGGCGGCCGCACGGTGCTGGTCGACGCCGGTTTCGGTCCGCGTCCGACCGGCGAGCCGCATCTGCCGCAGCACTCCAAAGAGCAACTGCACCCGGTGGTCAGCGCTGTCGAAGCCGAGCACACCGGCGGCTTGCCCGCGGCGCTCGCCGAAGCCGGGGTCGCCCGCGAAGACATCGACACCGTGGTGCTGACTCATCTGCACGCCGACCACATCGGCTGGGTCGCGCCGAACGGCGAGCCGTACTTCCCGAATGCCGAAGTGCGGTACGGCGCGCCCGACTGGGCGGCGTTCGTCGAACCGGCGGGACGACACGATCGCGGCCGCGTCGCGCTGGAAGCCCTTCGCGCTCAGGGCAAACTGCGTCCGCTGCTTGACGGCGAAACGGTCGCTCCCGGCGTCATCGTTCGGCATGCGCCCGGGCACACGCCGGGGCATTACGTGTTGGAGGCCGCGGACCAGGACCGTCGCGCCGTCCTGATCGGTGACGTCTTCCAGATTCCGGAGCAGATGGCCGATCCGACGATCGGCGCCGCGTCCGATGTCGATCCTCGGCAGGCGGAGCTGACCCGCCGTCGCTGGCTGGGTGAGGTGGTCGGCACCGGCACGATCGTCGCGGCAGCGCATTTCCCAGACGAGCCGTTCTTCCGGCTCGCCGCCGATCTCACCGTGGAACCGGTCACGGCCGTCGCCGCGTCCTGACTGTCCAAAGCAGACAGTTCAGGACGCCGCCAGCGGCAACCGCACCTCGAACCGGCATCCTGGGCCGTGGTTCTGCACGCCGATCCGTCCTCGGTGTGCCTCCACCAGGCCCTTCGCGATCGCCAGCCCCAGCCCGCCGCCGCTGGTGGTGCCGCTGCGATCGGGGGTGCGGGCTTGTGTGCCGCGGAAGGCGACGTCGAAGACCCGGCTGATCTCGTCGTCCGGAATTCCGCCGCAGCCGTCGTCCACGGCCAGCAGCGCCTGGTCGCCGTCGATGCCGAGCTGCACGGCGACCGTACCGTCCGGCGGAGTGTGCCGGATGGCGTTGGACACGAGGTTCCGCACGATCCGCGCCAGCTCCGGATCGCTGCCGGACACCACCGGCCACGCCGACGCGTTTTCCAGCACCCGCACGCGTTTGCGGTCCGCCACCGGTGCCTGCGCGGCGACCGCGTCGCTCACCACGTCGCGCAGCGGCACCGCCGACATGCTCAGTTCGAGTGCTCCCGCGGTGATCCGGGACAGCTCGAACAGGTCGCCGACCATGCCGGACAGCCGGGTGGTCTCGCCGCTGATGCGCTGGGCGTAGTCGGCCACCTCGGCGCGTTCGGAAACCACGCCGTCAGCCAGCGCCTCCGCCATCGCCTGGATCCCGGCCAGCGGGCTGCGAAGGTCGTGACTGATCCACGCGACCAGTTCGCGACGCGACTTCTCCGCCGCGCGTTCACGTTCCCGCGCCTCGCGTTCCCACACACTGCGCCGCGCGATGACCCGGCCCAGCACCATCGCCGCGGGCACCGCGACCAGTGCCACGAGCAGGCACACGAGCAGTTCGGTGGTCAGCGCCTCGGTGAACATGAAGCCGCTCACGCCGAGGATTCCGACCAGCATCGCGGCGATCGGAGTCAGCACGAGCGTGGTCATCGTGGTGGCCAGCGATCGGTGCCGCAGCAGGTAAAGCGCAAGCCCGCCCAAGGCCGCCACGGGCAAGGCGAACAGCAAGGCGAGCGGAAGAATGTGCAGGACGTGGACGAACATGTCCCACGCCGACTCGCCCGAGCCGATCATGGCTGGGTCCGGTCGTAGCGGTAGCCGACGCCCCACACCGTGGCGACGCGGATCGGTTTGGCCGGGTCACGTTCGATTTTCTCGCGCAGCCGTCGCACGTGGACGGTCACCGTCGATTGGTCGCCGAAGTCCCAGCCCCACACCTTCTCCAGCAGGTCAGCCCGGCTGAACGCGACACCGGGGTGGGAGAGGAAGAACGCGAGGAGGTCGAACTCGCGCGTGGTCAGCGGCAGCACCGCACCGTCCAGCGTTGCCTGGCGAGCGGTCATCTGGAGCCGGAGGTTTCCGTCCGCCAGCTCGGCCGTGGGCGGCTCGGGCCGTGGCATCCGGGCCCGGCGCAGCACGGACGCGACGCGAAGCGTGAGTTCCTTGGGGCTGAACGGTTTGGTGACGTAGTCGTCGGCCCCCAGCTGCAATCCGGCGATGCGGTTTTCCTCCTCGCCCAGCGCGGTGAGCATGACGATCGGCACCTGGCTCGTCTGCCGTAGCCGACGGCACACCTCCAGGCCGTTGAGACCGGGCATCATTACGTCGAGCACCACCAGGTCCGGCACGCGCTCGGCGAACTGGGCGAGCGCCGCCGTGCCGTCGCCGGCCAGGTCGACGGTGAAACCGGCGGTTTCGAGGTAGCGGCGGACGACGTCGCGCACCGTCTCGTCGTCGTCGACCACGAGCACGCGACCCGCTTGGTCTTCCATGCCTCACCTCACCAGTTCGTCAGCAGCAGGTGGTTGACCGCGAGCGCGACCACCGCCTGTCCGGCCAGCCACCAGCGGCGGTGGCCCGCCGGAAGCAGCGCCGTGGCCGGGATCAGCCACGCGCCGAACGGTAGCCAGATCCGTTCTACCTCAGCCTTCGACAGGCCGGACGAATCGGCGAACACGATCGTGAGCACAGCGGCGACCACGATCAGCAGCACCGGATCGCGCAGGAGCGTCCGGCGAGATGGCAGGAAGACCGCCGAAGCCACCCCGCGGCGGGCCGCCGCGACCACCGCTGGCCCGCACGCGACCGCCACCGCGGCCAGATCCGCCCACACCCAGTAGGAATAGGGCCGCACCACCGCGACGCCCTGGTAGTAGCGCTCGACTACGAGGTGGTAGCCGTCGAACCACCAGAATCCGGCGAGCGCGAACACAGCGACCACGGCCAACGCGCCGACGACAGCGCCTGCCGCAGCACGCCATTGCCTGCCGAGCACGGCAACGGCCAGCGCGACCAAGCCGAGCAGGACGAGGCCGTAGGAGAGGAAGATGCCGAATCCGACGAGAATCCCGGCGGCCAACGCGGTGGGCCAGGCGTAACCACGGCGTTCGCGGAAGCCCACCGACGCGAGTGCGAGCAGTGCGATGCCGGTGGCGGTGACGCCGGCGAAGAGACCGTCCGCGGACACGCCCAGCCAGATCGCGCCTGGGCTGAGCACGGCGAACGGCAGCGCCGCGCGGGCTGCGTCGGGACGGCCGAGCAGGGCGATCGTCGCTGGCACTGCGACCGCGATCAGCGCGGCCACCAGCACCACGGCGGTCGACGCCCACGCACCGCCGTGGAGGCCGAGCCGGTCGAGCCAGACGAAGACGAGCGTCGCGCCTGGCGGGTGGCCGGACACGTGGGTGGTCCACGAGTTCGGCTGGAAATCGAGGATGCGCGAGGAGAATTCGCGGAGGAATCGCGGGATGTCCGTGATGCCCGGGACTTCGTGCAGGTACTCCTGCGGAGTGGTGAGCCGGCCGGTGAAGCCGCGGGTCCAGCCGTCCACCATGGCGAGCGAGAAGATCCAGGCGAGGGACGCCAGGTAGCCAGCTGCCAGGGCGCGTCGCCATCGCAGCCGGGCGGCCAGGGCCGGGCCGTACAGCACGACACCGGCGGCGATCAGAACGGCGAACACCGAGCCGGGGCCGACGTGCGGCAGCCAATGCGCGAACAGCGGCGGCGCGAACGCGTAGATCACCACGCCCGAACCTGGCCGGTTGTAGTACACGCCAACCGCGGTCGCGGCGGCGATCACCACGAGGGTGACGCCGACCGTCACGAGATCAGCGCGGAACCGGGGACGGACGGGAACCGGGGGCGGCGGCTCGGCGAGCCGGGCAGCCTTCGTCGACTCGCTCATCGCCGGTCACGATAGCCCCGCGGACGGCCGTTCGGCGGATTCCCATCGGATCCGTGAGAACTCGGTAAGATCCTGCCGGACGTCAGGATTTGGTAAGCACAGCAAGGGTTATGCACTGTCCTTTCCAGACTTACCGTACGCCTCGTGAACGAATTCGGAGTGGACGTCGTCCTCCCCTGCCTCGACGAGGCGGCCGCGCTGCCCGGCGTGCTCGCCAACCTGCCGCCGGGGTATCGCGCGATCGTCGTGGACAACGGGTCGCGCGACGGTTCCCCTGGCGTCGCGGCCGCACACGGCGCGAAAGTCGTCGACGAGCCGCGACGTGGTTACGGTGCCGCCGTCCACACCGGGTTGGAGAACTCGACCGCTGACATCGTCTGTTTCGCGGATGCTGACGGGTCGCTCGATCTGGCTGAGTTGCCGCGACTCGTTGCCGCGGTGGTGGAGGGCGCTGATCTCGCGGTCGGACGGCGGGTGCCGGTGTCCCGGGCGGCGTGGCCTTGGCATGCCAGAGCGGGGAATGCCGTTCTCTCCCTGCTCTTGCGGTCCCGGGGACTGCCGGTGCGGGACATCGCGCCGCTGCGGGCCGTGCGCCGCCGGGAACTGCTGGCTCTCGCAGTCGCCGACCGGGCTTTCGGCTATCCGCTTGAACTGCTGGTGAAGGCTGAGCGAGCGGGCTGGGCGGTCCAGGAGTTCGACGTCACCTACCGGGAACGGGCGCGGGGCACGAAATCGAAGGTGTCCGGTTCGGTGCGCGGCACGCTGCGGGCGGTGCGTGACTTCGGGCGGGTGTTGGTCCGATGACGTTTTGCCTGCTTGTGGTCGCGAAAGCTCCGGTGCCCGGGTTCGCGAAGACCCGATTGTGTCCGCCCGCGACGGCAGAACAGGCCGCAGAGATCGCCGCGTCCGCGCTGCTGGACACGTTGGACGCCGCGTTCGCCACTGACGACGCGATCACCGTGGTGGCGATGACGGGCGACCTCGCGGCGGCAGCGCGGGGTACCGAGATCGGTCGTGCGTTGCGGAAGACGACGGTGATCGCACAGCGGGGCTGGGATTTCGGCACCCGGCTGGCCAACGCGCACTCCGACACCGCTGCGGTGCATGCCGGTATGCCCGTGCTGCAGATTGGCATGGACACGCCGCAGGTCTCGCCCGCGTTGTTCGCGTCGGCAATCGAGCCGGTCCGCGCCGGAGCCAGCCGCGCGGTGCTGGGCGACGCTGAAGACGGCGGCTGGTGGGGGCTGGGGCTTGCTGACCCGCGGCAGGCGCAAGTGCTCGCCGGAGTTCCGATGTCGCGTCCGGACACCGGGTTTCGCACCCGAGCGGCGCTGACGGGCGCTGGTCTGCACGTCGGCGAGCTGCCGATCTTGTCCGATGTGGACACCATGGAGGACGCGCTGCGGGTTGCCGCGATTCGGCCCGGCGGCAGGTTCGCCACCGCAGTTGACGCAGTGGGGGTGGTGGCGTGAAACTCGCGACTGGCCGGGAATTCGACCGCGGGCTTCTTGGCCATCACTGCTGGCTGGAGCTTGCGAACGGTGACCGCATCGAGCTTCCAGTCGGCCGTTGGGCGGACGGTTGCGAGGCGGGCGACGCCGTGCTGCTCGACGCGTGCGAGGGGCCGACGCTCGACGTCGGTTGCGGACCTGGCCGGCTCACTGCCGCGTTGACGCGCCGAGGTGTGGTGACCCTCGGCGTGGACAGTTCGCCGGTCGCCGTGCGGCTGACGCGACGGCGCGGGGCAAGTGCGTTGCAGCGCAACGTTTTCACGCGCTTGCCCGGCGAGGGACGATGGAATCACGTGTTGCTGGCCGACGGCAACATCGGGATCGGTGGCGATCCCGATGCGCTGCTGCGGCGAGTGCGCGAGTTGCTCACGCCCGACGGCGACGTGCTGGTGGAGTTGGAGGAACCCGGCCACGGCGTACGCCGGGATCACGTCCGGCTGCGGCCGGATCCCGCGGCCGGTAGGTGGTTCACGTGGGCGTGGGTCGGCGTCGACTCCATCGCGGAAATCGCGGCACGGACTGGGTTCCGGGTTGTCTGGACGACCAGTCGCGGGCACCGCTGGTTCGCGAAGCTGGCACGCGCATGAAACGCGGACGGCTGGCGGCCGCGTGGCGCAGGCTCGATACTCGGGTCACCGCGGTGCAAGCCAAGATCGGCGAACAGGCCCGCGCCATCGAACGCCGGGTCCCGAAGGCGGAGCAGTTCAAGGGCGGCGCGCACGGCGAGCGCGTGACGGCCCGGGTCGGCAGCCTGCTCGGGCTCGCGTTCCTGATCTGCTTCGTCACCGGCTTGTTGAGCCATTTGATCCAGCATCCGCCGGAGTGGTTCTTCTGGCCCAGCCGGCCGGTTTGGCTGTATCGGGTGACGCAGGGCGCGCACGTGCTGTCCGGGATCGCGGCGATTCCGTTGCTGCTGGCCAAACTGTGGAGTGTCTACCCGAAGCTGTTCGAACGGCCGCTGGTGCGTTCGGTGCCGCACGCGGTGGAGCGGTTGTCGATCCTTGTCCTCTCCGGGGCGGCGTTCTTCGAGTTGAGTTCGGGATTGCTGAACGTCGCGCAGAACTACCCGTGGAACTTCTACTTTCCGCAGGTGCACTACGCGGTGGCGTGGGTGGCGATCGGGTCGATCCTCGTGCACGTCGCGGTGAAGCTCCCGGTGATCCGGCGGGCGCTTACCCGGGAGCGTTCGCCGGTCGAGCCCCCTGGCCCGGGGTTGTCGCGGCGAGGATTCCTGACCACCACGGGGATCGCGACGGGAGTCGCCGTGGTGGCCACTGCGGGAGCGACGGTTCCCGCGCTGCGGAACTTCTCCGGGTTGTCGTGGCGATCGGACAAGGGTTCGCAGAAGTTGCCGGTCAACCGTACGGCCGTGGCGGCGCAGGTAACGCGAAGCGCGCAGGATCCCGGGTGGCGGCTGTCCGTGGTGACTCCGGCGGGAACGCGGCAGTTCACGCTGGCCGAGTTGCGGGCGTTGCCGCAGACCACTGTGGACTTGCCGATCGCGTGCGTCGAGGGATGGAGCCAGATGGCGACGTGGCGCGGCATCTCGTTCCCGGACCTGCTGCGCGCGAGCGGCAGTGCGCCGGGGGTCGACGTGCGGGTGTCGTCGTTGGAGAAGACCGGTCTGTACGGCGTCAGCGTCCTGCCTGGCGAGCACACGGCCGACCCGCTCACGGTGCTGGCGCTGGAACTCAACGGCGAGGTGCTGAATCTCGACCACGGCTATCCGTGCCGGGTGATCGCGCCCAGCCGGCCGGGCGTGCTGCAGACGAAGTGGGTCGCGAAGCTGGAGGTGCAGTGAAGACCGCGCGGATTGTGCTGGCGCTGCCCGGATTAGCGGCGCTGGCGTACGGGATCGTGTTGTTCCTCGACTACGCGGCACCGGCGTGGCCGGACAGCTTCACGACATTGCTGTGGATCGGCGGCGGTCCGATCGTCAACGACGCGGTGTTCGCTCCGATAGCGGGGCTGGTTGGCCTGCTGCTGGCGCGAAACCTGCCGAAGCCGTGGCGGGGGCCGGTGCAAGTTGGCGCGGCACTGACGGCGGTGCTGGGGTTCGTGGCGTTCCCGCTGCTGTGGCGTGCTTATGGCGTGCCGCCGAAACCTGGGCTGCACGACGGCAACACGTGGCTGGGGCTGGTGGCGACGCTCGCGGTGGTGTGGGGCGCGGTCCTGGTGGCGGCGATCGTCCGGATTGTCCGGGTCCGGTATCGCGGCGCACGGAAAATTCGGGCCCGCGACCATAGTTGACCTGGGTTTTCTTCCGGTACCGGAATTTTCCCGCAGATTCGGCGTTTGGGACGTCAGGCGCGTGGGCACCTCACCGCACGCGGAGAGGCTCTCCGTGCCGAGTCGGAGGCGGCACGGAGAGCCTCTTCGTGTTTTCGTGCGGGAGCCGGTTTTCGGGCGCTGGTCAGTAAAACGGCCACGCGCGACCGGCACGGATGCTCCGGTCGCGCGTGGCCTGCAAAGGTTCGGCCCCAAGCGCGGATCGGGGGTCGAGCCGTGGCTGGTCTCGGCCGCGCCACGGCGGCCGAGCGATCTAGTTGGCCGGTACCGCCTGCCCGCCGAGAGTGACCTGCACCGTGCGTCCGCCGGCGAGGGTGAAGGTCGTCTGGTCGTTCGGGGCGCGCGTGCGGATCGCGGCGACGAGGGTGTTGGCGCTGTCGATGACGCGGTCGTCGATCTTGGTCACCACGTCGCCGGACTTCAGGCCAGCCTTCTCGGCCGGGCTGCCCGGCGTGATGTCGCCGAGCTGGGCGCCGCCCTGGGGCGCGTCAGTCACCTTCGCGCCGATGAACGTCTGGGTCGCGTGCCCGGTCTTGATGATGTCCTGCGCGGTGCGGCGCGCCTGGTCGATCGGGATGGCGAAGCCGATGCCGACGTTGCCGCCCTCGCCGCCGCTGCCCTGGCCGCGGCCCGAGTTCGGGCTGTAGATGGCCGAGTTGATGCCGATGACCTGACCGCTCATGTTCGCCAGCGGACCGCCCGAGTTGCCGGGGTTGATCGCGGCGTCGGTCTGGATCGCGTCCATCACCGTGGTCTGGTCGGTCTCGTCGCCGCCCGCCTGCACAGGACGGTGCAGAGAGCTGACGATGCCCGAGGTGACCGTGCCGGTCAGCTCGTACGGCGAGCCGATGGCCACCACCTGCTGCCCGACCCGCAGGTCGTCGGACCGGCCGAGCTCGACCGGCGTGAGGTTGCCGACGCCGGACACCTTGACCACGGCGATGTCCGTGGTCGGGTCCCGGCCGACGACCTTCGCCGCGGCCTTCTTGCCGTCCTGGAACACGGCCTGGATCTGGCCGCCGTTCGCGGCGACCTGGACGACGTGGTTGTTGGTGAGGATGTAGCCGTCGCTGCTGAGCACGAAGCCGGAGCCCTCGCCCGCCGCGGTGCGGCCGGACACCTGCAGTTCGACCACGCTCGGCGACAGCTTCTGCGCCACCGATTCGACCGAGCCGGCGGGCACGTTGCCGGTCTGCTGCGCGGGTTTCGGCGCGTCGAGCGCGCTCACCGACGAACCGGATCCGCCGGTGAGGTACCCGACGGTCCCGCCCGCCACGCCGCCGATCACGAGCGAGATCGCGGCGACGCTCGCGAGGAGCTTGCCCGCCGAACCCTTCTTCTCGCGCTGCGCGGGAACGCCGTACACCGCGGTTCCCGGTGCGCCGTAAGGGTTGGCCGGGGATCCGGCGGGCGGAGTCTGCGTCCCGCCGGGGTATTGGCTGCCGTACGGCTGACCCGCCGCGGGCTGCTGCTGCGCGCCGGGGAACTGCCCGCTCTGGGGTGCGCCCGCTGCGCCTTGGGCCGACCACGGGTTCGGCATGCCGCCGGCCGGAGCGGCACCGGCCCCGTACGCCGCGCCACCAGCCGGGGCGGCACCGTACTGCCCCGCGGGCGCTCCGTACGCGCCGGAAGCGTCGCCGCTCGCCGTGCCGGGGCCGGACGTCCCCGCCGAGCCCTCAGCGGCCGAACCGTACGCGGCAGTCGTGCCAGGCGTACCGGTGGCTCCCGGGGCCTGCTGGCCCGCGTCGCCGCTCGCCGGATCGGCTGACGGGGAGTGGCTCGCTGGCTGAGCCGGGGGCTGCTGCCAAGTCGCCTGGCCTTCGGCGCCCGGCTGGGCACCCGGGTCCTGGCGACCCGCCGCGGAGTCGGGCGCGTGGGGGTCGTTCTCGGTCATATCCTCACCTAAGCGGCTGGGCCTGAGAGGTTCCTGAGTCGAACCTGTGTTTCGTAGATGAGTATGCCGCGAGTTCCGGTCAGCCTGCCGCGCGAAGCCGTTCCGCGATCTGTTCCGGCGTGGCGTCGTTGATCCAGACCGCCATGCCCGACTCGGATCCGGCCAGGTACTTCAGCTTGTCCTTGGCCCGCAGCACGGAGAACAGTTCCAAATGCAGCCACGACAGTTCCCGGTCCCGCCGCACCGGTGCCTGGTGCCAGCCCGCGATGTAGGGCAGCGGCCGGTCGTACAGCGCGTCGCAGCGGCGCAGCACGTCGAGGTACACGCGGGAAAAGTCGTCGCGCTCGGCGTCGGTGAGCGACGGGAGGTCCGGCACCTGCCGGTGCGGCACGATCTGGATGTGCACCGGCCAGCGCGCGGCGGGCGGCACGAATGCCGTCCAGTGCTCGCCCGCGGCGATCACGCGTTCGCCGGATTTCTGTTCCGCGGCCAGCACCTCGCCGAGCACCGGCCCGCCGTGTTCCCGCGCGACCGCCAGCATTCGCTCGGTCTTCGGCGTGACGAACGGATAGCCGTAGATCTGGCCGTGCGGATGCGAGAGCGTGACGCCGATTTCCTCGCCGCGGTTCTCGAACGGGAAGACCTGTTCCACGCCAGGAGTCTGCGCGAGCGCGGCGGTGCGGTCGGCCCAGGCGTCCACCACGAGGCGCACCTGTTCCGGAGTAAGCCGGGAGAACGCGCCGTCGTGGTCGCTGGTGAAGCACACGACCTCGCAGCGGCCGAGGCCCGGCGCGGTCGGCACCAGCCCCAATCCGTCCACAGTGGACGGATCGCCGGTCGCCTGTTGCGAGAACGACGGGAACCGGTTCTCGAACACGACCACGTCGTAGTCGGCTTCGGGGATCTCGCTCGGCTTGCCCGGCCGGGACGGGCAGAGCGGGCAAAGATCGGCAGGCGGCTTGTACGTGCGCGTCTGCCGGTGCGCCGCCATCGCGACCCACTCGCCGGTCAGCGGGTCGCGGCGGATCTCCGAGGCCGCCGCGACGGGAGGCAGGTCCCGGGTGTCGGCGGCGAGCCGCTCGTGGGCGTCGGTGTGGTCGAAATAGATGATCTCCCGGCCGTCGGCCAGGTGCGCCACAGTGCGTTTCACGCTTCTTCTGCCTCGAGGTTCTCCGCCGTTTCGGCGATCATGAGTTCTCCGACCCGCTCCGCGAGGTCTTCCCGCGCGCGGTCGTCCAATCCGTCGTCGGTCACCACGACCTGTGCTTCCTCCAGGTCCGCGATCGTGGAAATGCCGACCGTGCCCCACTTCGTGTGGTCGGCGAGCACCACCAGCCGCCGTCCGGCCTCCACCAGCGCGCGGTCGGTCTCGCTTTCGGTGAGGTTCGGGGTGGTGAACCCGGGCCCCACCGCCATCCCGTGCACGCCGAGGAACACCAGGTCGAGGTGCAGCGTCCGCAGGCTCTGCACGGCGACCGGGCCGACCAGCGCGTCCGACGGAGTGCGCACGCCGCCGGTGAGGACCACCGTGCGGTCCGGCTGAGCGGCGCTGCGCAGAACGTCGGCGACCTGGATCGAGTTGGTGACGATGGTGAGGCCCTCGATGCCGTCGAGCGCGTGCGCGAGCGTCCAGGTGGTGGTTCCCGCGGACAGGCCGATCGCCGTGCCCGGTTTGACCAGGGTGGCGGCCAGTTCGGCGATCGCTTCCTTTTGCGCGCGCTGGCGCACCGACTTCGCCTCGAACCCGGGTTCGTCGGTGCTCTTGCCGACCAGCGACGTCGCACCGCCGTAGACCTTCTCGACCAGGCCGCGGCCCGCGAGCACGTCGAGGTCGCGGCGGACCGTCATGTCGGAAACGCCGAGCCTCGCGACGAGGTCACTGACCCGGACCGCACCGGTCCGGCGTGCTTCCTCGAGGATCACCGCCTGTCGCTGCCGCGCGAGCACCGCCACTCCCCAAGCACACCATCAACTACACAAAATCCTACACGATTCAACATCAGGTGTGCGCGACATGCAGATCGAGCGTCCCCCTGCCGGGCGACCGCCAAGCGTGGCGGCTCATTCAGGCGACCGGCGCCCCTGGTAGCCGGATGGTGAGCAGCGCCCCGCCCTCCGGCGCCCGGTTGGCGTAAACCGTGCCGCCGTGGCGTTCGGCCGCGTGCTGCACGATCGCCAGCCCGAGGCCGGATCCGGGCAGGGTGCGAGCCTCCGACGAGCGGTAAAAACGGTCGAACACCTTGGGCAAGTCCTCCTCGGCGATGCCGGGACCGGAGTCCGCGACCTCGACCACCGCGGTGCCGTCGCCGAGCGGACGCAGCGTGACCCGCACCCGCGAACCCTGCGGCGAGAATTTCACCGCGTTGTCCAGCAGGTTCAGCACTGCCCGTTCGAGTGAGCTGTTGTCGCCGGTGAGCACCCACGGCTGCAGCGAGACCTCGAACTCGATCTCGCCCGCCCGACGGCGCGCCCGGTCGAGCGCGCGCTCGACCACGTCCATCAGGTCGACGCGTTCGGCCTGCTCGCGCGGTTCGTCCTGGCGCGCCAGCTCCACGAGGTCGCCGATGAGCTGGGTGAGCTCGTCGAGCTGGCCGCGGATGTCGGCCTCGATGTCGGCGCGGTCCTCGTCCGGCAGCGACGGCGCGCCCGGGCGGCTCGCCGACAGCAGCAGTTCCAGGTTGGTGCGCATGGAGGTGAGCGGGGTGCGCAACTCGTGCCCGGCGTCGGCGACGAGTTGCCGTTGCCGTCCCTGCGAGTCCGCGACCGTGCCGAGCATGATGTTGAAACTGTGCGTGAGCCGGGCGAGTTCGTCGTCGCCGCTCACCGGGATCGGACGCAGGTCGCCGGTCGCGGCCACCCGTTCCGCGGCCGACGTCAGCCGGTCGACCGGGCGCAAGCCAGCGCGCGCGACCGCCGTGCCCGCGCCCGCGGCCACCACGATTCCGGCGCCGCCGACCAGGAACAGCACCACGGACAGCTGGTTCAGCGCGCGCATCGTCGGAGCCATCGACTGCGCCAGCACGATCGCCTGCCCGTGCCCGAGCGGCACCGCGACCACCCGCATGCCGGTGGTCGCGTCGGTGCGCAGCGACTGGGACAGCACGCCGGTCGCGACGCGCATCTCGGCTGGCCCCACGGGCGGCCGGGTGCCCGGCTGCGGATAGATCAGGTCGCCGGTGAGGCCGTTGAGCTGACCGATCTGCAGGTCCGCGCTGGCCAGCAGCGCACCTGGCACCTCGCGCAGCTGGTCGGTCGGCACCTGCGGCGAGTTCGCCGCGGCCTGCGCGCGAGCGAGCAGGTTGTCGTCGAGTTGGCTCAGGAGGTTGTTGCGCACCACGAGGTACGCGCACAGGGAAACGAGCGCCACCGCACCCGCCACGCACGCGGCGGCCAGCAGCGTGACGCGGCCGCGCAGCGAGAACCGGCGGGTGCTCCACCGGGTGCCCCGCGGATCCGGGACCTCCTCCCCCGCCGGCGCGGTCTGCTCGCTCGCCGGGTGGTCGGTCACGGCGGGGTCTCGCGCAGGACGTACCCCACTCCGCGGACCGTGTGGATCAGCCTCGGTTCGCTGTCCGCCTCCGTCTTGCGGCGCAAATAGCCGACGTAGACCTCCAGCGCGTTGCCCGACGTCGGGAAGTCGTAACCCCATACTTCCTCCAGGATCCTTCCGCGGGTCAGCACGTGCTTGGGGTACGAGAGGAACAGCTCGAGCAGCGCGAACTCGGTGCGGGTGAGACTGATCTCGCGACCGCCGCGGCGGACCTCGCGAGTGCCCGGGTCCAGCGTGAGGTCGGCGAACGACAGCACCTCCGACGTCTCGCCCTGCTGCCCGTCCGGCGCGGCGCGGCGCAGCAGGGCGCGCAGCCGGGCGAGCAGTTCCTCCAAGGCGAACGGCTTGGGCAGGTAGTCGTCGGCGCCGGCGTCGAGGCCGGAGACCCGGTCGGAGACGGTGTCGCGCGCGGTCAGAACGAGAATCGGCAGGTCGTCGCCGGTGCTGCGCAGGCGGCGGGCCACTTCGAGCCCGTCGAGACGCGGCATCATGACGTCGAGGACCATCGCGTCCGGCCGGTTGGCGAGGATCGTCTCCAAGGCCTGCGCACCATCGCTCGCGAGCTCCACGGTGTAGCCGTTGAACTCCAAAGACCGCCTGAGCGATTCACGGACGGCACGGTCGTCGTCCACTACGAGGATGCGCATGCCGCCAGTCTTACGCAGAGTGCTGAGACCCGCCTAAGAACACACGCAGAACACACAAAGAGCATTTCCTCGGAGTGCGGCGCGTAACAGGTGGGGCGGGAGCCGCGACCATCAGCTGACCTTGAGAACGAGGAGCGCTGATGGCCCATCGGAAACGCCTCGGCCCCGGCTGGCTGGCCGGGATCTGTGTACTCGGCGTCATCGGGATGATCGGCAACGCGTGCGGCAGCAAGGACGCCGGACCTTCCGCACCCGCCTCCGTGACGGTCCCGCTCACCACGGCTTCGGCACCTGCTTACAGCCCAACTCCGTCGTCCGACCTGCCGGCTACCCCGGACACGCCGACGTACTCGCCCTCCTCTGGCGATGCCGTCGACACCGGAACCGGGTCAGGCGTCACCGGCGCGCCCCTGCCCGACGACTCAGGCGGCAGCGTGCACGTGCCGCACATCCCGCACCCACACGTACGCACCTGCGTCGGCGGGAAGCACATCCATATCTGCAGCTGACCTCACAGCGAACGCTCCTCCGGCGGCCGCGCGACCGGAGCGTTCCAGTGTCGCCAGAGTGTGAGCACCCGAATCGCGACCACGACCACCGCGGAGAAGGTCGTGACCGCGCCGGCCGGGAGGTCGAGCGCGTGCCCCGCCCAGACGCAGACCGCGCCGGTCAGCGCCGCCATCGCGTAGATCTCCTTGCGCAGCACGAGGGGAATCTCCCGCAGCAGCAGGTCGCGGACCGCGCCGCCGCCGATGCCGCTGGTCATGCCGATCAGGCAGGCGGCGTACCCGGTGGCGCCCGCGTTGAGCGCCAGCGTCGTCCCGGCCGTGGCGAACACGCCGAGCCCGACCGCGTCCGCCAGCAGCACCGCGTGCCGCAGCCGGGCGACCTGCGGATGGAAGGCGAACACGATCAGCGCCGTCGCCGCGCAGACGGCCAGGTACGGCCAGTTGCGCAGGGACGTCGGCGGATGGATGCCGAGGAGCACGTCGCGGATGATGCCGCCGCCGAGCGCCGTGGTCAGCCCGACCACGACGACCCCGAACACGTCCAGCCGCGCCCGGACCGCGGCCAGCGCCCCGGACGCCGCGAACGCCACCAGCCCGAGGAACTCGAGCGCGGTCAGCAGCATGTGCTGGTTCTACTGGTCGAGGAGCCCGCCGCGGTAGGCCAGGAGTGCGGCCTGCACCCGGTTGGCCGCGCCGATCTTCGACAGGACAGCCGAGACGTATCCCTTCACCGTCGCCTCGGACAGATGCAGCCGCCCGCCGATCTCGGCGTTCGACAACCCCTGCCCGATCAGCGCGACGACCTCTCGTTCGCGCTCGGACAGCGAGGCCAGCAGCTTGCGCGCCGGCTGAGCGGCCCGCTGCTCGTCGCGGTGGCTCTGCACCATGCGTACGGCCACGCCTGGGTCGAGGACAGCCCCGCCCTTGGCCAGGTCGCGCACCGCGCGCAGCAGCGCCGCCGGGTCGATGTCCTTCAGCAGGAACCCGTTGGCGCCGAGCCGCAGCGCGAGGCTGACGTACTCGTCGATGTCGAAGGTGGTGAGCATGGCGACGGTCGGCGGATCGGGCAGCGCGAGAATGGCCCGAAGCGCGCGAATGCCGTCGTCAGGGGCGCGCATCTTGATGTCTAGCAGCGCGACGTCAGGGTGATAGCGACGGGCGACCTCGACCGCCGATCTGCCGTCGCTTGCCTCGCCCACGATCTCGATGTCCGACGCCCCGGACATCATGGCGCGCAGCCCCGACCGAACTAGTTCCTCGTCGTCGGCGAACATGAGCTTGATCAACGAAGCCCTCCGGCAAACCGTGGGTTGGAGGCGGCTCCCCGCACCCGTTACGGAAGATTACCTACTGTTGTTCACGGTTTCGAAACCAGACACGACCAGGTGACTCGACTGGTCCACCGGAGCGGCCGAGACCAGGAGTCAGCCCCGTTGCGGCTCACCCATCTGAGTGAGTTCATGAGGTGGGTCTCACCGGGTTGCGTAACCGATCCAGAAGGAACGGATATTCATCGGCCGCACACCTGCGGCCGGTACGCCGCGTCTGCGGCCGCCACCGTTGATGGCCCCCGAGGCCGTACTGCAGCCGGAAGGGCTCGTTGGCTCAGTGCCGACAAATCGCCGTGCCGGTTGCGGAGAGTGTCGCTGAGATGAAGAAAATGCGCCCAGAGTGACAGCACGCTGGGGTGCGCACCGGGCGCCTGAGGGCCGGGGTTCATTCCTCCCCGTCATGAGCCGGGCACTCCGCCTCGCCGACAGGGTCGCCTACGACTCCTTCGCGTGAAACCGACCTTCGCCCGCGGAAATCCCCGGCGATCCAGCGTCACCCCGATGGATCACGCCAAGGCTCAGCCTTGAGTGCTAGCGTGAAATCGCGTGAATGCTTTCATTCGGGGAGGAATGATGCAGAAAATCTCGCAAGCAATAATAACTGCCGGAATATCATCATTACTATTGAGCGGATTTTCAACGCCAGCACACGCAGGCACTCAAGATGTATCCGGTCGGTATACTCAGGCAATAATCTCCAATCCTGCCGGAGGACCGCTAGCCGAGTACGAACAGGAGACCAGATCCTACCGGACTCCTGACAGAATGAGACACGCAGAACCGGCCGATCAGAACGAACACCAGCAGACACCCGTCGATCCAGCGCCAGCGATCGAACCGTCAATCGACGTCGCGGCACCTCTGTCACCCAACGAACATAGTTCCGAAATTCGGAACATCTATATCACGCGCACAGCAGGAAAAGTTTTCTTCCACAACCCCGGAGACGGAAAGGACTACGTCTGCTCCGGGAGCATCGTCAACAGTCCGGCCAAGAACATGGTGGTCACCGCCGGACACTGTGCGTACGAAGACAAGAAGTGGATGGAAAAGTTCACCTTTGTGCCGGGTTACCACAACGGAGACAGCCCGTACGGCCGGTTTGTCTCCTACAATCTCGGCACCCTCAAAGGATGGTCCGACGGAAACTCCTGGGGATACGACACCGCCATCGCCGTCGTAGGGAAAAATTCCGAAGGACGCACCCTCGTCGACGCAGTCGGGAATTTCGCGAACGGGCTGCAGGTCGGCGGCCCCTACGAACGCGATGTGACGATCATCGGCTACCCGGCCGACAAGGACGGCGGGCGAGAGCAGTACAACTGCCAGGGGAAAACCGCCAAGGCAAGCGTTTTCTTCCCTAACCAAGTGACGATCGGGTGCGCCCTCGGCGGAGGTTCGTCCGGCGGCCCGTGGCTTGTCGACTACCAGGACAAGCCGGACGGCACCGGCGTTGGCCTGGTACACGGCGACACCAGCAACGGAGATATTTTCCACAACCTCCGTTCGCCCTATTTCACCGACGCCGGCCAAGGAAACCTTTACCGAAAGTTGGCCAACGGGTAGCGTCCAGGCGCGGAGGCGGACGGCTTCTCGGCAGTGTCCGTCTTCGCGGTTGCCCGGCCAGAGGGAGCTCGCATGCGCCGTCCGCGCCAGATTCTTATGTGCTCGACAGCTTTGGCACTGTTGGCGGGCTGTTCCAGCACACAGCCGCAACCCAGCAAAACGGTGACTCAGCCCATTCCAGCGACTGGCACGGTTCCCGAAAGCCCGTCGTTCACCGATCCGCAGCCCGCCGGGCCGGCGATGGCGTTTCCGCCGGCATTGCTCATTCTCGGAGCGGTTGCGCTTGCACTCGGCGCAGTCGGGCTTTTCCTTGTACTCACCAAAAACGGGACCCCTCGCATGGTCGGCGCCATACTGCTCGGCGGCTGCGGCGGGATCATTCTCGCCGCGGCCGTCGCGCTGATCGTCCCGAGCTGATCGTCAGCGCACCGCGGGCGGAGCGCGCAGCAACCATGCCGCCAGGTTATCGACGGATAGCGAACCAGTCTTGGACGCCGGTTACGCGACGTGGCAACACTTGAGGCATGGTCACCCCACCTCTTCGCCTCCCCGGTTCCGATAGTCGTCGAGCAGCAGCTTCGTAGTCAGCTCGATGTGGTCCCGCAGGGCCTCGACCGTACCCGGGACGTCTCGTTCGATCGCGCGTTCGCAGATCAGCCGGTGTTCCGCGACGACGTCCCGGTGGCTGTCCTCACTTGAGGTGCGGGCCCAGCATCGGTAGACCTCGGCGGATTCGCGCAATTGCGTCGCCACCGCGCGCAGGTGCTGGTTGGGGCAGCCTTCCAGCAGGACCTGATGAAACCGGGCGTGCGCGGTCAGCCATCGCTCGTTGATCGCGTCTGACTCGTCGGCGAACGTGGTGCGGGCGAGATTGTGGTGCGCCGCGAGCAGGTCCGATTCCCATTCGATGCTGCCGTGCGCGAGGGATTCGCGGACCACGTACGTCTCGACGACCACGCGTGCTTCGGTCAGGTCTTGCAGAGTGTCCGGGGAGACGTCGATGACCCGGAATCCTTGCTGCGGCGCGAAAGTCGCAAGCCCCTGGCCCACGAGACGCGGGAGTGCTTCACGCAGGACGCCGCTGCTCGCGTCGTAGTCCCCTTTGAGCGCTTCCACGCGCAGCCGCGATCCCGGCGCATGCCGGCCGTTGAGGATGTCGGCGCGAAGACGCAGGTAGACGTCCTCGACGCGGGTCGTGCTGCGAGCGCCAGTCATGTCGAAGATCGTACCCGGTTCCGCATTCACCCGAGAATCTCGAGATTTAGTTGACTTATCGAGATTCCCAGGTGTTCACTGGCCGGGACGCAGACGGAAGGACGCGGAGCATGAAAACGACGACACGGGCGGGCCGGATGTGCCTGGTGCTCGACGACAAGGTGATCGACGTCGAGGGCGCGAGCAGCGGGCGGTTTCCGGCCGATCCGCTCGCGGTTTTCGAGCGCTGGACCGAGTTCGCGGAGTGGGGGCGAGCGGCGACGGACGGGCCGGCCGCGTCCGAGGGGCGCGCGGGGAGTCCCTCGCCGAAGCCGCGGCAGATCTTCGCGATCGGGTTGAACTACCGCGAGCACGCGCGGGAAGCGGGGCTCGCGCTGCCGGAGTCACCCGCGACTTTTACGAAGTTCGCCACCTCCCTCACCGGGCCGGACACCCAGCTGCGGCTGCCCAGCGAGTTCGTCGACTGGGAAGCGGAGCTCGTGGTGGTGATCGGCCGCCGGGCCGAGAAAACCGCGGCCGAGGACGCCTGGCTGCACGTGGCCGGATTGACCGTGGGGCAAGACTTTTCCGAACGGGTCGTGCAGGCGGCGGGGCCGGTCCCGCAGTTTTCGCTCGGCAAGTCGTTCCCGGGATTCGCGCCGACGGGGCCGGTGCTGCTGACCGCGGACGAGTTCGCCGACCCCGACGACCTCGCGATCGAATGCCTGGTCAACGGCGAGACCGTGCAGAAGGCGCGCACGTCGTCGATGGTCTTCTCGGTCGCCGAGCTGATTGCCCGGCTGTCGGCGGTATGCCCGCTGTTGCCCGGAGACCTGATCTTCACCGGCACGCCCTCGGGCGTCGGGCATTCCCGGTCCCCGCAGCGCTACCTGCGGGCGGGCGACGAAGTGGTCACGCGGATCGAGGGCATCGGACAGCTCCGGCAGATCTGCGTCGCCGGGTGAAAGGGGTAATTCCATGGCACTGCACAGATTGAAGTCGCTGACCGTCGGTGTCCCCGACGTCGCGGGCACCGCCGGTTATTACGACGACTTCGGGCTTACGCAGCTCGCACCGGGTCGGTTCGCCACGGTCGAGGGCGGGGAGCAGTTCGTCCTCAAGCACTCGCGCGTCCGCCGTCTGCTCGGGATGACCGTCGCGGTCGACGATGCTGACGACCTCGGCCGGATCGCCGCGAACCTCGACCGGCTGGGCATCCCGGTACAGCGCGACGCGGAAACGCTGCGCGCACGGGAACCCATCGCGGACATCGCCGTCGAAGCGGTCATCGCGCCTCGGCTGGTGCGCGTATCCGTACCGGCGACCCTGTACAACGGGCCTGGCCGGCTGGACCGCGCCGACACCCGGGCACCGGTTCTGTCCCGGACCGAGGCGGTGCGGCCGCTCGCGCTGGGGCACGTCGTGATCGGCACTGTCGAGCAGGAATCGACCCAGCGGTTCTTCACCGACGGAATCGGGTTCAAGGTCAGCGACGTGGTCCCCGGCCGCGCGGCATTCCTGCGGTGCTCCACCGACCACCACAACCTGTTGGTACAGCAGGCTCCTCTCAATTTCCTGCACCACACCTCTTGGCAGGTGTCCGATGTGGACGATGTCGGGCGGGGTGCGATGAGCATGCTCGCCGACCATCCGGAACGCCACGTCTGGGGACTGGGCCGCCACCACATCGGGTCGAATTTCTTCTGGTACCTCAAGGATCCCGCCGGGAACTTCGCCGAGTACTACTCCGACATGGACGCCATCGTCGACGACCAGCTCTGGACGCCGCGGTCGTTCGAGGGCCTCCAGTCGCTCTACGAATGGGGTCCGCCGCCTCCGCCGTCGTTCATCAATCCGGAAGACCTCGCGGCGCACATGACCGGCGCGCACTCAGAAGGCAGTTGAGCACATCGCCGAAGAAAGGCAAAAACCTTGCGTTACATCGCTATGGAGGAAGCGTTCGCGCTCCCCGAACTGCAGGCCGGTTACCCCGTGCCCAAAACGGAAACCGCCACGAGGTGGGTCGAGGACTGGGGAAAACGGTTGTGCGACTACACGACCTACCGGCTGCCGGAAATGGACGAGCACGGCATCGACGTCCAGGTGCTTTCCCTGACCGCACCCGGTATCCAGGGCCTGACCGACGCCGCACAGGCAGTCAACGACGCCCGGATCGCCAATGACCACCTAGCCGAGGTGGTCGCCGACCATCCGGATCGGTTCCGCGGGCTGGCGGCCCTGCCGCTCCAGGATCCCGAGGCGGCGGTGGCGGAACTCCGCCGAGCCGTCGGCACGCTCGGGCTCAGCGGCGTACTCGTCAACGACCACACCAACGGCGTCTACCTCGACGACCCGCGCTACGAACCAGTGTGGGCGGCGCTCGAAGAGTTGCGGGTGCCCCTCTACCTCCACCCAGGCGCTCCCCCGGCCGAGCCGTGGCAGGTGCTCGAGGGACGGCCGGAACTGCGGGGTCCATTGTGGAGCTGGGCGGCGGAGACCAGCGGGCACGCGCTCCGGCTGATTTTCGGCGGCGTCTTCGATCGGCATCCCGGGGCCACGGTCATTCTCGGCCACCTCGGCGAGTTCCTGCCGTTTCAGCTCGCGCGGCTTGACTCGCGCTACGACCGGCAGGAACACCGGACACTCGCGCGGAAACCGTCGGAATACTTCGGCGACAACATCCTGATCACCACCAGCGGCGTGTGTTCCCCGGCCGCGCTCGCCGGCGCGATTCTGGCCGTCGGCGCGGACGCGATCCTGTTCGCCGTCGACTACCCCTTCGAGGACACCGCCGAGGCCGTCCAGTTCCTCGAACAGGCACCGATCAGCAACCGGGATCGCGAGAAGATCAGCCACGGCAACGCCGAGCGAGTGCTGCGCCTGCCGACAGCGACGGCACGCACGTGAGGACGATGCCGTGGCGAGCCATCGCGATCGGGCTGGCCGTCATGACGCTGGAAGGGTACGACCTCGTCGCTTTCGGCGCGACGACGCCGCTGTTGCTCCGGCACCAGCCGTGGCATCTTTCCCTCCCCGAATTGGGCACGTTGGGCAGCCTCACCCCGGTGGGCATGCTTTTCGGCGCTCTGCTGGTCGGTCCGCTCACCGACCGGTACGGACGCCGCCGGACGACCTTGCTCAGCATCGCGGTCGTGTCGCTGGGCATGTTCGCCTGCGCGTTCGTGTCCAATCTGGAACTGTTCGGCGCCAGCAGGCTTGTCGTCGGGCTCGGGGTCGGCGCGGTCTACCCCGCGATGGGGCCGCTGATCTTCGAACTGGCGCCGCCGAAGCGGAAGAACCTCAGCTCGGCGATCGTCCAATGTGGAGTCACGGTGGGCGGATCGCTGGCCTCCGTCGTGGCCGCGTCTTTCCTGCAGGGGGACAACTTCCGGCCGGAGTACGTGGTCGGCGGCGCGGTCGGACTGCTGTTGCTGCCAATGACTTACCGCTGGCTTCCCGAATCTCCGGTATATCGGCGAGAGCCGGCCGGGGCACGCGGCTTGCGCGTTGTGCTGCGGCAGCCGTACGCGGGAACGACAGCGCTGTTCTGTGTGATGGTGATCTGTTCGTTCTTGCTCATCTTCGGGATCAACACCTGGCTGCCGCAATTGATGCAAGCCGCACGGTATCCGCTGGATTCCTCACTGATGTTCCTTACCCTGCTCAATGTCGGCGCGACTGTGGGAGGTCTCGCGATCGCGGTGCTGGCCGACCGGGCGGGGTCGAGAATTCCCATTATCGCTTGTTTCGTCGTCGCCGCGGGTGCGATGGCCGCCTTGAGCATCCGGTCGCCGTTGATCGTGCTCTCCGTGATCGTGTTGATCGGCGGCGCGGGCGCGTTCGGCGTGCAGGGATTGATCAACGTCTACATCGCCCGCACTTATCCGGCGCACGCCAGGGCCAGCGCGATCGGTGTCGCATTGGGAATCGGCCGGATCGGCGCGATCGCCGGGCCGGTGCTCGGCGGCTGGGTTCTTGCCGCCGGCCTCGCTCCACAGTGGAACTTCCTTCTTTTCGCGGTGCCGGCGATCCTCGGGGCGCTCCTCACCGTTGCCCTCGGAGGTTTCCGCCGCACCGCGGAAGCCCGCACATCTCAGCTAGTCGAAGAACCGGCTTGAGCGGAGGAACAGTCATGGACACATACGACATCGCCGTCGTGGGCTGCGGTCCGGTCGGCTTGACCCTCGCGCGATTGCTCAGCGCGAAAGGACTCCGGGTCGCCGCGATCGATCCGAACCGGATCGTCTGCCACCATCCGCGAGCGACCCATCTCGACGACGAATCGATGCGCACCCTGCAAACGCTCGGCGCGGCCGATCTGGAGCAACGATTCCTGCGGCAGGCCGGATGGACGCTGCAACTGCCGGACGGAACGCCCTTCCTCCAATTCGCCCACGCACGAGACGAATCCGGACAAGGCTGGCGTACGGATTACCAGTTCCACCAACCTGATTTCGAATCCCGGCTGCGCGGTTTGCTCGCGAGCGACCCGAACGTCGACCTGTGGTTCGGCTGGTCCGTCACCGAGATCGCCCAGGACGCCGACGCGGTGTACCTCACGGTGACCGACCGGAACCAGGTCAAGACGGTGAAAGCGGCCTACGCCGTCGGATCGGACGGAGCCAATTCGTTCGTCCGGCACTTGATGGGTTCCGAAGTCGAAGATCTGGAGGGGACGCAACGCTCGCTCATCGTCGACATCCATCCGTTCGAGCATCCTCCGGCACTGCCCGTGGACTCCGGATTCATTCTGTGCCAAGGAAAGCGGCCGATTACCTACGTGCCGATCTTTCCCCCGATGCTGCGGTTCGAATTCATGCTCCTCGACGGAGACGACGCCGCCGCGCTCGAACGCCCGCAGGCGGTGTACGACGCGCTCAGCCGTTGGATCGAACCGGGCAGCTATCGCATCATGCGAGCCGACACGTACGAATGGCACGCGCGGCTCGTGCACGGCTGGCGTTCGGGAAGGCTGTTCCTCGCCGGCGACGCCGCGCACGAGATGCCGCCGATGCTCGGGCAGGGCATGTGTTCCGGGCTCCGCGACGCGGCGAACCTCGCCTGGAAGCTCGCCGCAGTCGTCCGAGGTGTCGGCTCCGACAGCCTGCTCGACACCTACGAAAGCGAGCGCGCCCCGCACGTTCGCCCCTATATCGCCGAATCCGCCCGGCAGGCCAACCTGATCGAGTCCTTCGGCATCGGCGACACCCATCCGGAGCTGGGAGAACCCCAGACTCTCGAACCGCTCAGGCCGCCGCTCGGCCCTGGGCTGAGCGGGGAGCCCGGTCGGCTCTGCCCGCAGCCCCGAGCCGCCGACGGTACCCGGCTCGACGACGTCACCGGATACAACTTCGTCGTCGTGGGCAAGCAGGCCGTGTCGGCGGAGATCGCGGAGTTGTGGCGACGGCTTGACGTCGCGGTGGTCGTTGACGCTGGTCCGGCGGTCGAGGCGCGGTTGGCCGCGAATTCGGCCACTGCGGCCATCATCCGCCCGGACCGGTACGCCTTCGCGCTCGCCGCCGACACGGCGGAACTGGAGACGGCAACTAAGGAACTCGCGCGGCAAATGGCGGTGCGCGCATGAAGCCGTACGGAACCGGAATGATCTGGGGCGAGGGACCGCGCTGGCACCAAGGCGCGCTGTGGCTGTCGGACACCCAAGGCAGTCAACTGTGGACGGACCACGGCGGAAGCTGGAGTGCCACGAAGCTGGGCTCGCCGTCCAACGGGCTGTGGTTCTTGCCCGACGGCAGGCTCGTCGCGGCGATGATGCACGAGAAGCGCATCGGCGTCTGGGATGGCGCGCAGTTTGCCACCTACGCGGACCTCAGCGCGGTGGCCACCGGTCCGCTCGGCGATCTTGTCGGTGACGAGCAGGGCAATCTCTACGTTGACGACGTCGGTGAACCATCGCGGCTAGGCCGTCTGGTCCGGGTCGCCATCGACGGCTCGGCCACCGTTGCCGCCGAGAACCTCGACTTCCCCAACGGCCTCGCCTTCCTCGACGGCGGACGCACCCTGATCGTCGCCGAAACCGCTGCGCAACGGCTGACCGCCTTCACCGTCAGCGCGGACGGCGCACTGACCGATCGGCGGCTTTACGCCGACCTTGCCGAATTGGTCGATCCCGACGCTCGTCCGGACGGAATCTGGCCGGGGCCGGAAGGAATCTGGGTCGCGACCACCACCGGGCACGCGGTCGTGCTGGTCCGGGACAACACAGTGCGCGAGACGATCAAAACCGGCGCGGCATTCCCGATCGCGTGCTGCACCGACGGCGCGAACCGGCTGTTCGTCACCCTCGCCGACACCGGCGGACGGCCGCTGTTCGAAGCCCTCGCGGCCAAAGCAGTGCAGACTACGGCCGCGGAATGGGACATTGAATGAGCGGCTGGGTCCCGGTGGAGGAAGCACAGATCACCGATTTCGCCCGGTACGCCTCGGCCCGCACCAACCGCGACCTGACCGGCGCATACCGGACGCTGTGGGAATGGTCGGTGCGGGATCTCGACGGTTTCTGGTCCGCGGTGTGGGACTACTTTGGACTCCCGGCGCGTCCGGAGGGGCAACCGGCGCTGGCGACCGAGGCGATGCCGGGCAGCGTCTGGTTTCCGGGGAGCTCGCTGAACTATGCGGCCGAGGTGTTCCGGGGCCGCGACGAGGCCGGCACTGCCGTGCTCGCGGTGACCGAGGACGGCGCTCCGGTTGAGCTGAGCTGGGGTGAATTGCGTCGGCAAGTCGGGTCGGTCGCGGCTGCGCTGGCCGAACTGGGCGTGTCCTCCGGCGACCGGGTCGTGGGGTATCTGCCTAATTCGGCGGAGGCGATCGTGGCGTTTCTGGCCACCGCGAGCCTCGGGGCGGTCTGGGCTGCCTGCGGGTTGGACTACGTCGGATCGGCCGCGGAGGCGCGCTTCGCCCAGCTCTCGCCGACTGTGTTGATCACCGCGACCCGGTCGCGACACGGCGGCCGGGTGGTCGAGCGCGCTGCTGATGTGGCAGCTCTGCGAGCCGGACTGTCCACTTTGGTCGCTACCGTGGTGATCGACGACCCGGAATCGTTACCCGGAGCGATTCCCTGGTCCTCGATCATTGGCGACGATGCCGCACTGGCACCCGTGCCGGTTCCCTTCGAGCATCCACTGTGGATCTTGTTCTCTTCGGGGACCACTGGCCGTCCTAAAGGAATAGTGCATGGACACGGCGGTGTTGTCGTTGAGCAGTTGAAGCATTCCGCGTTCCACCAAGATCTGCGTGCTGGTGATCGAATCCTCTGGTACACCACGCCCAGTTGGATGCTGTGGAACTCGCTTGTCGGCGCTCTGCTGGTCGGAGCGACCGCGGTTTGTTACGACGGCAGTCCCG
Organism: Amycolatopsis albidoflavus; assembly: GCF_039525725.1. NCBI lineage: Bacteria > Bacillati > Actinomycetota > Actinomycetes > Pseudonocardiales > Pseudonocardiaceae > Amycolatopsis > Amycolatopsis albidoflavus. Next base: position 415,273 of record NZ_BAAAHV010000017.1, read on the forward strand.
CGTTCGGCCGCCCGGATGCGTTGTGGGAGTTGGCCGCCCGCTTGCGGGTCACGACGTTGGGAACCAGCCCCGGCTACCTGGCGTCCTGCCGCAAGGCCGGTGTCCGGCTTGACGAGCACGACCTCAGTGCGCTGGTTCGGTTAGGCGTCACCGGATCGACATTCCCGGCCGACCTGCACCGCTGGATCGAGCACGAACTCGGGTCGCGGGTCCAGGTCGTTTCGAGCAGCGGCGGGACGGACGTCGTCACGGCCTTCGCGAGCGCAGCGCCCACCACTCCGGTCTGGGCGGGTGAGCTGTCGGCTCCCTGCCTTGGTGTCGCGCTCGATTCCCTGGGGTACAGCGGGGAATCTGTACGCGAGACAGTCGGCGAGCTGGTGGTGAGACGCCCGATGCCGTCCATGCCAGTCCGTTTCTGGAATGACCCCGACGGTGTCCGTTACCGAGCCGCGTATTTCGGCACCTTCCCGGGCGTGTGGCGGCACGGCGATTGGACGACCATCACCGACCGCGGCTCGGTCATCATCCACGGTCGTTCAGATGCGACGCTGAACCGGCATGGCGTACGGATGGGCAGTAGCGATATCTACGGTCCGGTGGAGGAACTCCCGGAGATCGCGGAGGCTCTTGTCATCGGCGTTGAACAGGGCGACGGCGGGTACTGGATGCCATTGTTCGTCACCTTGATCGATGGGGTGAGCCTCGACGAAGCGCTTCGGAAGCGGATCGCCGCCGCAATTCGCCAAGGTGCTTCAGCACGGCATGTTCCCGACGAAATCATTGCGGCACCGGGGATTCCGCATACTCGCACCGGGAAGAAGCTGGAAGTCCCCGTGAAACGGTTGCTGCGAGGGGAGGATCCGGAGGTCGATCCAGGCAGCGTCGACCAGCCTGATCTTCTTGACTGGTACCGGCAGATCGGACCGCCTATGCGGGAAGATTAAACGGCACCGGCGAGTGGTGCTCCCAGATTTTCCGCGAAGCCTCTTCCGGATACGGAACTGTCTTCGACTCGACGTCCAGCACGCGGGTCAGTCGTTCATCGGGACGATAGGCAGCCCATCCAGGATCGCCATTGGTCGCAAAGCCAATCCAGGCCTGTCGAAGCTCCTCAGACACCCGAAGCGTTGCGGCATCAGGTTTCTCGCCGAACACCTGACGGCCGGTTGGACTGTCCAAGGTTCCGAATGCGAGAGGTACGTCGAGGCTGTGACACGCGCCCAGACCAGGCGCGGACAAGCACAGCTCGAAGAGATACGACCTGCCGCCCGCCAACGCGTTCGCTTCAGCGAGTTGCTGGCTCGGCATCCGGAAGAGCGCGTCCGAATAGACGATCTCCATCAGCTCCTCCGGGCTGGCTCCCGCGTAGGCGGCGCGATAGCCATTTGGTTCGGGAGCAAGGAGATCGAGGGCCAGCTGGGCGTCCTCGGCGGTGAATGTGCCGACCCGCCCGGCCATGACGGAGAACAGCCGGAACTCGTCGCGGGTGTGGCCGACGAGCAGCTCGACCCCGCTCTCGAGAGCGGACCAGGGTGTCTTCGGAAGGGAAGCGTCCAGCACAGGGCAAACCCCGGCCCCGACCTGAGCCATCGGACCCCAGCGATCGCGCTGGCCGGACAGGCTGGCGTTGAACGCGGTGAGCCTGTCGGCCAACTGCCACGGGTCGACGTTCCGGAGGTCTTCCCCGTTCGCGAGCGCCGCGGTGACCTTTTTCGCGAGCGAGGGAAGAGTGAAAATTCCGGGCACGGAATGGGTAATGGCACGCCGGAACAGGCCCTGCGCCATCACGAGCAACGCCGCGATCGATCCGGCGCCCGCTGATTGACCGGCGACGCACACTCGGGCGGAGTCGCCGCCGAAACGGGAGATATTGCGCCGGACCCAGTCCAGGGCGGCGATCTGGTCCAGGAACCCCCGGTTGGCCGGCGCGCCGTCGATGAGGGCGAATCCCTCGACGCCGACCCGGTAGTTGACGCTCACCACGACCAACCCCGCCCCGCACAACAAGGTCGGGTCGTAAGTCGGGTCGCTGCTCACCGAGATGACGTATCCGCCGCCCGGCAGCCACACCAGCACCGGCAGCCCCGCCGCGCCCGGATCCGGCGTCGAGACATTGAGCGTCAGCCAGTCGGTCTCGTGCGCTGACTCCATCCGGACCGGCCCGGATTGCGGAGGCAGCGGACCGAACTCGGTCGCCTGCCGCGTGCCGTCCCAGCGCGAAACCGGGACAGGCGCGGCGAAACGGAGATCGCCCACCGGCGGCCGGGCGTACGGGATTCCGCGGAACTCCGCCATACCCGCCCGCCAGCGGCCCGCCACGGCCCCCTCGACCGTCCGGACCACTGGCTGCGTCTTGTCACCCATTCTCATCCCCCTCAGGTTTCAAGTCAAGTGTATTATGTCAGCTGTATTGGAATGAGGGAAAGGGCCGACGTGCCGAAGAAGGTCGACCACCGCGAGCGACGGGAAGCGATCGCGCGCGCGTTGTGGCGGGTGGTGGCGCAGCAGGGCTGGAACCGGGCGACCATGCGCGAGGTCGCGCACGAGGCAGAGGCGTCTCTCGGCCAGGTGCAGCACTACTTTTCGACGCGGACCGCGATGCTCGCGTTCGCGATGGAGTTCGCCGCGGAGCAGGCCTCGCGCCGAGTCGCCGAGAGCCTCGCCGGCGCCACGCACCCTCGAGACGTACTGCGGGTGACGCTCACCGAGATGCTGCCGCTGCATCCCGACGCCCGCGCCACTAGCCGGATGAACGCCGCGTACGTCCTCGAAGCACTGCACGATCCGGAGTTGCACACGAAGCTGCGCGACGACCTGCGCGAGAAGCGAGCCCTCGTCGAACACCTGATCCGGCAAGCCATCGCCGACGGACACATCGCCGCCGATCGCGACCCGGCTGTCGAGACGAACCTCGTCCTGGCTTTGACCGGACTGACTCCGCTGCTTGAGCTGGACGTGATCGAATCCCGCGCCGCGCTGATGGCTGTCGACCAGTATCTGGACCGGCTTTTCGCCTAGCCGCCCTCGGTCAAACACTGCTGCACGAGCGGCCCGAACCGGCTGACCAGCTCGTCAGCCGACGCCGACGCGATCGGCTCGATCCGCACGACATACCTCGCCACGGCAAGGCCGAGGAGCTGGACATTGACCATACCGGCCCGGAACGCGGCGTCCGGGGTGTCGAGCAGGTCCGCCAGCCGCCCGGTGACTTCGCGGTCGACGTACTCGCGAATCAGGGCATCGGCTTGGTCGTCGGCACGGGTGAGCATCGCGAGTGGCGTGCGGCCCGAAGCGTCGAGGTTCTCCACGAGCGTCCGGACGATGCGCTCCCCCAAGCCGTCGAGCCCGCCGGCGAAGACTGCCTCGATGGCGGGCGGGGCTTGAGCGGACATCTCGATCGCCGCGGCGAAGAGACCCTGCTTGTTGCCGAAAAAGTAGAACACCATCCCGGGGTCGACCCCAGCTTCGCCCGCGACCGCGCGCACGGTGGTGCCGCCGTAGCCGTGGTGCCGGAACAGCGCGCGTGCCGCGTCCAGGATGCGCTGTTTGCTCTCCGCCCCAGTTCGCCAGCGTCCTGGGCGAGCACCTTGTTCTGTCATGACGCCGGTGAGTCTAGCCGAGCTTTCTTCATCGTTGGTGGAGTTTCCTGCCGACCCGCGCTAGCCTGAACTTCATCAGCGGTGAAGAAACAGGGGGTTGCGATGAAAGTGCTCGTGATCGGCGCAGGCCTGGGCGGGTTGACGCTCGCCCAGGGCCTGCGCCGAGAGGGAATCGACGTCGCCGTCTACGAGCGGGACGACGCGGCGGGGCGGCCGCAAGGGGTCAGCCTGCACATCGACGATCGAGGCGGTGCGGCCTTGCGCGGATGCCTGCCTCCACCGCATGCCGCGATGATCGACGCCACGATGGGCGGCCTGCGCGAACAGACCCTTTCACTGTCCGAAGTGGACGGTGCGCTCGCCGTTGTCGACACTCAGCCCTCCGACGCGCGACCAGGACGGCAAGCGCATCGCCCTTTGCTGCGGGCGGTATTGCTGACCGGGTTGGAGGACGCGGTCCGCTTCGGTGCGGAGTTCACGAGGTTCGAGCGACAAGCTGACGGCACGGTCCGCGCGTGGTTTGCCAACGGCAGAACGGATACCGCGGACGTCCTGGTCGGCGCAGATGGGGTCGGTTCCGCGGTGCGCCGTCAATACCTGCCCCACGCACGAGTAGTCGACACGGGACGGCGCATGACCATGGGCGCGACCGCACTGTCGGCGATACCCAGATTGCCTGACCAGATCGGCAACAACCCCGCCGTCGCCCGGTGCACGGCGCGACAATGGTGCTGGCCGCCCTGCGATTCGCCTCGCCACCTGTCGACGCACGGGAACGGTTGCTGCCCGCCTTACGCGATAGTGCGGTCGCCTCGATCGAGGACTATCTGATGTGGGCTTTGCCCGACCCGGACCAAGATCTTCCCGCCGCCTTGCGACAGGTCGTCGACGAGGCGTGGCCGGAGATGACGTCCACGCTGCGCATCGGGATGATCCCGCCGATCCCCGCCTGGCCCGCCAGCCCGGTGACCGTCCTCGGAGATGCCATCCACCTGGCCCCGGGTTTCGGCGGCAACCTCGCCATGCAGGACGCACACCGCCTCTGCTCGGCGCTGGTCGAGGCGAACCGCGGGCAGCGCGATCTTCTCGACGCGATCGGTTCGCACGAAGCGACGATGCGCGACTCGGTACAGGCCAAGGCGAGCGCATGAGGCTCGCGCTGCTGACGGAGAAGTCGCTGTCCCTGTTCACCGCGGTGGGTGGCTGGCGCACAGTTGCCGAAGGAGTCGCGTCGCGGGTGGTGTTCCTGGTCGCCTACCTGGTGACCGATCAGGTGCCGACCGCCGCACTGATCGCGGTCGGCGGGGTGGTGGTGTTCTCCGGGGTTCGCACGTTCACCGACCTGAAGTATTGGCAGTCGGCGATCGGCCTGGTGATCGTCGGGGCGTCGGCGTTGCTGGCCGGAAGCACCGGGCGGGCGGTGGACTTCTACCTGCCAGCGGTGCTCATGCAGGCGGCCGGAGGAGCGGTATTCCTGCTGTCAATCCTGGTGCGACTGCCGGTGATCGGGGTGGTGCTGGTGCTCGGCCGAGGCGAACGGCTTGGCTGGCGACGGGATCCCTTGCGACGGCGGCGTTATCAGCTGTGTACGGGGATTTTCTTGGCGAAGTACGTTCTCGCTACGGCGGTTTTGGTGCCGCTGTATCTGGGTGGGTTGGTGACTCCGCTGGGGATCGCCGCGACGGTGCTGGGCGGGGCGCCTGCGGTGGGGGTGTGCGGGTATTTGTGTTGGCGGTTTCTGCAGGCCCAGGGTGAATTGGCTGGCTGAACCGCTTGGACCGACAGCGAGTGCCGGTCGGTATGCGTTGCCCTTGCACAACTGCTGCCGGCGTCTGCTCAGCCGCCATCGAAGAGGTCGTGCTGGTGGTCAGCCTTCGGTGTCTTCGTAGCCGACTTGGGAACCGGCAGAACCCCAGACAACATGAGGTCCTCGATCGTGACCAAAGGTCCGGCGACGATCTTCGCCAACAGTTTGTCTTGTGCGGGTTCCAGGGCTATGCATCGTCCGAGAACGTTTAGCAGGTCAAGCAACTCGGTAGTCATGGCAGCCGTCCACGTGGTTGCGACGATGTCGTTGAGCGGCGACGAATGGGTGCCGTCGGGACTCTTTTTCCGGTAGTCGAACCAGTGCTTGACAACCGGCATCCCGGAAACCTCGAACGCCATGGCCTCGGGCGGAACTGGTGAAATAATGCCTTCGCCGACATGGAGAGCGCGACCCGACTCGTCGTAGCGGATCTTGTCCGGCATTCGTTCCGGCGTGTCTGGTATTCCCACTCGCACAGTCGGTCGCTCGGCTCGCGCCTTCAGCCGCGGTACGGCTGCGGGACGGCCCGCGGCCGGGGAGACGCAATGCTCCCCGTAGGTATGGAGCCATAGAACTTCTTGGCCCAAGTCCACCGCCAGACGCCAGGAACTCCGGCTTCTCGTGAGAGGAATCCGCACGCCAGGCTGTTTCAGGTCCTGCGCGAAACGACGAGCAAAACCCTGATGAGCCGTGACGGCAGCCAAGTACGCCACAAGATCCTCGGCACTGACCGGGCACTTCAACTGACGGGACAGGAAATCGAGTAAGCCCGGGCTGACATTGGCGGAGTTCGCCGAAGAATTCCTGTACAACGGAAACACACGACCTCCACGACCCGAGTGGTAGTGCATGTCCGGGATCAGCGACGAAAAGACCAGCGCGGGGCCGCCCACGATGGGATGTGCGTGCTGTTCGACGACGAAGACCTGCTGGCCTGAGTACGTGTGCCACAGCGGCGGTCTCGGCGTGTCATGCAGTCGCGCATCGGGGACCACCCACTTGCGATCGAAGGATCTGTGCGCCACCCGGCGCAGCGCGGGACATGGTCCCGTCTCGCCGCTGAGAGTGCCGGAGTGCTCAGCCATTCCCGGGATCTGAGCTTTCTCCGAGCCCACCCGGGTGTCACGGGTTTCCTTCAACAGTCCGGGCTTCTCTGAGCGCGACGCCTTGACCAACGTTGCCCATCGCTTGTGGAGGGTTTCAGGCTCGGGTGCGTAAACCCACGTTCGATTCGGCTTCACGCCTGGTATCGCCCAGGGCATGAGATCGGTGACAGAGGGCATGGACGCCCATTCCTTGGAACCGCCAAGGTCGAACGGTGCATCCCAGCCGTTTACGCACTGCCGCCATCGTGCGTCGTCGATCGTCAAACTCGTCAGCGCTTCGACTTTGTCGCTCACTGTCCCCTCGACGGATGCGCGGTGCACCCGCGCGGGTGCGTCCGGATCGGGGCCTCCTCGCCGGATGAACACCGCGAGGCAAACGGGCTGCTGGTTGGCTCGGAAGAACCTGGTGTTCATCGGAGGCTGATGTCCTTCGGGGGTGAGGTCGATGATCCATCCCTCGTCAGCTGTTCGGCGAAGATACTCACGCATACCGGCAAATCCCGACCCGGCAAGAAATCCCGCGGAGCAGACGAAAGCAACGATGCCCGACGGGTGCCCGGGGTGGGCATCGAATGCTTTCCACGTAGCCCATCGCCAGAAGTAGACATACTTGTTTGACAGCACGTATTCGCGACGCCCATTGCCGATCTTGCGAAATGCTTTCAGCCCCGGGGCTTCCTTGCCCGCGGCCGACTTCTCGACCCAAGGGGCTGTGCCGCCGGCCTTGTCGGCATACGGCGGGTTGCCAAGCACCACCATGACTGGTTCTTCGCGCTTGACCTGGTTAGCTCCGCGCCGAGACCGCTCGATCGCCTCGTACATCTTCCCCAAGGGCAACGTCTGCGCGTCGGGATCGTCCAGGGTGTCCGCGAGAAACCGGCGCTCGCTGTGCGGCACCTCGGAGCGGTGCCGCTTCTTCAACAAGCTGTGCAGCCGTAGCTCGGCGACCGCGTAAGGGGCGGCCTGATTCTCAAAACCAATCAACCGCCCCGCTAGCTCCCGAAGATGCGGCGCGACCGCACCGGGACCTTCTTCCGCGGCAACGGTTGCGGCGACCGTGTTGACGACCTCGGCTAGGAAGCTGCCAGTTCCCATCGCCGGGTCGACGACAATCACGTCCCGCTCGGCGAACCCCAGCCGACGACCGAGCTTCTTCTGGAGTACTTCATCCACGAAGCGAGCAATAAAAGACACCAGCTCGGCCGGGGTGTAGTAAACCCCGCTCTTGCGGCGCAGCGCCGGGTCGTAGGTGTCGAGGAAGTTCTCATAGAGCATCGCATAGGAGTCGTCGGGGAACGCCGCCCAATCAACGACACCAAGCACTCTGAGCATTGTCGTGAGCGCGATGCTCAACTCCTCCTCGGGCTGGTCGGTGAGTACCGTGAGCGCCCGGCCCATCAGCGAGTGCTTCTTGCCCAGCAACCTGGCGATCTCACCGATCGAGCGACCTTGGAAACTCACGCCCTCGACCCTCGCCAACAGCAGCGCGAACGTGACGGTCTGCGCGTACTGATCCGCGAACTGCGCGTCGGTCAGGTTCGGAAAGAGAACCTGTCGCCAGTCCATCGCCAACGCGCTGAACGTCTGTTGGCGGGCACGGCCTGCCTGTTCCAGGTCTAGCTCGGCGGCGACATCATCACGCAACAACCGGCAGAGATTCGACGCCAGGCGCACGAGATCATCCAGTGAACGTGGTTGCTCTGGTTCCCAAAGCAAGAAGTCCGTCATGACCCGAGCGAAAGCACTACCTTGCGCATGCAGCTTGTCGCCCGCATGACCGAGCCCTGGCACCAAGCGAGCAACCTCGCCTTGCAGTTTTCCAAACTTATAGCGCGCGAATTGCTCGCCGTCGCTGTAGAGAACGTTAGGCAACAGCCGAAACTTCTCCCACTGCTCCCTATCGTGCACGGAAGGGTGCGGCCAGGTACCAGGAACACCGTGCCCAGGCTTCTTCAACTCAACGTAACCGACGCGCGAACCCGCCACGTCGACGGCGTAGTCGGGACGGAGCGCCAAATCTGGCAGTCTGGTTTCACCAATCGTGGTGACCGGAAGCCCGACGCTTGTCGCGATACCCGCAAGCATCTTCTCAAATGGCCCGCGCAAGTGGTCTTCTCGGGAACCGTGACCAGTAAGAAGCTTTCTGGTCACGGCACGGCCGAAGTCGGAAATAACCAACTCAAGACCTAGCGCGCCATTCGCAGCCGCAACTCGCCGACCTCGATGCATGTCCGTCTCCCCGTGCCCGACACACCTATTCCATCCAAGAAACCTCGTTGCGACCGATGTGTCAGCAGCTCAATGGGTACGATCAGGAACGCTTAAAATCGCGCAACGTCACAGCTATTTTCACTTTCTCCACACTCGCAACACAAGTAAGATCGCGATGCGCAATAACACCGCCGTTCGAGTGAACGAGCCCAGGTCGCAGCAAATAGCAGCGGCGGTCCCGCACACTAAACGACTTCGACGCGTCGTGAAGTTCGAGCTATTCGGTGATAACGATTCTGCGCTCATGCGAGCGCGCCCCTGGCGTAACAGCCCCGGTGCTCGCGAGCGATCTCTACCAAGCAAGCTTTACGCGAGGCCGCAGAGCCTTGACCAGGAGGGAACTGCCGATGAGCGCGCTCACCAATCATGGCAGCAGAACGCAAGTAAATTCCTCGGGCCCTCTGGCCCTCGGGCCCTCTGGCCGCCGGGAAGCCTCGGACCGCTGCAGGGCACCGGGTTGAAGTCAAAGCCATACTCTCGGGGTCGGCTGGTCGACAACTCCGCTTCCGTCACCGCCGCACAGGGTGATCGTACTGTTCGAGATCCCTTGGACCGAGACGAACAAGCGATTTCGAGCCACGGTTCAGTTGATCGATCCCGATGGCAAACCGGTTGTGCATAAGGGCCCAATGGGGCCTCGGCCTCTTCAGATAGAGGGAAATTTCGAGGCTGGCCGAGCACCCGGTGCCGTGGCAAGCAGTACGACGTATGTTCCCATGCCCTGGCGAGAGTGCGGCGCCTATCGCCGGCGACTTCCGTAGGTGACTTCGTCTGGGACAGCAGCGAACGCGCGGACGCCACGTCGTAGCCGGTGCAGCCGGATCCACGCCGATCCAGGCAAGGCGTGTAGGTCGACCCGAGCAGCTTCGAGCCGCAATCGGCGACCGGTTCCAGTCCATCGCCATAAGCCTCAATGGCGCGGTTGCCGTACTTGGCGTATTGGCGTAGCTCGGTCTGTCAGCGTCGTCGTCCGTCACGTCTCCCCCTGATTCGTGGCTCGCGATCAAGGATCGGCGAATAGACGTACGCTGTTGCCCGATACGCGAGGGTTGCTCCGATCGCCGCATCCGCAAGCCGAACAGATCCAGCGACCGCACCCGGATACGGTCCTGGTCCTCGTCGAGCAGGGGCGCTAGAACGACAAAGTCCACTGCGTGGCGCGGTCAGGGAGGCTGACGACCTGCTCGCTGTCCGCTGAAACTGTGATCGCGAAGTCTGCGGGTGACGGCTGGTCCAAGCGAGTCCAAAGTTCGTGGGCGGTCTCCAGTTCGTCCCACAGTCGCCGGTCCCCGCCTTGGGTGACTTCGCGTTCGGCCTCGTCGGTGTCTGCGTCGACCCGCGCCCACGACTCGGTTTGCGGATCCGTGAGGCAGTAGTACATCGGGCCGCCCTGGATCCTGACGCGTCCGGCTCGTGTTCCCGGCATCGACAGTTGTGCGAGGAAGGCGAAATCCCACGTGCGCAGAGTGGAGGGAGCGAGGCCGGTTTGCCGGTGCTGACCGGGAGCGCTGACGGCACGAGACGCCAGTTCGGGCAACTCGTGAAAGCGCTCTTCCTTGCTGCGCAAGGGCATGAAGTTCACCCGCTTGGGCAGAAAACGACCGTTCGCGGACCCGTCTCTATTCACAGTGAGGCGCGCGAGGTTGCCGGCGAAGTCGCCGCGCAAGTCCGCCAGGATTGTGCCGCCCGGCCGTACTTGGGTCAGCCAGGCCGACGGCACCTTGCGCAGAGACGCCGTGGCGATGATCCGGGCGTATTGCGCGCGGGCGGGGTACCCGAGGTAGCCGTCCGAGACGACGAGCATCGGATCCAAACCCAGTCGATCCAGGCGTTCTCGCGCCTCGGCTACGCACCGCGGGTCGATGTCCACGGAGGTGACGGCCGCCGGTCCGAGTCGGTGGGACAGCAGACCCGCCGTCCATCCCGTTCCCGTGCCGACCTCCAGCACCGCGTCCCCGTCGGTCGTCTGACTGGACTCCAGCATCATCGCTACCACCGACGGCGCGGAACACGAGGTCGTGACCATGTCGCGCTCGTCGAAAATCGTCAAGAGGGCCTCGTCCTGGTAGACCGCTTTCAGCCATTCCTCCCGACGGCCGCTGTCCTCGACGTCCAGGACGAGACCGCCGAGGTTGTCCGGGAGGGTGAAGCGCGGCGCGAAAAGGTGGCGAGGAATGCCCTCGAACGCAGCTCTCCAGGCACCGGCGCTGAGGTTCCCGGAGTTCTTCAGGCTCTCGATAAGGTCGGCGTTGAGGTCGGCGGCCAGCTGGCTGAGCCTGCTGTCCTGCTCGATCACGTCGGTCACTGATCTTCTCCTGTGAGTAGGGCGGCGATCGCGTCCGCGATGGGAAGAGCCGTCGCGTCCTCTATCCAGCCCCATTGCCCGCTGGGGTTCAAGTCCACGAAGTAGTGGGTGTTGTCGGCGGTGACGACGAAATCGGCAGCCGCGAAGGCCAGGCCGAGGTGGTCGGTCATCTTCAGGAGCGCCAACTCGACGCTTTCGGGCAGGGTCACGGGTTCGTAGCGCAATGCCGTGTAGTCCGCGCGCCAGTCGAGCAGTTCTCCGGCATCCTCGTCGGCGACGAGGATGTTCGCGGCGAACACGCGCCGGCCGACGACGGTTGCCCGCACGTCCCCGGTTTTCGGCATCCTCTCCTGAAACTGGTGGGCGGTAAGCGCTATCCGGTCGTCGGCCATGTCCGCCACCGTGACCGGAGTCGTATAGACGAGCGACACCCGCTGCCCGTCGGGGACCGAGGCACCCGAGAGCGTCTTGTAGACGACCGAGTCGCCGAGACGGTCTCGGAGGTCGACAGCGTCGCCGGGAACGTTGGTGATCGCGGTGCGCGGCACGCTCAGGCCGCACGCCGCGGCGGTGGCGAGCTGGAGCGGCTTGTACTCCGCGTCCGCCGCCTTTGACGGGTCGTTCACCCACGAGCACCACGGAAGGCTCATGAGCAGCCCGCCGAACGCTCGACGAGCTTCGCGCGCGGCGAACCGTTGCTCGGCATCGTTCATCTTCGCTGGAAAGGTGAACGCGGTCGGCCTGCGGACATACACGCTGCGAATGTCGCGCAGGCCGACCGATCCATCCGGACTGCGGATCTCGCCGTCCCACGAGCCGTCGAACCAGGCACTCACGCTCACTGAGAGCGGGAAGTCGCCGGTGTCCGCCCGAAACACTCGCGTGTTCCGTCGCTCCAGTTCGCGGACGACGAGATCGGCTGATTTGTCGCTCGGCTCCGTCAACACCAGCACGGTGCTGGCGATGCGGTCTGATTCGAGTTTCATGGCGTCAGCGAGTCCTTAGGTTCGTCGGCGCCGTCAGATGTCGTTGGCGACGTCGAAGCGGGTGTCGCCCTCGTCCTGGCCGTCGGTGGACTGCTCGGTCACGCTTTCGGTCGCCATCGTGGCACCGGTTCCGGTGCGCAAGACGACGACGTTGCGAGGCGCGGGTGCGGTCCGCAAGGTCAAGCCGAACGGGGTGCTGTCCGTGTCCGATACGGGTTCCGCTGTCGGAACGAATCCCCGCCGGACGCCGAGCCCGAAACGCTCGTCCGCATCGGTGAGTGACATACGGGTCGTCATGATGAGCTTCTCCTTTTCCTTTCACCACACCGTTTTCGGCGTGGGGTCTTGGACGAGGCCGGTCGGCCGGATCGTGGCCGGCCGGCCGAGTTCGAGGGGTACCTGTGCGTCCGGCGCTGGAACGAGAACCTGGCACGGCGCATCCGCCCGTCCGGGCGCGCCGATAGTGAGAACGGCGCGCAGCGTCCAGAGAGCATCCGCTCCGTACTGCCACGAGACGACCGTCGGCCGGAAGGGGTCGCCGTTGGGGAACCGCGGCGTCCGGTACGCGGTCGCGCGTTCCTCGCTGCGGATGATCAGCACGTCCGTGCAGGTGTTCCACTGGAGCGTCGCGGCGTACAGGTTCGGCGCGTGCCGCTTGCCGAATAGCCACAGCGTCCACTCGTGGTAGCGCAGTTCCCGGAAAAGATCATCGAGCCCTAGCCCGGTCACCGGTGCCGTGCCTCCTCCACCAATCGGAAGGCAATCCGTTGCCGTCGGTGTTGTTTCCGTTGCTGGCGCGCGCGTTTCCACTTCGACACCCATTGGATGGACACTCCGATCACGACCGCTGCAACGACGATGGATGCGATCTCGGCGACCAGCGCCACGCCGAGCATCCCGAAGGCCACGTTCGTCACCTTCTCCCCAGTTCAGTTGCTCGGGCGGGACCCGGGCACCTCGAATGACCTTGCGGCGCGCTCGGCGGCTTGACCAGGAAGCAGTCCGGCAAAGAGCGGCAATTGGTACGCTTGACCAGCGGTTACGTTGTGAGCGGTTGTGAGCGAACGTCGCACGATTGGACTACGCATGACGGTGGGGCGGCCGGGGATGCGGCGGGCGCGCGAAGCGAAGAGCATCACGCAAGAGCAGCTAGCGGAGCGCGTCCGCGTATCCGAACGGACCGTCCGCTACTGGGAAAGCGGAGAGTCTGCTCCGGCGCTGCATGTGCGATCGCGGCTCGCACGGGAACTGGGGATCTCACGCACAGAGCTTGAGGCGCACATCAACGGCGACACCGACCCGGATTCGCTCGAGCTGTTGCCGAGCGCTTCCGCGCTGCGACCGGTCGGCAGCTCCGCCGAGGACGACGAAGCCGCCGCGCTGGAGCTGTCCCAACGCGTCGCGGCGAGCGACGTAGGCGACGCGACGCTGTGCCAGCTAGAGGCCATCGTGGACGACTTGGCGATCGACTACGCAACCACTGCGCCGTCGACGCTGGCACCCCGGATCCGGGGATATCTCGCGTACGTCTCCCGGCTGATGGACGCCCGGATGACGCTGTCCGAACACCGGCGGCTGTTCGTCGTCGGCGGCTGGTTCTCGCTGCTGTCCGCAACGGTGCACATCGATCTTGACAACACCTCGACGGCGCGCGCGGGGCTCCGCAATGCACACGATTTCGCCAGGGACGCGGGACACGACGAGATCCGCGCGTGGGGATACGAAACCGAGGCGTGGCAACTCCTCACGAACAAGGACTACGTCGGCGCCCTCGACCTGTCGCGCCGAGCGCAGGCCTTCGCGCCCCGCGGAAGCTCGATCGAGATTCAGTCGTCGGCGCAGGAGGGGCGCGCGCTGGCGCGGCTCGGCGACCGGCGAGAGATGTACGCCGCGCTGAGCCGGGTCGCCACCCTCGTGTCGCCGCTGAAAGTGCCGGACCGGCCGGAGCACCACTACCGATACGACCCGAACAAGTCGGTCGCCTACATGGCTACGACGCTGGCGTGGGCTGGCGATCCGGCCGCCGAGACCTTCGCGCGGGAGATAATCAAACGGCTTGAGCGTCAGACCCCTGACGGGAAATGGCCGCGGCGCGTTGCCTCGGCGAACCTCGATCTGGCGCTCGCGCTGATCTCTACCGACCGGCTAGACGAAGCGGTCGGCGCGACGCACTCGGCGCTAGCCTCGGGGCGCGTGGTCCCCTCGAACTACTGGCGCGCCGCCGAGGTGGTCGAGTCCGTCGAGGCACGGAAGATGAGCGAGGCGCGCGACCTGCGCGACGCGTACGAGGAGATGCAGCGCTCCGGAACGTCGCGCTGAGCTAGCGCGAACGTCCGAATCGTCACGCAATGAATTTGGACAGTTCATGGACTCCTAGGCCTTCGCGGTTCGAACATCCTTGCTCGAAAACGGTCCTGACCTGCAAAGATGTGCCCCCGGCAGGATTCGAACCTGCGACACCGGCTTTAGGAGAGCCGTGCTCTATCCCCTGAGCTACGAGGGCAGTCGCGCGCTGCAGCCTACATCCTAGCGGGGCCTGGAGCCGGGGCTGCGGCTGGTGAAGTCAGGTACGCCAGTGCCATTTCCGCCGCCTCTGCTGCCCACGTCTCCCAGGACCGGTCGTCCGGCCAGAATCTGCTGGTCGCGGCGCGGTGGACGCAGGCGCCGATGATCGTTCGGGCCGCCATTCTCGCCTCGCTGGACTCGGTCAATGAAGACACGGCTTCCAGCAGGGCGTCCTGGATCGCGGACAGGGCGGCGAGGCCGCGGTCTCGGCCGTCGGAGCGTTGGGCGTCCAGGAGTTCCGGGAAGATCCGGTCGTGTTCCTGGAACGTACGCGCCAGAGCAGCCACGAAGGCGTCGAAGATCGAGCGAAGGTCGGGTGGCGCTGAGAGGAGGGCGTCTCGGACAGCCACTTCCAGTTGGCTCAGCAGCTGGTCCTTGACGGCGTACAGCAGCTGTTCCTTGCCCTCGAAGCGGCGGTAGATCGCGCCGACCGACAATCCGGCTTGCGTGGCCACCGCGGCGACGGTGAACGACTCCAAGCCCTGCTCCGCCAGCACCTTCTCGGCGGCGGCCAGGACTTTCTGCAGCGAAGCTCGGCTGCGCGCTTGTTGCGGCGGGCGGAAGCCCTCGCTGATCTCGCTCACCTGGGGCACCTTAACCTGGCCACCGACCAGATGCGAATGGTAGTTTCCATTCGCATCTGGGGAGGGATCATGGTCAGAATCGAGGTACGCAACGCTTACGTCGACTTTCCGATCTTCGACGCCAAGACTCGGTCGTTGAAGAAGCGCGTGCTCGGGAAGGTCGGCGGGAAGATCGGCACCGAGGCGAAGGTGCCGGTGATCGAGGCGTTGCGGGACGTGTCGTTCCGGCTCGGCGAGGGCGATCGGGTCGGGCTGGTGGGGCATAACGGGGCCGGGAAGTCCACGTTGTTGCGGTTGCTGTCCGGGATTTACGAGCCGACCCGCGGCGTCCGAAAAGTGAGCGGGCGGGTCGCGCCGGTGTTCGATCTGGGGGTCGGGCTGGATCCGGGCGAGTCCGGGCGGGAGAACATCCTGGTCCAGGGGTTGTTTCTGGGGATGAGCCGCCGGCAGATGGCGAAGCGGGTCGAGGACATCGCGGAGTTCACTGAGCTCGGCGACTACCTGCAGCTGCCGTTGCGCACGTACTCGGCCGGCATGCGGGTGCGGCTCGCACTCGGCGTGGTGACCACGATCGACCCGGAGATTTTGCTGCTCGACGAGGGGCTGGGCGCGGTCGACGCGGCGTTTCTCGCCAAGGCGCGCGATCGGCTCCGGGACCTGGTAAAGCGGTCGGGGATTCTGGTGTTCGCGAATCACTCCGAGGAGATGCTCGCGGAGTTTTGCGACACCGCGTTGTGGATGGATGAGGGACAGGTGCGGCAACACGGTTCGCTGGCCGAGGTTCTCAACGCTTACAGCGGGAAGGCCGCCGTCTAGCAGAGTCCACAATGGACAACCGCCCGATGCTTACTCGAAGCACTGCCGATGCGCCGTCACGAACTCGCGGAGACTCCGCGGCCTCCGACCGGTGACCTTCTCGACCGTCGACGTTACGGTCTCCGCACCGCCGTCCAGGTACGTATTGCACACCTCGACCAGAGCCTTGGCATGAAACGGCGACATCCCAGACTCAGCCAACACCGAAAGCGCTTGCTCGTTCGACATTCCGCGGTACGCGATCGGACGGCTCAGCACTTCCGACAGCACAGCCGCGGCCTCGTCGTACGTCAGCGCCTCGGGGCCGCTGAGTGCGTACGCCTTGCCTGCGTGACCATCCTCGGTCAGGGCGCGAAAAGCAACGCGGGCGATGTCTTCGGCGTCCACAAATGCGATCGGGCCGCGAATAAGGGGGCTGGCGAAGAAATTACCGGACCGGATGGTTCCGGACCAGTTTCCCGAGAATGCTTGCAGGTAGAAGTTCGCCCGGAGAAAGGTCCACGACAGCGGCGACGTTTCCAGCATCCGCTCGACCGGACGGTGCAAGCGGGCGATCGGCGTGAGTTCCTCGTCGGCCCGCCACAACGATTGTTTCACCACGTGCGTGACCCCTGCGGACACCGCGGCTTCGACCACATTGGACTCGTTGCCGGTCTGTCCTGGGCTCATCGCGCCGAGCAGGAACACCTTCGACACTCCGGCCAGCGCTGGTTGCACGGTGGCAGGATCGGACATTTCGACGGTGATGGCGTCGATTCCGGCGGCGGCTTTCCTTGCCTTTTCCGGGGAATGATAGGCGGCGCGGAACGGCACCTCGGCCGCGCGCAGTTGCGCGACCAGCGCTGATCCCACATTGCCGCTCGCACCCGTCACCAGGATCATGCGCTCCGCCTTCGCGCGTGGAGGGAATCACGTTCGCGTGTAGGCGATTCAGTGTAGTGGATCAGCCGGTGACGGCGGGGCTTTCCGAGCCGGCCGCCCGGCGTCGCACCAACTCCTCGACCGCGGACGGCAGGGTGGTCTCGAAGTCGATGAGCTTCGCCCAGGTCGGGGTGACGACGATGCGGACCATGCCCTCCGCGTATAGAGAGCGGATCTCGGCTTCCCATTCGACGCGCTGCTCGGGCGTGATCTCGTAGGAACCGTTCATTTCCAGGAACTCGTCCGGGATCCCGTCGGTGTAGTCCAGTTCGGCGCGGCCCCGCAGGAGCAGGATCTTCGGCGGGTGCACTTCGGTGTCGATGGTCAGCGCGACCATCGGGTTCTCCTTCAGCGCGTGCAGTTTCGCGGAGTTTTTGGTGGTGCACAGGACAATCTCGGTACCGTTCCAGCTGAACGAGATCGGGATGCTGCGCGGCGTGCCGTCCTTCGCGACGTAGGCCAGCCGGGTCAGGTCGCGGGCGAGCAGTTCGCGGCTGAGCGGGCGGTTCAGGACCTCGGCGACTTCCTGCGGTTCCATGGCGGTCTCCTTCTCGTCGGGCAGCCGCGTCGTGCGGCCAGGTGCTGCGGGGACGGAGCCGCGGCGGGGTTCTCGACATTACCTCGACAGTGACCTGAGTCACATTGATGACTACAACACTTGTACAAGTGCTTGACAGTTATCCGGCGGATGGCGTTGAGTGGTTCCAGGGCGGGATGTCCCTGCCCAGAAAACCGGAAGCCGGACGCGAGCCACGGGGAGGTGAGGGCGATGAGCGATACGAGCCCGGGGCGAAGTACGCCCCCGGACCCCGGATTGTCCCCACCTTCCGGCATCCCCGGCTGATCCCGGTTTCCCCGCCCGTCCGGCCCGCTCCGGACGGGGTCGTCATCGTGCGCGGAAACCGGCGGTCGCGGGTGCCCTGATCGGCCTGGAAGAGGGCCGAAGGGAGTGCTCGTCATGACCACCGACACCACCGTAAGCATCGACCGGCGCACCTCCGCCGTCCTCGACGAGCAGCACGTCGGCGACATCCGCGGCGCGCTCGGCACCATCAAAGCGGGCGATTCCGCGCCGCGCACCGGCCTGTCCGCCAAGCTCAAGACCCTGCTCGCGATCGTCGGGCCGGGGTTGATCGTGCTGGTCGGCGACAACGACGCCGGCGCGTTCGCGACCTACGGCCAGGCCGGGCAGAACTACGGCCCGAAACTGCTCTGGACCCTCCTGCTGCTCGTCCCGGTGCTGTACGTGAACCAGGAAATGGTGCTGCGCCTCGGCGCGGTCACCGGCGTCGGGCACGCCCGGCTGATCCTCGAACGCTTCGGCAAGTTCTGGGGCGCGTTCTCGGTGATCGACCTGTTCCTGCTCAACGCGCTGACGCTGGTCACCGAATTCATCGGCATCACCATGGCGACGCGCTACCTCGGCCTGCCGACAGTTCCGTCGGTGGTGCTGGCCGCGGCCGTCATCATCGGAGCCGCGTTCACCGGCAGCTTCCGGCGGTTCGAGCGGATCGCGATCTTCTTCTGCCTCGGTTCGCTGACGCTGATCCCGGTGTACGTGTTCGCGCACCCGGCGCCGGCGGAAATGCTCGGCGGGCTGGTGCCCACGATGCCCGCCGGACCTGGCGGGATGGCCGAGCTGATGCTGCTGATCATCGCGATCGTCGGCACCACGGTCGCGCCGTGGCAGCTGTTCTTCCAGCAGTCCTACGTGATCGACAAGCGCATCACGCCGCGGTTCATGCGGTACGAGAAGGCGGACCTGTGGATCGGCCTGGTCGTGGTGATGATCGGCGCGGCCGCGATCATGGGCATCGCGTCGGCGGCCTTCGCCGGTGCCGGCACGTCCTTCACGGACACGGCTGGCGTCACGGACGGCATCGAGGCTTACGCGGGACGTACAGCAGGCGCACTGTTCGCGGTCGCACTGCTGGACGCTTCGATCGTCGGCGCGTTCGCAGTGTCGCTCTCGAGCGCGTACGCGATCGGTGACGTCTTCGGGATGAAGCACTCGCTGCATCGCGGGGCGCGGCACGCGAAGGGCTTCTACGCCGTGTACGCCGGTCTCGTCGCGCTGTCGGCCACCATCGTGCTCATTCCGGGCTCGCCACTCGGCTTGCTCACCACCGGAGTGCAGACGCTCGCCGGAGTGCTGCTGCCGTCGGCGACGGTGTTCCTGTTGCTGCTCTGCAACGACAAAGCGGTGCTCGGGCCGTGGGTCAACGGACGGCTCACCAACCTGTTCACCTCCGTGGTGGTCGGGGTGCTCGTGGTGCTGTCGGTGATCCTCACCGCGGCGGTGCTGTTCCCGGACATCAGCGCGGACCAGATTTTCCTGATCATGGCGGTCAGTGGCGGGATCGGCGTGCTGACAGCCGGGTACGCGCTGCTTCGCCGCCGCCGGAACGCCGCGCCGATCGATCGCACCGGACGCGCGGAGTGGCGGATGCCGCCGCTGCAGTACTTGCCGCCGCCGGAGATGTCGACCGGGCGCAAGATCGGGCTGACCGCGCTGCGCACGTATCTGCTCTTGGCGATGGCGCTCGTCATCGTGAAGCTCGTCCAACTGGCTCTGGGTTAACTCTGCGTGAGAGAACTTCTCAGCGTGTACACAGCGAGTGTGCACAACAGTGGGTAACCGTGACGCCCTGGCACCGGAAGGCCTGATGACCGACCCCAACGACAGACGCGCCGCCGCATCCCGAGGTGCGGCGGCACGCGGTGTCGCCGCTCGCGCCGCGGCCCGGCGGCGGCGGATCACCGGCCGGGTCGCGCTGGCCCTCGCGGCCGCGCTGACGCTTTCGCTGACCGGCTACGGCTGGGCGGCCTACAACGGCATCGTGTCCGGGCTGCAGGTGTCCGACGTGCTCGACGGACAGTCGACCTCCAGCGGCGGCGACACCAACATCCTCATCATGGGCCTCGATTCACGGCTCGACGAGAACGGCAACCCGCTGCCGAAGAACATCTACGACTCGCTGCACGCCGGCGATCAGCAGGACGGCGGCTACAACGCCAATGTGCTGATGCTCCTGCACGTCCCCGGCAACGGCGGCAAGGCGACGTCGATCTCGATTCCGCGCGACGATTACGTTCCGCTGGCGGGCTGCCCGGACAACGTGTGCAAGGGCAAGATCAAACAGGCCTACGGGCTGGCGTTCGACGAAAAGGCCAAACAGCTCGTCCAGCAGAACGTCACCGACAAATCCCAGCGCGAGCAGCAGGCGCGGGACGCGGGCCGGCGCGCGGAAATCGACACCGTCCGGAAATTCCTCGGCGACGTCCCGATCGACCATTTCGTCGAGGTCACCCTGGTCGCGTTCTTCGAGATCGCCCAGGTCGTGCAGCCGATCACGGTGTGCCTCAACGAGGACACCCAGGACAGCTACTCGGGCGCGAACTTCCACGCCGGCCAGCAGGAGATCAGCGCCGAGCAGGCCGTCGAGTTCGTCCGGCAGCGCCGGGACTACGTGCATCCGTCGCTCAATTTCACCGACCTCGACCGCGAACGCAGGCAGCAGGCGTTCATCTCCTCGCTCGCGTATCAGCTCAAACAGGGCGGGACCTTCACGAATCCGGCGAAACTCCAGGGAATTCTGGACGTCGCGAAGCAGAACACCGCGGTCGACAGTTCACTGGACCTGCTCGCGCTCGCGAAACAGGCGTCCAGCCTGACCGGTGGAAATGTCAGTTTCGTGACCCTTCCGGTGGACCATTTCGGCAAGAGCCCGTCCGGCGAAGACGTCAACTTCGTCAATACCGCGCAAATCCAGTCACTGGTCGCGCAACTGCTCAGCGGAGCGCCGGTGCCGAGCCCGGCCGCGTACGTCACCCCGCTGGCGCACGGAAACACCACCCCCGCTCCCCCGCCGGCGTTGAGCGGAGGCGGAATCCCGTGCGTGAAATAACTCGTGAAATAGCTTCAGCACCGCGAATGAGACCACGGACACTCCGCGCGCCTCAATGTCCTTTCAGGACAGAGCAGGCATAATCGGCCCGGCGCGTTCTTTCCCGCGCCGAAAGAATCGGCGGACGGCGGTGCTCGGGTGGCTACGACACGGAACAGACGAAGCCGGGTTCCGGTCGCGATCGTCGGCTGGCTGTCCCGGCCGTTGGCGTCGTTCCACCTTGTGCTCGCGCTGTGCGGCCTGCTCACGCTGCTCGGCGTCATCATGGTGCTGTCGGCGTCCTCCGCGCAGCCGGGCGGGGTGTACAGCACCTTCCAGAAGCACATCATCTTCGTCCTCATCGGCCTGGTCGCGCTGTGGGCGGGGCTGCGGATTCCGTTGCGGCGGATCAGGTCCCTCTCGCCGATGCTGATGCTGGTCACGCTGGCGATGCTCGCGCTGGTGCTCACCCCGCTCGGCGCGAAGGTGAACGGCGCGCAGCGGTGGTTCACGCTCGGTCCGCTGACGCTGCAACCGGTCGAGCTCGCGAAGGTCGCGTTGACCTTGTGGGGCGCGCACATTCTCGTGGTCAAGGCCCGGCTGCTGCACCACTGGCGGCACCTGCTGGTTCCGTTGGTTCCGGTCGCGCTGCTGATGTTCGCGCTGGTCATGGCGCAGCCGAACCTCAGCGGGACGATCTCGCTCGGCATCGTGCTGCTGTCGCTGCTGTGGTTCTCCGGCGCGCCGGGACGGTTGTTCGCCGCGCTGCTGGCCGGCGGCGTCGGCGGGTTCGTGGTGCTCGCGCTGGTCGCGGACTACCGGCTCGCGCGCGTGCTGTCGTTCCTCTCCCCCGACGCGGACACCTCCGGCGCCGGATACCAGGCGGTGCAGGCGCAGTACGCGCTCGCCGAGGGCGGGCTGTTCGGCGTCGGGCTCGGGCAGGGCGCGTCGAAGTGGAAGTACCTGCCGAACGTGCAGAACGACTTCATTTTCGCGCTTATCGGCGAGGAGCTCGGGTTCCTCGGCTGCGCGGTGGTGCTGCTGCTGTTCGGCGGGCTCGCGCTGGTCGGCCTGCGGATCGCGACGCGCAACCTCGACCCGTGGATCCGCATCGTCGCCGCGACGATCACCGTGCTGCTGGTGGCGCAGGCGGCGGTCAACATCGGGTACGTCGTGAACGCGCTGCCGGTGACCGGGGTGACGCTGCCGCTGGTGTCGTACGGCGGGACGTCGCTGATCGTGACGATGTTCCTGTTCGGGGTGCTCGCCAGTTGCGCACGGCACGAGCCCGCCGCGGTGGCGGACCTGAATCACCTCGGGCCGGGCAAGATCGGGCGGATTCTGCGGCTGCCGGTGCCGGAGCCGTATCGGCCGGTCCGGGCGTCGGCGAAGCCGGCTCGCGCACGACGGCCGGTGCGGCCTCGCTGACTCTTACACTGCGGTAGTGGAGAGCGCCGCCTGGGACGTCGCGCGACCCGCTCGCGCGGGTCCGTTGTCCCTGGGCGGATTCCGCCACCGGACGGGCGGCACGGTCGATCTGCGAGTGGTGCCGCATCCGGCGATCACCGTGGTGCTGGAGTTCGGCGACGGCAAACTTCTCGTGGACGACGGTGCTCAGCACGGCAGCTTCGTCGCCGGGCTAGGGCCGCGCGGGGTGCGGCTGCGCGGGGAAAGCCTCGAATGCGTAGAGGTCCGGTTGCCGCCGTTGGCCGCTTGTGGATTGGGCGCTGGACCTGCGGAGCTGGACCGGACGGTCGGGCTGGCCGAGTTGTGGGGCCGGGACGCGGACCGGCTTCGGGACCAGCTGAGCGAAGCCGATTCGTGGGACGCTCGGTTCGAACTGGTGGAGAACGCTTTCGCCCGGCGGCTCTCGGTGGTTCCGGCGACGGATCCGGAGGTGGCCTGGGCTTGGCGGCGGATCGTCCGGAGCCGCGGCCGGGTGCGGGTCGAGTCGCTGGCGGCCGAATGCGGGTGGAGCAGGCGGCGGTTGTGGGACCGGTTCCGCGCGCAGGTCGGGTTGCCGCCTAAACGAGCGGCGAAGCTGGTGCGCTTCGACCATGCTGCTCGGCGGCTGGCGGCAGGGGCTAGTGCGGCCGATGTCGCGGCTGCGTGCGGGTACGCCGACCAGTCGCATCTGCACCGGGATGTCGTGGCGTTCGCCGGGGTGACGCCGGGTGGTCTGGCAGTCGACGCGGGGTTCGCGGCGGATCGCAGGGCGTTCGCCTGAACATTTGTGCAATACCCGAAGGTCCCGCGCGCGCCACACTGCTGGCATGGCGAAATTGTCCACTGTGGAATTGCGGGGCGCGAAGACCTTGCTGACCGGAGCGACCGGCGGACTCGGGCGGACGCTCGCCCGAACGTTGGCCGCGCACGGTGCCGACCTGGTGCTCACCGGGCGTCGGGCGGAGTTGCTCGAACCGCTGGCCGCCGAGGTGGGTGGCCGCGCGGTTCCGGCTGACCTCGCCGAGCGGGGCGCGGTCGAGGAACTTCTTGCGGTGGCGGGGGAAATCGACCTCGTCGTCGCCAATGCGGCTCTCCCTGCGGCGGGGCTGCTGGCTGATTATTCGCTCGACGAGGTCGATCGCGCGCTTGAGGTCAACCTGCGGGCGCCGGTCGTGATGGCGAAGCTGGTCGCCGAGCAGATGATGGCGCGGCGGCGTGGGCATCTCGTCTTCATCTCGTCGCTCTCTGGGAAGACGGCGTCTGGGCAGGCTTCGCTGTATAACGCGACGAAGTTCGGCTTGCGCGGGTTTGCTCTTGCGCTCCGTGAGGATCTGCGGGCGTTCAATGTTGGTGTGTCGTCGGTGTTTCCTGGCTATATCAGCGATGCGGGCATGTTCGCCGATTCGGGGGCGGCGTTGCCGTTCGGTGTTGGAACCCGGACGCCGGACGAGGTCGCGCGGGCGACCGTGCGGGCGATCGAACGGAACCTCGCGGAGATCGACGTGGCACCGTTCGGGTTGCGGATGACGGCGTTGCTCGGCGGGATCGCGCCAGGGTTGGCAGCGGCTGTGCAACGGCGTCTTGGTGCGGAGGCGATTACCGAACAGTTGGCGGAGGGGCAACGGGCTAAGCGGTAGAGTTGTGCGGAAGCCTCTTCAGCGGCCAGCCCAGCGACTCCAGGTGTCACCGTTTCGGCCAATGCCACGACGGTTGGTCGAGCCGACCCTGCCCAGCCACCACGGTCGCGCCGAATTCCTTCTCCAGTTCCAGCACCGAAGCGTCCTCCAGGAACCGCACCAACAGCTGCGAATGCGACACCACCAGCAGTTGCGTCTTCTTAGCCGCAGCGGTGATCAACGCGGCCAACGCTGGCAACAGGTCCGGATGCAGGCTGGTTTCCGGCTCGTTCAATACCAGCAACTCCGGCGGGCGCGGGCTCAGCAACGCCGCGGCCCACAGCAGGTAACGCAGGGTTCCGTCGGAGAGTTCAGCGGCGCTCAGCGGGCGCAGCAGGCCGTGTTGGTGGAAGCGGAGGTCGAATCGGCCGTCGGCAGCGACAACCTCTACGGACGAGCCGGGGAAGGCGTCGTCGATCGCGGTGGTCAGGGCGTCGGCGTCGATGGACTCTTGGATGGTGCGCAAGGCCGCGGCCAGGTCGCCGCCGTCGTGGTTCAGGGCCCAGGTGCGGGTGCCGATGCGGCTTTGCCTGGCGGGAGCGTCGGCGTCGGTGCGGAAATGGTCGTAGAACCGCCACGCGCGGACTCGGTCTCGTACGATCAGGAGTTCCGGGCACCGGCGAGGGTCGGCGAACTCGCTCAGCATGCTGTCGGTGAGGGCGATCGAGTGGCCGCTCTCGGCCCAGCGACCGGAATCGTCGCGGATGCGGACTCTCGTGCCGGAGCGGTCGGCCAGCAACGCGGAAGGACGCAGAACTGGGCCGTGCCAGACGCATTCGCGTTTGTACTCGGGGTCCAGGTTGAAGGCGGTCTCAGCGGGGACGGGGAGGCCGAAGTCTAAGGCGTAGCCGAATTCATCGCCGGAGTAACCCAGACGCAGGCCGACCGCTTTGGTTCGCTGCAACGGTTGTACCGGCGTCCGGCCTTCACGCACGGATCGGCTGATCGTCTCCGGACCGGCCCACAGCGTCGACGGCAGGCCGCCCTCACCGGCTAGGGCGGCGACCGCGCCGTTGCGTCCGGCGTCGGCGAGCAGCCGCAGCGCGCGGTACAGGCTGGATTTTCCGGTGCCGTTCGCGCCGACGATCACGGTGAGCTGCGACAACGGCAGCACCAGGTCGCGCAGCGAGCGGTAGTTCTGGATGGCCAGGGTGGTCAGCACGCCGATACCTCCGAGGGGAGGCCAAAGCGCGGGAACAACTCAGGTTCGAGAAACCAGGTGACGGTGCGGATTCGGTCGCCCCACGGCATGAGGACGAGGATTCCGGCGGGATGCGCGGCATTCCCACCGGGTTCCGTGAGGTAGCAGGCGAAGGCTGGGTGGGTGTTGGCTCGCGTTGAGACCAGGCGGAATCGCCGGTTGCCGCGCCATTCACCGAACA
Source organism: Amycolatopsis albidoflavus (assembly GCF_039525725.1). Taxonomy (NCBI): domain Bacteria; kingdom Bacillati; phylum Actinomycetota; class Actinomycetes; order Pseudonocardiales; family Pseudonocardiaceae; genus Amycolatopsis; species Amycolatopsis albidoflavus. Next base: position 440,624 of record NZ_BAAAHV010000017.1, read on the forward strand.
TGGTGAGGAAGGCGGCGACCGCTTCTCGGCCGACGTACTCGTGCGGCGCGGGCGGCATGGCGAGCCAACCGTCGTCGGTGAGAAGTGCGACTACGCCCTCGACGTCGCCCTCGCTGAACGCGTCCGCGAAGCGTTGCGCGATCTCCCGTTCCCGGGGCGCCGGCGGAGCGGGTTCGACGGTCTGGCGCAACTGGGCCCGCGCGCGTTGCAGAGCGCCTTTGACCGCATTCGGGCTGGTATCCAGCATCTCCGCGACCTCGGCGGTGGAGTAGTCGAGCACGTCCCGGAGCACGAGGACGGCGGCCTGGCGCGGCGGGAGTTTCTGCAGGGCCGCGACGAACGCCAGCTCGAAGGTTTCCTTGGCGCTGTAGTGCGCGGCGGGGTCGTCCGGCGCGGGCTGCAGCCACGTCACGTCGGTGCGGCGCGTGGGTTCGGTCGGGGTGAACGGCGGCGACGGTTCGGCCGGTACGCGGCGGCCGGCGTCGCGGATAGCGTTGAGACAGCGGTTGGTGGCGATGCGGTACAGCCAGGCGCGCACCGAGGCTCGACCGGCGTACCCGTCCAGGCCGCGCCAGGCGGCGAGGAGCGTCTCTTGCAGCAAGTCCTCGGCGTCGGTGAGCGAACCGAGGAGGCGGTAGCAGTGGACCTGCAACTCATGCCGATAGGGCTCGACCAGCTCGCGGAAGGCGTGCGCGTCTCCGGCGCGTGCGCGATCGAGGATGTCCTGGCCCACCCTTCGCATCCTGCCACCGTTCCGTTTCCGGGGCGGGCGGTGTCTCTACTGGCGACCCCTGAGAAAGGCGAAACGATGAACCCTGTCGACGATCTGGCCGCCGTCCTCGAGTCCACCGGCGAGCTGGTCGCCGGCGTGTCTCGCTGGGACGCGCCGACGCCGTGCTCGGAGTGGACCGTCCGCGAACTGGTGAACCATCTGGTCCTCGGGCACCGGCTGTTCACGGCCGTCCTGCGCGGCGAGGCGGGCGGCTCGCTGGACCCGCGTGCTTCCGACGCGCTCGGCGACGATCCGGTCGCGGCCTATCGGGACGCGGTGGCCGGGCTGCTTTCGGCGTTCCGCCAGCCGGGGGTGCTGGAGCAGGTTGTCGAGGTCCCGGCCGGGACGGTTCCCGGGGTCGCCGCGGCGCATCTGCGGATTGTCGAGGAACTCGTGCACGGCTGGGACCTCGCTTGCGCCACCGGTCAGCAGGCGAAGTTCGAGGATGCCTTGGTGGAGCGGGAAATCGCGTTCAGTTCGGCACAGCTGGCCGAGCTTCCGGCGGAGCGGAGTCCGTTCGCTCCGCCGGTGCCGATCGAGGACGACGCGCCGCCACTGGATCGGCTGGCCGCGTTGCTCGGCCGGTCGCCGAATTAGCCGGCGCGGAAGGTCAGCAGACCCCGCTGGTCGGTCAGCGGGGCTGCTGATTCCAGCGTTAAGCCGGCGGAATCGGCGAGAGTGCGGAATTCCTCCACCCGTCGTTCGCGCCCGCCGAAATGGACCAGCATGACCAGGTCCATTTCGGTGCGTGCGCGAATTCCGCTGACCGCTTCGATCGCGAGGATTCGACCGGACGGGCCCGCTGCTTCCGCGCACCGTCGCAGGATGCGCCGGGCGTTCTCGTCGTCCCAGTTGTGCAGGATGTCCACCAGTACATAGGCATCCGCTCCGGGCGGGAGCGGGTCGAAGAAGCTGCCGCCTCGCACCTCGGCTCGGTCGGCGAGGCCGCGTGCGGCGAAGGCGGCGCGGGTCTCGCTCGCGGTGGGTTCGAGGTCGATCAGATGGGCGCGCAGTTTCGGCTGAGCTTCGAGAATCGCGGCGAGCAAATCTCCTCGTCCGCCGCCGACGTCGACTACGGTGCCGAACGCGGACCAGTCGATTCCGGCGACCACTTGCGGGATCTCGGTACGGAACCGGGTGGTCATCTGCTGGTCGAAGGATTGCCGCAGGTGCGGTTGTTCGGCGAGATCGGTCCAGAAATCCTTGCCGTACCGACGGGAGTAAGCAGCCTCGCCGGTACGGAGGCTGTGCGCCAGTTCGACGAAAGCGAGTTCGGCACGACCGGCGGCGCGGTCCAGGTGCAGCAGGTTGGCTACGCCGTTTTCCTTGTCCGCGCATAAGTTCTCGCCGTACGAGGTGGTCAGGTAGCCGTTGTCGGTGTGCTCGACCACGCCGAGCGTGACCAGGTGGCCGAGCAGGACGTCGAGCGCGATCGGCGAGAGATCCAGGTCCGCGGCGAGGTCGTCGACAGTTCCGGGGGTGCGCAGCCGGTCGGGCAGGCCCAGCGTTACCGCGACCCGCAACGCCATCGGGGTGGCCAGGCTGGCAGCGCGGAGGAGGTGGTTCGCGTCATCACTCACGTGACTCCACTTTGCCAGCCCGGTCAACCGGTTTTTCCCGGCTACGCCAACGCTTTCACGCTCAGCGGCCTTCAAACGCCGCGAACACCGTCACAAAAGCTCGGTGTGATACTTCGCCGCCAACGACTGCGCCCGCTGGCCTTGCTCCGCTTTCTCCGCACTTGCCACTTGCCGGAAGAATTCCTCCTGTCCGGCCGGGGAGCACATGCAGTACATCCGCGCGGGCCGGTCGGAGATGTTGCGGAAGAAGTGCGGCGCGTTGGCCGGGATGTTCACCGTCTCGCCCGCGTGCACGATCGTTTCCTCGCCGCGGAAGGTGAACCGAAGCTCGCCTTCGAGCAAGGTGAACATCTCCTCGAAGTCGTGCCGGTGCGGCGGTGGGCCGCCGCCGGGCGGGACGCGCATGTCGATCAGGCAGTAGCGGCCGTTGGTCTGGTCGCCGGACACCAGGATCGTGTAGCTGTCGCCGACGAGCTCGATGCTCGGCAGGTCGTTCGGGCGCGCGACGGTGAGCTTGCGTCGCGGATCGTCCGGGGGAAGAGAGGTCATCGATTCTCCCTGCGAGGCAACGGAATCCGAAGACGGACGACTCGACAGAAAATCCGGAACATTTCGTCCGCTTATTCAGATTAGCCTAAACTGACGGGCAGTGTCCAGGCACCGCAAGGAGACCCGATGTCCCGCCCGCGCAAGGTCCGCAAGGACGCCGAGGCCAACCGCGAACGGCTGCTCGCCTCGGCTGCCGCGGCGGTGCTCCGTGAAGGCCGGCACGTTCCGTTGGCCACTATCGCCGCCGAGGCCGGTCTCGGGATCGGCACGCTCTACCGCAGCTACGCTGACCGCGACGCGTTGCTGCAGGCGCTGGAACACCGCGCGTACGGCCTGCTCAACAGCCTGCTCGACCGGATCGAAGCCGACGAAGACTGCACTGGCCTCGACGCGGTCGCCCGCTATCTCGAAGGCACCGTGGATCTCGCCGACCAGCTGGTACTCCCGTTGCACGGCGCGCCTCCGCTCGTCACCCCGGAGGCCGTCGCGGCGCGAAAGTCGATTTACCGACGGCTCGGCTTCTTCCTCGCGACCGGCCGTGCGGACGGCAGCATCCGCGGCCAGGTCAACGCCACCGATCTCATCGCGTTCAGCACCCTGCTCACGCAGCCGAAAGCCGCCGTCCTCGACTGGACCCACCTGGCGAGACGGCAGATCGCGCACTTCCTCAACGGCATCGCGACCGCGGGGCCGAGGGAAGTGCCTGGTCCCGCCGTCGAACGCGAGGAAGTCGAGCAGGCCTTCGAGAGCACGGCGAAGAGTTAGAAGGTCTTCCGAACGATCGGCCATGTTACCGTCGGGCGTCGTCAAGGAGGTGGGGATGCCCGCAGCAGGCACCCGCAAGCCGATGCGCGAACGGTTCCGCGAGCAGGTGCGCGAGGAGGTCAAATTCGTCGCGCTCAACCAGCTCGCGGCGGGCGGTGCGCAGGCGATCTCCATCAACGCCATCGCCAAGCAGCTCGGCGTCTCCGGTCCTGCGTTGTACCGCTACTTCTCGAGCCGCGACGAGCTGCTGACCGTCCTGGTCATCGACGCGTACCACGATCTCCGCGAGGCCATGGCGAACGCCCTCGACACCGACGCACCCGACGCCGAAGCGCGGGTCCGGCTGCTGGCCGCCGCATACCGGCGTTGGGCGCGGGAAGAACCGCATCGGTACGAGCTGCTGTTCAAGGCGCCGTTCCCCGGATACGACGCGCACGCCAAGCCGCTCGCCGAAGCGGCCCGGTCGCTGATGGGCGTGGTGCTCGGGGTGTTGCACCACCTCGATTCCGCCACCGTCGAGAAGCCGACGGCATACGAGAACGAGGAAGTGCTCGACGCCCGGCGCGCGAACACCGAGAACCACCAGCTCGCAGTCGCGCTGTGGTCGCGGCTGCACGGCTTCGTCAGCCTCGAAATCGGCGGCGGCTTCACCGCGATGGGACTCGACGCCGACGCCTTGTTCGAGACCGAAGTACGAGTGCTGACCGACCGAGTACGCCGCGCCTCCTGATCACCGGCGAGACGCGCGCGGCTTCGCCCCCAACGCCACCGCCAGCACGGCCCCGGCCACCATGCACGCGCCGACCACCCACAAACCAGTCCGCTGCGTACCGGTCAGATCGCGCAGCCAGCCCGTCATATACGGCGCGACGAACCCGCTCAGGTTGCCCAGTGCGTTGATCAGCGCGATCCCGCCGGCGGCAGCCGCGCCGGACAGGAAGTTCGACGGCAGCGCCCAGAACGTCGGCAGCGCCGCGCACACGCCCATCGCGCAGATGGTCACCGCGGTCATTGTGGCGTAAGGGTTTCCGAGATACAGCGCGACCGGGATCGCCGCGCCGCCGACGAGCATCGGCAGCGCGACGTGCCACGTCCGTTCGCCGGTGCGGTCGCCGTGGCGCGCCCACGGGACCATCACCAGCGCACCCGCGACGTACGGGATCGCGTTCACCAAACCCGCCTGCAGCACAGTCAGTTTGGTGCCGAACTCCTCACCGAACCCGGCGATGATCGTCGGCAGGAAGAAGCCCAGCGCGTACAGGCCGTAGACGACCGCGAAGTACACGAACGCCAGCCCGAGGATCCGCGGGTGGGTGAGCGCTTTCCGCAGCGGCCAGTGGTGTTCGGCTTCCGTGGCGCGGCGTTCGGTGTCGAGTTCGTTGGTGAGCCAGTCGCGTTCCTCCGCCGACAGCCACTTCGCGGTTTCCGGCCGGTCGCTCAGGCAGAACCACGTGACGACCGCGAGCAGGATCGCCGGAACGCCTTCGACGAGGAACATGAACCGCCAGCCGGACAGGCCGAAGATGCCGTGCCCACCGCTGATCAGCAGGCTGGAGACGGTCGAGCCGATCGCGCTCGACACCGGCACCGCGCACATGAACAGCGCGACCGCCTTCGCCCGCTGCGCCGCCGGGAACCAGTACGTCAGATACAGAATGATGCCGGGAAAGAACCCCGCTTCGGCGACGCCGAGCACGAACCGCAGCACCACGAGCGTCGTGGCATTCGGCACGAACGCCATCGCGACAGCCACCGCGCCCCAGGTGATCATGATCCGCGCGATCCAGCGGCGCGCGCCGAACCGGTGCAGTGCGAGGTTGCTCGGCACCTCGAGGATCAGGTAGCCGATGAAGAAGATCCCCGACGCGAGGCCGAACGCCGTCGCGGTGAGGCCGAGTTCTTTGTTCATCCCGTTCGGACCGGCGAACCCGATGTTGACCCGGTCCAGGTAGTTGACGAAGTACAGCAGCATCAGCAGCGGCATGATCCGCACCGCCGCCTTGGCCATGACCCGGTTGCCCAGTGCGCTCGTCTTCGTCGACATGTCCGGATCTCACCCGCCCGGACCCTGCCGCGTCAAGGTTTTGCGTAATGCTCGGCGACCGCGGCGAACGCCTCCTTCGGTTCCCAGTTCAGCCCTGGGTACGCCGTGCCCGAGCGGTCTTCCAGGACCTTCACCAGGCCGAAGCTGGCGAGGTCGAGATCGTTGCCGCCGGGCCGGTGCGGATAGTTGTAGAGCGCGAACAGGAACACGAACGCGCTGTCCACTCCCTCCTCGTCGAAGATCTCCAGCAGTTCGCGCAGATACCCCGCCTGCCCGGCTTCGTCGCGCTCGTACTCGCCGTCGATGCGGAGCGGATCGCCGGTTTCCTTGTCGTACTCGACGATTTCCATGCTCCGCGGCGCGACGTCGCCGGAGCCGCGCCAGGTCGCCGTCCCGAATCCGGTGATCGCGACCGGTTTCCCTTGCGCCACCAGGGTTCGCACACCGCCCTGGAAGATCGGCGCGACCTCGGCGGAGCGGATGAGTTCCACCGTGACGAAGTCGAACCGGCTCCAGTCCACCTGCTCGAACTGGATGCACGCGTAGGTGACCGGCCCGTGGAACCGCTCCCGCACGAGCTTGACGGCGGTGTCGAGGAACGGGTCGAGCCGCTTGCCCACCGCGGCCAGCCGCTCGGCGCGGCCCGCGGGTTCGGCGAGCAGCAAACTGACCCGTTCCGCGACGTCCTCGCCGGGCAGGAAGCCGTGGTTCATCACGCTCAACTCGACGCCGGTCACGAACACGACGTCCGCTCCGGTGGCGCGCAGCCGTTCCGCCCGGGTGGCGCAGTCGGCGAAGAGGGCGAGCATCTCTTCGTGGGTCTGCTCCAGCGGATACGGCGAGAACCAGACCTCCAGCCCCAGGTCGGCCGCCCACCGCGCGGCCCGCTCCAGCCGCTCCGGATCGCCGCCGACGAGATGCACCGCGGTGCAGTGCAGGTCGTCGCGGATGATCGCCAGTTCGCGTTTCACCACCTCCGGTTCGAAGCTCTCCCGCGACGACCGTCCATTGCGGACGAATCCGGTCTCGTACGTCATTCCCTTGCCGCGCATGGCGGTTTCCTCTCGTTCGGGGACGCCGCTCACTCTACGCACGAAACTTGCGCGCGCGCAAGTTTGCGTAGGCGCACGAACACTGCGAGACTGGGCACGTGACCGGATTGCGCGAACGGAAAAAGGAGGCCACCCGCGTCGCACTGCGCGAAGCAGCGCTGCGGCTGGCGCTCGAACACGGGCCGGCGAACGTCCGCGTCGACGACATCGCCGAGGCGGCCGGAGTCTCGCCGCGGACCTACAACAACTACTTCTCCAGCCGCGAGGAAGCGATCGTCGCCGCGGTCACCGCGGACCGCGAAAGCCGGATCGCCGCCGCGGTCACCGAGCGCCTCCCGGAGACTCGGCTGGCCGCGGCGATCATCGACGCGATCGCCGAGCAGTACACCGACCCCGGCGAGCAGAGCCGCGACGCACTGCTGCTGATCACCACGAATCCCGGGCTGCGTACGGCATTCCTCGACGCCCCGGCCGCGCTGGAAGACCCGCTGGAGGAAGTGATCGCGACCCGGATCGGCGACCCGCAGACCGCGCGCGTGCTGGCCGCCTCCGTCGCGGCGGCGGTGCGGGTCGCGTTGGAGCAGTGGACGCAACCGGCTGGCAACGGCCTCGTTGTGGTGTCCGGATCACTGCCGGAGCTGGTGCGGCGCATGCTCGAACCGCTCGTTCCGGCCCTCGACGCCGCGGAGGCCTGAGGGCTCAGACGTCGATCTGCTCGAAGATGTGCGGGTACGACTCGATGTCGTCGGAAGTCTCGGCCGCCAGGCGCTGGAACTCCGGGCTGCCGAACGCGGCGGCGAGCGCCCCGGTCGATTCCCAGACCGCGACGTTCATCAGCAGCCGACTGCCCGCCGTTCCGCGGTGCATCCGCAGCGAGACGAATCCGGGCTGAGCCTTCATGTACTCGGCCTGCTTCTTGAAAATGGCCAGGAACTCTTCAGTCTTCCCCTCCGGGACGACGAAGGTGTTGGCCAGGACGATCGGTCCGGTCTTCTCCTTGAACTGAGCGAACATCGGCGTGCGCGGGTCGAGGCTCTGCAACTTGGCCATGTGGGCACTTCTCCTTGCCGGTGACTGAATCTAGCGTTGCTAGATGTTGAGGCAACGCTAGCACTGCTGCCGCTCGGTTGTCTAGCGGCGCTAGCACTAGGCCAGGCCGGTGAATCCCCGCCCGCCCCGCGTTCAGCTTGGACATTCTATTCACAAATTTGTGAAAGCTGTGTACCTTCTGAACTATTCAGAGGGGAAGGAGCGACGATGACCCGTCAGGCAGGACTCCCGCTCGAAAGGGGCGCGTGTCCGTTCGATCCGGCGCCGGCCCAGCGCACCCAGGCTCCGGTCGAGCCGCTGACGTATCCGGACGGCGGGCAAGGCTGGCTCGTCACCGGATATCAGGAGGTGCGGGCAGTCCTCTCGGACAAGCGGATGTCCGCGCGAGTGGAGCTGTCGAAGATCCCGCTCGACTTCGGCCCGTTGCCGGAACCGAAACCAGCGGATCCGGGGGTGTTCAGCGGAATGGACGACCCGGACCACCACCGCTACCGCAAGCTGCTGACCGGGGCGTTCACCGTGCACCGGATGCGGAAGCTGGAGGACCGCGTCGCCGAGATCGTCGACGACCACCTCGACGCGATGGCCGCCGCGGACGGTCCGGTCGACCTGGTGGAAGCGTTTGCGCGGCCGGTTCCGTCACTGGTGATCTGCGAACTGCTCGGCGCGCCGTACGAGCGCCGCGCCGAATTCGACAGGTTCACCACCACGATGTTCTCCAAGGACGTCCCGATCGCCGAGCGGATCGACGCCACCCAGGGCGTCGTCGCGTTCATCGCCGGGCAGATCGAGGAGAAGCGGGCGGCGCCGAGCGACGATCTGCTGTCCGACCTGGTCCGCGGCGGCGAGCTGACCGACGAGGAACTCGCCAACATCGGCATGATGCTGCTGGTCGCCGGGTTCGAGACGACCCGCAACATGATCGCGCTCGGCACGCTGGCGCTGCTGGAAAACCCGGAGCAGCTGGCGAAGTTCAAGGCTGATCCGGACCTGGTCGCGGGCGCGGTCGAGGAACTGCTGCGCTACCTCAGCGTGATCCACATCGGCCCGATCCGCACCGCGCGGGAGGACGTCGAACTCGGCGGCGTGGCGATCAAAGCGGGCGACCCGATCGTCGTGTCGCTGCCGGTGGCCAACCGGAATCCGGAGAAGTTCCCGGACCCGGACGAGCTGGACGTCACCCGGAAAGCGGCCGGGCAGCTGGCTTTCGGGCACGGCGTGCACCAATGCCTCGGGCAGCAGCTGGCCAGGGTCGAGATGCGGACCGCGCTGTTCCGGCTGTTCGCGCGATTCCCCGGCCTGCGGCTCGCGGTGCCGTTCGCTGAAGTGGAACTGCCGCACGACGCGTCGATTTACGGTCCGGTGCGGCTGCCGGTGACCTGGTAGCGGGAGTAGCCTGGCAGCGGCGGATCGAACACGGGAATCGAGGTTTTCCGCGCTGTGCATGGGATTGCGTTGATTGGCGCCTTCACGTTCGTCTGGTTCGGGATGGTGCTCGCCATCTCGTTCCTGGAAGCCCCGCTGAAGTTCCGAGCGCCGGGAGTCACCATCCCGATCGGCCTCGGCATCGGCCGGTTGGTGTTCCGGGCCTTGAACCTCGCCGAGATTGTGCTCGCGGCGGGGGTGGTGGTCGCCGTGGTGGTCGGGCAGCCGGGGGTCGCCGTAACAGTGCTGGCGGCGGTGGCTGTCGTGGTGCTGATCGGGCAGCTGGGAGCGGTCCGTCCGGCGTTGAACCGGCGGACGGACCGCGTCCTCGCCGCCCCGGAAGGCGCGGAGTTGCCGCGGTCTCGGGCGCATTTCGTTTATATCGCAACGGAAACCGTGAAGGTTCTCGTACTGCTGGCGCTCGGGATCCTGACCGTGGCCGGTTAGCGGCTCACGCGAACCCTTCCAGTTCGGCGATGCGGCGGAACACCTCACGCGTGTCCACCCGTTCCATCTCCGGGTCTAGTTCGTAGTACACCGCAAGCACATTCTGCGCGAGACGGCCGTGCTCGTCGAGGTCCGCGAACCGGCCAAGCGAGATGTCGCGCATCGCCTCCTCCGGGGTCATCCCCCGGCGGTGGCGGTCGGCGGCCTCGGCTTGCACCCACTGCAGGTAGTCGAGGACCGAGCGGATGCCGTCGGCGTCGGTGACCGGGCCGTGGCCGGGGACGACGAACTCGGCGTCCATCGCCAGCATCGCGTCGCAGGCGGCGATCCAGTTCGACACCGGGCCTGCCCAGGTGATCGGGGTGCCGCCGATGAACAACAGGTCGCCGGCGTACAGCACACCCTCGTCCGGAACCAGCACGACGCTGTCGCCCTCGGTGTGCGCGGGGCCGAGACAGCGGATTTCCACTGCCACGCCGCCGATATCGAGCTTCAGCTGTTCGGCGAACGTCCGGGTCGCGTAGGTCGCGGTGATGGAGTCGAAGTCGAACGGGTGGAGGATGTGCTGGGCGAACCGGCCGAGCGGACCTTCCTGATGCACCAGGCCGCGCATGAGGTCGGGGCCGTTGGTGCGCATTTCTTCCGCCGTGGCCTCGGACGCGACAATGGAGGCGTCAGCGACCAGTTCGTTGCCGAACCAGTGGTCCCCGTTGGCATGCGTGTTCACGACTGTCTTGATTGGACTGTCTACTGTGGTTTCGTACAGACCGGTCAGCATTTCCCGGGTCATCGGCACGTCGAAGAGAGTGTCGACGAGAAGGGACTCTCCGGCCCCGGCGATCAGCCCGGCGTTGCTCCAGCCCCACGTTCCGTCCGGGACCAGCCAAGCCGAGCAGTGTTCGGTGAGCCGGTGATGTCCTTTGGTGTAGGGAATTTCTTTGGGCATGGCTACCTCCTAGTGAAGGTGCACCTCGGGTGCACCGTGATATGAAGCCAATCCCGCACCTTCCGGCGGGATCTGCCGTTGCCCCACCGGGTTTCGCAGCACCCCGACGCCAGACGCGGCAAGTTCCACCACGTCGCCCGGCTGGATCCAGCGGTCCAATTCCAGCCCGCACCCGCCGCCGACCGTGCCGAGCCCGAAGAACTCCCCCGGATAGACGTCTTCGTCCAGCGACGCCCACGCGAGCACCTCGGCGAAGGAGAACTGCCGGTCCTTTGTGGACCCGGAAGCCCAGACCTCGCCGTTGACCGTCGCCGACATTTGCACCGCCCATTCGTCGACCTCGTCCATGGTGAGCACGCACGGGCCCATCGCGGTGCAGAAGTCTTTTCCTTTGGAGGGCCCGATCGTCATGCTCATCTCGAACAGCTGGATGTCGCGGGCGCTGACGTCGTTGAAAATCGTGACGCCGGCGATGCGTCCGGCAGCCTCGGCCGGGGTGAGGTTTTTGCCGCCGCCGGAGGTGAAGAAACCGAGTTCGAGCTCGAAATCGAGCTGCGCGGTGTAGGACGGCCACAGCAACGGCTCCTCCGGGCCGATCACCGTCTCGACGTTGGCCTTGTAGCAGATCGGCATCGCCGCGAAGGCGGGCGGAACGGCGAGGCCGGAGCCGGAGGCGTGCTGGGTGTAGGTGAGATAGTCGCGAATCCGGCGCGGCCTCGGCACCGGGGCGAGCAGCCGGACTTCCTCCTGCGGAAGCACTGCCGGATGGCCTCCGTCGATCAACAAGTCGCCCTTTTCCGCCGCAGCGTCTGCGAGCTGAAGGGCCTGTTCAGCCCTGGCGTGCGCCTCGGCCCCGCCCTCGAAGAAGGCGACCATCTCGACCGGGACTTCGGCTCCGGCCTTCGCCGCCCGCAAGACGCGCGCCGGATCCACCACGACGTCGCCGTGCAGCACACCGAGCCGGGCCGTACCCGCGGATTCGTAGGTGACCAGCCGCATCGCCGCCTCCTTGAACTGGAGTATAAGTTTGGACTTGAGTCCAAGTTATGCCGCGACGTAAGTAGCGTCAAGGGGGCGTTCAGCAGGCGCCGGGAGGAAATGATGGTTGACTGCCAGACATGACGGCAGAAGCGACGGGCGACCGGCGAACCAGGCAGCGACACGAACGCCGGGACCGGCTGTTCCAGGCGGCCGTGGAGCTGTTCGTGGAGCGCGGCTACGACAACACCACGATGGAGGACATCGCCGAACGCGCCGACACCGCGCGCGCCACCGTGTTCAACCACTTCCAGCGCAAGACCGCGTTCCTGGACGAGTGGAGCCTGCGGCGGCGGGAACGCGCGATGACCGCGGTGCGCGCCGAGAACCTGGAGGACCGGCCGCTGCGCGAGGTGCTCAGCCGGTACCTGATCGAACTGGCGCGCAACAGCCTCGACTCCCGAGCGGAGACGATCGCCTGCATGGGCGCGGCGATCCACTCGACCAACGTGTTCGGCAACCCGGAACTGGCCCGCGAGTTCGGCACGTTCGTCGCGCGGGCGCAGGAGGCTGGGGAGATCCGCGCGGACATTGATCCGGCGCAGGCTGGGTTGTTGCTGGCTACGTCTTATTTCGGGACGCTGAGTTCGTGGATCGAGAGCGAGGCTGCTCCGTTTGATCTGCAGGAGCATTTGCTGAACATGGTGGAGATGATCCTGCGCGGGATCGCGGTTCGGTAGCTGCTCGCGATTGTTTGTGCCGGTAGAACCCAATGCCGCGTAGCTTGAGGCGGCACCACGGGCGCGATTGAAGCACGTCCGCCCGGGTCGAAGGCGCTGACCGTGAGGGGAACCCTGAGGGACTCAGAGTCCCTCAGGGTTCCCCTCACGGACTTCAGCAAACGGCCGCAGGGGCAGGAAGCGGGCATTTCGTCACTTTTTGCGTCCCTTGTGGACGGTCGCAGGCCTATGCCGCAGGGCTTAAGCTGCGCGGCATTGGGTTCTAACCGGCGTAGGCGCTTACGAGGCCTGAACTCCTGCGATCCCGGACAACAACTCGCCCATGTCCACCACCACGCGCGGCTCGCCGCCAGCCAACGGCACCGCGGTGATCCGCCCGCCTAAGTCGGACACGTAAGCGACTTCGTCATCCACCGCCAGCCCGATCGCCTCGGTGAAACCGCTCGCCAAAATCTCCGGTTCGGCGCCCTTCTCTCCCGGGCCGGGGAGCGGCGCGCGGTTCAGTGTGTTTCCCTTCGGAGCCGCGCCACGGTCGGTCCAGTACAGGTACCCGCCATGGATTTCCAGGTCGATCGGCTCTGGCAGGTGGTCCCACAGGGTCTCCACATCGGACCGGTCGCGAGCGGTCTCGCCTGAAGGAATCTCCAGCCCAGCACGGAAAATCCGGCCGACGCCGCCCTTGGCCGGGCCCTTCTGGGTCCAGTAAAGATGCGTCGAGTCCACAGTGACGCCGACGCATTCCTGCGTCCCGCTGTCGTCCGGCTCGTTCACGATCAGATCCGTGAGCCCGGTGCCATCCGGACGTACCCGGGTGATTCGGTAGCCTTCCCGGTCACCCCAGTACAGGGAACCGTTGTATGCCAACTGTTTCCCGGTAGTCAGAGTTCCATTCGGGACCACATCGCGTGCACCGGTGCCATCGAAGGACACCGCGTGCAGGCCGCCATTGCGGGCCGAGTAGTCGAGGCCAGCTTCGCCTGGCACCGAAGGGTCGCGCGTAGGCATTCCCATGGTGGTCCAATAAACAGTGCCATCGGCGACGACAACGCCGTCCGGCGAGACACCGCCTTCTTTGTACAGCGGGGTAACCTGCCCGTCGGGAAGTCCGACGCGGTAAATCGTCCCGGTGCGAATGCCCAGCACTACCAGTTCGCTGAACATGTCACCTCCACTCTGGACGGTGCGATCCCCTCGGGATCAAAGGATTCGTGTAATAGCCCGGAGTCTCCGACATCCGGATCTGCTCGGTGACGCCGCGATAGCGACCAAGCGGGGTGTCCGCGGTGAACGTCTCGGGGTCGAAGTATTCGTGTCCGGGTGCGACACCGGCGACCTCCGCCGCGTAGCTCTTGTCGAAGATTCCCAGGCTCAGCAACCACAAAGCGACACGGGTCAGCGAAACCTGCACCCGATAAGAACCGCCCCATTCCGCGCGGAGCATGAGGGCGCGCAGGATTCCCAGCTGCAGGAACCATGAAGTGATGTAGTCGTTCACCACCGGCACCGCGGGCAGCGACGGGACGCCGCCCTCGCCTTCCAGCAGCATGACGCCGGCCAGGCAACCGGCGGTCTGGTCGAAGCCGACGCGGCCGGACCATGGGCCGGTGCTGCCGTTGAGCGTCACTTCGGCGTGGATGATCCCGGGGCGGATCTCGGCGGCGGTTTCCGCGTCGAGCCCATGGCGCGCAAGATATCCCGGGCGGCGGTTGGCGTAGAAGATGTCGGCACCGGTCAGCAGCCAGTGCATTCGCTCCTGGTCGGCCGGGCGGCGGAAGTCGAGGCGGGTGGAGCGAACGCCCACATTGGACGTCGCATAGAGCAGCGGGAGTTCGTATTCGCCGGGATCCCAGACGTTCAGGACGTCCGCGCCATGCAAAGCCAGCGCCCGGCCACAGCCAGCGCCTGCGATGATGTGTGCTCGGCCCAGGGCGCGAATTCCTTCTAGCGGCGTGGAAGGGTTGGGATGCAACGGTTCCGGCGGGCTGTCGCCGATCCGCTCGACGATTACCGGCGGCATCGTCGACAGCACCGACTGGTACTGCTCGGTCGCCATCAGCTCTTCGGTCGTGCGCACCACCGGCATGATGACGCCCGCGGCCTCGGCGGCGTCCTCCAGTTCGAACGAGTTCCACTGCGAGATCGCTTGCCGCACCACGGCATCCCGTTCGGGGACGCCGAGCAGCGCGGCCGCGTCGTTGCGCAGCTTCGGGTACGGGCTGATCGGGTGCACCCAGCGTCCGTCCGAAGTGGAGTAGAACCGATCCGTGCCGAAGGCGGGGTCGACGCGCGCCGGATCGCCTTGCGGATAGCCGTCGAGCAGTTCCCACTTCTTGTCGTAGAACGGGCACAGCCGGTGCGGCGCGGTTCGCAGGTCCATCGAAATGTCCTGCCCGCGTCCGCCGCGCAACTGCCAGATTTTCGCCACCGCGACGGATTTCGCCGCCAGCGCGATGGACGTCGCCCCGGCCAGTCGCAGTGCGCCCGGCAGGATCGGGTCTGCTCCGGTGAACTCGATCCGGCCGCCGGCGTCGGATTCTTGCAGGCCGACTGAGCCGAGCAAGTCCGCCAGCGGTTGGTGCGGGTCGTACTCGTCGGTGGTGGCTGGCTTGGCGAGCGCGGCTTCGAGGTGCTCGGTGAGAGTCATTCCTTCTCCAGCGCGTCCAGCAGCGCGCGGGTACGGCTGTCTCGCGCTTCGACCCTCGACGCGTACGTGTCCGCGGTGCCGTAGGTCTGCTCGACCTCGTCGATCACCGCGTCGAGGTGTTCCCGGTCCGGGCGGCCGATCTCGAACTTCATCTGCGAGCCGACGTGGCCCACCAGGTGCCGGATCCCGTCCGGGCCGCCGCCGAGGTGCATGCTCTCGAACGGCCCGATGGTCGCCCACCGCGGCCCGAGCGAGGCCTTGACCAGCTCGTCCAGGTCCGCCGCGGAAATCACGCCCTGCTGCACGAGGTACATCGCCTGGTCGTTGAAGACCTTCTGCAGCCGGTTCCCGACGAAGCCGGGCACTTCCTTCTTCAGCGTGATCGGCTTCTTGCCCAGGCCCCGGTAGACCTCGACAGCCTTCGCCACGGTCTCCGAAGAGGTCGAAACCCCGGGCACCACCTCGACCAGCGGCATCAGTTCGGGCGGGTTGAACGGGTGCCCGATCACGATCCGCGACGCCGCCGCGTTGCCCTCGGCGATCACCGAGGGCAACAGCGACGAGGAGGAGGAAGCCAGTACTACGTCGTCGCGCGTGGCGGCGGCGAGCGTCGCGAACATTTCCCGCTTCAGCTCGATCCGCTCCGGGCCCGACTCCTGGACGAAGTCGGCGCCGTCAGCGGCTTCCGCGAGGTCCGCGACTGCCGTGGCGGGCAGCCCGGCGAGGTCTCGATCGACGATTTCCCGCAGGTCCGGGCGCGGATCGGTGACTCGCACCGTCCAGCCCGCCTCGGCGAAAAGCCGAGCCCACGACACTCCGATGACCCCAGCGCCGACGATCGCGACGACCGGCATGGCGCACTCCTTTCTCAGGCGGTGACCGCGTCCGCGTTGTTGAGCAGCGCGCTCGGCGGCGTCAGCAACGCGTCCGACGCTAGCGCGCGGCGACGGGCCGCGCTCACTCCGCCGTAACTCTCCGTAATGGCAATCAGCCGCGCCGCGTGGTGCGCGACCTCTGATTCGTAAGTCATTCCGATCCCGCCGTGCAGCTGGACAATCTCCTCGGCGGTCGCGGTCGCCGCGTCGGACACGAACACGAACGCGTCGTCAGCCACGGCGTCGAGGTCCACTGTGGACGCACCCTTGTCGTATGCCTCGACCGTCGCGGTGGCCCACAGCGCCAGCGAACGAGCCAGCTCGACCTTCGCGTACAGGTCGGCGGCACGGTGCACGAGCGCCTGGAACGCCGCCAGCGGAACGCCGAACTGCTTGCGGGTCTTGAGGTATTCGACGGTCATCGCGAGCCCGGTCTCCATCAGGCCGATCGCCTCACCGGTCACCGCGATCCGCGCCCGCGAGAACGCGCGACGCAACGCAGCCGGTGCGTCGGAGTCCGCGGTGCCGAGCAGAACCGCTGGCGTACCAGCGAATTCGACCTGCGACGTGTGGCCCCAGTCCGCGGCCCGGCCGTCGACCCGAGTGATGCCTTCAGCGGTCGCCTCGACCAGGTACACCCCGGTGCGGCCGTTCTCGTCGACCGCGGTGACCAGGAACTTGTCGGCCTGATCGGCGTTGCGCACCGGCGACTTCACGCCAGTCAGCGCGGAACCGGCCGCCGACACCGACGGCGCGACGCCCCACGGACGTCCCGGCTCGGCGTGCGCGACCGCGATCGTGGTGCCACCGGCTGCGAGCACCGGCAGCAGCGCCTTGACCTGGTCGTCAGTGCCCAGCTCGGTGATGATCCACGACGGCAGGAACACGCCGTCGAGCAGCGGTTCGGCCGCCGCGTGCTTGCCCATCGCCTCCAGCGTCGCGTAGACCTCGACCGGGCCGGCGTCGGCTCCGTCGTGGTCGCCGGAGATCGGGAGGCCGGCGAGACCCAGTTCGCCGAGGGTGTTCCAGACCTGGTCGTTCCAGCCGAGTTCGCTGCTCGTCGCGGCCGCGCGGCCGCCTGCCGGGTAGCCGCGGCCGACCGCCGTGTCGACGGTCTCGAACAGCAGCTTCTGGTCTTCGTTGAATTCGAGGTTCATGAGTCGCCGTCCCTTACAGACCGAGGATCGTCTTCGCGATGACGCCGCGCTGGATTTCGTTGGAGCCGCCGAAAATCGACAGCTTCCGCTGGTTCAGGTACTGCGCCGCGGCCACCACCGCGGCCTCGTCGGCCTTCACCGGGGATTCGGTGTCCAGCAGCATGCCGTCGGAACCGGCCGCGCGCATGCGCAGCTTCGTGAGCGCCTGCAGGGCCTGCGTGCCCTCCATCTTGAGCAGCGACGACACCGGGCTCGGCTGGCCGTTTTCCGACGCAGCAGTCACCCGCATCTGGGTCGCTTCGAGCGCCAGCAGCGTGGTCTTCGCGGTGTGCATGGCGGCGCGGAACTCCGCGTCGTCAGCGAGCGGACCGTCCTCTGTGGGCAGATCTGCGGCTGCGGCGGCGAGGTCGGCGAAGATCCGCTGTCCGGTGCCGACCTGGGCGATGCCGTTGCGCTCGTTGCCGAGCAGGAACTTCGCGTACGTCCAGCCCTTGTTCTCCTCGCCGACGAGGTTCTCCGCCGGGATCACCACGTTGTCGAAGAAGAACTCGTTGACCTCGGCGGACCCGTCGACCAGCTTGATCGGCCGGCGCTCGATGCCCGGCGTGTTCAGGTCCAGCAGCAGGAAGGACAGGCCCTGCTGCTTGCGCGGCGCGTCCGGGTTGGTCCGCGCGAGCACGAACATCCAGTCGCCGTACTGGCCGAGGGTGGTCCAGGTCTTCTGTCCATTGAGGACGTAGTGGTCACCCTCAAGACGGGCGGTGGTGCGCAGCCCGGCGAGGTCCGAACCGGCCTCCGGCTCGGAGAAGCCCTGCGACCACCAGATGTCGAGATTCGCGGTGGCGGGGAGGAACTTCTGCTTCTGCTCCTCGCTGCCGAACTCGGCGATGATCGGGCCGACCATGCTCGCGTTGAAGGCGAGCGGCTGCGGCACCGCGTTGCGCTGCAGTTCGGAGGCGTAGATGTGGGACTGCGTCGGGGTCCAGTCCTGGCCGCCCCATTGCGTCGGCCAGTGCGGCACCGCGAGACCGTGCTCGTTCAGGATCCGCTGGCTGGTGACGATGTCGTCGCGCGTGATCAGGCCGAGTGCGCTGCGCTTGCGGATTTCCTCCGGAATCGCGCCGAGGAACACCTCCCGCAATCCGTCGCGGAACGCGAGGTCCTCTTTCGACAGTTCGAGATCCATGGATCAAACCCCTTCAGTGGTGCGTACGGCTCCGACGACTTCGGCGGTGCTCGCTCCGGCGCGTTCGGCGTGCCTGCGGAACCCGGCCGGGGTCCGCGAGAAATGCAGCGGGCTCTCCACTACGCGGATCGTCCCCTCGGTCGGGTGTTCCCGCTCGGTGATCAGCCCGACTTCCTGCACGTACGGGTCGGTCGGCAGGTCGGCGATGTCGACGACGACCGCGTACGGAACGTCGTGGGCGGTCAGGTACTCCTCCCACTCCGCGGTGGTGCGGCCGGCGGAGTTGGCCAAGACCTTCTCCACCCCCGCGGTGAAAATCTCCCGGTCGATCACCGGGGAGTCCCAGGCCGGATCGGCCGCGGCGTCGTCGAGGCCGGCGCCGATCAGCAGCGTCCGCACGGCGTCGTTGGTGTAAGGCACCGCGGCGATCGCGCCGCCGTCGGCCGTGCGCATCGCGGCGTGCGTGTCGCTGAGCGAAAGCGGGTTGCCGACGTCGCCGGCGGCCGGGACGAAAACGTCGCCCGCCAGGTGCTCGACCAGGTTGACCGCGATCATCGCGTCGGCCATCGCCAGTTCGACCTGCTGGCCCTTGCCGGTGCGCTGCTGGTCGAAGAGCGCGGCGAGCACGCCGTTGAGCAGATACAGCGCGGCGGTCTTGTCGGCGATGAAGGTCGGGACGAACTGCAGCGTGCCGCCCGCCCGGTCCTGCAGGCTGACCAGGCCGGACGTGGCCTGGATGACCTCGTCGTAGGCGGGCCGGTTGGCGCGCGACGAGCCGGGCGCGAAACCCTGCGCGTGGGCGTAGACGAGGCGAGGGAAGCGTTCGCGCAGCTGCTCGTAGCCGAGGCCGAGCCGGTCGAGCGCGGCGGCGCGCATGTTGGTGACGAGGACGTCCGCGTCGGAGAGCAGGGCGAAGAGGTCTTCGCGGCCGGCGGGGTCCTTGAGGTCGATTTCGATGCTGCGTTTGTTCTGGTTGACCTGCATGTACAGCGGGGCCATCCCGGGCGTGCGGCCGGTGTTGGCCGGCGAGTGCCGGGCGACGTCGCGCAGCGGTTCGACCCGGATCACGTCGGCGCCGAAGTCGCCGAGGATCTGCGTGGCGTACGGGCCCATCACCGCGGACGACAGGTCGAGCACCTTAACCCCGGAAAGCGGTCCGGTGGCATCCATCTTCGCGGTCCTCCCGTTGACGATCTTTGCTTCACCACTGACGCTAAGCGCTTGCTCACCAGAAGGGAATGACCGAGTGCATCAGATCGGTATGACCACGGTGATAACACCGTGGGTACGCTGCTGGTCGTGGAGATTCACCACCTGCGGTACTTCCTCGCGGTCGCGCGCGAGCTGAACTTCACCCGCGCCGCGCGGTCGCTCAACATGTCCGTGCCGCCGCTCAGCCAGCGCATTCGCGACCTCGAACGTGAACTGGGCGAGCCGCTGTTCGACCGCTCCACCCATCACACCCGGCTGTCCGAGGCGGGCGAGGCACTGCTGCCGCTCGCCGAATCGGTCGTTTCGGGCTTCGACGCCATCCCCGCCCGGATGCGCACCCGCGACCAGCGCGCCGACATCCGCCTCGCCATCCCCGACGTGCTCAATCCCGCGCACCGCCGCCAGCTCAGCGAATCGATCCGCGCGCTGGACGGCTCCTACCGGTTCACGCTGCGGCAGATGCCGTCGCTCGGGATGGAATCCGCGCTGCTCAGCAACTCGCTCGACCTCGCCGTGTCCCACCTGGGAACTTCCGACGACCGGCTGTCGACCATCGTCCTTTACCGCGAACCGCTCGGCGCCGTGGTGGACGCGTCGCGATTCCCCGGCCGGACCTCGCTCACTCTCGCCGACCTGCGCGGATTCCAGTACCTGCAAGGTCCGCGGCACTGGGATCTCGGCTCCCGGCGCGCCGAGCAGCTCGCCGCCAAGGGCGTGCTGGTCGATCCGGAAGCGCAGTTCTCCGACGTCAGCGGGCTGTTGATCTTCTTGCGCAGCACCAAAAGCTTCACGCTCGTACCGATCGAATCCGCGACCGTGCTGGCACTAGACCCGAACGAATGCGCGGTCCTGCCGATCGACGATCTGGTCGCCACGTTGACCACATTCCTGATCCGGCGGACGGCCGACACTCGGCTGGACCCGGTGGTCGAGGTGCTGCGGCACGCCCGCGTCTCGTGAGCGTCTGAACCGGGTATTGCCGCTCACGACCCCTACACTCGCCACAGTGGACCCTGTCGGCCAGCTTCCCGCGGCACTGGCTCCGGTGTGGCAAGCGGTGCACGCCAGGCTCTCGTCCGGACTTCCGGTCAGCCGCGTCCGGGTCGGCCCGCTCGATTCCGAGCAGCAAACGGCCGTCGCCGACCTGCTCGGCTTGGCACAGTTTCCCGGCGAGTACACGAACATCGCCCTTGCCCGGCTGGACGAGACCCTTCGCGAGGCCGTCGGAGCCGGGGCGCGCGAAGTCGTCGCGAGGCTGGTCGGCCCGATCGGCAACCGCGCCGAGGATCGCCGGACGGCCGCTGAAGCCCGCGCGGGTCTGTGGGATTGGCTGGACGGCCATCCCGTGGTCACCGCGCAACCGGCCTTGCGGTCCTGGACTGCGGGCATTCGCCGGGCGGGCTTGATCGAGAGCTCGATCGAACGCACCCGGCTCGAACTCGAACGGGCGCTGCGCGTGCTTTCCGAACTGCCGGCCACGGGGGTGCCGCTGCCGGTATTCGCCGATTCCGTGCTCGACGCGACTCATGCGCTGGACGACGGCACCCGCACCGCGAATCTCGTCCTCAAAGCCCTGACCGCGATCTACGACGTGCCGCCGCCGGCGGACGCGCCGGAACGCCGAGCGCTGTGGGAACGAGCGGGCATCGCCGACGACGAACTGTCGTCAACCGTGCTCGCGGCCGGGCTCCGGCTCCCCGGCGACCACGTCGTCGGCCGGATCCTCGACGCGTGCGGCGACGCGGGAACCGCGGCGGTTTTGACGTCGCAGCAGCTCCGCGGCAGCAGGCTGACCGCCGCGCCGAGCGCGGTCTGGGTGTTCGAGAATCCCAGCGTGCTGGCCCTCGCGCTGGCTCGCTTCGGCAGGTCCTGTCCTCCGCTGGTGTGCACCTCCGGCTGGCCGAGCAGCGCCGGAGTCGCCTTGTTGAAGCAGCTGGCGAAACTCGGAACAGTTCTTTACTACCACGGTGATTTCGATGGCGACGGGCTGCGAATCGCCGCGAATGTCGTAGCCCGAACCGGTGCGAAGCCCTGGCGGATGACGAGCGCCGACTACCTCGCCGCGGTCGCCGACGGCCCTCCGACGGGACGGGCGACCCCGGTTCCCTGGGATCCGGAACTGGCGAATCATCTGGCTGAGCAAGGAAAAACGGTGCCGGAAGAGCGCGTCGCCGACAGACTTTTGGACGAGATCATCGAGCACCCGATCTCGCAGCCGGGTGCGCCGCGGCCGAACGGCTGAAGTGTCGGTGCCCTCCCGTACCGTTGCCGGTGACGATGGCAGGAGGACGCATGGACCCGATCCGTGTCCCGCCTGAGATGTTCCGCTTCACCAGCGGAGACCTGGCCGGGCTGTACGTGTCGGTGCTGCACGCTTTCGGCGAGGCGAACGAGCGGCTGGAGACTTCCCTCGGATTGGACGACGTCCGGGCCCGCCTGCGTTCGGTCGGCTGGCTCGACGCGCTCGAAGACGAGGAACTCCGGCGCGCGCTGGAACAGCTTCACGCGTGGCATCTCGTCGACATCGTCCAAAACCATTCGGAGAACTACCGCTCGGCCACCGAGTACGAGCGGCGCAACCTGCAGTATTCCCTGACGCGGCAAGGCGAAGCCGCGTTCGCCGGCGTCGTGCACGCGATGAGCATGCTCGCGTCGGCCGGAGCGCTGCAGACAGCGGTTCTCGACGCGATCGCCGACCGGCTCGCCGACCTGGCACGCGAACTGGACGCGGGTTCGGATCGCCGGGTGTTCACCACGCTGACCGAACTGGAAAGCCATCTCGAAGCGTTGCGCGCCAACACCAAGCAGTTCAACGGCGAACTGCAGCGGCTGCTGCGTTCGGAAGGAACCACCCTCGCCACCTTCCACGAGGTCAAGGCATCCACCGTGGCCTATCTCGAGGAATTCCTGACCGATCTGGAGCAGCGGAGGCACACGATCGGCGTCCGGATCCAGCGGGTCGAAGACCGCGGAGCCGGGCTGATGCACCAGCGCGCGCTGGCCGGGGCGGATCTCCCCCGGCTGTCGGGAGCCGATCCCGGTCCTGAATGGCTGGCGCGTCGCCGGGCTCGGTGGGACGGACTCCGCGCCTGGTTCCTGCCCTCGGACGGGTCGACGCCCCGGGCCGAGCACCTGCATGTCGTCGCCCGGCGCGCGATCATCACGCTGCTGCAAGTTCTCGATCGGATCACCGAGTCACGACGCCGGGCCAGCAGCGCGGCGGCCGATTTCCGCGAGCTGGCCAGGTGGTTCGCCGTCGTCCCCGCGCAGGGCGACCTGCACCGGTTGTGGTCGACGGTTTTCGGGCTCAGCCCGGCTCGGCACGCGCATCTCGCCCATCCCGATCCCGAGCTGATCAGTTCGAGCACGTCATGGGAAGAAGCGCCGCCGGTCGAGGTCTCCCCCTTGCTGCGCACCTCGGGGAAAACTGAACGGTTCAGCCGCACCGGCAAGGTCCGCGACGTCGCCGCGATCAAGGCAGCGAGGGCGGAACAGGCCCGTGCGGAGCGAGCCGAGCTGGAAGCCGCCTGGGACTTGCTCGACACCGGCGGGCCGATCCGGCTCTCCGCCTTCGACAGGCTCGACCACGCCGTGTTCGAAAGGCTGCTCGACCTGCTCGGCCGCGCCCTCGGAACCGCCCCGGGGCGAGGCGGTGTCCGCCAGAGCACGACTTCCGACGGCCGGATCGAGATTCTGCTTCGACCGTCGGCCGACGGTGCCGTGGCAAAGCTTTCCACTCCGCGCGGGCTCTTCCACGGCCCCGACTACGAGATCGAGATCCGCGCCGCGGGCAGCAGCCAGGCCCGCCGGGCGAGCGGAGGCGGCTCATGAGCCAGTTGGCGAATCAACTGGCCGCGGCCGAGCGCGAGGAGGTCTCGCTGGGAATCCGTCAGCTCCTCGCCGCCCCGCTGATCACCGAGCGCGGCAAGCCGGACGCGTTCGACCTGATCCGGCGGCGCGGCGAACCGATCCGGCAATGGTTCGACTACTACTGCGGCTGGCCCTTGACGATCGAGCCGAGGCTCGGTTACGCGCGCCTGGCCAAGGTGCGGGTAGCCGACGACCCGCGTCGACCGCTGCGCCGGCTCCGCTCCGGCAAAGCTCCGTTCGACCGGCGCCGTTACGTGCTGTTGTGCGTTACCGCGGCGGAGCTGCTCGCGACGCCGGTGACCACCATCGGGCTGCTCGCGAAGCGAGTGGTTCAAGCCACCGCCGCCGACGAAGCGATCACGACGCTGGACACCGCCAGCCGCGAAGAACGAAGGGCATTGGTCGACGTCCTCCGGCTGCTGGAGCACTACGGCGTCCTCGACGCGGTCGACGGCTCGACCGAAGCGTTCGTCGAATCGGCCGAAGCCAAGGTGCTGTACCAGATCGACGGCACGCTGGTGCTGCGATTGTTGTCCGCGCCGATCGGGCCTTCTCGTCTCGAAGTGCCGCTTGACGAAGTCGCGCTTCGCTTCGAGGAACTCCTCGCCGCGGTTTCCCGCGAACGTCGTTACGGCGTCTCCAGCGCGCACAGCGATCGCCCCGGGCAATCGGAGGTGCAGCGCAATCTGTGGCTCCGGCACTCGGTTTTCCGCCGGCTGGTCGACGATCCCGTGCTCTACTTCGATGACCTCAGCGATGCCGAACGCGCGTACCTCGCCTCGCCCACCGGACGGCAGCTGCTCCGCCGGGCCGCCGAACAAGGCGGCTTTGTCTTGGAAGAGCGCGCGGAGGGCGTGCTGCTGGTGGACGTCGAGAGCGTCGCGACGGATTCTCGGTTCCCCGACGACGCGGGCAACGCGAAAGTGGCCGCACTTCTCTTGCTGGAAACGCTCACTGGTCCGGTCACTGTCGAGCAGCTGCGGATCCAGGCGGGCGAACTGCTCAGCCGCTTTCCCCGATGGGCCGAGGGATATCGCGGTCCGGACGGCGCCGAGCGGCTGGCCGCCGACGCGATCGAGGTGCTGATGGCCTTCGGTTTGGCGCAGCTGTCTTCCGGAATCGCCCGGCCGCTTCCGGCGGCGGCGCGCTACACCGTCCGCGAGGCCCGGACCGCCGATTCCGAAGGAGCGTCAGGATGACGGTCACCGAACTCCCCCGGCATGCCGAGGACTCGTTCTCCCGTCCGGCGGACCGCTGGCGACCGGCGCGCGCCGGGATCCTGAACATCTGGCGGTACTACGACGAGGTCTTCGAATTCCACCACGGCCGGCTCCTGCTCCGGGGCCCGAACGGCAGCGGCAAGTCGAAAGCGCTCGAGTTGCTCCTTCCGTTCCTCTTCGACGCGAGCCTCCGCGCGAACAGGTTGTCCACGTTCGGCACCGGCGAGCGCACGATGCACTGGAACCTCATGGGCGAAGGCGCGACCGGCGTGACCCGGGTCGGATACGTCTGGCTGGAGTTCCGTTTCCCGGGAACCCCCGAGAGGCGGTTCACCTGCGGCGCACGGCTTCAGGCCAGTTCCCGCACCTCGGCCGTGCACCCGGACTATTTCACGACGTCCCAGCGGATCGGGGTCCCCGGCGGCCTCAGCCTGGTCAACGATTCCGGTCAGCCGCTGACCCGGCAGGTGCTCGAACAACGGCTCGGCGCCGACGGCACGCTCCACGGGAACGCGACCGACTACCGGGCCGAAGTCCGCACCACGCTTTTCCCCGGGCTGAGCGAACAGCGGTTCGACGCATTGATCCTCGCGCTGCTCCAGCTGCGCATGCCGAAGCTGTCGCAGCGGCTGGACCCGGGCATGCTGTCCGATCTGCTTTCCAAGGCGCTCCCGCCGCTGGGCCAGCAAGAAATCGCCGACCTCGCCGAAGGCTTCGAAAGGCTGGACAAACATCACGAGCGGCTGAAAGAGCTGGAGGAGCTGGTCGAATCGACCCGCGCGCTGGCCGCCCGGCAACGGACGTACGCCCAGCGAGTGCTGCGCGCCGGCGCGGGCGCGCTCACCTCAGCCACCACCGAGATGGAGAAGCGAGCCTCGACAGCGCACGAGTCAGCGGCCCGGTACGAAACCGCGACGCGGGAAAAGGAAGCCGCCGAGCAGCAGATCGAAGAACTGGCCAAGCAGATCCGCACCTCGTCGGCTCGCAAGACCGGACTGATCGAGAGCGAGGCATACCAGCGCGGGTCCGAACTGGACCTTCTTCGCAGGCGAACGGGCGAAGCCAAGTCCCGGGCGGAGCGGCTGCTGGCCGAGTCCAGCCGGAAGAAAAAGGCAGCGGAGGAAGACGAGCGAGACAGGAGCATCGCGGAACAAGACGTCCGCCTCCGGACGGAGCACGTACGGAACCTGGCCGACGAAACCCGGCAGGCCGCCGTACGCGCCGGGATGCCCAGCGGGCACGGCGAGATCGCGGCGCAGCTGGACGGCGACAACCCGGCCAGGGCCCGGCCGTTGCTGCGCGCCGCCGTGCAAAGCCGGGAGGAGCAGCTGCGGGCAGTCGAGGAAGGGCTGGACGGCCACGAGCGCGCCGTCGAGCGACGAGGCCAGGCGGAGGAGGAACTGGAGCAAGCGAGGTCGGCGTTCTCCGCGGCGAAGGAAGAACTGGATCTTGCCGCGGAGCAGCGGACAGCCGCGTTGGAACAGCTGCGAACCGATGCGCTCGCGTGGGCAAGTGCCTGCCGGGAACTGCCGTTTCCCGAGCCTGACCTGCTGCTGGACCTCCTCGAATCAGAGCGGGCGTTGAACGCCGAGGCGGAGCGCGCGGTCAACACGGCGTTGGAGGACATCACCCGGCAGGAAGCTTCCCGCGAAGCGCGGGCGGCCGAACTGCGGCGGCGACGGGACGACTCCGGCGCGGAGATCGCCCGGCTCCAGTCCGAGAAAGACCTTCCCCCGCCCGCACCGCCGACCCGCACCGCTGATCGAACGCGGATGACCGGTGCGCCGTTGTGGCGGCTTGTCGACTTCTCCGCCGCCAGTCCGGAGGGCGACCGTGCCGGAATCGAAGCCGCTCTCGAAGGCGCGGGACTGCTGGACGCTTGGGTCGGCTCGCGCGGAGAGGTCCAGGGACACGACGTATTCGCCGACCCGGACTCCTTGCCCGCGGCGGCCGGACGTTCGCTCGCGGATGTCCTTTCCCCCGAGCCCGACGGCGAGGTCCCTGCGTCCGTGATGCGCAGGCTGCTCGCTTCGGTGGGTTTCGGCGACGTGCTGCCGGCCGAAGGCCCCGCCGCGATCGGGGCGGACGGATCGTGGCGGCTCGGAAACCTCACCGGCAGCTGGCGCAAGGAGCGCCCGGCCTACATCGGCGCGGCTGCCCGCCGACGCGCTCGCGAGCTGCGGATCGAGGAACTGCGGAACGAAATTCTCCTGCTGGACAAGGAAATAGCCGACGTCGAGACGGAACTGTCCGCGCTGTCCCTACGCCGGGGAACCGTGCGCGACGAGCGAGCGAGCCTGCCTCCGCACACTGTCCTCAACGCCGCCACCAGGCAGTTCGACCGGGCGGAGATCGGGCTCGCCGCGGCCGATCGGCTCGTGCGCGAGCGCATCGATCGGGTAGGCAGGCGAGAACGCGAGGTCGCGGATGCCCTGCGAACGCTGACCGCCTGTGCCGCCGAATACGGGATGCCCGCCGAACGGGCCGCGCTGGCGAATCTCGCCTCGGCCACCCGTGCGTTCCGCACCGCGTGCGAGAACTGGCTGGAAAGCCACGACGGACTGCGCTCGGCGCGGCAGGTGCTCTCCTCTTTGGCCACGCAGGCGGACCGATCTGCCGGCGATGCCCGTCAGCGGGCAGAAGAAGCGCGGGAAGCAGAGGAGGAGTACCTGGAGCTAGCCGCGACCCTCGAGGCAGTAGACAGCACCGCCGGCGTCGAGTATCGCGAGGTCGCGGCCAAGATCGAAAAGCTTCGCGTACACCTCGACGAACTCGAAACCGCGCGGAAGTCCACGCAAAGCCGGCATACCGAGTTGGCGATCGAGGTCGGGGAATGGCGCAACCGCCAGGAGACAGACGCGGCCGAACACGAAAAAGCGGTGGCCGACCGCGATGCGGCAGCGCTCCGCTTTCGCAGGCTGGCGTCCGGGGTGTTCCCCGCGGACAGCGGCCTGAACGACCTTGAGCGATTCGAGAGTTTCCTCGATTCAAGCGACGGCGTGCGCGCCGCTTTGGATGCCGCTCGGCTGGTAACCGCTGCCTGGCCGAGTGTCCCGCACTCCCAGAGCAACATCGGCGACGCGCTGCACCGGCTGTCCGAGTCCATGCACACGTGCCGGGACGTCCTCCACACCCGTGCCGACCTCGACCTCGAAACCGACGAGGACGTGCAGATCTTCACCGCCGTGGTGGACGGGATCCGGGTCGGAGCGGCCGAACTGCTGAAGATCCTGCACGCAGAAGCCGAGGAAAGCCGCCGCGAGATCACCGAGCGGGAACGAGAACTGTTCGACCAGACGCTCACCGGCGACACACGACGGCACCTCGCCGCGCGGATCCGCCAGGCGAACGAACTGGTCGAAAACATGAACAACCGGCTGGAGCAGGTGCGCACCGCGTCGAAGGTCGCGGTCCGGCTGGTCTGGCAGGTCGCCACCGACCTTCCGCCCGGCACGAAAGCGGCCCGCGACCTCCTGCTGAAAGATCCGGTCCGGCTGACCGCGGCCGATCGGGAATCCCTGCACCAGTTCTTCCGCGACCGGATCGAGGAGGCCAAGGCCGACGACACCGCCACCGGCTGGGAGCAGCAGCTGGCCAAGGTCTTCGACTACACCGCTTGGCACCGGT
This sequence comes from Amycolatopsis albidoflavus, assembly GCF_039525725.1. Classification (NCBI taxonomy): domain Bacteria; kingdom Bacillati; phylum Actinomycetota; class Actinomycetes; order Pseudonocardiales; family Pseudonocardiaceae; genus Amycolatopsis; species Amycolatopsis albidoflavus. Next base: position 468,763 of record NZ_BAAAHV010000017.1, read on the forward strand.
TCGTGGTGAAGGTCGACCGGGCCAACGGCGAGGGCTGGCAGCCGCTGACCCGGAAACTGCACGGCGCGCTGTCCGGCGGGGAGAAGGCCATCGCCCTTCACCTGCCGCTCTTCGCCGCCGTCGCCGCGCATTACCAGGCCGTGCCGGAGGCGCCCCGGGTCATCCTTCTCGACGAGGTCTTCGTCGGCGTCGACACGACGAACCGCGGCCAGGTGTTCGCCCTCTTGTCCGCCTTGGACCTGGATCTCATGCTCACGTCCGACCACGAATGGTGCGTCTACGCGGAACTCAGCGGGATCGGGATCCACCAGCTCATCACCGGCGCCGACGGCGACGACGCGGTCACCACTGCCCGCTTCACCTGGGACGGACACCAGCTCCGGTCGATCGACGCGGAGTGACCGCGGCTCGCTGACCGCTCCGCCTGCGGATTCACCCAGCCGTGGCAACTTTACATTTCATCGCCTCTTGTCAATCGAGGTGTACATGTCTTACCGTCATGTAAAGCCAGCCAACGGAGGAGGGCGCGATGAGCGAGATGACCGGCACGGTGCCGCTGGGGTCGACCGAACGCTGGACCGACAAGAAGCGGTACCTGTGGCTGATCGGGCTGGTCGTGCCGTCGCTCGCGTTCCTCGCGATCGGCCTGCACGCCGCGACCGGCTGGGGCGTCTGGTTCTGGATCGGGCCGATCGTGATCCTGGCGATCGTGCCCGCGATCGACCTGGTCGCCGGCCTCGACCGGAGCAATCCGCCGGACGACGTGATCGAACGGCTCGAACAGGACCGCTACTACCGGTGGATCACCTACCTGTTCCTGCCGATCCAGTACGTCGGGTTCGTCTTCGCGTTCTGGCTGATCGCCCGCGGCGAACTGTCCGTTGTGGACAAGATCGGCCTCGCGATCTCGATCGGCTGCATCGGCGGGATCGGCATCAACACCGCGCACGAACTGGGCCACAAGAAGGAAAGCCACGAGCGCTGGCTGTCGAAAATCGCGCTGGCGCAAAGCTTTTACGGGCATTTCTACATCGAGCACAACCGCGGGCACCACGTGCGTGTCGCGACTCCGGAGGACCCGGCGTCGAGCCGCGTCGGCGAGAGCTTCTACCGGTTCTGGCCGCGCACGGTGTTCGGTTCGCTGAAATCCGCGTGGGGCCTGGAGCGCAAGCGTTACGCCCGCCGCGACAAGCATCCGTTCCGGATCGGCAACGACGTGCTCAACGCGTGGCTGATGTCCGCGGTGCTGTGGGTGGCGATGGTGGCGTGGCTCGGCGTCGGAATCCTGCCGTACCTGGCGATCCAGGCGGTGATCGGGTTCTCGCTGCTGGAAGTCGTGAACTACATGGAGCACTACGGGATGCGGCGGCAGAAGGTCGGCCCGCCGGAGCGCCGCCGGTACGAGCGCGTGGATCCCAGTCACAGCTGGAATTCCAACAACATCGCGACCAACGTCCTGCTGTACCACCTGCAGCGGCACAGCGATCACCACGCCAACCCGACGCGCCGCTACCAGACCCTGCGCGACTTCGCCGAATCTCCGGTGCTGCCGACCGGGTACGCCGGGATGATCGTGCTCGCGCTGTTCCCGCCGCTGTGGCGGCGCGTGATGGACCAGCGGGTGCTCAACCACTTCGAAGGCGACATCAGCCGGGCGAACATCCAGCCGTCGAAGCGGGAGAAAATCCTTGCCCGGTATGGATCTTCTGCTCACGAGACGGTGGCCGTGCCGGACGACGTGCGCGGTGACGCCAGCGAAGGCGGCATGTGCCCCGGCTGCGGATACGTCTACGACGAGCAGCGCGGCGACCCGCGCGAAGGCTTCCCGGCCGGTACGCCATGGTCGTCCATTCCGGACAGTTGGTGCTGTCCCGACTGCGGCGTAAGGGAAAAGGTCGACTTCGTTGCTCCCGGAAGGATGAGTGTGTGATGCGGATCGAAGCGGATTTGAACAAGTGTGACGGCCTGGGCATGTGCGAGGCGATGGCTCCGGACTTCTTCGAGGTGGGCGACGAGGGCACGGTCGTCGTGCTCGACGGCAACCCCGGCGAGGAGCACCGGACCGACCTCGCCGCAGCGGTCGACGCCTGCCCGGTGCTCGCACTGAAACTGGTGTCATGACGCTCGCGGTGGTCGGCGCCTCGCTGGGATTGCGAGCAGTCGAATCGGCGCGGCGGACGGGATACGACGGCCGGATTGTGCTGCTCGGCGCGGAGGATCGCCTGCCGTATGACCGGCCGCCGCTGTCGAAGGCTTTCCTCGCGGCGGACGGACCAGTTGCGGTGGAACCGTTTCTCGGCGCGGACGACCTGCGTGACCTCGGCGTCGACCTCCGGCTGGGAACTCCCGCGACCGGACTCGACCCGATCGCCCGGGAGATCCACACCGGCGACACGACAGTCCCCTACGACGCAGCGGTCATCGCTACCGGAGCCGCCGCCCGAGTCCTTCCGGACACCGAGGGGATCTCCGGCATTCACTCCCTGCGCACCGCGGACGACTCCGCCGCCATCCGGTCCGCATTGGACAGTGGTGCTAGGACAGTCGTGATCGGTGCCGGTTTCATCGGTTCGGAAGTCGCTTCAGCCGCGCGCAAACGCGGCCTGCCAGTGTCCATTGTGGAAGCGCTCGACACTCCTTTGGTGCGCGCGGTCGGCCCCGAGGTCGGTGAGGTTTGCGCGGATCTGCATCGCGCGGCGGGCACCGACCTCCGGCTGGGCACCAGGGTCACCGGCTTCGCGTCGCAAGATGGCGCGGTGACCGGCGTGCAGCTGTCCACCGGTGAAACTCTCCCAGCCGACCTCGTCGTTGCGGGAATCGGCGCGGAACCGGCCACCGGCTGGCTGCGCGACAGCGGACTCCTGCTGCACGAGCGCGACGGCGGCATCATCTGCGACGGCACCCTCGCCGCCGCGCACGGCGTCTACGCGGCCGGCGACGTCGCGCACGTGGCGAACGCGCTGTTCGACGGCGAGCTGATGCGGCTGGAGCACTGGACGAACGCGGCCGAGCAGGGTGCGGCCGCGGCTCGGCACGCGCTGGACCCCGCGAGCGCGCGGGTGTTCAGTGCCGTGCCGTATTTCTGGTCCGATTGGTACTCGCACCGCATTCAGTTCGTCGGGACGCCGCGGGCGGACGAGGTCGTCGTCGCGGTCCCGGCCGAGGACGGCTTCACCGCCCTGTACCGGCGCGGCGACCGGCTCGTCGGTGCGTTCACCGTCGACCGGCCGCGCGACATCATGAAGTACCGCAAGCGGATCGCCGCGCGGGCGCCGTGGTCCGAGGCAGTCGCTTTCGCGCTCGAAACGGCCGCCTAGAATGACGGCTATGAGCGTGCTTCCGGTGCCCGCGGGCGGCCAGTACCGGCAGCCCATCATCACCGCCGCCATCGAACTCACCGCGAAATCCGGCTGGTCCGCGGTCACCATGGCGCGGCTGGCCGATCTGGTCGGGGTGAGCAGGCAGACCGTCTACAACGAGATCGGCTCGAAAACCGCGCTCGCCGAGTCGATGATCTCGCACGAGCTGCGCCGGTTCCTCGCGGTCGTGAGCACCGCGTTCGACCGGCATCCGGACGACCTGGTCGAGGCGATCTACGACGCGGTCCGCGCGGTGCTCGAACTGGCCGACGACAACATCCTCTTGCGCGCCATCGCCTCCGCGACGCACGGCACCGACAACGAATTCCTGCCCCTGCTGACCACCCGCGCCGGCACCCTGCTCACCGAAGCGAAAGCCGTCCTGCGCGGCCGGGTCCGCAGCTACGCCCCGCCGTTGGACGACGGCCAGCTCACCGTGGTCATGGACCTCGTCGTGCGCACCGTGCTGAGCCACGTGATGCAGCCGTCCGGCACGCCCGCCGAGACCGCCGACGGCCTGGCCTGGGTCGCTACTCGCGTGCTCGGCACCGCCCCGTCGGCGTCGATGCGCACCCGCTCGTAAACGAGATGCGCGTTGGTGGGCGCACGTGTCAGCCTGCCGCGCGTGAACCGTGAACGACTTTCCGCACTCGCCCACACCCGGCACCCCATCGCGTCCCCGATCAGCGACGACGAGGTCCAGCGCCTGCTCGACCGCAGCATCCCGCACGAGGACGCGGCTGTTTTGGACCTAGGCTGCGGCGGTGCCGAATGGCTGATCCGCGCGCTCGCCGCGTACCCGAAACTCCGCGCCGTCGGCGTCGACACCTCGGAATTCGCCCTCTCGCGCGCCCGCGCCGCCGCCACCGAACGGGGCGTCGCCGACCGGCTGACCCTCCATCAGCAGTCAGCCACCGAATTCCCCGCCACCGCCGAATTCGACACCGTCCTGTGCATCGGCTCGACCCACGCCTTCGATGGATTGACCGACACCCTCGCCGCGCTGCGCACCCACGTCCGCCCCGGCGGCCGCGCCCTGATCGGCGACGCCTACTGGGAATCCGAGCCCACCCCCGCCGCGCTCGAAATCTTCGGCGACCTGCCCGACCTGCCCGAACTCCTCGACCAGGTGATTTCCGCAGGCTGGACGCCGACCCACGGCCACACCAGCACCCGCGGCGAACTGGACGCCTACGAATGGTCGTGGACCGGCAGCCTCGCCGAATGGGCCCTGGACCACCCGGAAGACCCCGACCAGGCGGAAGCCCTCGCCGCCGCGGCCACCCACCGGGACGAGTGGCTCCGGGATTACCGGCACTCGTTCGGCTTCGCCTGCGTCGTGCTGCGCGCTTGACAAAACTTCTTGTCAATGCCACGTTCGGACCTGACCCCAACCTGCGAAAGGGCGCTCCGATGACCGACCTCGTGCCGTTCCTGATGTTCCAGAAGCGCGACGCCGCCGAGGCGATGGCCTTCTACACCTCGCTGTTCCCCGGCGACTCCGTGCTGTCCGAGCAGCGTTACGGCGCCGACGGCCCCGGCCCGGAGGGAACGATCGTGATGGCCGAGTTCACCGTCGCCGGGCAGCGCGTGCGGTGCAGCGACAGCTTCGTCCAGCACGCCTTCGACTTCACGCCGTCGACCTCGCTGTTCGTCACCGTCGACTCGGCCGACGAACTCAAGCGCATCTACGAGGCCCTCGGCGAGGGCGGCGGAACGCTGATGCCGCTCGACGACTACGGCTTCGGGCCATTCGCGTGGGTCAACGACCGGTGGGGTGTGTCTTGGCAGTTGAGCGCCAAGGGCTGAGGCGCTGACGGAAGGGGGCCGCGGCGTTGGACCTGCGGAGAAGTGAGCCAGTCGCCGCCGCCGGTGAGCTTGCCAGCCGGTTGCTCGCGGACGCCCGGGTCGTGATCGTCGGCGGCAGCGTGCTGGCCGACCGGCGCACGCCGACGTCCGATCTCGACCTCGTGGTGATCACCGAGCCCCGCGACGCCCCGTACCGGCATTCGTTTCGCTGGGAAAACTGGCCAGTGGAAGCGCTGGTGCACGACGAAGAGGCCCTGCGGGCCTACTGCGCCGACAATCTGGCACGCCGCTGGCCCGGAATCCCGCGACTCATCGCCGAGGGAGCGCTCGTAGCCGATCGCGACGGCCTCGGCACCCGGCTGCAGGCCGAGATGCGGCAACGGCTGGCCGAGGGCCCCGCCGCCGCGACGCCGGACGAACTCGACGCTCAGCGGTACGAACTCACCGACCTGCTCGACGACCTGACCGGAGCCGGCGACCCGGCCGAGATCGCCTTCATCGCCGTTCGGGTGCTGACCAAGACCGCGCAACTGGCTCTGCTGGCCGGACAGCACTGGCAGGGCAGCGGCAAATGGCTGTGGCGCGAACTCCACGACCACGACCCCCGGCTGGCCGGACGACTGGCCGCCGCCGCGTCCGATGCGCCACGGCTCGGCGCTGTCGCCCGTGCGGTGCTCGACCTCGCAGGCGGACCGCTGCAGGACGGATACCGGGTCACCGACCCTCGCCTTCCCTGACCGGAGGAGCCAGCAAGATCCTCGTACGGTTTCTTTTTGCGATCGCTAACCACAAGAGATCCGCAGCTCGAGAGCAATTCTCCACACTATTGACTCACCGACAGATACCTCGAAAGGAATACGCCCCGGTTAACCACGGACGGGTTAAGCGGAGGTATTCAGACACCGCTAGAGTGGGCTTTGGGAGGTTGGCAATCAGCCGGAGGGGGGCCGATACCGCATCCCGGGGCCAGTCGTTCTACCTGCGGTAGTCCGCTGAAGCGGAGCTGCGCGGGGCGAACGGCTGGCCCTTTTCGCGGTCCTGCGGAAACAAGAGCCACGACAGTGCGGGAACCACGGTTTCCGATACGTAAACCCCGGCCGTGGAGAATCGCGGTAGCGGAATTCAGGCGGCGCGGTTCCGGTACAGCCACCACACATCCCGGCCGAAAGACCAGCTCAGCGCAACCACCGCAATCCCCGCCAAGACCGTCGGCGCGAGTCCCGCGGCCGCGGCGGTCAGGGCGATTCCTTGCAGGGCCGCGACCGCCTTTCGTGCCCAGCTCGGGCGCAGCGGGGCTCGAAGCCACGGCCACAGCCGGGCCGCCGCGACGAAGGCATAGCGCATCAGGCCGATTGCCAGGACCCAAGGGCCGACGTTCGTGGCGACCAGGACGCTCAGCACCAGGATCAGGAACGCGTCCGCTTCCATGTCGAAGCGGGCGCCCAGCGCGGAGACGGTGCCGGTGCGGCGGGCGACGTGGCCGTCTAGTGCGTCCAGGGCCAGGGCGACCGCGGCGATGGGGATGATCAGGGCCAGCTGCGGGTGCCCGCCCAGGCGATCGGCTACCAAGGCTGTCACGGTGCCGATCAGGGCCGCTCGGGCGAGGGTCACCTGGTCGGCGGGGCCCAGCCGGTAGACGCGGATCCGCCAGGCGCCCTGGGTGAGCAGCACTAACAGGCCGAGGAGGTAGGCGACGCCGACGGCCCAGCCGGCGAGGCCAAGGCCGGTCGTGACGGTCAGCAAGGTCAGCAGCGCGAGTTGCGCCAGCAGCGCGGGGGCCTGCTGGACGACAGTTGAACCCAGCTCGGCCGGGGTTCGTGTACAGGTGGAGACAGCCATTTCGCCTCGATCCGGCAGCAACGGAGGACAACCTTGACACGGGCGGTGCGGGCTTTCTGGTTCACTTCGGCCGCGGGCGGGGAGGTCCGATCAGCGCAGGTGGCTGCTCCGCGAGCCGACGAAGTGCTGGTCCGAACGCGATTTTCGGCGTTGAGCCGCGGTACGGAAAGTCTCGTATTACGCGGCGGCGTGCCCGCGAGTCAGCAGGACATCATGCGCGCGCCGTATCAGGAGGGCGACTTTCCGTGGCCGGTCAAGTACGGCTACCTGAACGTCGGCGAGGTCCTTTCCGGACCGGCGGAGCTGACTGGCCGCACGGTGTTCTGTCTCTACCCGCATCAGACCGAGTACGTCGTGCCCGCCTCGGCGGTCACGGTGGTGCCGGACGACGTCCCCGCGGCGCGGGCGGTGCTCGCCGGGACTGTCGAGACCGCGGTGAACGCGCTCTGGGACGCTGCGCCGCTGGTCGGCGACCGGATCGCAGTGATCGGGGCTGGAATGGTCGGCTGCAGCGTCGCGCGGCTGCTGTCGCGGTTTCCCGGCGTGGACGTCCAGCTCGTCGACCCCGATCCGGACCGCGCGGAGGTCGCGGACGCGTTCGGCATCCGTTACGCCACCCCGGAAACCGCGACCGGCGACCTCGACCTCGTGGTGCACGCCAGCGCGACCGACGCCGGTCTCGCGCGTTCGTTGGAGCTGCTCGGCCGCGAGGGCACGGTGGTCGAGCTGAGCTGGTACGGCGACCGTCAGGTGTCGGTGCCGCTCGGCGAGAACTTCCATTCGCGGCGGCTCACCGTGCGCGGCAGCCAGGTCGGCACCGTCTCGCCTGCTCGCGCCGCGCGGCGCAGTTACGGCGACCGGATGGCGCTGGCGTTGCGGCTGCTCGCGGACCCGGCGTTCGACGTCCTCATCACCGGCGAATCCGCCTTCGCCGAACTGCCGGACGTCGCGGCACGACTGGCGGACGGAACTCTGCGCGGACTGGCGCACCGGATCACCTACCCGTAAAGGAGAACGCGTTGTTCAGTGTCACCGTGCGCGATCACATCATGGTCGCCCACAGTTTCCGCGGCGAGGTTTTCGGCCCGGCGCAACGCTTGCACGGCGCGACGTTCGTGGTCGACGCGACGTTCCGGCGGTCCGAATTGGACTCGGACAACATCGTCGTCGACATCGGGCTCGCGACCCAGCAGCTGGGCACGGTGCTCGCCGACCTGAACTACCGGAATCTCGACGACGAACCCGATTTCGCCGGCATCAACACCTCGACGGAATACCTCGCCAAGGTGATCGCCGACCGGCTCGCGGACCGGATCCATGCCGGGGAACTCGGCGAGAACGCGCGGGGGCTGGCGCAGATTTCGGTGACCCTGCACGAATCCCACGCCGCTTCCGCCGGATACGAGCGTTCCTTGTGACCACAGTGGACTCTTCCGGTTACGCGCCGGAATGGCTGAAGCTCAGAGAGCCCGCCGACACCGCGGCCCGGGCGGCCGATCTGGTCGCCTTGCTCCCGCGCAGTCCGGCAGTCATCCGGGATCTCGGCTGCGGCACCGGGGCGATGGGACGCTGGTTGAGCGGTCGTCTTCCGAAGCCGCAACGGTGGATTCTGCACGACCAGGACCCGCGGCTGCTGGAGATCGCCGCGCGCAGCCTTCCGCCGGGCGTCAGCGTCGAGACACAGCAAGCCGACGTGACCCGGCTGGACATCAGCGACACTTCGTTAGTGACAGCTTCCGCGTTGCTGGATCTTCTTGCCAAGGAGGAGATTCAGCGGCTGGTGCAGTCCTGTGTGGATGCTCAATGCCCGGCGTTCCTCACTTTGTCCGTGACTGGATCCGCTCACCTCACCCCCGCGGACGCCGTAGACGAAGCGCTCAACGAGGCCTTCAACAACCACCAGCGCCGGGACGGAAAGCTCGGCCCGGAAGCCGTCGCCTTCACCGCGGCGGAGTTTCAGCGGCACGGCTGGACAGTCCACACCAGACCGTCGCCGTGGCGGCTCGGGCCGGAACACCGCGAACTCATCGACACCTGGTACCGCGGATTCGTTGCCGCGGCACAAGAACAAGACCCGACGCTGGCATTGCCCGAGGACCGGCAGATCACCGAGGTCACCGTGCACCACCAGGATCTACTCGCTCTCCCCTGACTCCCGTCGCGCCCGGGCCCGGCGTTTGCCCTCGTGCATCGCCGCGACCCGGGCGACCGGGATCGTGTGCCCCTCGGCCACGAGATCCGCCGGAAGCTCCTGCGGCTCCGGCAATTCCTCCGCCCACGGATCAGCGCTCCCCAGCAGCCCGATCGCGGTCTTCACGGTGAAATCCGCCGGTTTGACGTCGTCCGCGTCCGCCCAGCGAACCGGGAACGACACCGGCGCACCAGGCCGGATCCGCGGACTGTAGACCGCCGCCACAGTGGCCCCGCCCGCCCGGGTCGAATCGAGGAACACCTTGCCGTGCCGGTCTTCCCGGATGAACGCCGTGGTCGCCAGCTCCGGGTCGATCCGCTCCGCTCGCGCACCGACCGCGCGCGTCGCCGCCGCGACGTCCTCAAAGGACAAACCGGGAACCAGCGGCACGAACACATGCACACCCTTGGATCCGCTGGTCTTCAACGCACCGGCGAGCCCGACGTCGGCCAAGGCCTGCCGCACCAGCCGGGCCGCCGCCACCGCGACGCTGAAATCCGCACCCTCCGGCGGGTCGAGGTCCATGATCAGATCGGTCTGGCCGACCGGCTCCACTCGCGTCAGCGCGGGATGCAGCTCGACCGCGCGCTGATTGCCGAACCACAGCAGCGTCCGGCGGTCGTTGCACAGGCCGTAGGTGACTGTCCGTTGTGAACTCTCCGCCCATAGCTTCGCCCGCGGCACCCACTCCGGCGTGTACTTCGGCAGGTTCTTCTGCATGAACGCGTCCTGCCCGCGCAGCACCCGCATCACCGACAGCGGACGGTCGCGCAGCACCGGCAGCAACCGGTCCGAAACAGCGTCGAAGTAGTCGACGAGGTCGCGCTTAGTCACCCCGGCGTCGACGAACAGCTCCTGGTCGAGGTTGGTCAGGGAAACCCCTTCGCGCACCTCATCCGCTTTGCTCATGCTGCCTCCGCGGCAGGGATTACGTCGACAGTGGCCATGCATCAACCCTTGCCGACCACCGCATCCCGGTCAACCGCTTAGACGAGCGGTTTTCCCTTCCGCAACCGCCGCCGGAAGTCCGCGAGGCAGGCGTCATACGGGAATCGCCGCACGCGCAACGGAAGCCGTTCGACCATTCGGCCGATCCCGCGCGTCAGCCGATCGAACCGGCGCTGATCCGCGGCCGACCACGGCAGCCGCATCTGTTCGCGGAAGACCTCCGGCAGGAACCCGGTCGTCACGAAGCGGTGGAACCGTCCGAAGAGGAGCGACAACGGCCGCGGCAGGAATTCCAGGTTCGCGATGGCCGTGAGGTACTCCCGCATCGGGTCGTCGATGTCCACTTGGGCCAGTCCGTCCGCCCAGTACGCGGCGAAGTCGTCCGGCCAGTCCTCAGGACGCACCTGCAGCGTCGTGCCCAGCGCCGAGGCCTCGGCGTACCACGATTCCGGCGCGGGCCGGCCAAGAAACGCGCGGTGCACGTCCTCGACGCCATGACACAGACAGGCGGCGACCCACAGCTGCAACTCCCGGTCGAAAGCGCGGTACTGCACCGGACTCGCGTCAGTCGAAACCACCTGCGCGTGCACCGCGTTCACCGCTCGCCGGTACGCCGCCCGGTCAGCGTCCGTGCCCAGCACGGCGACCGCGAGGTAGGTGACAGTGGTGCGCGTGCGCTTCAGCGGATGCTTGAAGAGATTCCCGGAATCGACGCGGCTTTCCATCACGCCGTACCCGACCGCGGGCCGGCCCAGCTGCATGATCACGTTCGCGCCGCCCGCGAGCAGGCTGACGCCGAGCATGCCGTCCTGGAGCATCCGTCCAGGGGAACGCCTCCGTTGACACGTTGTCAAGAGCTGTCAGGCACGCACGATCCGCACGTCCGCCACCTCCAGCAGCCCGTCCAGGTGCACCCGGGCCCGCGTCTGCGCCGGGTCGACGACGAGCCCGTCGCGCCGGACCAGGTCGAGTATGCGTTCCGCCAGCGGAAGCACGAGGTGCCGTCCCCAGCAGCGTTCATTGCTGTGCCCGAAGGGCAGGTAACCGGGGTGGCTGTCCGGGTCCAGCGCGGCCCAGCGGCTCGGCCGGAACTCGTCGGGCGCGTCCCACAGTTCGGGGTCGCGGTGGCTGAGCAGCGGCAGCAACAGAACGTCGTCGCCCGGGCCGATCCGGGCGTCCACCTCGGTGAACTCCGGCGAACGCACCCGCAGGATGTTCCACGACGGCGGCAGGAGACGGAGCGCCTCGTTGAGCACGTACTCGGTCGGCACGTCGTCGTCGAGCGGCGAACTGAGCCACAAAGCGTTCGTGACCAGCGCGGCGACGGTGAAGCAGATCGGCCCGGCCACGCGCCGGTAGAGGTACATCGCGAAACGGCGCTGCTCGAAGGTGTCCGCTTCCAGCACCATCCGCGCCAGAGTGGACAGCGCGACCTCGGGCGCGGGCCGTCCCCAGAGCGCGGCACCGGTGGCGACCGCGGCCCAGGTGATCTTCGGCGTGAGCTCCAGCCGCCGGTCGACGAGGACGCGGAACCGCCGTTGTTCGCGGCCGAACACCAGGTCGCGCAGGTAGTTGTGCGGCACGGCGGGCCAGGTTCCGGCGAGGTCGGCGCCGTCGAGCGGCTTCTTGAGCGCGGCCCGCACGTCCGCGCCGACCGCCCGCATCAGCGCCGACGATTCCGGCCGCGTAACGACCCGGCCGCGCACCGGCTTGAACGTCGGCCGCTCCTCGGCATTCGCCGGACGGCTGCGCAGCAGTGCGTCCATCAACTCGGCCCCGGCGACGCCGACCGTGTCCGGTTCCAGCCGAAAGAAGGATTTCCCCCGATAACGGTCGAACAGTTCTTGAATCCGCGGCGCGAATACCACCTGCCGCACTTTGTTCCGTTCAGCGGGAATGGTCACCTAACAACTCCTCGTGAGCGGCGGTACCGGCCGGTACCGGGAATTCCGGAACCGGCCGGTGCCGCCCTGATGAGACCGTCAGATCCAGCCGTACCAGGCGTAAGACTTCAGGCTCTTGCTCGGGAGGGCCTTGCGCACGAGACGAACAAGCTTCACGGAAATGCCTCCGTCTTCTCGGGAAGTTCGACCGCACTCGCGGCCGATGCCGACAGTACGACGAATTCCCGGGAATTCACGAGAAGACAACCTGAACGGCCCACTGCGGTCGTTCTGTTTGGGAGCGCCAGGTCGTCGGTTCGGGAATTCCGGCCCGAATTCCTTGGCGCATCCGCGGCGGCGTCGGTATCCTTCGCGCCCTGCTAAAGCACCGACTGGGCGAACTCGATGAGCGCCCGAGCGGCGGGCCCAGCCGGACCATCGGACCGCCACGCCAGCGCCAACTGTCCCCGCAACTCCGGCCGCAGTCGCAAAGTGTGCAGCTCTTCGGCGTAATAGCGAGCCAGCGACAACGGGACCAGCGCCACGCCAAGACCCCGCATCCCGAGCTTGGCCAGCACGTTCGGATCGCTCGCCTCGATCGTCACCCGCGAATGCAGCCCCGCCGCGGCGAAGCCACGGTCCAGCACGCCGCGCATGCCAGTGCCCTTCGGCAAGCAGATCAACGACCGTTCAGCCAGCTCAGCCAAGGTGACCGAGTCCCGATCAGCGAATTCGTCCCGCAGCGAGGTGACCGCGACGAGTTCCTCGTCAAGCACGATCTGGGTAGTGAGCCCGGCGGGTACGCCATCAGCCAGGCCGATCACCGCGGCGTCCAGCCGTCCTTCGCGCAGTGCGTCCACCATCAGGTCGGAATTCGCTTCACTGAGCGTGATTTCCACGCCGGGGTAGCGCTCGGCGAACTCGGCAAGGAACTCCGGCAGCTCGACCGGCCCGAGTGAAGTCACCATCCCCATCGACACCTGACCGCGCACCAAACCCTCGTGCTCCGCGACCGTCTCCCGCACCGCCGCGACCGCCGCCAACGCGGCCCGAGCGTGCGGCAGAGCGGCCTCGCCGACCCCGGTGAGCCGTACTGTGCGGCCGGACCGATCGAACAACGGCTGCCCCAGCTCGCGTTCCAACCGCCGGATCTGCGCGCTGACCCCGGGCTGCGCGACGTGCATCCGGGCCGCCGCACGGGTGAAGTTGGCTTCCTCGGCGACCGCGACGAAGTACTCGAGCTGATGCAGTTCCATAACCAGTCATTCTAGCTGCTGGAACTAGTATCTCTTGGACTTATCGCCGAGCAGCCAGCAGGCTGAAGGCATGCAGACGTTCACCCCTGACCAGGCTGGTTACCGCGGAGAGATCGCCGGATTCCAGACCGGCATCAGCTCCACCCCGCAGCTGGTCGTCGCCGCCGCCAGCGCGGACGACGTCGCGGCAGCGGTCCGGCTCGCGGCCGAGCGCGACCTGCCGGTTTCCGTGCAGGCGACCGGACACGGCCTGCGCGCGCCGGCCGAGGGCGTGCTGATCTCGACGCGCCGAATGACCGGCGTGACCGTCGACCCGGACCGCGCTGTGGCGCGCGTCGAAGCCGGAACCACCTGGGGCAGCGTCATTACCGCCGCCGCGGAACACGGGCTCGCGCCGCTGAGCGGTTCGGCGCCGGGCGTCGGCGTGGTCGGCTACACCCTCGGCGGCGGTTTCGGTCTCCTCGGCCGGCACTTCGGCCTGGCCTCGGACCGCGTCCGCTCCGCGGAGATCGTGCGGCCCGACGGAACCCGCACGACCGGCCCGATCGACGCCGGGATCGTGACGTCGCTGGAGTTCGGTCTGGTCCCGGTGACCGAGCTGTACGGCGGCGGCCTGTACTTCGACACCGCCAAGATCCCCGACGTCCTGCGCACCTGGCGCGACTGGACCGCCGATCTGCCGGACACTGTCGGCACCTCGGTCGCGATGCTGCCGTACCCGGATCTGCCGATGGTGCCGGAACCGTTGCGGGGCAAGCACATCGCGCACATCCGCGTGGCCTATCTCGGCACCGGCGGCGACGAACTCGTCGCGCCGCTGCGCGCACTCGGCCCGCTGCAGGAAACGCTCTCCACGATGCCGTTCACCGACTCCGGCAAGATCGCCGCGGAACCGCCGAACCCGCACTCGTACCTCGGCGACAACCGCGTGCTGCCGACGCTCCGGGACGACGTGCTGAGCACTGTGCTCGACCACGCCGGCCCGGACGCATCCGTGCCGACCGTGCTGATCATCGACCTGCTCGGCGGCGCGTACCAGCACTCCACAGCACCGGATTTCACCGCCGATTCGCGCTACACCGTGCGCGCGCTGTCGGTGATCGAGCCGGACGCGGCGACCATTCAGGCCGCGCACGCCAAGCTCTTCGCTCCGCTGGATCCGATGTCGACTGGACGGCTGCGGAGCTTCGTCTACGGACAGCCGCTGGGCTGAGTCAGCGCTCGAGAACGAAGACCGGGATCACGCGCTCGGTCTTCTTCTCGTAGTCCGCGAAGCCCTCGGCGTGCGCGACCATCCCGGCGTACAGCCGGTCGCGCTCGGCGCGGTCTTCCACGAGCTTCGCGGTCGCCGGGAACTTGTCGGTGCCGATCTCGACCGTGACGGCCGGGTTGGCGACGAGGTTGTGGTACCAGTCCGGGTTGGTGTCCGCGCCGCCCTTGGACGCGACGATCACGATCCGGTCGCCGTCGGTGGTGTACACCAGCGGGCTCACCCGCTCTTTGCCGCTCTTCGCACCGATGTGCGTGATCAGCACCATGTTCTTGCCCTCGAACATGCCGCCGACCTTGCCCGCGTTCGCGCGGAACTCGTCGATGATCTGCTGGTTCCAGTCCGACATCGGAGAACTCCCCTGTTGATGATGTAACAACAAACCTAGGATCGCGCGAATCGGGCTGTCAACACACGCGCAGGTACTGTCGCGACATGGTCACCGAGCCCGGCCCGACCCTGGACGACGGGGTCCGCGAACTGCTGCTTCTCATGCCCCGTCTCGTCGGGCGCGCGAAGCGGACGCCGCCGCCTCCGGAACTCGACGACGTCACGCTCGCGCCGCGGCATCTGTCGCTCCTGGCCTATCTGTTGTTCGACGGCCCGATGACGGTCAACGAACTCGCCGGGCGGCTCGAAATCGCGCCCACCACAGCGAGTCTGATGGTCGGCGACCTCTCGCGGCAAGGCGTCCTGGAGCGCACCGAGGACCCGGACGACCGGCGGCGCACCATCGTGAGCATCCACGCGGACAAGCGCCCGGCGGTCGACGCGTGGCTCGCGCGCGGGGCGAAGGCGTGGCAGGCGGCGTTGGCGCCGTTGAGTCCGGGCGAACGGGCCATGGTGATCAAGACGCTCAAGGTGTACGAGCAGTACGGGTCGTGAGTGTTTATGCCGGTTAGAACCGGCATTGTCACTCACGAGGCGACTAGCCACTGCGCCTGCGGTCCCGCGCATTTCTTCGGCCAAGCCGCGTCGTGCTGGTACCACCAGGCTTCGCAGGCCCGCCCGTCCGGCAGCGTGTATCGCGGCGGCCCCGGCACGCGGCGCAATCCGGCGGCTTCCAGCGACCGGCCGCTCGCGACGTTGCCGACCTCCGCGCCCGCGCGCACCCGCGAAAGCCCGAGATGTTCGTGCGCCAGCACGAGACCGGCGGCGAACAGGTCGCGGCCGAATCCCTGTCCGCGATACTCCGGCGCGAGATAGCCGCCGGTTTCCGGGCCGCCGTCCTCGCCCGCGTGCACGCTCACGAGCCCGGCGCAGCGGCCCGCCACGAGATCGATCGCGACGACGTCCACCGAATGCGGGTCGGGCGTGGTCCAGTCCGGTCCGGTGCCGGGGAGGACGCGCAGCGCCTCGGCGCGCATCGGTTCGGCCACCACGGAGTCGGCCAGCCAGCCGAGCCAGCGTTGCGCCGCCGGATCGCTGCCGCCCGCGACCGCCGCCGCGTACTCCCACGCGGTGGGGGTGCGGAAAAGGAACCGGCCGAACGCGAAGGCGTGCCCCCGGCGGTCGCAGGTGCGTTTCGCCATCAGCCGTCCGCAGCGGGTCAGCCGGCTCACCAAAGGTGCATTGCTCACAAACGCCATCGCGCCGGAAATGCTACCCCTCGCCGGTTGAGCCGGTTCGCGGCCGAGGGGCTCGCGGAAACCTGTCTCCGCCGCGGCGGCGGCCGGATTGGCGGCGATCGGCACTGTATGGTGACCGGGTGACGGCCGTACCGGAAGCAGCCGATGCCGACGGCGGGCGCGCGGCCCAGCCCCGGCACCTCATTGTGTCGGTCTACGGCGTGCACCATCTGACTGGCGGCGAGTGGCTTTCGGTCGCCTCGCTGATCGATCTGCTCGCCGCGGTCGGAGTCGACGAGCCCGCGGTGCGGTCGTCGATTTCCCGGCTCAAACGGCGCGGGGTCCTCGAAGCCGTGCGCCGCGACGGATCCGCCGGGTACGAATTGTCCGGTACCGCACTGGAGTTGCTCCGCGAGGGCGACGAACGGATCTTCCGCCGCGACCGCGCGAAGCTCGCCGACGGCTGGCTGCTCGCGGTGTTCTCGGTGCCGGAAGCCGAACGGCACAAGCGGCACGTGCTGCGCACGCAACTGTCGCGGCTGGGTTTCGGCACCGCTTCCTCGGGCGTCTGGATCGCGCCGGCGCATCTGTACGAGGCCACTGTCGGCGCGCTGGAGCGCCTTGGGCTCGCCGCGTACGCCGACGTGTTCCGCGCCGAGCACCTCGCCTTCGGCGACCCGCGCGAGAAGGTGCGCGAGTGGTGGGACCTGGACCAGCTGGACGAGCTCTACACGGCGTTCCTCGAAGAGCACGAACCCGCGCTGCGTCGGTGGCAGCGCCGCCGCACGACGCCCGCGGACGAAGCGTTCGCCGATTACCTGCGCGTGCTCACCGGCTGGCGGCGGATGCCGTACCTCGACCCGTGCCTGCCCGCGGAATTGCTGCCCGAGGGCTGGTCCGGCATCCGCGCCGCGGAGGTGTTCTTCACGCTGCACGACCGGCTCGAGGAAGCCGCCCGTACACACCTTCAGCAGGTGCTCAGCGGTTGACCACCGCGTAGCCCTGCACTTCCACCAGCGCCTCGACGTCCCACAGCCGGTTCACGCCGATGCCCGCCATCGCCGGGTAATCCGCGCCCACCAGCCGCTTCCACACGCGGCCGATCTCGCGCGCGTTGGCCTTGTAGTCGTCCATGTCCACGATGTAGACGGTCAGACTGCACAGGTCCGCGGGTTCGCCGCCGGCCGCGCGCAATGCGGTGAGCAAGTTGCCGAGCGCGCGCTCGAACTGCTCAACGACGCCCTCGCCGACGATCCGGTTCTCCGCGTTCAACGCGGTCTGTCCGGCAAGGAACACCAGCCTGCCCTGCGCCGCCACCGCGTGCGAGAACCCCGACGGCTTGCCCAGCTCGGGGGGATTGATCCGCTCCATGCCGGGGAGCGTAACCCATCTATCGTCTTCTTGACGACCGTACTTCAAACGACATACCCTGGGTCGCGTGCGGATTTCAGTAGTCGGCGGCGGGCCTGCGGGCCTCTACTTCGCCGTGCTCGCGAAACAACTCGGCCCGGACCACGAGATCACGGTCTGGGAGCGCAACGCGCCTGACGACACGTTCGGCTTCGGCGTCGTCTTCTCCGACGAGACGCTCGGCGGCATCGAGCACGCCGACGCGGACGTGCACGAGGCGATGAGCCGGGAGTTCGCGCGCTGGGACGACATCGACGTGCACTACCGCGACACTGTCTCGACTTCGGGCGGGCACGGATTCGCCGCGATGAGCCGCAAACGGCTGCTCGCGATCCTGCAGCAGCGGTGCCGCGAAATGGGCATTGATGTCCGATTCCGCAGCACCGCGCCGGATCCGGCCGAACTGGCCGCTTCTTCCGACCTGGTGGTCGCCGCGGACGGCGTGAATTCCGCGGTGCGCACGGCGTTCGCCGATTCGTTCCGGCCGAGCGTCGAGACCCGGCAGTGCCGTTACATCTGGCTTGGCACGGACCTCGTGTTCGACGCGTTCAAGTTCTACGTGCTCGAAACGCCGCACGGCATCATGCAGGTCCACGGTTATCCGTACGGCCGCGACGGCAGCACGTTCATCCTGGAGATGCACGAGGACGTGTGGCAGCGGGCGTTCGGCCCGATCGCCGCCACCGGGCTCGGTCCGGGCGAAAGCGACGAGAAGTCGATCGAACTGATCCGCGAACTGTGCGGCGACATTTTCGACGGACATCAGTTGCTGGCCAACAACTCCAAGTGGGCCACCTTCGGCACGGTCCGCTGCGAAAGCTGGGTCCACGACAACGTCGTGCTGCTCGGCGATGCCGCGCACACCGCGCATTTCTCAATCGGTTCCGGCACGAAGCTCGCGATGGAAGACGCGCTCGCGCTCGCCGCCTGTCTGCACGAGCAGCCGAGTGTCCCGGAAGCCCTTGCCGCGTACGAAGAAGAGCGACGTCCGGTCGTCAATTCGACGCAGCGGGCGGCGCAGGCGAGCCTGGAGTGGTTCGAGAATTTGGCGCAGTACACGCATCAGGAACCCGAGCAGTTCGCGTTCAACCTGCTTACCCGAAGCCGTCGCGTCACCTATGACAATCTGAAGCTGCGCGACAAGGAGTTCGCCGCCTCGCTGGATCAGTGGTTCGCTGATTCGCTCGGCACTTCCGTCGCGCCGCCGATGTTCCAGCCGGTGCGGATCGGTTCCCTGGAATTGCCGAACCGGATCATCGTGTCGCCGATGGACATGTACTCCGCGGTCGACGGTGTGCCCGGCGAGTTCCACTTGGTACATCTGGGAAGCAAGGCACTCGGCGGGGCCGGGATAGTGATGACGGAGATGATCTGCGTGTCCGCCGAAGGCCGGATCACGCCGGGTTGTCCCGGGCTGTACACGTCCAAACAGGAAGCCGCGTGGAAGCGGATCGTCGAGTTCGTGCACCGCGAAACCCCGGCGAAGATCGGGTTGCAGCTGGGACATTCCGGCCGCAAGGGCTCCACGAAACTGATGTGGGACGGCATTGACGACCCGCTTCCGGAAGGAAACTGGGAGGTCTGCGCGCCGTCCGCGCTGCCGTATTCGCCGAACAACCAGACGCCGCGCGAGCTGACCGTCGCCGAATTGGGCGAGATCCGCGACCAGTTCGTTTCTGCCGCGGAAGCCGCCGCGCGCGCAGGGTTCGATCTGCTGGAACTGCACTGCGCGCACGGCTATCTGCTGTCGTCCTTCCTGTCCCCGTTGACCAACCAGCGCACCGATTCCTACGGCGGCTCGCCAGAAAACCGGCTGCGCTTCCCGCTGGAAGTCTTCGACGCGGTCCGCGCCGTGTGGCCAGCCGACCGTCCGCTGACCGTCCGGATCTCGGCCACCGACTGGTTCGAGGGCGGCAACGACTCCGACGAAGCCGTGGCCATCGCGCAGGCGTTCGCCGAACACGGCGCGGCCGCGATCGATGTGTCGACCGGCCAGGTGGTCAGCGAAGAACAGCCGAAGTTCGGCCGCAGCTACCAAACGCCGTACGCCGACCGCATCCGCAACGAGGTCGGCCGCCGCTATGGCACCGCGGTGATCGCCGTCGGCGCGATTTCCTCTTACGACGACGTGAACTCGCTCATCCTCGCGGGCCGGGCCGACCTGTGCGCACTCGGCCGGACCCACCTGTTCAATCCACAATGGACCCTGCACGCAGCTGCCGCGCAAGAGTATCCGGTGGCGTGGCCGAAACAGTGGGCAGCGGGCAAACGCCCACCGCAAACCGGCCGCACCGACGGTCCAGAGCCGCGACTCGACCTGGTCCGCACCGGCGGCCACCAGACCGCCCACGCCCGCTGGCGACCGGAGGACGCCCGATGAACGCCTTCGCTTTCACTCCGGAACAGACCGCGTACGCCTCTTCCGTCCGCAAGATCGCCGCCGAACAGCTCGTCGACCTGGCCGCCGCCGGCGCCGAAGGCGCGGTAAACCGACCGTTGCTGAAGGCAATGGGATCGCACGGCCTGCTCGCCCGGCTGTTCCCCGGTGTCGAAAATGGACAGCCGACCCGGCAAGCCGCCGCGACCGATCTGTGCCTGCTGCGGGAAGCCCTTGCCACGCAAAGCACCGAAGCCGAGACCGCCCTGGCGTTGCAGGGCCTGGGCAGCTACCCGGTACTCCAGTCCGGTTTGGACGAACAGGTCCAGCGCTGGCTCCCCGCCGTCGCCGCCGGTGACGCTGTCGCCGCCTTCGCACTGACCGAACCGGACGCTGGCTCCGACGCCGCCGCCCTGCAACTGGCCGCCGAACCAGACGGTGACGGCTGGCGGCTCACCGGCACGAAAATGTGGATCTCGAACGCGCCCGAAGCAGACTTCTACACGGTCTTCGCCCGCACCACTCCCGGCGCCGGTTCACGCGGGGTCAGCGCCTTCGTCGTCCCCGGCGACCGTGCCGGGCTCAGCGGCGAACACCTGGATCTGGTGAGCCCGCACCCCATCGGCACCGTGGTGTTCGACGGCGTCCGGGTAAACCGCGACGAACTGCTCGGTGAGGAAAACCGCGGTTTCGCCGTCGCAATGCGCACTTTGGACCTGTTCCGCCCGAGCGTCGGCGCCTTCGCCGTCGGGATGGCACAAGCCGCCCTCGACGCGACCGTCGAGTACACCGCTTCGCGCGAAGCATTCGGCGGCCCATTGGTGAAGCAGCAAACTGTGGCGCACACACTGGCCGAAATGGCGACGCGAACGGAAGCCGGCCGCTTGCTGGTCTACGCCGCCGCAGCGGCTTACGACGCGGGCGAGCAGAACCTGGCCGGTCGCGCGGCAATGGCGAAGTTGTTCGCGACCGAGACCGCGCAATACGTCGTGGATCAAGCGGTGCAATTGCACGGCGCACGTGCGTTGCGGCGAGGGCATTTGCTGGAGCATTTGTATCGAGAGGTCCGAGCGCCGCGCATCTACGAAGGCGCGTCGGAGATCCAGCGGACGATCATCGCGCGGTCCCTGCAGCGGCGCGGATGAGCCGGCATTCGGTGTACCCCTCGCACCGAATGCATCCGCGCCGCCCGCTGGTGTTTTAACAAGCGGGCGACGCGGATGCCAAACTATTCAGCCACGGCTAAACACTCGCGCGGCGCTTCGGTTTCCGGTCGAGCCACAGCTGCGCCGCGATCAGCGCGACCGTCCAGCTCACCCACGCCCCGAGCGCCGCGATCGACTGCCCGAACGCGATCTCGTTGCCGCCGAACGTCGTGGCGAGCTGCGGTTCCAGGAAGATCGCCGCGACCGGGCCGATGAGCCGGTTGAGAATGATCGACATCGTCAGCGCGAAACTGCGGACCATCCAGCGCCGGTGATCGCCGAAGCGACGTTCGCGAGCGGCGCGGTAGCCCGCCCACGTCGTACCGAGCCACAGCACCGCGAGCAGCACGTCGCTGGCCCGCGTCACCGGCCCGAACGGGGTCGCCGCGCCGATCGTCAACGCCAGCAACCCGGACGGCAGCACTCCCGCGAACACGTACGCGCGGCCGGAGTAGCGGTGCAGCACCGGGTGCTTACGCCGGATCCACGGCCAGATCTGCAGCAACGCGGTGACCATCGCGATCGACCCGAACACCACGTGCCCCACCAGGAACAAGTAGTGCGCGGGGAACGTCGACGGGACCCGCGACCGCGCCGGATCGAACGCCAGATACGGCGGCAGCGAATAAGCCAGGAACGCGACCACCACCAGCGCCAGCGGCCCCAACGGTGTCGCCCATGATCTCCGCCACCACTGCTTCTTCGGCTCGACCCGTACCGTTCGCTCCGCTGCGGACGTGGTCCGCGGTGGTCGAAGATCCGTCCCCGCCGTCATGTCGGCCTCTCTCTTCTCGTCCGTTCTCGGCTGGCACTTCCGAACGTAGGACGGGTACCCCGGGCGGACCATGGTGCCGACCGGCGTCAGCGCGGTGGGGGCAGCCTTACCCTCAGTCAGGTGACCCCGCGGGCCGTCCGTGAAGGGAACCTTCACGGACTCTGAGTCCCTCAGGGTTCCCCTCACGGACCTGGACCATTGCCGCAGAGGTCCAGACCAGGCATACTCTTCCTACTTTGTTGCCCGCCACAACAAAGCATTCCCTCGTTCAAGGTTCCTCCCCGAAACCGAGGTGACCACGCATGCCCGGATTCCTCAGACGCGTCCCCGCCGCCTTCGCCGCAGCCGCCCTTCTAGCGCTCGGCCTGCAGACCGCCCCAGCGGTGCTCGCCCCTCCCACCGCGGCAGCCGCCGAAAGCTTCACCGACGATTTCAACGGGCCCGCCGGGGCCGCCGCCGACGCGTCGAAATGGACCTACGAAACCGGCGACAACAACGGAAACAACCACGAACGCCAGTGGTACACCGCCGGTGCCGCCAACGGCGCCCTCGACGGCCAAGGCCACCTGGTCATCACCGCCAAACGCGAAAACTCCGGACACACCTGCTGGTACGGCACCTGCCAGTACACCTCCGCCCGGCTCAACACCGCCGGCAAGTTCAGCCAGGCGTACGGCCACGTCGAAACCCGGATGAAGATCCCGCGCGGGCAAGGCATGTGGCCCGCGTTCTGGATGCTCGGCGGCGGAAATTGGCCCAACGACGGCGAAATCGACGTCATGGAGAACATCGGCCGTGAACCGAACACCGTGCACGGCACCATCCACGGCCCCGGTTACTCCGGTGCGGGCGGCATCGGCGCGCCCTATAACGGCGCCGTTTTCGCCGACGATTTCCACACCTACGCGGTCGATTGGTCGCCGAACAAGATCGTCTGGTCGGTCGACGGCAACGCCTACCAGACCCGCACTCCCGCCGATCTGAACGGCAACCGCTGGGTCTTCGACCATCCCTTCTACCTGATCCTGAACCTCGCCGTCGGCGGCGACTGGCCCGGAGATCCGGACGGCAACACGCAATTCCCGCAGCAGCTGGTCGTCGACTACGTGCACGTGAACACCAGCAGCGACGGCGGGTCCAGCGGCCGGATCATCGGCATCGGCGGCAAATGCGTCGACGTGCCCTGGGCCAATCCGGCGAACTTCACCCAGCTGCAGATCACCGACTGCAACGGAAACGCCGCGCAGAACTGGACCATCGGCGGCGACGGGACCATTCGCGCGCTCGGCAAGTGCATGGACGTCAAGTACTCCGGCACCGACGACGGCACCCCGGTCCAGATGTACGACTGCAACAACAGCAACGCACAGCAGTGGGTCGTGACCGCGGCGCACGACATCGTCAACCCGCACGCGAACAAATGCCTCGACGCGGCGGGCGTCAGTTCGGCCAACGGGACGAAACTGCAGCTGTGGACGTGCACCGGCAACGTCAACCAGAAATGGTCGGTGAACCAGTAGCCGTCCACTGTGGACTGAGCAGGACGGCGGGCCGTGACCTCCCCCCGGTGGCCACGGCCCGCCGCGGACACCGCGCGGGCCGGGCGGGAACCAAGGTCGACCGCCCGGCCGTGGGCCGTCCTCCGCGCGTCGGCTGGGGGTCCCGACGCCCGGGGCGGCGCTCTCGCGCGGCCCACTGCCGACCGTAGCCAGACCGCGGGCGCCGTGGCGCCTTCCGGCCGGCAGGAGGGGCCGAACGGCCATTCTCACTGCCTTCCCGGGCAAACCGGCCGGTTTCGGCCGGACCCTCAGCGGCTTCCGGCCAGCTCCGCGTAGGCCTCGACCAGCTGCGCTTCCGCGTCGTCGAGGTAGACCGCGAGCATCTCCGCAGTACGGATCCCGTCGCCGGTCGCGAGCACGTCCAGGATTTCGTGGTTCCGCGGCAGATACCGCTCGTGAAAGCGACGCGGATCGGCCATCACGTGGAACACCAGCCGCAGCTCCGCGGCGAGCGCCTGCATCAGCTCGACGATGCGCTCGCTTCCGGTGAGCGCCGCCAGTTCCGCGTGGAAACGGATGTTCGCGGTACCCAGGTCCTGCCACTGCGCCTGTTTCGCCGCGCGATCGCCGTCCGCGACCGTGCTGGCGATCTTCTCGTACGCCGCCGGCTTCTCGGTCACATCGCGGACCGCCGCGCATTCGATGATCTTGCGGACCCGGTAGATGTCGCGCACGTCCTCGACGCTCGGCACCCGCACGAACACCCCGCGGTTCAGCTCGTGCACCAGCAGCCGTTCGTGGGTCAGCAACCGGAAGGCCTCACGGAGCGTATTGCGCGAGACCCCGAGCGCGTTGCCGATGTCCTGCTCCGAAAGCCGTACCCCGGGCAGGAAGTACCCCTCGGAAACACGCGTGCGCAGCACGCCGGCGACCCGCTCCGCGGTGCTCGTCCGGCCGAGCAGGCCGCGATCCGCTTCCAGGCCCATGGGCTCTCCGTCGGTGACCACGTCGCCCAGCGTAGCCAGCGGGCGGTGAACAATAAAATGAGGGACTTGTGGAATTGTTGAACGATCCGTACGGTAGCGGCCATGTGACTCGTGCCACCATGAGTTCGTCCCCCTTGTGAGGTGCCCTATGAACGTCAACGTCGCCGACGGCACCGCGAACGCGGCCCGCCCGTTCGGCTGGTATCGCTCGCTCGGCCACAAGGGCCGCCGCGCCTTCCTCGGCGCCTTCGGCGGCTACGGCCTCGATTCGTTCGACTACCAGACCCTGCCCTTCGGCCTGGCCGCGATCACCGCCTACTTCGGCATCACGTCCGGCGAAGCGGGCCTGCTCAGCACCGTCACGCTGGTCGTGTCCGCGATCGGCGGCGTCGGAGCCGGCGTGCTCGCCGACCGCATCGGCCGCGTCCGCACGCTGCAGCTGACCATCGCGATGTACACGATCTTCACGGTGCTGTGCGGTTTCGCGCCCAACTTCGAGACGCTGCTGATCTTCCGCGGCTTGCAGGGGCTCGGGTTCGGCGGCGAGTGGGCGGTCGGCGCCGCGCTGGTCGCCGAGTACTGCTCGGCCAAGTACCGCGGCCGCACCGTGGCGTTCGTGCAGAGCGCGTGGGCGGTGGGCTGGGGCCTGCTGGTGATCGTCTACACGGTGCTGTTCAGTGTCCTCGACCAGGACATCGCGTGGCGCGTGCTGTTCTGGGTCGGCGTGATTCCGGCGCTGCTCGTGCTGTGGGTCCGGCGCAGTGTCGAGGACGCGCCGGAGGCGGCCGCACGACGGGTTTCAGCCAAGGTCAAAGGCTCGCTCGCCGGGATTTTCAAGCCGAATCTCTTGCGTACCACGGTTTTCGCCGCGCTCCTCGCGACCGGCGTCCAGGGCGGCTACTACACGCTGTTCACCTGGATGCCGAAGTACCTGCAGAGCAGCCGCGGCCTCTCTGTGGTCAACACCGGCGGCTACTTCGCGCTGCTGATCCCGGGCGCGTTCATCGGCTACGTCTGCGGCGGCTACCTCACCGACCTACTCGGCCGGAAGAAGACGTTCCTGCTGTTCTCGGTCGTTTCCGCGCTGCTGATCGTGCTCTTTGTGCAGCTGCCTTACGGCGCGAACGGCCTGATGCTGCTGATCAGTTTCCCGCTCGGCTTCTCGACTTCGGCGATCTTCAGCGGCTTCGGCGCGTACCTCGCCGAGCTGTACCCGACCGAGCTGCGCGCCACCGGACAGGGCTTCACCTACAACTTCGGCCGCGCGGTCGGTGCCGCTTTCCCCGCTGTGGTGGGCTTTCTCGGCGCGGGCGGCGCGATCGTGCTCGGTGCGGTCGGCTACGCGATCGCCGCGGTAGCGCTGCTCGGGCTGCCGGAAACGCGAGGCAAGGAACTGGTGGAGGTATGACCACCGCCTACGACCCGTCGACGCTCACTCCGGCCGAAGCTCGCGCGCTCTTCCGCGCCGGCACCGAACGCCCGACCACCGGCTGGGCCGACGGTTACGCACAGACCAACCTGATCGCGGTACCGGCGGACTGGGCCGACGACGTCCGCGAGTTCTGCGCCCGCAACCCGCGGCCGTGCCCAGTGCTCGACGTCAGCGAACCCGGCGACCCGACCACCCGGCTCGCGCCCGGCGCGGACCTGCGCACCGACCTGCCGCGCTATCGCGTGTGGCACAACGGCGCGATGACCAGCGAAATCACCGACGTCACCGGGGTGTGGCGCAGTGACATGGTCGCGTTCTCCATCGGCTGCAGCTTCAGCTTCGAGACGTTGCTGCGCGCTGCGGGCATCCCGTTGCGGCACGCGGAGCAGGGCCGCAACGTCGCGATGTACGTGACGAACCGGCAGTGCGAACCGGCCGGACGGCTGAGCGGCCCGATGGTGGTGTCAATGCGGCAGATTCCGGAAACCCAGGTCGAGGACGCCGTGCGCATCACCGCCGCGATGCCCGCGGTGCACGGCGCTCCCGTGCACGTCGGCGACCCCGCGGAGCTGGGCATCGCCGACCTCGCCAGGCCGGATTTCGGCGATCCGGTGGACGCCGCGCCCGGTGACGTGCCGGTGTTCTGGGCCTGCGGCGTCACCCCGCAGGCGGCGCTGATGGCGTCCCGGCCGCCGTTCGCCATCACGCACGCCCCCGGGTACATGTTCTTGACCGACCAGCCCGATCGCGACTACCAGGTGGGATGACATGGACCTCAACAGCGACCTCGGCGAAGGCTTCGGCGCCTGGACCATGGGCGACGACGAAGCCATGCTCGACATCGTGACCAGCGCGAACATCGCGTGCGGCTTCCACGCGGGCGACGCGAGCGTGATGCGCCGGGTGTGCGAACGCGCGGCCGAACGCGGCGTCGCCATCGGCGCGCACGTCGGCTACCGCGATCTGGCCGGCTTCGGCCGTCGCGCGCTCGACATCGCGCCGGAAGACCTTGCGGACGAAGTGCTGTACCAAATCGGCGCTCTCGACGCCTTCGCGCGCGCGGCGCACAGCTGCGTGCGTTACGTGAAGGCGCACGGCGCGCTGTACAACACGGCAGCTGTCGATCCGGAGCAGGCAGCTGCGCTTGTCGAAGGCGTACGGCGCTATCACACCGATCTGGCACTGCTGTGTCCTCCGGACTCCGAAATGCTGCGCGCAGCTCAAGCAGCGGGCGTGCCTGCGTACGCAGAAGCGTTCGCCGATCGCGCATACACGCCCGAAGGACGACTGGTGTCGCGCAAGCTTCCAGGTGCGGTGCTGCACGACACCGACGAAGTCGCCGCGCGAGCGCTCACCATGGCGACCACCGGCGAGGTCGTCGACGCCGAAGGCGGCAAGCTCACGCTGCGGGCGGATTCCCTTTGCGTGCACGGAGATACGCCCGGCGCGGTCGAGCTGGCCCGGCGAATTCGCGAGCTGCTCACCGAATCCGGCGTCGTGCTGAGGTCGTTCGTGTGACCGGTATGAACACTGTTTTGCGCTACGGCCGTTCCGCGTTGCTGGTGGAGGTCGACGACGTGCTCGGGTTCCAGGCGGCCTGCGAAGCCGCTCAGCCCGAGGGCGTCGTCGAGCTTGTTCCCGCCGCACGCACCCTGCTGGTCCGTTTCGACCCGGCCCGCACCGATTCCGCCGTGTTGGCTCGTTCACTCGCTTCACTGTCCACAGTGGACGTCTCTTCGCGCTCGGCAGCCACGGTCACCCTGCCGGTGCGCTACGACGGCGCTGACCTGGAGGACGTCGCCGAAGCCGCCGGACTGTCCGTTTCCGAAGTCGTGCAACGGCATTCGGCGGCCACCTACGTCGCCGCTTTCTGCGGTTTCGCCCCCGGTTTCGCCTACCTGACCGGCCTAGATCCGGCGTTGCACCTGCCGCGCCGGAGCACGCCGCGCACGCGCGTGCCAGCGGGTGCGGTGGCGATCGCCGGCGAGTACAGCGCGATCTACCCGCACCCGTCGCCCGGCGGCTGGCACCTGCTCGGCCACAGCGACGCGCAGGTGTGGAACGTCGACCGCGAGCAGCCCAACCTGCTGGTCCCCGGCACCCTCGTGCGATTCGAGGCGGTTCGGTGACCGGCAAAATCGAGATCCTCGCGCCCGGCCCGTTCGCGACCGTGCAAGACCTCGGCAGGCCCGGGTACGCCGCAGTCGGCGTCGGCCGCTCCGGCGCGGCGGACCGAGGTTCGCTGAAGCTGGCGAACCGGCTCGTCGGCAACCCCGAAACGCACGCGGCGATCGAGGTCACCCTCGGCGGTCTGCGGTTGCGGTTTTCCGAACACACCACCGTCGCGGTCACCGGCGCTCGGGTACCGATCCGCGCTGGTGGGCGGGCCGCCGCCGTCGGTGCGCCGATCGTGCTGCGCCCTGGGGACGAACTCGAACTCGGCGTCGCTTCACTCGGCCTGCGCAGCTACCTCGCCGTCCGCGGCGGCCTGGACGTCCCGCCGGTACTAGGCGCGCGAGCCACCGACACACTGGGCAAACTCGGACCGCCCGTCCTCGCGGCCGGAATGTCGCTGCCGATCGGCTCGGTAGTGCAGGGCAACCCCTGCGTCGATCTCGCCCCACTGACCCGGCTGGCGGAAGAACCCGTGCTACGCCTGGAACCCGGCCCGCGCCTGGACTGGTTCACCGCGTCCGCACTGTCCACTTTGCTCACTGGCAGCTACACCGTGACCAGCGACCTCGACCGTGTCGGCGTCCGTTTGGACGGCCCCGCGCTGACCCGCGCCCGGGTCGGCGAACTAGCCCCGGAAGCCGCTGTTCCCGGGGCGCTGCAGGTGCCGCCGTCGGGCGTGCCGATCTTGTTCCTCGCCGACCATCCGGTCACCGGCGGTTATCCCGTCGCCGCGGTGGTGGACGAGGACGACCTGGACCTCGCCGCCCAGCTCCGGCCGGGCCAGCGGGTCCGGTTCACATCCCCGACACCCGCAACGTCAGATTGAGCCGCCCGGTCAAGCCAAGATCCGGATCCGCCGTGCCCGGCAGGGTTTTCGGCACCCCGTGGAACGCCAACCGCGCCGGGCCGCCGAAGACGAACAGGTCGCCCGAGCGCAGTTCGACGTCGGTGTACGGCCGGTTCCGGTGCTCGGTGTTGCCGAAGCGGAACACGCACGTGTCGCCGAGGCTCAGCGAGACCACCGGCTCCGTCGAACGCTCGTCTTTGTCCTGGTGCATGCCCATTTTCGCGGTGGCGTCGTAGTAGTTCACGAGCGCGACGTCGGGCTGGTAATCGTCGGCGGGCCGGTCGTAGGCGTCGGCGAGCGCGCGGCGGCCGAGGTCGGCCAGCCAGCCCGGGAACGGCTCCACCGGCGAACCGTCCTCGCGCAGCCGGTCGTAGCGGTACGGCAGCCACTGCCAGCCGAGACAGACCGTGCGCACCGACATCACCCCGCCGCTGGGCAGCCGGGTCGACCGGTAACCGCGCCAGCCGCGACAGGCCGCGACGAGGTCGCGTTGTTCTTGCCCGGAAAGCCAATCCGGGACATGCACTGCTCCCGGGGCGATTTCCCGGCGGGGACGCGGCAGCAGCTCCATCACGCCGCTCCGGGGCCGGTGGCCGCAGGAGTCACCCGGACGGGCGCTCCTGCGGCGGGTTCCCCTCGCCACTTGCCGCCAAGCTTCGGAGAATCGCACACCACCGCGGGACCCGCCAGGTTTTCGTCAGCTACAACTCGGACTCGCCACCCAGGGTATTCGCCGGTCACCATTCGTCACCCGAACTCGACGACAGTCACCCCGGCCCGGGCAGGCACCGGATCACTCATCGCGGCGAGCGCGCCCGGCACTCCGTCCAGCCCGATCCGCGTGCCGATCAACCCGTCCAGATCGATGCCGGACCGCTCCACCACGCCGAGCAGCTCGGGGTATTCGTAGGCCTGCAGCCCGTGGATCCCGACAATCTCCAGCTCTCCGCCGACCACCCGATGCATCGGAATCGGCGGCACCCCCTGGCTGGGCGGCATCAACCCGGCCTGGACGTGCCGTCCGCGCTTGCGCAAGCTGCCCACCGAAGCCGCGCAAGTGATGGGAGAGCCGAGGCAGTCCAGCGACACGTGCGTACCGCCTTCGGTGCGCTCACGGACGTACGCGGCCAGCGCTTCCGGCCCGTCGAACGCACTGGCGTCGACGCTCAGTACGGCGCCAGAGCGCTCCGCCAACGCGCGCGCCTGCGGCGAGACGTCCACCGCGACCACCTTCGCGCCCGCAGCGGCAGCCAGGAGGACCGCGGAGATGCCCACACCGCCACAGCCGTACACAGACACCCACTGCCCCGCGCGTACGCCGCCCTGGCGCAACACTGCGCGGAAAGCCGTCCCGAAGCGGCAACCGAGCGCAGCAGCTTCCGCCGACGACATCGAGTGCGGCAACGCGACCAGGTTCGTCTGGGCATGCTCGATGGCGACCAGCTCGGCGAACGAACCCCAGTGCGTCGCGCCAGGCTGGAACTCGTCGTCGCAGATCTGCTGGTCGCCCTTGGCACACTGCGCGCAAACACCGCACGCGCACACGAACGGGACCGTCACCCGGTCGCCCTTCGCCCAGCCCTTGATTCCCTTGCCCACCTCAACGATCCGCCCGGCGAGTTCGTGCCCGGCCACGTGCGGCAACCGGACGGCCTCGTCGTGGCCCTGCCAGGTATGCCAATCGCTGCGGCACACGCCGGTCGCTTCGACGGCGATGACGACCCCGCCGTCCGGGGTCACCGGATCCGGTACTTCCCGCACTTCCGGAAGCACGCCGAACTCTTCGATCACGACCGCACGCATGAGCCTGATCGTAGAAGCCGCCGGTTCGCGCTACTGGCGCCGAGGTCCGGCAGCGAGCGGAAGATGCGGTTTGGCGAACGCGGCGGACGGCGGCGCGTAGACGTCGGGATACGCCGGCGCACTCGCCGTCCGCCGCGGCCGGGCGCGCTCAGGAGAGCTGCTGGCCCGGCTGGTGGAACTGGCCGCGCGGACGCGGCGGGCCGAGCAGCCTGCGCAGCGACCCGTCCGGGACGCCGAGGATCTGCTCGAGATTTCGCAATGCCCGCAAGGATTCCGGGCGTTCCGGGCGGCAGCGTCCGGATTGCCAATGGCTCAAGGTCGCGAGACTGACCGTGGTTCCCCTTCCCCGCAGCCGATATCTGATGCGTTCGAGTCCGAGCCCGCGGGCCCGGATGGCCGCGCGCAGCGCTTCGGCGAACGGGCCGGTTTCGAGCAATTGCCCGAGATCCCGCCCTGTTGTACTCCCCCGGTCGATCGTCGGTGTTCGCTGACCGGTCATCGCACACGCTCCGAACCACGTCGCTGGGAAACCTCGGAGCGTAGGCCGGATAACGCATGATCGGAAGAGGGGTCACCCTTGTGCGGAGAGTCCCTGGGCAATCGCGGCGAACGGTTCCCCGTAGCCGGAATTGACCGTGACACAGGAAATCCCCCACCGCTCTCGCCAGCGGAGAAGCATTTCCCCAGCGGCGTCGGGGTTTTCCGGCAGCACGGTGACGGCTTTCTCCTCGACCAGCTGCGGCACGTCGACCCCGGTGTAGCGGGCGAGCTGAGGCGAAGGCTTGTCCCCGATAGCGGTCAGGTTCACCGCCAATTCCACATCCCGGTCTCCCGCGAACGAGCGAAAAGTGTCCACAATGGAGTCAGCCTGTTCCTCGGTCGTGCGCGGCCCCCAGGAAAACGTCACCACGTCGGCGGTGCGCGCGGCGAGCGCGAGCATTTTGGGCCCGGAAGCCGCGAGCAATAGCCGCGGCCGGTCGGGGCGCTGCGAAAGCACCTCGATGGTGTCCGCCAACCGGGCGACGCGTTCCCCCGGCGAACCGAACTCGCGCCCCAGCGTTTCCGCGTGCTTGCCGGCACCGGGATGACCGATGCCCAGCCCCAGCAGGAAGCGGCCGCCAGTCGCCTGATGCAGTGAATCGGCCTGCCACGCGAGGTTCCGGGCGGCACGGAACGGATCGGCGAGCACGAAGGTGCCGAGGGTGAGCTCGCTGGTGACCGCGGCGGCGGCCGGAACGAGCGTCAACGGATCGAGCTCGCCGACCGGATCGGTGGCGAACATGATGTCGAACCCGAGGTCCTCGATCCGGCGGGCCTGCGCGGTCCAGGACGGCAGATCCGGCGCGTATCCGGTGACGATCCCGAAGCGGAAGGGTTTGGTAGTGGTCATGCCGTTTATCGTCGGCTCGGGGCCTTCGCGGCACATCCGTTCGGCGGCGACACTCGCGCGTACGCTCCGGAGCGCACGGTGCGTCAGCGCAGAGTCACGGACAACGCCTGCGCGATCTCCTTGCCGATCGCGTGCGTGGCGGCGTCCGGCGGCTGCCCGACCTTCACCACCATCGGCCCGCCGAACGGCTGCCGCTCGACCACCTCGATCCGCTCGCCGAGGCCGATCGCGTGCTCGGTGAGATAGCGCAGCAGGTCCGGATCGGTGTCCCACACCCGGACGATCTCGCCGACCGCACCGGGCGGCAGGTCGTCCAGGATGCGCATCGGAAGCTCCTCGACGCTGCCGTCCGGAGCCGGGATCGGATCGCCGTGCGGATCGCGCACGGGATTGCCGAGCTTGGCCGCGATGCGCTCGACGAGCCGATCGGAGACGGCGTGTTCCAGCGCGTCGGCCTCGGCGTGGACCTCGTCCCAGGTGAAGCCGAGCTCGGAGACCAGGTACGTCTCGATCAGCCGGTGCCTGCGCAGCACCGACCGGGCGAGCTGGCGCCCCTCCGAGGTCAGCTCGATGCCGCGGTAGGGCACGTGCGCGACCAGCCCGAGCTGCGAAAGCTTCGTGACCATGCCCGACGCCGACGACGGGCTCACCTCAAGCCGCCCGGCCAGCGACGCGTTGGTGACCGCCTCGCCCCGTTCGACCAGCCCGTAGATCACCCGCACGTAGTCCTCGACCGACGACGACCTCCGGACGGAACCATCTCCCATACCGCATACGATACGGGGCCGGGTCTGTCGCGGTCTGCCGGTCGGGGCCGCCAGCGGGGGTCCGGCGGCTGGCCCCGCCGCCAGCGGAGTCACGGCCGCCAGCGGTAGCGCACCCATCCCGGCACCGGCTCCGCGCCGAGCTGCGCGTAGAACGCCTCCGCCTTGGCATTGCCCGCCTGCATGTCCCACTCGACCCGCCCCGTGGTCCGGGCGCGCAACGCGTCGAGCAGCTCCCGGCCGAGCCCGTGCCGACGGTGCTCCGGGCGGATGAACAGGTCGTCGAGCCAGATCCCCGGGCGGCCCTCCCAGGTGGAGAAATTCCAGCTGCAGAAGGCGAACCCGGCAACGAGATCCGGACGCCCCGGCGGCGTGCAGATCAGCACCCACGCCTTCGGCTCCGGGCCGAACAGGTGGCCGCTCATCTCGGCTCGGTCGAGTTTCAGGTCGTGCTTGTCCTCGTAGACCGCGTGTTCCTCGATGAGCGTGCAGATCTCCTCGACGTCCTCGAAGACGGCGTCGCGAACGGGCATCGGGCACCCCTTTCTGGTTCTGGCGGTTTTTGTCGGTGGTCGCGGTTACCGTGCGGGAATGACAGCGGAGCGGTTCGAAGACCTGGTCGACGAGCTGCAGCAGTGCCCGGGGGTCACGCCGCCCCGGATCGGCCGCGGCTTCGGCTCCCACGCGCTCAAGGTGCACGGCCGGATCTTCGCGATGTTCGTCCGCGGCCGCCTCGTGGTGAAGCTGCCCAGGTCCCGGGTGGACGAACTGGTGGAGGACGGCCACGGCGTGCGGTTCGACGCGAACAAAGGCATCCCGATGAAGGAGTGGTTTTCGATGGATCCGGAGGCTCCGCTGGAGTGGAGCACGTTAGCCCGGGAGGCGATGGCGTTCGTAGGCAAGTGAAACACCGCCCCCGTCACGAGGCCTGGTAAAGAAGCTCGCCGCCCACCGCGGTGCCGAGCACCCGGGCGTCCTCCACAGTGGACAGTGGATCCGCGGACAGCACCACGAAGTCCGCGAGTTTCCCCGGCTCCAGCGTGCCGAGGTAGCTCTCCGCGAAGGTGGCGTACGCCGAACCGTAGGTATAGGCGCGCAGTGCCTCCGCCGGGGTCAGCGCTTCCTCGACCGAGAACGGTTCGCCGGTGGACGTCCGGCGCTTGACCATGTCGGCGAGGCCCAGCAGCGGGGCGCCGTCGACGACGGGGCGGTCTGAGCTGGCGGGCAGCACGCAGCCGGCGTCCAGGACGCTGCGGAGGCGGTAGCACCACGGCACCCGTGATTCGCCGAGGGCCGCGCGCATGCCGTCGCCGAGTTCGTTCACGAATCGGCCTTGCGGGGACGCGATCAGGCCCAGCGAGGCCAGGCGGGTCAGCTCCGCGGGCGGCAGCACGGCGCAGTGCTCGATGCGGTGCCGGTGGTCGGGGCGCGGGTTGGCGGCGAGGGCGGCTTCGTAAGCGTCCAGGACCACCGTGACGGCTCGGTCGCCGATGGCGTGGGTGGCGATTTGCCAGCCGGCGTCGTGGGCTTGGCGGATGGTGCGCGTCAGCTCGTCCTCGGGCACCTGGAAGTAACCGCGGTTGTCCGGTTCGCCGGCGAACGGTTCGTGCATCGCGCAGGTGCGGCCGATCAGCGAGCCGTCGGCGAAGAGCTTCATCGGGCCGACGCGCAGCCACTCGTCGCCCAGGCCGGTGCGCAGGCCCAGGTCCAGGCCGAAACCGGCGCCGTCCGGCAGGTCGTGCAGCACGCTCGCGGCGACCATCACCGTGCTGCGCACTCGCAGGACGCCGCGTTCGCGCGCGAGCTGGTACGCGGCCAGTTCGGCCGGTGTCTCGCCGACCAGGCCGCCGCCGATCCCGGCTTCCTGGACGCTCGTGATGCCCTCGGACAGGTACTGCCGGCTAGCTCGGTCGAGGCCGCGGACCACCGATTCGAGCGGCGTCGGGTACGTCAGCGGACGCAGCAGCAACTGCGCCTGCTCGCGCAGCAGGCCGGTCGGCGACCCGTCAGCCGACCGGACGACGTCGCCGCCGACCGGGACGTTCGCCAGGTCCAGCTGGTCCAGCACCGCAGAGTTGACCAGCGTCATGTGGCCGGACGTGTGCTTGAGCCGCACGAGCATGCCGGGGGCGGCCCGATCGAGGCCATGCCGGTCGGGGTGTTCGCCGCCGGCGAGCTTGTTCTGGTCGTAGCCGCTGCCGACGACCCAGCTCCCGGCGGGCAGCTCGGCCGCGCGCCGCGCCACAGCGGCATACACCTCGTCGACGCTGCGGCAGTCGCTGAGCGGCACGTCGTCGAGGCCCATGCCGAACCAGGCCATGTGGTTGTGCGCGTCGTGGAACCCGGGCGCGACGAAGCCCCCGCCGAGATCCACCCGGCGGCGGGCGGACAGCTCGCGCGCGTCGTCGCCCAGCGCCACGATCCGGCCGTGCAGTACCGCCAGCGCGGTGTCGCCGGTGACCAGCCTGGCGTTCTCGTACACCGCGTCAACCTGCATGCCTTCGACACTATCGATCGATCGATCGAACGTCTAGGCTCCCTCCCATGAGCACCGTTGACCTGGCCGTCGAGGGCGGCATCGCGCAGATCCGGCTGAACCGGCCCGAGCGGCTCAACGCCGTCGCGCCCGTGCTGGTGGACGACTTCCTGACCGCGCTGGAGGAGGTCGCGCACAGCGACGCCCGCGTCGTCCTGCTCGCCGGCAACGGCCGCGCCTTCTGCGCCGGGCACGACCTGAAGGAACCCACCCCCGAGGGTGATTCCCGGGCCCGGCTGGAGCGGCTCCAGGACGTCACGCGCCGGCTGCGCGCGCTGCGTCAGCCGGTGATCGCCGCCGTGCACGGGTACGCGATCGGCGCGGGCGCGGAGTTCGCGCTGGGCTGCGACCTGATCCTGGCCGCCGAGGACGCCGTCTTCGCGTTCCCCGAGGTGTCGCTGGGGCTGAGCGTCACCGGTGCCGCGTCGAGGCTGCTCCCGCTGCTGGTCGGGCCGGTCAAGGCCAAGGAACTGCTGCTGCTCGGCGACCGGTTCGACGGCCGCCGCGCGCACGACCTCGGCCTCGTCAACGCCGCCGTGCCGGCCGACGAGCTGATGCCGCTGGCGCTCGGCTGGGCGGAGAAGATCGCGCATCACCCGCCGGAGGCCGCCACGATGGCGAAGCGGGCGCTGGACGCCGGGATCGACCACGCCTTCGACTCCGCGCTGGAACTCGAGGTCACCCACGCCCTGATCACCGAGCACTCGGCCGCCGTCCGCGCGTCGACCGAAGCGTTCCGGAGCCGGGCGTGACGCCGCTGCAGCACGTCGACACGCTGGTCGCCCTGGTCACGCGCGCCGCGCAGCTCTGGCCCGAGCGCACGGCGTGGATCTTCGACAGCACCGATGCCCGATTCACTTTCGCCGAGGTCGACGACCACAGCGGACGCCTCGCGAAAGCGCTCCAGGACCAAGGCGTCCAGGCAGGCGATCGCGTCGCGGTGATGCTCCGCAATGAGCCGGAATTCCCGCTCCTCTGGCTCGCGCTCGCCAAACTCGGCGCAGTTCTGGTCCCGGTGAACATCAACTACCGCGAATTCGACGGCGCGCACGTCCTGCGCCACTCCGGCGCGCGACTCGCGGTGGCCGCCGAAGAGTTCGTGGAACTGCTGGAGAAAATCGCGCCGGAAACGGCCGTGGAACGCGTCCTCACGCCGGACGCGCTGCGATCGGAAACGCGCTGCGAACCGGAATCGGTCGTGGCCGAACAGCCGGTGAACATCCAGTACACGTCCGGCACCACCGGCGCGCCGAAGGGGTGCGTGCTGCCGCACCGCTACTGGACCACGCTCGCGATCGGCCTCGCCACCTGCTTCCCCGCCGTCGGCGAAGACGACATTCTGCTTACCGCACAACCGTTCCACTACATAGATCCACAGTGGAACGTCGCGCTCGCGCTGGCCGCCGGGGCGACGCTCGTCGTACTGGACCGCTTCCACCCATCCACGTTCTGGGCGAAGGTCCGCGAGCACGAGGTCACCTGGTTCTACTGCCTCGGCCTGATGCCGACGCTGCTGCTGCGCCAGCCGCCGCATCCGGACGACCGGAACCACCGCGTCCGCGCGATCAGCGCGTCGGCGATCCCGCCCGACCTGCACGCGCAGCTGGAGCAGCGCTGGGGCGTGCCGTGGTACGAGGCCTTCGGGATGACCGAGACCGGCGGCGACATCCGGGTCTCCGAGGCCGATCACGACGCCGCGGTCGGCACCGGCTGCATCGGGCGGCCGACCCGCGACCGCGAGGCGATGATCGCCGACGAGAACGGGAAACCGTTGCCGCGCGGCGAAACCGGCGAACTGCTGATCCGCGGTATCGGGCTGATGCACGGCTACCACGAGGATCCCGAAGCGACCGCGCGCGCCTTCGCCGGCGGCTGGTTCCACACCGGCGACCTCGCGCGGATGGACGCCGAGGGCCGCGTCTACTACCTCGGCCGCACCAAGGACATGATCCGCCGCAGCGGCGAGAACATCTCCGCCGACGAGGTCGAGCGTGCGCTGCTGCAGCATCCGGAAGTGCGGCTCGCGGCCGTGCTCGCGGTGCCGGACGAGCTGCGCGGCGAGGAAGTGAAGGCGTACGTCGTGTGCGGCGAGAACCGCCCGTCGCCCGAGGAGCTGGCGGAGTTCTGCGCCCGGCAACTCGCGTACTTCAAGGTGCCGAGGTTCTGGACGTTCGCGGACGACCTGCCGCGCACGCCGTCGGAACGCGTCGCGAAGGGCGAGCTGCGCAAGGTCGCCGACCTCCGCGCCGGGTCCTGGGACCGCAGCACCGGGGAGTGGCAGTGAGCAGCGCCGAGCGCGTCCGGGCAGCGGCCGTGAAACTGTTCGCCACCAAGGGTTTCCACGGCACAGGCATTCGGGATCTGGCCCAGGAGGCCGAACTTTCTTCGGCGACGCTCTATCACTACATGGGCACCAAGGAAGATCTTCTTGTCGAGATCATGACGACCTCGCTGCGCCGCCTGATCGACGCGGTCGCGAAGGCCACCGCGGGCAGCGACGATCCGGTGGTCCGGATGCGCACGCTGGTCGCGCTGCACGTCCTCGCGCACGCCGCGCAGCCCGGCGAAACCCGGGTGGTGGACAACGAAGTCGACGCGCTTTCGGCTCCGGCGCGTGCCCGCGTCGTCGCACTGCGGGACGAATACGAGCAGTACTGGGCCGACGCGATCGAGGACGGCGCCGCGGCAAACGTGTTCCACACCGCACAACCGGCCGTGACCCGGCTCGCATTGCTGGAAATGTGCAGCGGGGTGGCCCGGTGGTATTCGCCGAAAGGCCCGCTCAAGCTCGAAGACCTGGCCACGCACTACGCGGAACTGGCATTGCGGGTGCTCGGACATCCGGTCGCGGTGCGTGCCCGCGACCTCCGGCAATGCCTCGAAGTGGTCGCCCAGGTGTGGGACTTGCCTGTCCAAGAGGGCTTTTAGCGCCATACGCCTTGCTCAGACGGCGAACGTGGGGGACGCTCGAAGGGTGACTGAGCAAACGATCCAACTCGAACTGGACGACTCGGGTCTCTCGCCTGGCCTGCCCGCACCCGCAAACCCGCGCGATCAGGTCCAGGACGTCCCGTATCGGCCAGTCGAGTTTCGTGACGACGACCTGCCCAGCGCGCTCGAGCGCTGTGCAGTATGGCTGCGCCAAGCGCAGGAGTGGCTGGGAGAACCGCTCGACGTCCTCGCGATCCACCTAGACTACGACGAGCGCCAGGGTTCGCCCTACTACGACGTGAAATTGCTGTGCAACGAGGAGGACCTAGCCGGGGTCCCGATCGCGATGCGCGACAAGAACAAGTCTTAACACTCGTCATCTCCGCCGCGAAGGCCCTCTCGGACTCCGAGGGGGCCTTCGCCGCGTTCGCCGGTAGGGGCATGACAAACCTCGGCGCACCCGGGCAAGATCGGAGGCGGACGAGGGAGGGTATTGCCGGTGACCGAAATCGTGGTGCGCTGGTCCGAGCCGCTGCCCGCGGAGGACCGCTACCTGAAGCTGCTGGACGACCTGGAGCGCGGCCGCTACGACGCGTACCGGCTCGAAATCGACCAGCGCCGCTTCCTGACCGGCCGGGTGCTCGCGAAGACGCTCGTCGCGGAACGGCTCGGCGGCGCGGCGGAGTCCGTGCGTTTCGACGCGACCTGCGACGACTGCGGCAAACCGCACGGCCGTCCGCGCGTGCCGGGTTCGGACCTCGTGCTGTCGATCTCGCATTCGGGCAATCTGATCGGTCTCGCGGTGACTGACGGGGTGCCAGTGGGCCTCGACGTCGAAACGGCCAGCCGCAAAGCGGACGCCTCGCTCGTGGAGTACGCGTTGAGCCCGGCCGAACGGGAAGCCGTCGCGGGCCTGTCGGACGAGGAGCGTTCGGCGGCGTTCTTCATCTACTGGACCCGCAAGGAAGCGGTGATGAAGGCCACTGGCAAGGGGCTGAAAATCCCGCTGCAGAGCATCACGTTCTCCCGTTACGACGCCCCCGCCGAACTGGTGGCGTCCGGCGACGACGCGCTCGACCCGGCGCGGACCCGGCTCGCCGACCTCGAGGCGGCCGACGGGCATCGGGCGGCGGTGGCGGCGTTGACCGCGGACAGCCTGAGCGTCACCGAGGAGCACTGGCTGCCGTAAGCCTCGCCAGGGGTGTCGTGAGTGGCTACGCCGGTTCTAACCGGCTGCCATGTTTCAGGACCTCACGGACAGATGTGTTTCAGGACTTCGTGGACGGTTTGTGGTTGGTGAGGCGTTGGTAGCGTACTGATCTGTTGAGGGTGAGCTGGCGGGCGAGGGTGTCGCCGGTCATGACGGTGACGCGGTCTGCTTGCCAGTAGACGGTGGCGGTGTGTCCGGCC
Source organism: Amycolatopsis albidoflavus (assembly GCF_039525725.1). NCBI lineage: Bacteria > Bacillati > Actinomycetota > Actinomycetes > Pseudonocardiales > Pseudonocardiaceae > Amycolatopsis > Amycolatopsis albidoflavus. The sequence goes on from NZ_BAAAHV010000017.1 coordinate 508,426, forward strand.
CAGTGGCGTCCGAGGACGATGGAGCAGCCGGAGAACGCGATGACGCCGGTGGCGGAGACGGGGCGGGCGGTGACGCCGCTGGGCTGGTGCGGGCCGGTGGCGGGGGCGGCTTTCGGTCGGGCGTCGTAGCGTTGCTGGGGTGTCTGGCCGTCGAGGCTCTGGTGGCGGCGGTGGTTGTAGATCCGCCGGTAGTCCTCGAGCAGTTGTTGCAGGTCGGCGAGGGTGTCGGCGGGCGGTCGGGCGGCGAGCCATTTCCGCAGGGTCTGGTGGCTGCGTTCGTCTTTGCCGCAGGTTTGCGGGTGGTGCGGGGTGGAGGCGATGGCGGTGATCCCTCGCTCGGCGAGGCGGCGTTCGAGTTCGACCATGCGGCCGCGGTGTTTGCCGGAGAAGGCCAGTCCGTTGTCCGAGAGCAGCCGGACGGGCAGGCCGTGGCCGGCGAAGGCGTGTTGCAGCGCGGCCCAGGTGTCGGCGCCGTTTTCGCTGGCCGCGGCGTAGGTGCCGACGTCGAGGCGGGAGTGGTCGTCGAGGATCTGGACGATGCAGACTTTGGTGCCGTCGGCGAGGCAGTGCTCCATGCCGTCGATCTGCCAGCAGCCGTTGGGGTCGGCGTATTCGAACCGGCGGCGGGTCCGGGGTTTCTTGCGGGGTTGCGGGACGATCTGGCCGTGGGCGCGCAGGATCCGGTAGACCGAGGACTGCGAGGGCACGGGGGTGGTTCCGGCGTCTTCGAGTCGCCAGCGGATCGAGATCGGGCCGTTGTCGAGTCCTTCGTCGGCGAGTTCTTTGCGGGCCCGCAGCACCGCCTCGGCCGCCTCCGGCCCGAACGTGGTCGGGCGGCGGTGCGGGGCGGTGCTGCGGCGGGTGAATCCGTCGGCGCCCTCGGCCCGGAACCGGTTCAAGTACTTGTGGAACACGCCTCGGGACAGGCCGTGCTCGCGGCAGAACCTCGCGATGTTGACGTTTTCGCCTGAGGCGGCGCGGGCGACCGCGGCGACGAACTCGGGATCCATCGAAAACCCTGTTCTGCCCATCGCCGCATGATCACCACGAAACAACTGGTCACCACGCCGACAGGCCGGTCAGTGTTCACGATGTCCTGAAACATCAACTGTTCACGATGTCCTGAACTGGAGCAGCCGGTTAGAACCGGCATTGCCACTCACGAGGCGCTGTCGTCCAGCCCCATCGCGCCGAGCAGCGTGCGGAACTTCGCGATCGTCTCCTGGTACTCCGTGTCCGGGTCCGAGGCGGGCACGATGCCGCCGCCCGCGTAGAGCCGCATCGAGTTCTCGGCCACCTCGGCGCACCGGATCGCGACGGCCCACTCGCCGTCGCCCGCCGCGTCGACCCAGCCGACCGCGCCCGCGTAGTAGCCGCGGTCGAACGGCTCCAGCTCCTGCACCAGCTCGCGCGCGGCGACGGTCGGGGTGCCGCAGACCGCCGGCGTCGGATGCATCGCGGCGGCGAGGTCGAGCGCGGTCACCGAGCGGTCGGCCAGCTCGCCGGTGATGGACGTCCGCAGGTGCCAGATCGCGGGGGTGGAGACCAGCTCAGGACCGGCGGGGACGTCGAGCTTGCGGCAGAACGGCCGCAGCGACTCGACGACGTAGTCGATCACCAGGTCGTGCTCTTCCCGGTCCTTCGCGGACGCGAGGAGGGCTTCGCCGTTGGCCCGGTCGGTCTCCGGGTCGGCCGAACGCGGCATCGACCCGGCGTGCGGGGTCGTGAACACGGAGTCGCCCGCCCGGGAAAGCAGCAGCTCGGGCGTGGCGCCGACGAGAGTGCGGCCACCGGGCAGTTCGGCGGCGTAGGTGAAGTGGCGCGGGTTGCCGCGCGCGAGGTTGCGCACGATCCCCTCGACCGGGATCGGCGCGTCGAATTCCAGCTCCAGCGCGCGGGCCAGCACGGCTTTGCGCAGGTCACGGTCGCGCAGGGCGGCGACAGCCGCCCGCACGTTCTCGCGGTGGCCTTCGGCGGACGGAAGCCGCCGGGTGGCCGCGGGAGCGGGCAGGTCCGCTGCGGGCGGAGCAGCCGGGGTCTCGGCATCGGCCTGGGCGCGATGCACCGTCCGGGGCAGCACGAGGTGCCCCGGCGAGGAAGCGCCGGGTCCGGTGTCGAACGGCAGCACCCCGACAGCGAGCGGCACACCGGAACGCTCCAGCTCAGCGGCTGCCGAGCGGGCGAGGCGGCGAGGGTCGGCGTCGGTGACGGTGCCGAGCGCACCGCGGGCGAGCAGGGCACGCCGGGCGGTCGCGAACAAGAAGTCGCCGCGCTGGTAGCGGACGGTGGTCTCGGCCGGGGTCGCCGGCACGGTACTGGTCGTCACTCCACCAGCGTCTCAGGATCCGGGAGCGCCGCGGGGAAAGTGTCGCCGGTGCAACACCTTCGCGCACACCTTCCCCGCGGCCGCCGGATCAGCGTTACTTGAGCGCGTCGATCAGCGCTTCGCGCTGCCGTTCGCCCAGGCCAGCGGCCCGGCGGTCGGGGTCGATCCCCGCCTGCTCGAGCAGCGCGGCGACCTTGACCGCGCCCAGGCCGGGCACCGCCTTGAGAAGCTGCGTGACCTTCGTCTTGCCGACGGTCTTGTTCTCCTTGGCCCGCTTGAGCACCGACTCGATGCTCTCCTTGCCGGACTTGATCGAAGCGAGCAGCTCCGAACGCGCCTTACGAGCCTCTGCCGCCTTGGCGAGGGCCTCGGCGCGCTGCTCCGGAGTCAACGTGGGCAGAGCCAACGTAATGTCCTTTCCTCTCAGGTCTCCGCTTTCGCGGCCGACGGTCTCAGCCGATGCTTGCAGCTGCAAGCGCTGGCCAGCCGTCACTTACCACGGCCCCAGTAAACGCCACGTGCCCGCAGTACGCGCAACCGACACGCACTTATCACCCGTCGACGGGCACGGCGGACCTGCGCGAGGGGACCCCTCGCGACCTGTGAAAACGGCCTCGAAGGGCTCATTTCCACCCCATTACCTCACCCGAACGGGAGTGTATTTCGACGCAGTTAACACAACGCATTTTCTTGTCCCGCAACAGAAAGCGCGACAGAAGTGGATCATGAACGGCCGGGGCCGCCACCCGATGGCGGGAGGGCTCCGACAAGCCGTTACCGAACTTGTTCGTGCCTGATCCGGCGGATGCGCATTAGAGTCGGGCGCACCCCCAGTTCACCGGCGAACCAGCACCACGGGAGTCACCCATGTTGAGCACGATGCAGGACGGACAGCTGTCGCTCGCGAAGCTGCTGCGCCACGGCACGAAGGTGCACGCGAAGAGCGAAGTCGTCACCTGGACCGGTTCAGAAGCCCGCCGGGAGACGTACGCGGAGCTCGGCAAGCACGCCGCCCGGCTGGCGAACGCGCTGCGCGGTCTCGGCGTCACCGGCGACCAGCGGGTCGGCACGTTCATGTGGAACAACGCCGAGCACCTCGCCGCCTACCTGGCAGTGCCCGCCATGGGCGCGGTGCTGCACACGCTGAACATCCGACTGTTCCCCGAACAGCTGGTTTTCGTCGCGAACCACGCCGAGGACCACGTCGTCATCGTCGACGGCACGCTCGTCCCGCTGCTGGCGAGCAACCTGCCGGGAATGAAGACGGTCAAGCACGTGATCGTGGCCAACGGCGACGCGTCCGCGCTCACCGCGCCCGAGGGCGTCACCGTGCACTCCTACGACGAGCTGCTGGCCGGGCAGTCCGACGAGTTCGACTGGCCGGAGATCGACGAGCGGGCCGCGGCCGCGATGTGTTACACGTCCGGCACCACGGGCGACCCGAAGGGCGTCGTCTACTCGCACCGGTCGATCTGGCTGCACTCGATGCAGGTCTGCATGACCGACAGCATGCGGCTCGCCCAGGAAGACCTGGCGCTGGCGATCGTGCCGATGTTCCACGCGATGTCGTGGGGCCTGCCGTACGCGGCGATGATGGTCGGCGCCTCGCTGCTGATGCCGGACCGGTTCTTGCAGCCGGCTCCGATCGCGGCGCTGCTGGCCGCGGAGAAGCCGACCTTCGCCGCGGCGGTGCCGACGATCTGGCAGGGCCTGCTCGCGCACCTGGACGCGAACCCGCAGGACATCAGCCACGTGCGCGAGGTGGTCGTCGGCGGGTCGGCCGCGCCGCCGTCGCTGATGCACGCCTTCGAGGAGCGCTACGACGTGCCGATCCTGCACGCGTGGGGCATGACCGAGACGTCGCCGCTGGGCAGCGTCGCGCGTCCGCCCGCCAGCGCGACCGGCGAGGAGCGCTGGGCCTACCGCTACACCCAGGGCCGGTTCCCGGCGTCCGTGGCGGCCCGGCTGATCGGCGACGACGGCGAGGAACTGCCGTGGGACAACGAGGCGGTCGGCGAGCTGGAGGTCTCCGGTCCGTGGATCGCGGGCGCCTACCACGGCGGGTCCGATATCGACCCGGAGAAGTTCCACGACGGCTGGCTGCGCACCGGCGACGTCGGCAAGATCAGCCCGGACGGCTTCCTGACGCTGACCGACCGCGCGAAGGACGTGATCAAGTCCGGCGGCGAGTGGATCTCGTCGGTGGACCTGGAGAACGCGGTGATGGGCCATCCGGCGGTAGCCGAGGCGGCGGTCGTCGGCATCCCGGACGAGAAGTGGGACGAACGGCCGCTGGTCGCCGTCGTGGTGAAGGAAGGCCAGCAGGCCACCGCCGAAGAACTGCGCGAGTACCTGTCGGACAAGGTCGCGAAGTGGCAACTGCCGGAGAACTGGACGTTCGTGGCGGAGGTGCCCAAGACGAGTGTCGGCAAGTTCGACAAGAAGCGGCTGCGCGCGTCCTACTCCGAGGGAAAGCTCGACATCTCACACCTCTGAGCGGTAAATCTCCGGCGAGTTGTCGGCCTGGGAAGGACTCCGTGCGGGAATCTGTTGCACGCAAGGAGTCCTTCCCAGCACGTCGGAGGAGAACTGGGGATGCAGCAGCGAAGCAGGAGGGCGTTCCTGTCGTTGGCGGGAACGGCGGCGGTGGGAGCGGTCGCGGCGGCGTGCGGGTCGAATACCGGACGGCCGGGGGATCCGCCGCCGTCCACGGCGATGTCGGCGGGGGCTTCGACCCCGTCGCAGGCCCCGAAGGCCACGCTGCAGCAGTGGTACCACGCCTACGGCGAGGACGGCGTGCAGGAGGCCGTCAAGAACTACGCGGCCAGCTACTCGGGCGCGAAGGTCAACGTCGTGTGGAACCCGGGCGACTACGACTCGAAGATCGTCACCGCGCTGCAGAACAGCCCGGTGCCGGACGTCTTCGAGGCGCAGGTGAAGATCGACTGGGTCCGGCAGAACCAGGTGGTGTCGCTGGACGACATCATCGGGCCGGTCAAGAACGACTTCAGCCCCGCCGTGCTCGCCGCGCAGACCGTGGAGGGCAAGGTCTACGGCATTCCGCAGGCCACCGACACGCAGGTCATCTTCTACCGCAAGAGCATGCTGCAGGCTGCGGGCGTGCAGCCGCCGCAGACGGTGGACGAGCTGATCGACGCCGCGAGCAAGCTGTCGAAGGACGGCGTGAAGGGCCTGTTCGCGGGCAATGACGGCGGCGTCGGCACGCTCACCGGGCCGCTGCTGTGGTCGGCCGGGCTGGACTATCTGAAGAACAACAACCGCGAGGTCGGCTTCGACGATCCGCGTTCGGCCGCCGCGTTCAGCAAGCTGCACACGCTGAACACCAACGGTTCCCTGCTGCTCGGCGCTCCCGCCGACTGGTCGGACCCGGGGGCGTTCGTCGACGGGCTCTGCGCGATGCAGTGGACCGGGCTGTGGAACGTCCCGAAGGTCCGCGACGCGCTCAACGACGACTTCGGCGTCCTGCCGTTCCCGAAGCTGGACGACAGCGGCAAGCCCTCGGTTCCGGTCGGCGCATACGGCGCGATGGTCAACGCGAAGAGCGCGCACGTCAACGAGGCCAAGGCGTTCGTGAAGTGGCTGTGGATCGACCAGACCGACAGCCAGCTCGAATTCGCCACCCGCTACGGCTTCCACGTGCCCGCGCGGCAGAGCCTGATCGACAAAGCGCAGACGCTGCAAACCGGTCCGGCCGCGGACGTGGTGAAGTTCGTCAAGGAGAACAGCCACCTCATCGGCGGTCCAGTGTGGACACAGACCTCGAACACCGCGCTGTCGGACGCGGTCGCGAAGATCGCCAAGGAGGGCGCGGACCCGGTGGCGCAGACGAAAGCCGCGGTCACCGTCGCGCAGTCCGAGCTGAAACGCCTTTTCGGATGAAGCTGTCCCGGAAAACCCGGGATACGCTGGCGTTCTGGGGGTTTGTCGGCCCGTTCCTGCTCGGACTGGCGATCTTCGCCTACGTGCCGATCGGGTGGAGCCTGTACCTGTCGTTCTTCGACGCGCGCAACACGGTCACCCCGAGCGTCTTCGTCGGCCTGGACAACTACGCGCACATGCTTTCCGACGGCCCGTTCGTCTCGAGCCTCGGCACGTTCAGCGTGTTCGCGGTGTTCATCGTGCCGCTGACGTTCGTGCTGTCGCTGGCGCTGGCGGTCGGCGTGAACCAGCTGCGGTTCGCGAAGGCGTTCTTCCGTTCGGTGTTCTTCCTGCCGTTCGCGTGTTCGTACGTGGTGGCGTCGCTGATCTGGAAGACGTCGCTGTTCTCCGGCGTCCGCTACGGCCTCGCGAACACCGTGCTCGGCGTCTTCGGCATCGACCCGGTGGCGTGGACCGGCACCGTGCACCCGCCGCTGTACTGGATCGTGCTGGTGACCGCGCGGCTGTGGCTGCAGCTCGGCTTCTACATGATCCTGTTCCTCGCCGCGCTGCAACGGATTCCGCAGCATCTGTACGAGGCGGCCTGGCTCGACGGCGCGAAGCCGGGCTGGCAGGTCTTCCGGCACATCACGCTGCCGCAGCTGCGCGCGACGTCGGTGGCAGTGCTGCTGCTGAACCTGATCAACGCCTATCAGGCGTTCGACGAGTTCTACAACATCATGGGCGATTCCCGGGGCTATCCGCCGTTCGCGCGGCCGCCGCTGGTGTACCTCTACTACACCTCCCTCGGCTCCGGCGGCCAGGATCTGGGCCGCGGCAGCGCGGGCGCGATCATCCTGGCGCTGCTGATCGCCGTGGTCACTCTTCTGCAGGGCAAGCTTTTCCGGTTCGATCGGAGCGCGTCATGATCCGCGCGGTGCTTCGCTGGACGGCGCTCAGCGTGTCCGCGATCCTGTTCCTGCTGCCGTTCTATCTCTTGCTGCGCAACGGTCTCGCATCGCGCGCGGAGCTCACCGCGCCGGGCTGGACGCTGTGGCCGAAGCAGATCCACTGGGAGAATTTCACCAAGCTGTTCGACCAGCAGGACGTACCGTTCGCGCGCAGCATCCTGAACTCGGTCGTCGTGGCGGTCCTGCAGACCGTCGGCCTGCTGGCGGTGTGCTCGCTTGCCGGCTACGGGCTGGCGCGGGTGCCGTACCGCTACTCGAAGCCGGTTTTCTACGCGGTGCTGGCGACGCTGATGATCCCGACGTCGGTGACGTTCGTGCCGAGTTTCGTGGTGGTGTCGACGCTCGGCTGGCTCTCGGATTTCCGCGGGCTGGTGATCCCGGGTCTGTTCAGCGCGTTCAGCGTTTTCCTGTTCCGGCAGTACTTCCTCGACTTCCCGAAGGAACTGGAAGACGCCGGCCGCGTCGACGGCCTGTCCCGCTGGGGCGTCTTCCGCAAGATCGTGGTGCCGAACTCGCGCGGCTTCTTCGCCGCGATCGCGGTGATCACCGTGATCGGCAGCTGGAACGCGTTCCTGTGGCCGCTGATCATCGCGCAGTCGCCGGACTCGTGGACGGTGCAGGTCGCGCTCTCCGGACTGCTGACCGCGCAGAACCCGCAGCTGAACCTGCTGTTCCTGGCCGCGGTGCTGTCGATCGTGCCGATCGTGCTGCTCTTCGCGTTTCTCCAGCGGTATCTGGTACGCGGGGTCACCGAATCCGGGTTGAAAGGCTGAAAACCGTCACATCGACCGGCGACCGCGCGTAACGTTTCGCCGTTAGCCGCCGACGACTCACCGTCGCCACAGTCGTAGCAGGAGTGCACCCATGACGGACCCTTATCAGCAGCAGCCCTACCCCGGCCAGGACCCGGCTCAGGGTCATCCGTCCGGGCCTGTCCCGGCACCCGGGTATCCGTCCGGACCGACGCCCGCGCCGGGGTACGGCCAGCCGCCGGTGCCTTACGGCGCGCCGATGTACGGGTCGCCGTATGCCGCTCCGTATCCGGGCGTTGTCCCGCTCAAGACCAGCGGGCTCGCGGTGGCCGGGATGGTCGTCGGGATCGTCGCGTTGATCTTCTTCTGGGTGCCGTTCTTCGACGTGGTCGCGGCTATTACGGCGATCGGCCTCTCCTGGGCGGGCATGGTGCAGGCGGGCAAGCCCGGGTGGACCGGGCAGGGCATGGGCATCGCCGGGCTGGTGTGCGGGATCCTGGCCGCGATCCCGGCGGTGATTTTCTTGATCTGGTTCTTCGTGTCGTTGTCCGCGGTGGGGGCTACCTGCGCGTTCTACTGCTGAGGTCCTTCCCGGTCCTGGCATTCGAGTTCGGCCAGGTGCGCCAACGCTGGAAGCGCCGCCACGAGGGCCTCGACCTCGTCGGCGGCGAGTTCGCCGATCAGCCGCGCGAACGCGTCGATGCCCGCCTGGTGCCGCTCCCGCACGTACGACGCGCCGGCCTCGGTCAGCCGCACCAGCGTGACCCGCTTGTCGGCCGGGTCGCCTTTCCGCTCGACCAGACCGGATTCCTCCATCGCCCGGACCAAGGCGGTCATCGCGGGCTGGGTGACGCCCTCGATCGCGGCCAGTTCGGTGATGCGTCGCGGGCCGCACCGGTGCAGGGTCGCCAGGGTGGCGGCGGAGGTCATGCTGATCCCGCGCGGAAGGCGTCTCGCGGCCCTGGTGGCCAGCCCGTAGAGGACCGACCCGATCGCCGCGGAAGCGCCCTGAGTGTCGTCGTCTTGACGGCTCATCCGTGAAGCATAGAGTATTTATATAAATGTTCTATGCATCCGGAGGTTTCCATGGCCAAGGGTTACTGGGCCAGCATCTACCGCGTCATTTCCGACCCCGAGAAGCTGGCCGCCTACAACAAGCTGGCCGGTCCGGCCGTTCAAGCCGGAGGCGGGCGGCTCCTGTCCCGTGACGGCCGGGTCGCCACCCGCGAGTCCGGAATCGCGGAACGCGCCGTTCTGATCGAGTTCGACAGCTTCGAACAGGCCGTCGCGGCCTACGAGAGCGAGGCTTACCAGGAGGCACTGGCAGTCCTCGCCGACGGCGTCGAGCGCGACTTCCGCATCGTCGAAGGCATCGACTGACCGACCCGCCGATCGCGGTTTCGCGAGCCCGCGGGGACGTCCGGCACCGCGACCACCCCTCCGTTCGGCGGTAGCACCCCTCTCGCCCGTGTGACAAAGTCTCCCGCGTTGTCACGGCAAATGTGAGAGACCTTCGCGTTCTGCTTTGGTCTCGTTCACCGGCCGGTCATGGACATCCGGGAGCGTGCTGCAGCACGGGCGAGAGGCGGGGAGCGGGAACATGGCGGAACTGACCAGGCGGGCGTTCACCACCGCGGGCGTGGCCGGGGTGGGGTTGCTGCTCTGCACTCCGACGGCCAACGCACTGGACCGGGCGTTGCGGCGGACCAGTCAGCGGGCCGTCCGGACCGGCGGCACGACGCTGGAACAGGCCGCTTCCGGGGCGCCGACGGGGTACTCGCGGCTGTCCGCCGGGCCCGGCTGGCCGGTCGCGGTTCGGGCGGATCTTGTCGAGGCCAAGGCCGGACGTGACGATCGGCGTACCGCGCTCGGGGCGTTCGTGCAGTTCACCGACTTACACATCACCGACACCGAATCGCCTGCCCGGTTCGAGTATCTGCATCCGTTCATCGGGTCCGCGCATCGGCCGCAGGAAACGCTGGGCACGGTGGCGACCAGCGCGCTCGTCAAGCGGGTCAACAGCTTGCGCGCGGGGCCGTTCACCGGGCGGCAGTTCGACTTCGTCATGACCACCGGCGACAACACCGACAACCACGAGCTGCTCGAGCTCGACTGGTTCCTCACGACGCTCAACGGCGGCGCGATCACGCCCAATTCCGGCGACCCGAACCGCTACGAGGGTGTTCAAGCGTCGGGCAACCCGGAGTTCTGGAATCCGGGCACGCGGCTCGCCGACGACTACACCAAGAAGGGCTTTCCGCAGATCCCCGGGCTGCTCGAGGCCGGGATCTCGTCGTTCACCGCGCCGGGGTTGAACCTGCCGTGGTACTGCACGTTCGGCAATCACGACGACAGCGTGGTCGGCACGCTGCCGGAGGGCATCCCGGGCATCGAGGCCTGGTACACCGGCAAATACAAGGTCATCGGCAAGGACGAGAGCAGCGCGCGCAAGCTCGGCACCGCCATCCAGCAGGGCCAGAGCGTGCCGCTCGGCGAACTGTTCGGCGGCGGCACCGTTCGCGAGGTCACGCCGGATCCGCGGCGGCGGCCGTTCAGCACTTCGGAGTTCGTCAAGGCGCATCTGGCCACGAAGAACACCGGACCCGGGCCGGTCGGGCACGGCTTCACCGACGCGAACTCCGATGGGCGCAACGTCTACTACACGTTCCGGATCGCGCCCGGCGTCACTGGCATCAGCCTCGACACCACTACTCAGGGCGGGTTCGCTGACGGGTCGATCGGGCTCGCGCAGTTCAACTGGGTCGAGTCGACGCTCAAGCGGAACAGCTCGACGTACTACGACTTCTTCGGCCGCAAGGTCACGCACTCCGTCACCGACGAGCTGTTCGTCCTCTTCAGCCACCACACCAGCGGCACCATGGGCAATCTCCTGCCTGACGCGCGCCATCTGCTGGACCCGCGGCTCAACGGCGACACGTTCGTCGCGATGCTGCAGCGTTTCCCGAACGTCGTGGCCTGGGCCAACGGGCACACGCACCTCAACAAGATCACCCCGCACGTCGGCAAGACCCCGGCGCAGAGCTTCTGGGAGATCAACACCGCCAGCCACATCGACTTCCCGCAGCACGCCCGCGTGATCGAACTGGCCGACAACCACGACGGCACGCTTTCGGTGTTCACCACGCTCATCGAGGCCGACGCCCCGTACGCCGTGGACTACTCCGCCCGCACGCCCGACGCGCTCGCCTCGATGTACCGCGAGTTCTCCTACAACGACATCCACGCGAACCTCAGCCACGTCGGCGAAGCGGGCGACCGCAACACCGAGCTGCTGCTCGCTAACCCGCTCAGCTGATTACCCGCGAGGTAATCGACGCCACGCGCCTGGCTGCGGTTGACTGCTCGGCATGACCGACGTCGAAGGCACGCAGCTGTTCCACAAGACGATGCCGTTCAGCGAACGGCTCGGCATCGAGGTGCTGGAGCACGGCCCGGACCTGGTCCGCAGCCGGATCGCGTGGGACGAATCGCTGTGCACGCTCGGCGGCGTGCTGCACGGCGGCGCGCTGATGGCGCTGGCCGATTCGACCGGAGCCGTCTGCGCGTTCCTCAATCTTCCCGAGGGCGCGCAGGGCACGACGACGCTGGAGTCGAAGACGAACTTCCTGCGCGGCGTCCGTTCGGGGTACGCCACCGCGTCGTCCAGACCACTGCACGCCGGGCGCCGAGTCGTGGTCGTCGAGACCGAAATCCGCACCGACGACGGCAAGCTCGCCGCGAAAATCACCCAGACGCAAGCAGTGTTGTAGCGACGGCTCTTTACTTACCCGCTCCGGAAGGCGAAAATCTTTGGCTACCACTGGGGTCTGGGGACGGAGCCGGAATGCGGGTTCGCGGATTGTGCACGTTACTGTCCATCGTCATGCTCACGGCTGGTGCGACACAGGCCGCTGCTGAACCGCGGCACGCGCGGAACGACGAGGCCATCGACTACCACGAATGGTCGTCCGGCTCGTTCTTCGCGGGCCGGCTCGACGGCCTCGGCTTCGGCTACGGCGGCCTGCGGATCACGCATCCGGCGGGCAGCGTCGCGCACACCGAACCGGGGCTCGGCACCACGCGCACCTACGACTACGGCACCTGGACGTCGCCGAAGTACCGGCAGGGCTTCGACGCGACACAGCTGATCGCGTCGTGGAACGCGCGCACCCCGGCGAAGACGTGGCTGGAGGTCCAGGCGCGCGGCCGGACTTCGGCTGGAGCCGAAACCACTTGGTACACCATGGGCCGCTGGGCCAGCGGGGACGCCGACATCCACCGCACCAGCGTCGACGGGCAGAGCGACGCCAACGCCTCGGTCGACGTCGACACGCTCGCCACGAAGGCGGGCGTCACGCTGCGCTCGTACCAGCTGCGCGTGACGCTCTACCGCGAGCAGGGTTCGCCGACCACGCCGACGCTGTCCTCGCTCGGCGCGATGACCTCGAACGTGCCGGACCGGTTCGACGTCCAGACCACGAAACCCGGCCGGGCGCGCGGGATCGAGCTGAAGGTGCCGCCGTTCGCCCAGAACATCCACAAAGGACAGTTCCCGCAGTACGGCGGTGGCGGCGAGGCCTGGTGCAGCCCGACCTCGACCGAGATGGTCGCCGAGTACTGGGGCCGCAAGCCGTCCGCGCAGCAGATGGACTGGATCCCGGCGGACTACCAGGACCGGTCGATCGTCTACGCCGCGCGCAACACCTTCGACTACGCCTACGACGGCACTGGCAACTGGCCGTTCAACACCGCGTACGCCGCTTCGCTCGGGTTGCGCGGCCACATCACGCGGCTGCACGACCTCAACGAACTCGAGGGCTACATCGCGCGCGGCATCCCGGTGATCACCTCGCAGTCGTTCCTGTCCAGCGAACTCGACGGCGCGGGCTACGGCACGGCCGGGCACCTGATGGTCGTCGTCGGTTTCACCCAGGCGGGCGATGTGATCGCGAACGACCCGGCGTCCAGCTCCGACGGCCGCGTGCGCACGGTGTACAAGCGCGACCAGTTCGAGAAGATCTGGCAGCGCACGAAGCGGCACACCGAGAGCGGCGCGGTGGCCGGCGGGCCGGGCGGGGTCGTTTACCTGATCACGCCGTAAACGCGCTGGTCCGCCTTGCCGTTTCGGGGCTACATTCCCGTCCGTGAGCGAACCCTCGGACACTTTGACCGACCCGCGCGAGCTGCTGCTCGCCTACCTCGACTACTACCGGGCGACGCTGCTGCGCAAGCTCGACGGCCTGTCCGACGACGAGCTGCGCACCAGCAGGCTCCCGTCGGGCTGGACCCCGCTCGAGCTGCTCAAGCACCTCGCGTTCGTGGAACGGCGGTGGCTGCGCTGGGGATTCCTTGGCGAGGACGTGGATCCGGTCTGGGGCGACGAGGACCCCGAGACCAGGAAGTGGACGGTCGGCGCGGACGAATCGGCGGAGTCGGTTCGGGCGCTCTTCCTGGAAGAGTGCGAGTCCTCTCGTGCGATCGTGTCCGGCGCGCGGCTTGAGGACATCGCCCGCGGCACCGGCCGCTTCACGCCTCCGGCGCAGCCGCCCGCGTTGAGCTGGATTCTGTTTCATGTGCTGCAGGAGTACGCGCGGCATGTGGGGCAGCTGGATGTGGTGCGCGAGCTGGCGGACGGGGCGACCGGCGAGTAGCGACCGATCCGGGCTATGGCGACATGCGCATGATCCGTGATTAGCTGCCCCTGAAACGCCGTCGAAGGGTTGTGCATATGCCGTACGAGGTCCAGGGAGTCGTGTCACGGGCCAAGGGTGAGCCGGTCACGCTCGAGACGGTGGTGGTTCCGGACCCGGGACCGGGCGAGGCCGTCGTGTCGGTGCAGGCGTGCGGGGTGTGCCACACCGACCTGCACTACCGCGAGGGCGGGATCAACGACGAGTTCCCGTTCCTGCTCGGGCACGAGGCCGCCGGGCGGGTGGACAAGGTCGGCGCGGGCGTCACCGATCTCGCGCCCGGCGACTACGTGATCCTCAACTGGCGTGCGGTCTGCGGCACCTGCCGGGCGTGCAAGCGCGGCAAGCCCTGGTACTGCTTCTCGACTTTCAACGCCGAGCAGCCGATGACGCTCACCGACGGCACGAAGCTGTCGCCCGCGCTGGGCGTCGGGGCCTTCCTCGAGAAGACGTTGGTCCACAGTGGACAGTGCACCAAGGTCGACGAGCGCGCTGAACCCGCCGTCGCCGGGTTGCTGGGCTGCGGCGTGATGGCCGGGCTGGGCGCGGCAATCAACACCGGCGCGGTCGGGCGCGGCGATTCGGTCGCGGTGATCGGCTGCGGCGGCGTCGGCGACGCGGCCATCGCGGGCGCGCGGCTGGCCGGAGCGACCACCATCGTCGCGATCGACACCGACGACCGGAAACTGCAGTGGGCCAAGGACTTCGGGGCCACGCACACGGTCAACAGCCGCGGCCTGAGCGAGGAGGACGTGGTCGCCGCGATGCAGGACGCGACCAACTCGTTCGGCCCGGACGTCGTGATCGACGCGGTCGGCCGTCCGGAGACCTGGCGCCAAGCGTTCTACGGACGCGACCTCGCCGGCACCGTCGTGCTGGTCGGCGTGCCCACGCCGGACATGAAGCTGAACGACCTGCCGCTGATCGACTTCTTCTCGCGCGGCGGTTCGCTGAAATCGTCGTGGTACGGCGATTGCCTGCCGTCGCGGGACTTCCCGATGCTCGTCGACCTGTACCTGCAGGGCCGGCTTCCGCTGGACAAGTTCGTCACGGAGCGGATCGGCGTCGACGGCGTGGAGCAGGCTTTCGAGCGAATGCACCACGGCGACGTGCTGCGCAGCGTGGTGGAGTTCTGATCCTTTTCGCCGACGCGGATTATCCGGCCGACCCGTACCCGGGCACGCGGCCGGACTGCTCGTACGTGCACCTCGACGGCGCTGGCCACGCACTGGACACCGCGCCGTCGGGGTGGCGTTCGCGCACGCCGGTGCTCGCGTACGGGTCGAACGCGTGCCCGTCGAAGATCACCTGGCTGCGCACCCAGCTCGGCCTGACCGGGCCGGTCGTCGCGGCTCGCGTCCAGTGCACCGGGCTCGCCGCGGTGTGGGCCGCCGGGCTGCGCGAACGCGACGGCCAGCGCCCGGCAACGCTCACCGCGCTGCCGGGCGTGGCGGAGGACCACTTCGTCTGGTTCGCGACGCCGGAACAGCTCGCCGTGCTGGATGTCTGCGAGGGTCGCGGGAATCGGTACGACCTGGCGACGCTGGACAACGCCGACATCCGGCTGGACGGCGTGCTGCTTTCCGGCGTGCACGCTTATGTCGGGGCCGCGCCGGTCCGGTTTCCGTTGCTGGTCAACGGTTCCCCGGTCCGCGTCGCGGACGTGGCCCAGGCGGACGCGGCGTCGCTCATCGGCGAACCAGCGGCAGGGCACGGCCTCGCCTGCACCGTCCTGCCGCCGGAGCAGACCTTCAGCTGACCCGCGGGTCCGGAATCGCACGCACGGTCAGGAAGCCCAGCGGCTCCTGCGCAAGCCGGGCGTGGCGTTCGGGATCGACCAACGCTGCTTCGGCAGCAGGGCGTCCCTCGCGCAGTTGCTCGATCAAGAACCCGGCCTCGCGCAGTTCCTCGCAGGTCCGTTCCAGCGGGGCCAGCCAGTACCGCACCTTCCAGCCGCGGCTCCAGACCTCCTCGATCACCCGGACGTCGAAATAGTTGCCGCCGTGCCGGAGCCAATCACCGGTCGGATGCTGCCGCGACAGCACCAGCGCACCGCCCGGCCGCAGCACCCGGCGGAACTCGCGCAGCGCGCCGACCCGGTCGTCCACGTACTCCAGCGCGAGGGCGAACAGCACCTGATCCACCGACGCGTCCGGCAGCCAGGCCAGCGGTTCGGCCAGGTCCTGCACGCGGAACTCGCCCGCCGGCACCCGCTCGCGGCTCAGTTCGACCATGCGCGGGCTGAGGTCGAACCCGGTCACCCGTGCGCCGCGCGCGGTCAGTTCTTCGGCGTAGAGGCCGGGACCGCACGCGGCGTCGAGGACGTGCTGCCCGGCGACGTCGCCCAGTAGCTCCAGGCAGGCCGGGCGGTCGTAGTGCGCGTTGTAGAACCCGTTTTGCGCGTGGTCGAGGAATTCGTCGGCGAACACTTCGTATTGCGGAAAGGAACCCACTGCATCGCTCACCCGCGCCAGTCTGCCCGCGCGGGCGCGTTCAGCCGAGCAGTTTTCCGGGGTTCAGGATCCCGGTCGGGTCCACTGCGGACTTGGCCGCGCGCAGCACGTCCAGCCCGATCCGGCCGATCTCCGCCTCCAGGTACGGCGCGTGGTCGACGCCGACCGCGTGGTGGTGGCTGATCGTCCCGATGCCGGTGATCGCCTCGCACGCCGCCGCTTTCGCCCGCTGCCACTGTCCAACCGGATCAGTGTCATCCCGCGAGGTCAACACCGTGAAGTACAGCGACGCACCGGTTTCGTAGGCGTGCGAAACGTGGCACATCACGATCGCACGGCCCAGCGAAGCCACCAAAGCCGCGCGCACCGCGTCGTGCAGTTCGTCCAAATTGGACCAATACGCCGCGGTCTCCAGGGTTTCCACGCAGACGCCGAGATCCAGCAACGCGTCGCGCTGTCGCGGTCCATTGAACCGGCCGTGCCGCCATGATTCGCCGAGCACCTTGCCGATCCGCAAGGCACCGGAACACTTCAGCATCGCCGACGTTCGCCGACGGCGTCGAGCAACGTCGCCTTCCCAGCCGACAATCAGCAGGCATGGGTTCTTGATCCCGCGCGCCTTGAGATAGGTCTTCAACGCAGCGGTCTTCAATCCGGCGTTGAGCGAGAACGACACATTCGTCTCGTCCACATCGGACAGTCGGGTGACGTCCGCCAGCGCGTGGTCCTGCGCGAGCTTCCGCACCGCCGCGGCTCCGGCCTCCCAGCCGTCGACAATCCAGCCCTCGTAATGCCGCTGCTCCGGCAACGGCCGGACCCGCAGCGCGACCTCGGTGATCACGCCGAGCGTGCCCTCGCTGCCGACCGCGAGCTGCCGCAGATCCGGACCCGCCGCGGACGCCGGTGCGACACCGAGCCGCCACTCGCCCTTGGGCGTGGCCAGCCGGACCCCGGCGACCATGTCCTCGAACCGGCCGTAACCGGACGACGCCTGCCCGGCCGAACGCGTGGCCGCGAACCCGCCGATGGTGGCGCGCTCGAACGACTGCGGCACGTGACCGAGCGTGTACCCGTGCGCCGCGAGCAGCCGTTCCGCCTCCGGACCGCGCACGCCGGCCTGCAGCACCGCGATCCGCGACATCGGGTCCACCGACACCAGCTCGTCGAGCCGCACCAGGTCCAGCACGACCACGGCGGTCTTGTCGCCGCGCAGCGCCGCGACCCCGCCGACCACCGACGTACCGCCGCCGAACGGGACGACGCCGATGTCGTGCCGCACGCAGAGGTCCAGCACGGCCTGCACCTCGTCCGGGTCCGCGGGCAGCAGCACCGCGTCCGGCACCGGAACCTCGTCGCCGGCCCGGGTGTGCAGGAGGTCCAGATAGGACAGACCACCGGCACGGCCGAGCCGCTCCTGAGGATCGAGAAGCACGTGGTCCGCGCCGAGAAGTTCCTCGAATTCGGTACGGACGGGCACAGTCAGCGCGGACTCGGAGACCGGGCTGACCGCACCGGTTTTTCCGCCTCGATCAGGGCCGACCTGGCCGATACGCTGGCCGAGCCACCGGACCGCGCGGTCGGGCAGACCGGCCGCGGCCGAGCCCTCCTCGGTCCACGAACGCCGGATGCGGTGGTTGATGAGATCGCTCACGACTACAGTGTGACACATGGACGTCAAACGTCACTCCCGCCCGGGAGCGGCCCCCTCCGCACTCGCGGACGCTCGCAGCCGCCCGACCTCGGCTCGCGTCGCCGACGACGAGCTCCTCGACGCCGCGCGCCAGTGCGTGCTCGCGGTCGGCGTCCGGCGCACGACGCTCGCCGAGATCGCCCGAACCGCGCAGGTCAGCCGCATGACGGTGTACCGGCGGTTCCCCGATGTGCGCAGTGTCCTCGCCGCGCTGATGACGCGCGAGTTCAGCGGCCTGCTGCAGCGCGTGAGCGAGTCCGGCGACCACGCGGCGCACGCGCGCGACCGCATCGTGCACCTGGCTGCGGCCAGCGTCGGCGCGCTGTCGGCCGATCCGCTGTTCCGGACGCTGCTGGATGTCGATGCCGAGCTGGTGCTGCCGTACATCGTGGAGCGGCTCGGTGCGACGCAGCACTTCGCCGAGCATGTGCTCCGAAGCCTGCTCGAAGAGGGACACCGAGACGGATCGGTGCGCACCGCCGAGGTGGCCGCGCAGGCGCGATCCGTGCTGCTGGTCGTGCAGTCGTTCGCGTTCTCACTGCGCCCGGCCACCGCTGACGTGGACGAGGACGCGCTGCTCGCCGAATTCCGGCACCTGGTCGAAGCGGGGTTGAAACCATGAGCACCGGATCCCTCAACTCGCGCCGCCGCGAACGCGAACTGTCCCGCTTGGTCGACGGCGAACAGGTCGACGTGCTCGTGGTCGGCGGCGGCGTCACCGGCGCCGGCATCGCACTCGACGCGGCCGCACGGGGTCTTTCCGTCGCGTTGGTGGAGGCGCACGATCTCGCGTTCGGCACGTCGCGCTGGTCGAGCAAGCTGGTGCACGGCGGATTGCGGTACCTCGCCAAGGGCGAACTCGGGCTCGCGCACGAGAGCGCCGTGGAGCGCGGGATTCTCCTGACCCGCACCGCGCCGCACCTCACGCGCGCGATGCCGCAGCTTTTTCCGCTCTATCCCGGGACTTCCGCCGCGCAACAGGCTTTGATCGCGGCCGGGCTCCGGGCTGGCGACGGGTTGCGCCGGGCTGCGCGGACACCGTCGTCGGTACTGCCTGGGCCGCGCCGGATTCCCGCTGCTGAGGCGCTGGCCCTGTCCCCCGGCCTGGCTCCCGCTGGGCTGCGCGGCGCTCTTCTGGCGTACGACGGAGCTTTGGTGGACGATGCGCGCCTGGTGGTCAGCATCGCCCGCACCGCAGCCTTGCTCGGGGCCCGGATCCTCACGCGCTTATCGGCGGTTTCCTTGTCCGGCAACGAAGCCCAGGTCAGCGATGGGACCTCCGCGTACACACTTCGCGCGCGCCAGGTCATCAACGCGACCGGCGTGTGGGCGGACACTCTGACTGATTCTGTCCAGCTGCGCCCTTCGCGTGGGTCCCACCTGGTGCTCGCGCCGGACTCAGTGCGAGTCGGCGCCACGTCGGTCAACATTCCGGTTCCCGGCGAGACCAACCGGTTCGTGTTCCTGCTGCCGCAGCTCGACGGTCGAGTCTACTTAGGACTCACCGACGAGCCGGTATCCGGCGACGTACCCGATGTCCCATCCGTGCCCGAGTCCGATGTGGACTTCCTGCTATCGACAGCTTCTTCCGTCCTGGATCGCCCGCTGACCGCCGCGGACGTGATCGGTTCGTACGCCGGGTTGCGTCCGCTCGTCTCCGGTTCCGCTGGACGGAGCGCCGATCTGTCCCGAAAGCACGCAGTGATCACCGGTTCCGACGGCGTGCTCACCGTGGTCGGCGGGAAGCTGACGACGTATCGGCGAATGGCCGAGGACGCCGTCGATGCCGCCTTGACGCACGCCGGATTGTCCGCCGGCCCTTCGCGAACCGCAAAACTGCCACTGCTCGGCGCCGCACCACGACCCCGACTGTCTCTTGTGGACGCTCCGGCCCGGTTGGTGGCCAAATACGGCACCGAAGCACCCCGAGTGGCGGCACTCGGCGAACTGGAACCGGAATTCGCGACCCCGCTGTGCGCGTCGACGGAAATCACCGCCGCCGAGGTGGTGTGGGCCGTCCGGCACGAGGGCGCGACGACCGTCGAGGACGTCCTCGAACGCCGCACCCGGCTGGCCTTGGTGCCCGCCGACGCCGAAGCCGCCCGGGATCGGGTGGCCGAACTGGTGGAGAAAACGCTGGCCGGACTGTCCTGAAGCTTGCCCCAACACCGTCCTGCGTGGTGCTGGTGAGGTACGTGAGGGGAACCCTGAGGGAATCTGATTCCCTCAGGGTTCCCCTCACGTACGTTCGCCCCGCCCCGCCTGACGCGTCTCGCAAGGCGGTGCGGCTCGTCATCGCTCGGCGAGAAGACCGCATTGGGGCGGGCAAATCCCGGCAAGGCAGCTTGACGCTTCGTTGGGTTTTTGCAACAGTTCGGTCCATGAGCCCGGTGCGGCGTGGCAAGGAGCTGCCGATCCACAACCGGCTGCCGGTGCTGCGCGCGGAGCGCGGGATGAGCCGCGCGGAGCTTGCCGAGGCGGTCGAGGTCAATCCGCAGACCATCGGGGCGCTGGAGCGCGGGGATCATTACCCGAGCCTCGATCTGGCGTTGCGTATTTGCGCGGTGTTCGGCCTGCCGGTGGAAGCCGTGTTCAGCCGTGCGCCGCTGGAGGGGGACGCGTGACGCTGGAGATCGACCGGATCAGCAAACGGTTCGGCACGAAAACCGCGCTCGACGGCGTGAGTTTCACCGCTGCGCCGGGCGAGCTGTTCGGGTTCGTCGGCAGCAACGGGGCGGGCAAGACGACCACGATGCGGATCGCGCTCGGCGTGCTGGCGGCCGACTCCGGCGAGGTGCGCTTCGCCGGGCAGCCGGTCACGCACGACACCCGCGCGCAGATCGGGTACATGCCGGAGGAACGCGGGCTGTACCCGAAAATGCGGGTCATCGACCAGCTGGTTTACCTCGCCGAACTGCACGGCCTCAGCACCAACGACGCACACCGCGCCGCCGAATTGTGGATCGCGCGGCTCGGGCTCGGGCCGAGACGCAAGGACGATATCCAGAAGCTCAGTCTCGGCAACCAGCAACGCGTGCAACTCGCCGCCGCGCTCGTGCACGATCCGGCATTGCTGGTGCTCGACGAACCGTTCTCCGGCCTCGATCCACTCGCGGTAGACGTGCTGAGCGGCGTACTGCGCGAGAAGGCGGCGACCGGTGTGCCGGTGGTGTTTTCCAGCCACCAACTCGACCTCGTGGAGCGGCTGTGCGACCGAGTCGGCATCATCCGCGACGGCCGGATGGTCGCGGTCGGCACCGTGGACGAGCTGACTCGCGACGCCGGACGCCGCTTGGTCGTCACCGCACCGAGCGCGAATCCCGGTTGGGCGGCAACGGTTCCCGGCGCGCGCGTCCTCGAAGACCGCGGCCCCACGACAGTGCTGGAACTGTCGCCGAGCGCCGACGACCAGGCCGTGCTCGCCGCCGCGCTCGCCACCGGACCGGTGACGGAATTCAGCCACCGCCGCCGTACGCTCGCCGATCTGTTCCGCGATTCGGTCGCCACGCCGGGAGCGCCTCGATGAGCCGGATCCGCTCCGCCCGCGCCGTGCGGCTGGTAGCCAAACGGGAGATCAACGCCCGGCTGCGCACCCGGTCCTTTGTGGTCAGCACTGCGGTGATGCTGGTGCTGCTGCTGGGTTACGTCGCCCTGCAGGCGTTCCTCGCCGGGGATCGGGAGACGACTCGCGTCGCGCTGGCCGGGCAAGCGCAGGGCATCGCCACGCAGCTGGAGAACAACGACCGGCACCTCAAGATCGTCCTGGTACAGTCCGAATCGGACGGATTGACCCAGGTCCGCGACGGCGAGGTCGACGCGCTCGTATCCGGCAGCGCTTCCCGTCCGCGAGTGATCGTTAAGTCCACTTTAGACACACAGCTGCGCACCGTGCTGGACAACATCGCGCAGCAACAGGTCTTAGACGCTCAGCTGTACTCGGCGAACCTCGACCCCGCCGCCGTGCACCAGGCAGTATCCGCCACCCACGCCGACGTGCAGGCTCTCGAACCGGCGGATCCGCAAGCCGGGACGAAGCTGGCGACCGGGATCGTGGTCGCGATCCTGTTGTATCTCAGCATCATGACCTACGGGATGTTCGTCGCGCAGGGCGTGGTCGAGGAGAAGTCCAGCCGCGTGGTGGAGATCCTGCTCGCGACCGTCCGGCCGGCGCATTTGCTGCTGGGCAAGGTCATCGGGCTCGGCCTGGTCGGATTGGCGCAGCTCGCGA
This sequence comes from Amycolatopsis albidoflavus, assembly GCF_039525725.1. Classification (NCBI taxonomy): domain Bacteria; kingdom Bacillati; phylum Actinomycetota; class Actinomycetes; order Pseudonocardiales; family Pseudonocardiaceae; genus Amycolatopsis; species Amycolatopsis albidoflavus. The sequence continues at coordinate 530,415 of NZ_BAAAHV010000017.1, forward strand.
TCCTCGCCGCGGCGGGTTTGCTCGCCGGTGGCGTATCCGGCGTGTTCTCGATCTCGAGCGTCGCGTTGGGGACGCTGGGCTGGGGTCTCGTCTGGTATCTGCTGGGTTTCCTGCTCTACGCCATGCTGTACGGCGCGGCCGGCGCGCTGGTGTCGCGGCAGGAGGACACGCAGGCAGTGGTCGGGCCGGTGAATATCGCGCTGGTGATCGGGTTTGTGGCTGGGATCAATCTGCTGACGCAAGCACCGCAGGGGACGGCTACGCGGGTTGTCTCGCTGATCCCGTTGCTGTCGCCGATCCTGATGCCCGCACGGATCGCGCTCGGAACGGTCGAGCCGTGGGAAATCGTGCTGTCCCTGCTGCTGACCGTCGCGCTGATCGCGGTGGTCACTTGGGTGGGGGCACGGGTGTACCGGAACGGCGTGCTGCGAGTCGGCAGCCGGGTGCGGCTGGTGGACGCGTTGCGCCGTTAGGGCACTCGGCCCGGTACGGGATCCGCGTGGTGGTCGGCGAGGTAGCTCTGGTTGACCTCGATCAGCCCACGCTAAGACTTCGTAATCGCCCCATACCGCTGCAACGCGACCTGCCGTTCCTCCGCGTGATCGACGATCGGCTCCGGATACCCCTCCGGACGCTCCTTCAGCACATGCACCGCTTTCCCTTCCACCCCACGCAATTCCGGCACATACCGGCGCACGTAATCGCCCTGCGGGTCGAATTTCTGCCCCTGCGTGGTCGGGTTGAAGATCCGGAAATACGGCGCGGCGTCCGTCCCGGAACCGGCGACCCATTGCCAGTTCAGCTGATTCGACGCCAGGTCCCCGTCCACCAGATGCCGCATGAAGTGCCGCGCGCCCCACCACCACGGCAGATGCAGGTCTTTCACCAGGAAACTCGCCACGATCATCCGGACCCGGTTGTGCATCCACCCCTCGGCCAGCAGCTGCCGCATGCCGGCGTCGACGATCGGGTAGCCGGTCCGGCCCTCGCGCCACTGCGCGAACATCTCCTGCGCGGTTTTCCCGGTGTCGTAACGCATTCCGTCAAAGCGCCGGTCATAGTTCTGCCGCGCGGTCTCCGGCCGGTTCCACAGGACGTCGGCATGAAACTCGCGCCAGCACAGCTCGGAGCGCAACGCCTGCGCTCCCTCGGACCGCTTGGCAGCCAAGTCGGCCAGCATCGTCCGCGGATGGATCGCACCCCAGCGCAGATAGGGAGAAAGCCTTGTGGTGCCAGCATGATCCGGTCGATCGCGTTCGAAAGCATAATCGGCGAGGCCGTCGGAGAGGAAGTCATGCCACACCGACAAAGCGGCCTCCTCCCCCGCTGGCGGCAGCTCGCAGTGCACCTCAGGAGTTTCCGGCAAAGCTGACGAGGATGAAGGCTTAACCCAGTCCACAATAGACACATGAGTATCCGCCGGACGAGGCCAGCCGTGCTGCGCCCAAGCGCGATAAAACGGGGTGAAGACCCGATACGGGGTGCCGTCCGGCTTCGTAACCCGCCCTGGCGTGACGGCATACGAAGAACCCGTCTCGACCCACTGAATTCGATGCTCTGCCAACGCAGCAGCCACAGCTTCGTCGCGCTCACGCCCATAAGGTGCGGTATCCGCAGAGACATGCACCGCTGCCGCACGAATCTCCCGTGCGGCAGCGACCACCTCGCGCGCCGGATCGCCGTACCGGATCATCAACCGGCCGGACAACGCTTTGTCCAGCTCCCGCAAGGAATTCAGCAGAAACGCGACTCGCGGCGAACCGGCGGGCTTGAGCAGCCGGTCGTCCAGCACGTACAGCGCCAGAATGCGTTTGCTGTGCTTGGCCGCTTCAAAGAGCGCGGCATGGTCTCGCAACCGCAGATCCCGGCGGAACCACAGCACGACCGGCGCTTCCATCGTCATGCCGCACAACGATAAACGCCCCGCCGTGCGGAAGCACGGCGGGGCGTTTCACCAAGCAGAGACTCAGCGCTCCGACATCGGGATGTAATCCCGCGACTCGTGGCCGGTGTAGATCTGGCGCGGGCGGCCGATCTTCGTCTGCGGGTCGTTGATCATCTCGCGCCAGTGCGCGATCCAGCCGGGGAGCCGGCCGAGCGCGAACAGCACGGTGAAGTACTTCGTCGGGAACCCGAGCGCGCGGTAGATCAAACCGGTGTAGAAGTCCACGTTCGGGTACAGCTTGCGCTCGACGAAGTAGTCGTCGGAAAGCGCGGTTTCCTCGAGCTTCTTGGCGATCTCCAGCAGCTGGTCGCCGCCCTTGAGCTTGCCGAGAATCTCGTCCGCGGTGTTCTTGATGATCTTCGCGCGCGGGTCGTAGTTCTTGTAGACCCGGTGCCCGAAGCCCATGAGCTTGACACCTTTTTCCTTGTTCTTCACGCGGTTGACGAACGTCGCGACATCGCCGCCGTCGTCGCGGATGCCCTCGAGCATCTCCAGCACCGCCGCGTTCGCGCCGCCGTGCAGCGGGCCGAACAGCGCGTTGATGCCCGCCGAGATGCTGGCGAACAGGTTCGCCTCGGACGAGCCGACGAGCCGCACCGTGGAGGTCGAGCAGTTCTGCTCGTGGTCGGCGTGCAGGATGAACAGCAGGTCGAGCGCCTTCGCGACGTCCGGGTCGACCTCGTACGGCTCGGCCGGGAAGCCGAACGTCATCCGCAGGAAGTTCTCGACCAGGCCCAGCGAGTTGTCCGGGTACAGCAGCGGCTGGCCGACGGACTTCTTGTACGCGTACGCCGCGAGCGTCGGCACCTTCGCCAGCAGGCGGATGGTGGACAGCTCGACGTTGGGCTCGTCGAACGGGTTCAGCGAGTCCTGGTAGAAGGTCGACAGCGCGGAAACGGCGCTGGACAGCACCGGCATCGGGTGCGCGTCGCGCGGGAAGCCGGAGAAGAACGCCTTGAGGTCCTCGTGCAGCAGGGTGTGCCGCTGGATCTTCTCGGTGAAGTCGGCCAGCTGGGCCTCGGTCGGCAGCTCGCCGTAGATGAGCAGGTAGGACACCTCGATGAAGGTGGACTTCCCCGCCAGCTGCTCGATCGGGTAGCCGCGGTAGCGCAGGATGCCCGCATCACCGTCGATGTAGGTGATGGCCGACGACGCGGCGCCGGTGTTGACGAACCCGGGGTCGTAGGTGATGTACCCCGTCTGCGCCAGCAGCTTTCCCAGTTCGATTCCCGGAGCGCCCTCGACCGGCTTGACGACCTTGAACTCGTGCTCGCCGTTCGGCAGGCGCAGCGTCGCGGTTTCGCCGCCGGACTGCCCCGCATTCGTCGCGTCGGACATGCAGGTCCCTCTCACGTTGGGCACGGGACGGCGGCGTCTGCGGGTTCCGCAGTAGCCACGTGTTCACGCGAGGAAACACGCGCCTCGCTGCACACCGACCCGCTGGGTATGAATTCACCACTACGCTAGTCGAAGGGTGGGTCAGTCCGCACTCGCTGCGTTGCCCCAAAAGGCCCCATTGGGACCAGGTTCACACGGTGGCCGCCATCTCCGCCGCGGTCGGCGGCTCCGCGCCGCTGCGGGAAACCGTGATCGAGGCCGCTTTCGCCGCATAAGCAAGCGCTTCGGTCCACGCGCCGGCGTCGAGTGCGGCCAGGTCGCGCACGGTGCGCTCGTGCAGCCAGGCCAGCAACGCGCCTTGTACGGTGTCGCCGGCGCCGATGGTGTCCGCCACGGTGACTTCGCGGGACGCGACGTGGGCCAGCTCACCAGCCGAAGTGATCACAGACAAGCCGTCCGCGCCTCGGGTGAGCACGACGGCGTCCACACCGGACTCCACCCACGTTTTCGCCGCGGCCACCGGGTCGGCCCCTTCGGCGAGCCACGCGGCGTCGTCGTCGGAGATTTTCAGCAGCCGCACGTCGGGCAGCCAGGACGCGAAGCGCGCGCGATAAGCCGCCGGATCGGCGATGAGCGCCTCCCGGATGTTCGGGTCGAGCACGGTCAGCGTCCCACGCGCGGATTCGCGGCGCAGAATTTGTTCGTACGCGCTCGCGCCGGGTTCCAGCACCATGCCGAGCGTTCCGAGCGACAGCGCGGTCGTTTCTTCCGGCAGCGCACCAGGATCGGAGACCAGCCGATCGGCGGTTCCCTCGACGTAGAACGTGTATCGCGCGGCGCCGCGTTCGTCGAGCGCGACGACGGCGAGCGTCGTCGGCTCGTTGCCGCGCTGCAGCAACGAAGTGTCGACGTGCGAAGCGGAAAGGCGATCCACCAACGCGACGCCGAACCGGTCAGTGGAAACCCGCGACAGGAACGACGCGGGCACGCCGAGCCGGGCCGCGGCGAGCGCGACGTTGTACGGGCCGCCGCCGAGCCTCGGCAGCAGCGCGCGCAACCCACCGTCCACAGTGGAATCCAACGGTTCGCCAGGAACGAGGTCGACCAGCGCCTCTCCACCCACCACGATCACAAGCGGCGAGTGTAGAGGAACCGGCGCTGACAATTCCTGTCCCGATGCGGACAAATCAGTTCTTGTCGAGTCCGCCCAGCAGCAGTTCGCCGAGCGCGGTGAACGCTTCCGCGTCGGACACGTCGGTGCGGCGGCCGAGCACGCCGGTCTGAATGCCCTCGATGATCAGTCCGGTCATTTCGGCCACGAGCCGCGCGTGCACGTCGCGGAACACTCCGTCGGCGACGCCCTTGTCGATGAACGCGCGAATCCGGCGGGCGGCGGCGCGGCTGTTGAGCTGATAGGTGTCGCGGGCGGGCGCGAACGCGGCGATATCGGCCATGAACTCCGGCGACGCCCGGTTCAGGTGCTCGGAGACGCCGGAGAGGTACTCGCCGATCAGCTCGCGCGCGTCGTCGATTCCCGCGATCCGCTTCTCCAGGCGTTCGGCGGCGTCGCGGAAGAAGTGCGCGACGACCTTGACCGCGAGCTGCTCCTTGCTCGGCGCGAGCGCGTACAGCGTCGACTTCGAGCAGCGGAGCCGGGCGGCCAGGTCGTCGAGCGTGAAGCCGGCGAAGCCCTCCGCCAGGAACAACGTCTCTAACTCGCGCAGCAGGGCTTGCTGCCGCGCGGTGGGACGGCGACGGGCTTCAGGGGTGGACATCACGTCACTATCTCCTACCGATCAGGGACAGCCCCGCTCCGCATACGGTACTCTCAATCAGCCGTTAGTACTGTTTTCAGTACCACCGCGTTCTGGGAGGAACCATGCCGGTCGACCGTCTGCTGCCGACGCCGGAGTCCGAAGACCTGCTCGCGCTCGTCACGGAGATCGCCCGTGACGAGCTGAAACCGCGTGCTTCGGCCGACGAGGAGGCCGAGCGGTTCCCGCGCGACCTGTTCACCCTGATGGGCAAGTCCGGTCTGCTGGGCCTGCCGTACTCGGAGCGCTGGGGCGGGGCCGAGCAGCCGTACGAGGTCTACCTGCAGGCGCTGGAGGAGATCGCCGGCGCGTGGATGAGCGTCGGCGTGGGCCTGTCGGTGCACACGATGTCCTGCTACGCGCTCGCGCACTACGGCACGGAGGAGCAGCAGGACCGCTGGCTGCCGGACATGCTGGGCGGCTCGCTGCTCGGCGCGTACGCCCTGTCGGAAACGCAGGCCGGCTCGGACGCGGCGGCGCTGTCCACCCGCGCACGGCTTTCCGAGGACGAGTACGTCGTCAATGGCACGAAAGCGTGGATCACCCACGCTGGTGTCGCGGACTTCTACACGACGATGGTCCGCACGAGCGACGACGGCGGACACGGCATCTCGTGTCTCCTGGTCGACTCGTCGACTCCGGGCCTCTCGGCGGCCCCGCGCGAGCGGAAAATGGGTCTGACCGGGTCTCCGACGGCGCAGCTGCTGTTCGAGGACGCGCGGGTGCCCGCTGACCGCCTGATCGGCGGCGAGGGTGCGGGCCTGAAGATCGCTTTGTCGTCGCTCAGCTCGGGCCGGCTCGGGATCGCCGCGTGCGCTGTGGGCCTGGCGCAGGCCGCGCTGGACGAGGCCGTGGAGTACGCGAAGGGACGCACCCAGTTCGGGCGTCCGATCGCGGACTTCCAGGGCATGGAGTTCCTGCTGGCCGACATGGCCGCGACGGTCGAATCGGCTCGTGCGACCTATCTGGACGCCGCCCGCCGTCGCGACCGCGGCCTGGACTTCCAGCGCCAGTCGTCGATCGCGAAGCTGGTGGCGACGGACGGCGCGATGAAGGTGACGACCGACGCCGTGCAGGTGCTCGGCGGTGCCGGGTACACGCGGGACTTCCCGGTGGAGCGGTACATGCGGGAGGCGAAGGTGCCGCAGATCTTCGAAGGGACGAATCAGATTCAGCGGATGGTGATCGCGCGTTCGCTGAAGAACGCCTAGTCTTTTCTGTCGTCATAAGCCGCGCGGGCGGCATGGACGCGGCCCGCGTTGGCTTTCGACCAGTCGGCGATCGCGCCGGTCAACGCGCCGACGTCTCGGCCGAGATCGGTCAGCGCGTACTCCACGCGCGGCGGAATCGTCGGGTAGATCGTGCGGGTGACCAGCCCGTCGCGTTCGAGGTTGCGCAGCACCTGGGTGAGGGATTTCTGCGTGACGCCCTCGACGCCGCGGCGCAGCTCGGTGAACCGCAGCGGGCGCTCGTACTGCCGGAGCAGACCGAGGGCGTAGAGCGTCCACTTGTTGGCCAGCACGTCCATCACGGTGCGCGACGGGCACGCTTTCGCATACTTGGTATCCATTAGGTACCTATAGATCGTCGAGGTGCCTTCTTCACAAACGATACCGGTGGCGAGCAGGCTTTGTCGCATGATCTTGATGACCGGAGCCACCGGAAAAATCGGGCGCGAAGCCGTCCGGCTGCTCGGACCTGTCCGCACGCTCGTCCGCACCCCGTCGGGCGGCACCGACGAGGTGATCGGCGATTTCGACCGCCCGGACACCCTCGACGCGGCCCTGCGCGGCGTCGACACCCTCCTGCTGATCGGGCCCGCCGTGGCGTCGCAGATGGCGGTGCTCGATCGCGCTGCCGCGCACGGCGTGCGGCACGTCGTGCGGGTCACCAACCACAAGGCTGTCGACGATTCGCCCGTCGCCCGGCGGCGGGAGCACGCGCGGATCGACGCGCACCTCAAGGCGTCCGGGATGGACTACACGTTGCTCGCGCCGAACTTCTTTATGCAGAATCTGCTGGCTCTCGCGCCGGAGATCTCTGCGACCGGCGGCTTTTCGAGCTCCGCGGGCGACGGCCGGATCGGGATGATCGACGCCCGCGACGTCGCGGCGGCGGCTGCCGCGATCGCGACTGATCCGGCGGTGCATGCCGGGCGGACGTATCTGCTGACTGGACCGGAGCTGGTCACGTTCGCGGATGTGGCGCGGGAATGGGCTTCGGTGACGGGCCGCGCGGTGGAGTACCGGCAGATCTCGGCTAAGGAGCATCGCGCGGCGATGGAGTCGAACGGGGTGCCGGAGGCGGGGTCGAACGCGCAGGTTTTCGAGCTGCTGGCGCAGGGGGACGGGGCTTGGCTGTCGGACGACTTCGCCGCGGTCACCGGTGGTGCGCCGCGGGGGTTGCGGAGGTTTCTGGCGGACTACTGCTCCTAGAGCGCTGAGCATGATCAACCCAGCGGCGAAACATGGCTCTCCGTGTCGTTATGGTTACTGACAGTCTCGCGGCAGGCGTGAGACAATGCCGGTGACGTGAGGAGACGCTGTGACAGCACTTCCCGAGCCGACGCGTGGTGAATTCCCCTGGGAGATCCCGGATCACCTGCTGTCGATCGAGGAATACGCGGCCCTCGGTGAAACCGACTCCGGCTTCACCGAGCTCGTGGAGGGCCGCTTGATGATGTCGCCCAGTCCTAAACCAAGACACAGCGTTGCCATGCTGGAGCTAGTGTCCTGCGCCTGAAGTCCGCTATCTAATTGTAGGATGCGGTGATGGCGGGTCGTGGA
>NZ_BAAAHV010000018.1:0-7326 GCF_039525725.1 Amycolatopsis albidoflavus
GAGGACGTGTACACGCACAAGGACCGGATGCCGGTCTTCGACGTCCCCGAAGGCCACACCGATGCTTCCTGGCTGCGCCATCAGGTGGCCGAGGGCCTCAAGTGGCGGTTCCCCGAAGGCGTCCCGGACGGCTACGAGGAGCGCTGCGACTACGAACTCGGCGTCATCGAGGGCAAGGGCTTCCCGTCCTACTTCCTGATCACCGCCGACCTCATCCAGCACGCGCGGGAGGTCGGCATCCTGGTCGGCCCGGGCCGTGGTTCCGCGGCGGGCGCGCTGGTCGCGTACGCGCTGGGCATCACGAACCTCGACCCGATCCCGCAGAAGCTGCTGTTCGAGCGGTTCCTGAACCCGGAGCGCATGTCGATGCCCGATATCGACATCGACTTCGACGACCGCCGCCGCGGCGAGATGATCCGGTACGCCACCGACAAGTACGGCGCGGACCGGGTCGCGCAGGTGATCACCTTCGGCACGATTAAGACCAAGGCGGCGATCAAGGACTCCGCCCGCGTGCACTACGGCCAGCCGGGCTACTCGATCGCGGACCGGATTTCGAAGGCGCTGCCGCCGCCGATCATGGCGAAGGACATCCCGCTGTCGGGCATCGTCGACTCGAAACACGAGCGCTACGCCGAGGCCGCAGAGGTCCGCACGCTGGTCGAGACCGACGAAGAGTGCAAGACGATCTTCGACACCGCCCGCGGCCTCGAAGGCCTGATCCGCAACGCCGGCGTGCACGCCTGCGCGGTGATCATGTCGAGCGAACCGCTCACCGACGCGATCCCGGTGTGGCAGCGCGACGACGGCTCGATCATCACCGGCTGGGACTATCCGTCGTGCGAGGCCATCGGCCTGCTGAAGATGGACTTCCTCGGCCTGCGCAACCTCACCGTCATCGGCGACGCGCTGGAGAACATCAAGGCCAACCGCGGCGAGGAGATCGACCTCGACCGGCTCGGCTTCGACGACCCCGAGTCGTACAAGCTCCTCGGCCGCGGCGACACGCTCGGCGTGTTCCAGCTCGACGGCGGCGCGATGCGCGACCTGCTGCGGCGCATGCTGCCGACCGGGTTCGAGGACATCATCGCGGTGCTCGCGCTGTACCGCCCCGGCCCGATGGGCATGAACGCGCACAACGACTACGCCGACCGCAAGAACAACCGGCAGCAGATCAAGCCGATCCACCCGCAGCTGGAGGAACCGCTGCGGGAGATCCTGTCCGAGACCTACGGCCTGATCGTCTACCAAGAGCAGATCATGCAGATCGCCCAGAAGGTCGCGGGCTACACGATGGGCCGAGCGGACACGCTGCGGCGCGCGATGGGCAAGAAGAAAAAGGAAGTCCTCGAAAAGGAGTACGAGGGCTTCGAAGAGGGCATGAGGTCCAGCCCGCTGGTCGAGGGCGGCTTCTCGCCGGAAGCGGTCAAGGCGCTGTGGGACACGATTCTCCCGTTCGCCGGGTACGCGTTCAACAAGTCGCACGCCGCCGCGTACGGCCTGATCGCGTACTGGACCGCCTACCTCAAGTCGAACTACACCGCGGAGTACATGGCCGCGCTGCTGACGTCGGTCGGTGACAACAAGGACAAGTCGGCGATCTACCTGTCGGAGTGCCGCCGGCTGGGGATCAAGGTGTTGCCGCCGGACGTGAACGAGTCGGCTTTGCGGTTCGCGGCCGTCGGGAGCGACATCCGCTTCGGTCTGGGCGCGGTGCGCAACGTGGGCGCGAACGTAGTGGAGTCGATCATCAAGACGCGCGAGGAGAAGGGGAAGTACTCCTCGTTCACCGAGTTCCTGGACAAATCGGAGCTGGTGGCCTGCAACAAGCGGGTGATCGAGTCGCTGATCAAGGCGGGCGCGTTCGACTCGATGGGCCACACCCGGCTGTCGATGATCCAGGTGCACGAGGACGCGGTGGAAGCCGTGGTCCCGCTCAAGCGCCAGGAAGCGATGGGCCAGTTCGACCTGTTCGGCTCGTTCGGTGCCGAGGACGGCGACGCGGCCGAGGCAGCGCCGTCGTCCTCGCCTCTCGCGCACCTCAAGTTCGGCGAAGAGGAGTACCCGCGCAAGCAGCTCCTCGCCTACGAGCGCGAAATGCTGGGCCTGTACGTGTCGGCGCACCCGCTCGACGGGGCCGAGCGCATCCTGCGCAAACACGCGCCGAAGCCGATCGCCGCGCTGCTCGCCGACCCGCCGAAGGAGGGCGAGGTCGTCATCTCCGGCCTGCTCACCTCGCTCGAACGCCGGGTCAACAAGAAGGGCGAGCCCTGGGCGATCTGCACCGTCGAGGACATGGACGCCGCGCTCGAGGTGCTGTTCTTCGCCAAGGCGTACTCGATGTTCGCCGCGGACCTGGTCGAGGACAACGCGGTGCTGGTGAAGGGCCGGGTCAACTGGCGCGAGGACAAGATGTCGGTGTTCGGCGGCGGGCTCGTGCCGCTGGACCTGTCCGAGATCGGCAACGGCGACGAGGAACCGCCGCTGGTGCTGCTGGCCGCCGCGGAGAAGATCGACCAGGCGGTGGTCAGCGAACTGAAGTCGACGCTGCTGGCGCACAAGGGCGATACGCCGGTGCACCTCAAGCTCGTCGGCAAGAACCAGACGGTCTTCGCGCTTTACGATTACCCGGTGAAGGTCAGTTCGATGCTCATCGGTGAGCTCAAGGGCATCCCTGGGATCACCGCCAACACCTGATGACCGAGGCGGAGCCGGACCCCCGCCGCTGGCGGGCGCTCGCGGTCACCCTCGCCGCCGGGTTCATGACGTTGCTGGACGTCAGCATCGTCAACACGGCTCTGCCCTCGATCCAGCGCGACCTGAACACCGGCGCAGGCACCATCCAGTGGGTGGTCTCGGGCTACGCGCTCACCTTCGGCCTGGTCCTGGTCACCGGCGGCCGGCTCGGCGACGCGCTGGGCCGCCGCCGGATGTTCCTGATCGCGCTGGCCGCGTTCGTCGCGACGAGCGCGCTCGCCGGAGCGGCCTCCGATCCGGCGACGCTCGTCGCCGCCCGGCTCGCCCAGGGCTGTGCCGCGGGCATGCTGACGCCGCAGAACAGCGGCCTGATCCAGGATCTGTTCCGCGGCGCCGAGCGCGGCCGGGCCTTCGGAATGTTCGGCGCGGTCGTCGGCATCTCCACCGCGGTCGGCCCGGTGCTCGGCGGCGTGATCCTCGCGCTGTTCGGCGATCCGGACGGCTGGCGGTGGGTGTTCTACGTGAACGTGCCGATCGGCGTCGTCGCGTTCGGGCTCGCGATGAAGCTGCTGCCGCGCGCGGACCGGCGGAAGTTCCGGCTGCGCACGGAAATCGACTTCGTCGGGATCGTCCTGCTGGCCGTCGCGGTGCTCGGCGTGCTGCTGCCGCTGGTGCAGTCCGAACGGGGCGGGCTCGGCCGGTTGTGGTGGCTGTTCGGGGTAGCGATCGTCTTCGGCACGGCGTTCGTGTGGTGGGAACAGCGCGTCACTCGAAGGAATCGGCCGCCGCTGCTGGACATCCGGCTCTTCACCGGCACTCCCGGCTACGCCAGCGGCGCGGCGGTCGGGGCGCTGTACTTCTGCGGGTTCGCCGGGATCTGGCTGGTGTTCGCGCTCTTCTTCCAGCAGGGGCTCGGATACACGCCGCTGCAGTCGGGCTTGGCGGTCACGCCGTTCGCGCTGAGCTCGGCCGTGACCGCGGCCGTCGCCGGGCGGCTCGTGACCCGGTTCGGCCGGAGGCTGACTGTCACCGGGCTGAGCATCGTCGCGCTCTCGCTGCTGTCCGTGGCCTTGGTCGTGCAGTGGGTGCCGCCGTCGGCCGCGGGATTCGCTGTGGCCGGTCCGCTGCTGATCGGCGGAATCGGCGGCGGGATGGTGATCTCGCCGAACACGACGCTCACCCTCGAATGCGTGCCGAACCGGCTGGCCGGCGTCGCCGGGGGAGCGCTGCAGACCGGACAGCGGATCGGCACCGCGATCGGCACGGCCGTGCTGGCGTCGGTGTTCGAATCGGTGGTTCCCGCGGCCGGGCACCAGACCGCGCTCACCGCCGCGATGTGCTGCGCGGCCGGCCTCACGCTGGTCGCGCTGGCGTTCGCGACCCTCGAACTCCGCGCCCGCAGGAGGCGTGCCATCCTGACGGAGGACCGCCAAGCTGCGCAGTCCGCAGCGAATATTCACCGTACGTAATCTGGCAACTCTTATCTTGCCTGTTCGGTGAGCTACTTACCGCCACCAGGTGATACTCCATCCGGGTGACAGGTGACCTTCGGCCCTAGTGCTACTCAGAGCAACCGAGTAGACCTTATGGAGCCTTCAGAACGACACTTTGGCTACCTACAGTGGCAATTCGTTCGATCGACCGGGGATGGGTCGATCGGCCGAGCGGCCCGGGAGTCCGAAGTTCCGGGGAATGGACACCCGGAGTCGCATTCCGGTACGAAATTCGTCGGCGTCCGCGGGGGACCGTACGGCGAATCGCCGGGGCACTGCCCGGAGTGGCCGGCCGAGTGCGCGCGAAGGCAACGGGGCGGGCCCGGGCGAGGGGGAACCGGGCCCGCCCGCCTTTCCCTTCCCTGCTCGACCTTGCCCGCAGGCCGGCCGCCGATGTTCCGACCGGGGCTTGTCCATGCCGCTCGACGTTGCCCCGGGCTGCCCGCGGAGGTTCCGAGCGGGTCTTGTCCGTGGCGCTCGACGTCGTCGCCGGACCCAGGCCGCACGACCCTGAGCGCGTCGAACTCTGTCCGTGCAGGTCGACCTTGTCTTCAGGCCCGGCTGCGCGGCTCTGGACGTGTCGAATGCTGTCCGTGCCGCGTGCCCGTTGTCTTGGGGTCCGATCGCACGGCTCCGGGCGTGCCGAAAACGCTGCCCGCGCCTCTTGACCTTCCCCTTGGGGACGGCCCCACGCTCAGAGCGTTCCGAACGAGGGAGACCCATGACGGACCTGCTCGCCATCGGCGCGTTCGCGCGCCTGGCCCGCCTTTCGCCCAAAGCGCTGCGCCTCTACGACGAGACGAACCTGCTGCCGCCCGCCCGCGTCGACCCGGACACCGGCTACCGCTGGTACTCGCCGGACCAGCTCGACCGGGCCCGCCGCGTCGTCCAGTTGCGCGGGCTCGAGATGCCGCTGCCGCGGATCCGGGCTGTCCTCGACCTGCCGGCGGACGCCGCGGCGGCCGAGGTCCGCGCGTACTGGGAGGAACAGGAGCGGGCGTGGCACGCGAAGCGGGAACTCGCCGGGTTCTTCCTCGACCAGCTGGCAGGGAAGGAAACCCCGATGTACGACGTGTCCGTTCGCGAAATGCCCGCCCGCACGCTGCTCGTCACCTCCGAGCACCTGACCGCCGACCGGATCGGCGAGTTCGCCGCCCCGCTGTTCGCCTTCTTCGGCGGCCCGGCCGTCCCGCGCCCGGAAGGCAGCGCCGGACGGCCGTTCCTGCGCTATCACGGAGAAATCAGCAATGACAGCGACGGCCTGGTCGAGTTCTGCTGCCCGATCGACCCCGAAGGCGGGGAAATCGCCTTTCCGGAGATGACGCTCAGCACCGACGACGCGGGCCGCGAGGCTTACGTCACCGTGCCGAAGGCGAACATGATGACCGCGCTCGGTGCCGAGTCGCTGCACCGCTGGCTGGCCGGCCACGACGTCGAAGCCGACTGGAAGCCGCGCCAGATCTTCCTGTGCGATCCCGGGGTTGCCGCCCTCGACGATCCGGTCTTCGAACTGGCGGTCCGGCTGCGCTGAGACGTCCGGTTTCACCCGGTTCCGGCTGCTCGGGAATGTCGCGCTCGCGCACGGCCGTCGATCATGTTGGGATGGCCGCGTTCTGCGAAGAGGGGAGCGCTCATGGCCCACGAGGCATCGCCGGGCAACCGGGTCCGGGTGTGGTACCGGCCGATGCGGGCGCGCGACACCAGTGAAGGACACCGCGCGTCGACGCCGCTGGAATTGCTGTTCGACCTGTGTTTCGTGGTCGCCGTCGGCCAGGCCGCCGCGCAACTGCACCACGCGCTTTCCGAAGGCCACGTCGGGCACGGGGTGCTCAGTTTCGGGATGGTGTTCTTCGCGATCTGGTGGGGCTGGCTGAACTTCAGCTGGTTCGCGTCGGCGTTCGACACCGATGACGTGCCCTACCGGCTGGCCACCCTCGTCCAGATCGCCGGCGGCCTGACTGTCGCGGCCGGCGTGGACAAAGCCTTCGCGGGCGACTTCACGATCGTGGTCATCGGATACGTCCTGATGCGGCTCGCGGCAGTCGCACAATGGTTGCGCGCGGCGCGGCAGTCACCGGGATTGCGCACGACCGCGTACCGCTACGCAGCGGGGATCACGGCCTGTCAGATCCTGTGGATCGTCCGGCTCGCGATTCCCGGCACCGCGGGGTTCGTCGGCTTCTTTGTCGTCCTGGTCCTGGAACTCGCCGTGCCGGCGTTCGCGGAAGCGCGGACCACCACTCCGTGGCACTCGCGTCACATCGCCGAGCGGTACGGGCTTTTCACGCTGATCGTGCTCGGCGAAACCGTGCTCAGCGCCACCAACGCGGTGAAAGAGGGGATCGCGGAGGGCGAGCACACCGGGGAGCTGGTGTCGCTGGCCGTAGCGGGCCTGGTCCTGGTGTTCTCGATGTGGTGGCTGTATTTCGACCAGCCGGGGCACGCCCGCCTCGAGCGCGGCAACTCCCGGTGGACCGCGTTGAGCTGGGGATACGGGCACTACCTGATTTTCGGTTCGGCCGCGGCCGTCGGCGCCGGGCTGGAACTGGCGGTCGGCTTCGACAGCGGGCAGGTGCACGTCAGCGGCATCGTGACCGCGCTGGCCGTGACGATCCCGGTCGCGATCTTCTTGCTCAGCGTGTGGCTGCTGCACATCGGCCCGACCAACGAATGCCGTCCGATCGCGATCGGCTTCCCGGCAGCGGCCGTGCTCGTGCTCGCGGCGTCGTTCGGCCCGGCGCCGATCCACGTGACGGCGGCCCTCGCGGCGATCCTCGTCGGGGTCACGGTGATCGCGACGCACGGGGAGCGCGAGCCGGGCTGACCGCCCTCGGGTCTCGGCCGCCGGATCGACGCAGGTCAGGGCTTGGCGCGAAAAAAGGGACCCCCCTGTTCGAGGGCTGTTTCGGGCCGTGTAATGTTCTCTTCGTCGCCAGGGAAACCCGGCGGCCACCGGGAACACGAACCAAGCTCCCACAGTAGTGGTAGAGTGGGTGGTCCCAAACCTCCGGAGCTGAACCAGCCCCCGACGAAGCCTCGAGCTTCCCAGGGTGTAGAGTTGGACTCCGGAAAAACAAAAGCTTGAAATAACGCATCGAGCTTGGCCTGGTTGATTCCGGGTTTGGTTCGGGGTGTG
>NZ_BAAAHV010000019.1:0-79541 GCF_039525725.1 Amycolatopsis albidoflavus
GAGGACGTGTACACGCACAAGGACCGGATGCCGGTCTTCGACGTCCCCGAAGGCCACACCGAAGCCACCTGGCTGCATCACGACGTAATGGCCGGGCTAGCGCACCGGTTGCCGGACGGGGTGCCCGAAGAGTACCGGGAGCGCGCCGAGTATGAGCTCAAGGTCATTGTGGACAAAGGGTTTCCCGGATACTTCCTGATCACTGCCGACCTGATGACGCACGCCCGCGAGGCGGGAATCCGGGTGGGTCCGGGTCGCGGGTCGGCGGCGGGATCGCTGGTCGCGTACGCGCTGCGCATCACCAACCTCGATCCGATCCGGCACGGTCTGCTCTTCGAACGCTTCCTGAACCCGGAACGGGTGTCCATGCCGGACATCGACATGGACTTCGACGATCGCCGCCGCGGCGAGATGATCCGGTACGCCACCGAGAAATACGGCTCCGACCGGATCGCGCAGGTGATCACTTTCGGCACCATCAAAACAAAAGCGGCGATCAAGGACTCCGCGCGGGTCCACTTCGGACAACCCGGGTATTCGATCGCGGACCGGATCTCCAAGGCCTTGCCGCCGCCGGTGGCTGCCAAAGACATTCCGCTGGCGGGAATCGTGGACGCCAAGCACGAGCGTTACGCGGAGGCGGCCGAGGTCCGCACGCTGGTCGAGACCGACGAAGAGTGCAAGACGATCTTCGATACCGCCCGCGGACTGGAGGGCCTGATTCGCAACGCGGGCGTGCACGCCTGCGCGGTGATCATGTCGAGTGAGCCGTTGCTGGACGCGATTCCCTTGTGGCGCAGGGACGACGGGTCGATCATCACCGGCTGGGACTACCCGTCGTGCGAGGCCATCGGCCTGCTCAAGATGGACTTCCTCGGCCTGCGCAACCTCACCGTCATCGGCGACGCGATCGACAACATCCAGGCCAACCGCGGCGAGGACGTCGACCTCGACCGGCTGGCCACCGACGACCCCGAGACCTTCGCCCTGCTGGTCCGTGGCGACAGTCTCGGAGTGTTCCAATTGGACGGTGGCGCGATGCGGGATCTGTTGCGCCGCCTGCGTCCAACCGGGTTCGAGGACATCGTGGCCGTCAACGCGCTCTACCGGCCGGGTCCGATGGCGATGAACACGCACAACAACTACGCCGACCGCAAGAACAAGCGCCAAGCCATCGAACCTATCCATCCGGAACTGGCGGAACCGCTGCGCGAGATCCTCGCCGAAACGCACGGCCTGGTGGTGTATCAGGAACAGATCATGCAGATCGCGCAGAAGGTCGCCGGATACTCGATGGGTCGAGCGGACGTGCTGCGGCGCGCGATGGGTAAGAAGAAAAAGGAAGTCCTCGAGAAGGAATTCGAGGGTTTCCGCGCCGGGATGATCGAGAACGGGTTCTCCGGCGAGGCCGTGCAAGCGTTGTGGGACACGATCCTGCCGTTCGCGGGCTATGCGTTCAACAAGTCGCACGCCGCTGGGTACGCGCTAGTCGGATACTGGACGGCGTATCTGAAGTCGAACTACACCGCGGAGTACATGGCCGCGCTGCTGACGTCGGTCGGTGACAACAAGGACAAGTCGGCGATCTATCTGTCGGAGTGCCGCCGGCTGGGGATCAAGGTGTTGCCGCCGGACGTGAACGAGTCGGCTTTGCGGTTCGCGGCCGTCGGGAGCGACATCCGCTTCGGTCTGGGCGCGGTGCGCAACGTGGGCGCGAACGTGGTGGAGTCGATCATCAAGACGCGCGAGGAGAAGGGCAAGTACTCCTCGTTCACCGAGTTCCTGGACAAGTCGGAGCTGGTGGCCTGCAACAAGCGAGTGATCGAGTCGCTGATCAAGGCGGGCGCGTTCGACTCGATGGGCCACACCCGGCTGTCGATGATCCAGGTGCACGAGGACGCGGTGGAAGCCGTCGTCCCGCTCAAGCGCCAGGAAGCGATGGGCCAATTCGACCTGTTCGGCGGAGAAAACAAAGAACCGGCTTCGTCACCGTTGGCGCACGTGAAATTCACCGCTGAGGAGTGGCCGCGCAAGCAATTGCTGGCGCACGAACGAGACATGCTCGGACTCTACGTTTCGGCCCATCCGCTGGACGGTGCCGAGGGCGTCCTCCGCAAACACGCGCCGCGCACGATCGCGGCGATCATCGACAATCCGCCGAGAGAAGGCGAACTCGTCGTCGCGGGATTGATCACTTCGCTGGAGCGGCGGGTGAACAAAAAAGGCGAACCTTGGGCGATTTGCACGGTCGAGGATTTGGACGCGTCGCTGGAGGTGTTGTTCTTCGCCAAGTCGTACGCGTTGTGCGCGGCGGATCTGGTGGAGGACAACGCGGTGCTCGTGAAGGGCCGGGTGAACTGGCGGGAGGACAAAATGTCGGTCTTCGGGGCGGATCTGGCGCCGCTCGACCTGACGGAACTCGGAGAAACGCCGCTGGTGCTGCACACACGGGCGGAGAAGGTGACGCTGCCGGTGGTGCTGGAGCTGAAGCAGACTTTGCTGGCGCACCAGGGAAACACACCGGTGCACCTGCACGTGGGGGAGCAACGTTACGCACTGGACGGGTACTCGGTCAAGGTGACCCCGGCGCTGCTGGGCGAGGTGAAGACGATCCGGGGAATCACCGTGGCCTCGTGAGTGCTGGAGCCGGTTCTAACCGGCGCCAGCACTCACGAGAACCCGTCAGCCCTTCAGCCCGTGCTCGATCGCCTCGATGATCCGCGGCCGAAGCTGCGCCGTGCTGACGATCGCGTCCACCGACCCGACCTCGACCGCGCGCTGAATGCTGTGCACCCGGTCGAACTCCGAAGCCACCGCGCCGAGCTTCTCAGCCCGCACCGACGACGTAACCTCGGCCAGCTCAGCCGCACAAGCAGCCCGCTCGGCTCCGCTCAGTTCGCCGAGCCGCTTCTGCAATTCGGCCACCCGCGGGTCATTCGCCGTCCGGGTCTTGACCTCACCCGCGAACACCACCGCCGCCGCGGGTGCGCCGCCCAGCACGGAGGCGAACGAACCCTCCAGCGCCAGCACCGTCATGTTCGGGTTCAGCGCCTTCGAGAACACCACGAACGCCCCGCCGTGGTAGCGCGAGATCACCGTGAACACGATCGGGCCCTCGAAGTTCACGATCGCGCGGCCGATCTCGGCCCCGTACTCCAGCTGCAGCTTCTTCATCGACTCCGGCGAGCCGTCGAAGCCGGACAGGTTCGCCAGCACCACCAGCGGACGGTTGCCGCTGGCCGCGTTGATCGCGCGGGCCGCCTTCTTCGACGACTTCGGGAACAGCGTGCCCGCGGTGAACGTGTCCGGGCCGTCGGTGGGCGGGAAGCCGCGGCGCGGCACCGAACGCGACTCGATGCCCAGCAGACACACCGGACGCCCGCCGATGTGCACGTCCTGCACCGCGGCGGTGTCCGCGTCCGCCATGCCCGCCCAGCGTTCCAGCACCGGGTGGTCCTGATCGGACAGTGCGCGCATCACCGTGCGGATGTCGAACGGCTTCTTGCGGTCCGGGTTGTGCTCGGCGGAGAAGATCTGGCCCACCGTGGCGAAATCGCTGCCGACGACGGCGTGCGGGTAGTCCGACACGTCGCGGCCGGCCGGGTCGGTGGTGACCGCCTGGCGCGGGCCCGCTTCGCCCGGCACCACATAGGTGTGCGCGTAGTGCGCCATCAGCACGTCGCGCGCCCCGGCGAGGTTCGGCGCCCAGTACTGCGCCTGGCCGTTCGGGCCCATCACGCGGTCGTAGCCGCCGATGCCGAAGTTGTCCTCGGCCGACACGCCGCCGGAGAAGTCCAGCGACTGCTTGCCGGTGAGCACCATCGCCGAATCCGGCGTCATCACCAGGATGCCCTTGGTGTGCATGAGCATCGTGGCCTCGGCGTTCCAGTACGGCTGCGCGCCCACGGTGATCCCGGCGACCACGATGTTGATCTCGCCGCCGTCCTGGGTGAACTCGACGATCCGCTTCAGCGCGGCCGCGACCCAGTCCATGTTCTCGGTGCCGGACTCCATCGAGATCCGCGCGCCGGAGGACAGCGCGAACCATTCGACCGGAACCTGAAGCTCCTCCGCCAGGTTCAGCGCCGCGATGACCCGCGTGCACTCCGGTTCGGCCAGCGCGCCGAGCGACTTCGTCGGGTCGCCCAGCAGCACCACGCGCTTGACGCCCTCGGGCACGCGTTCGGTCGGCGTGCTGACCACGCCGGCCACCAGCCCGGCCTTGTTCTGCCCGCGCGGCCGGTCGACCGGGACCAGCACGCCGCTGTCGTCGAGGTCATGCTCCGCGAAGGAGCCGCCGCCGGCCAGCAGTTCGGTGAGCTCGTACGGGTACACCGTGTCACGGCGCGCCGCGCGCAGCACCTTCTGCCGGTAGTCGTCCAGCGGCTGCACCGGTTCGGTGCTGGGAGCCTCGACCGACAGCCGCACGCCCGCGCCGACCTCGTTGCGGACCGTCACCGCGATGTCGGTCAGCTCGCCGGTTTCGGCGTTCCGCTGCCGCGCCAGGAACTGGATCTCCTCCAGTCCCGCGCCCGCGGTGGTCGGCAGCACGCGGCGGGCGAGCAGGTTCAGCTCGTCCATCGTCAGCTCGCTCGTCGGCCACACGTAGATGACGATCCGGTTGGTGTCGAACCGGTTCTTCGCCGGACGCCGCGCCTGCGCGTTGCGGACCGCGTCGAGGCACGCGGCGAGCGTGTCCTCGGCCGAGGGCAGCGACACGAGCCTTCCGTCCGCCTCGCGCAGCGGCGTGAGGTCGCGGACCTGCGCCATCGCGATCAGCCGCTCGTCGGCCGGGTTCGCCTTCGCGGTGCCGGTGAACAGGTACACCTCTTCGTCCGCCGAAGGCAGCCGCGTGAGGTCGAATTCCTGCAGCCGCTCCAGCTGCAGCCGCTCGGCCACGCGCGGGTGCAGCCCGCGGATCACCCGGTCCTCGGCGAACCCGGATTCGGTCCGGCGGAAGGTGAAGTGGTGGTGCATCACCGCGCCGCCGCCCCCGGCGACAGTGGTGACGACCCGGTCGACGTCCGCCGGAAGCGGTTGCGCGGCCACGATTTCGCCCAGCTTCGCGGCCATCGCGTCGCTGTCGGGCTGGTCGGTCCACTTCAGATAGACGTCCGCGGCGACCGGCACCCCGGCGTCGGCGGACAGTTCGGCCACCGCGCGCATCGCGTCCGGCAGCTGCGGGAAGTCGACCGCGGTGGTGACCACGCGGGCCGGTTCGGGGTGCTCCGCGGTGACGAACGAGCAGCCCGCGACCTCGCGCACGCGCACGTCGGTGAGCGCCTTGTTGCCGTAGTAGCGCCGGGTCAGCACTTCGAGCATCGGAGCCGGGTCCGCGCCCGGCCGCCCGATTCGCTGGCCGAGCAGCCGCACCAGCGGCTCGTTGCTCGACACCATGCCGGAGATCCGCTCGGCGCGGTCGGCCGCGTCCGGGTTGCGGTCGAGGTAGCTCAGGTGGCCGCGGATCTCGGCGTACACCTCGGCGCGGGCCCGGCGCAGCAGCGGCTGCGCGAACCAGCGGAACACCACGCCTCGGGCGAGGTCGCTGACCGCCGGGAAACGCAGCTGGGTGGCGGCGATCAGGTGCTCCAGCGCGAGCCCGGCCGTTTCGCGCAGCTCGGCCGAGGGCGGGGCCTCGGTCAGCCATTGCCGCAGCAGCGCGGAAACGATCGCGCTGTCGCTCGAAGCCCGTTGCTGGGCAAGGAAAATCCGGAAGACCGCCTCTTCCAGCTCCGGCGTGCGCTCCAGGTCGCCGACGCCGTAGTGGCCGAGCACGCGGCGCAGCCTGCCCTGGAATTTCTCCGGCAGCCCGGCCCGCTCGACGTCGAGGCTCTGCAGGTAGGTGTGGAAGTACTCGCGGGCGCTGTGCACCGGGCTCGACGCGCTGAGGTCGTCCGCGGCGGGCTTGTTCCGGCTCAGCTCGGACAGGTCAGCGAAGACGTCCAGCAGCCCGAGTTCGCCCTCCAGCGGACGCGACGGCAGCTCCGCGCGCGCCGCCAGGTAGCCGCTGAGCACGCGGCCCTGGTCGTGCGGGTCGACGTCGAAGCCGAGCAGCAGGCTGCGCAGGTCCTGGCTGCCGCGCTCCACCAGGTCGGCCGCGCTGGTGCCGTCCTGCTCGGCGGGCAGGTCGATCTCGGCGGTCTCGGCTTCCGCGGCGGCCTCGTCCTCGGCCTCGTCGGCGAGCGGTTCGAGGCGCAGCAGCGGCGCGCCGGTCTCCACCTGGCTGCCGATCGACACCGGCAGTTCCTTGACCCTGGCCCGGAACGGCGCGCGCAGCACCGTCTCCATCTTCATGCTTTCCAGCACGAGCACCGGCGCGCCGGACTCGATCTCGTCGTCCACCGCGACCGGCGTGGCGACCACCAGCGCGGGCGCGGGGGAACGGACGACGCCGCCCTCGTCGCGGCTGATCCGGTGCGTGACGCCGTCGACCTCGACCAGGTGGATCGGCCCGTGCGTGCCGGTGACGAGCCGGAACCGCGTGCCGTTGACGGTGATCTGCCCGCTGTACTCGTCGAAGCGCTCGATCTCGACGTCGGCCGGGTGCACGTCGCCGCCGCCGCTGACGCCGATCCGGAACCGCTTCGGCCCGGTGCGCGCGACCGTGACGCGGTACGAAGCGCCGCGCAGTTTCAGGTCCAGCGGACGGATTTCGTGGCGCACCTGCGGACGGCCGCCGAAAGCGGTGGACAGCAGCCGCTGCCTGCCGACCTCCTCGTCGTCCTCGTAGGCCTCGATCGCCGCCGCGGCGAGCGCGACCGCGGAGTGCCGCGTGGTGACGAGACGGCCTTCGGCGCGGACGCGGTCGATCCAGCCGGTGTCCGCGCTGGCGTCGATCACCTCGGGCTGGTCGAGCAGGTCGAGCACGAAGCTCTTGTTGGTCGCTCCGCCCTCGATGAGCACGGACGTCTCGGCCATCGCCCGGCGCAGCCGCGCGAGCGCCTGGTCGCGGTCGCGGCCGTAGGCGATGATCTTGGCGATCATCGAGTCGAAGTCGGCGGGGATCGTGTCGCCCTCGCTGACGCCGGTGTCGACCCGGATGCCCGGCCCGGCGGGCAGCAGCAGCCGCGCGATGCGGCCCGGGGACGGCGCGAAGTCGCGGTCCGGGTCCTCGGCGTTGAGCCGCGCCTCGACGGCGTGCCCGGACTCGGCGGGCTGCTCGCCTTCGAGCTTGCCGCCGGACGCGACGTGCAGCTGCAGCCGCACCAGGTCGGTGCCGGTGGTGATCTCGGTGATCGGGTGCTCCACCTGGAGCCGGGTGTTGACCTCGAGGAAGGCGAACATCCGGTCGCCGGGGTGGTAGAGGAATTCGACGGTGCACGCGCCGCGGTAGCCGACCGCGACCGCGAGCCGCTCGGCCGACGCCTTCAGCTCGGCGGTCTGGTCCGCCCCGAGCACCGGCGACGCGGACTCCTCGATGATCTTCTGGTTGCGCCGCTGCACCGAGCAGTCGCGGACGCCGAGCGCCCACGCGGTCTCGCCGTCGGAGATCACCTGGACCTCGACGTGCCGCGCGCCGGTGACCAGGCGCTCCAGGAACACGACGCCGCTGCCGAAGGCGCGCAGCGCTTCCTGGCTGGTGCGCTCGTACGCCTCGGTGAGGTCGCCCGCCGACTCGACCTTGCGGATGCCGCGCCCGCCGCCGCCCGCGGTGGCCTTGAGCATCAGCGGGTAGCCGATCTTGTCGCCGGCGGCCAGCGCTTCCTCGAGCGTCGCGACCTCGCCGCCGCTCCACGGAGCGACCGGGACGCCGACCTCTTCGGCGATCAGCTTCGCGCCGATCTTGTCGCCGAGCTTGCGCATCGCGTCCGCGCTCGGGCCGACGAAAGCGACCCCGACCTTCTCGCACAGCTCGGCGAACGCCGGGTCCTCGGCGACGAAGCCCCAGCCGACCCACGCGGCGTCGGCCTTCGTGTCGACCAGCGCCTTCTCCAGCTTGGCGAGGTCGAGATACGGCCGCGCGGAGGCGGGGCCGAGCGAATACGCGACGTCGGCTTCGCGGACGAAAGTCGCGGTGGCGTCCGCGTCCGTGTAGAGCGCGACCGTCTCGATCCGTCGCCCGGTCTCGGCGGACAGGTCCCGGACGGCGTGGATCAGCCGCATCGCGGCCTCTCCGCGATTGACGATGGCGACGCGATTGAACACGGACAAAGCCTCCCAGCGAACCCAACTACACCCACGCACAGCAGGCGACGCCGGACCCGCCGGAACGTCGCCTGTCTTCGTCGTACACATTGCTCCCTTACCGCCGGGTACACCAATGTCGCGGATGACGCATGCCGCGCCTGCCGGTTTGTAGGAACCCGCCAAAAACGGCTCGTGTCACGTCGTCCGGACCTGATTTCTCGCGAGGTATGCCACAAATCACGCCCGCTCGGCCAGAGGCGGCGGCAACTGGACGGCCAGGCGTTTCCAGGGGGTCGGTCAGGGGTTACCCGTAGTTCAGGCGCGGAACCCGGCGGGCGGCGGCCCGCTTCCACAGCGGTCCGTGAAGGGCTCCTTGAGGGAATCAGATTCCCTCAAGGAGCCCTTCACGGACCTTTGCCGATGCCCCGTGGGCAATGGGAAAATGTGACCCTTGACACCCTCCTGAGCTGCCCCTACCGTCGCGGGTAATCGATTTCTCGACGTGGGGCGGGCCGAGAGGCGGGGCATGGGCGACGGCGGCGCGCTGGTCGAACTGGCCGGCGTCAGCAAGACCTACGGCGGGGTGCGTGCCCTGGGCGCGGTGGACTTCACCGCGGCGAAGGGGGAGGTGCACGCACTGCTCGGCGAGAACGGGGCAGGCAAGTCCACGCTGCTGAAGATCTTGTCCGGGGAGGTCGCCGCCGGGGAGGGGGCGATCCGGATCGCGGGGGAGGCGGTCCGGTTCGCCCGTCCGGCCGACGCGCGCCGCGCCGGGGTCGCGATGATCCACCAGGAACTCGACCTCGTTCCCGCGCTTTCGGTGGCGGAGAACGTCTTTCTCGGCCGCGAACCGCACACCCGCGGCGGCACGATCGACCGGCGGCGGATGGTCGCGGCCACGCGCGAGGTGCTGCAGCGCTCCGGCGTCGACCTCGACCCGCGCACGCCGGTCGAACGGCTGCGCACCGGCGAACAGCAACTCGTCACCATTGCGAAAGCGCTGTCGCTCGACGCCCGGATCCTGCTGATGGACGAACCGACGTCGGCGCTGTCGCCGCGCGAGGTGGAGCGGCTGTTCACGGTGATCGACCAGCTGCGCGCCGACGGGGCGGCGATTGTCTATGTGTCGCACCGGATGGACGAGATCGGCCGGGTCGCGGACCGCGCGACGGTGCTGCGCAACGGCGAGGTCGTCGCGGAGTTCAGCGCGGCGGAGCTGACTGCCGAGCGGGCCGCGGAGGCGATGGTGGGCCGTCCGGTGCACCTGATGTTCCGCGCGGACAGTGTGTCCTCGCCGGATCAGGACGATGTGCTCCGGGTGGAGGATCTCGTGGTGCGGCCGCGCGCCGGGCGGCGGGAGCCGGACGGGATCAGTCTCACCGTGCGGGCCGGGGAGATCGTCGGTGTGGCCGGGCTGCTCGGTGCGGGGCGGACGGAGCTGTTGGAGACGCTGTACGGCGCTTCCGGCGGCAAGCTGTTGGGCGGACGGATTTTCTTGCGCGGCAGGGAGTTTCGGCCGCGGTCGCCGCGCAGGTCGCTGCGGTCCGGGATCGCGTTCGTACCCGAGGACCGGCGGATCGCAGGGCTGGCGCTGGAACATTCCGTCGTGGCGAACACCGTTTTGTCCATTGTGGAGCGACTGGCTCGGTTCGGGATCGTTCCCGGCCGTCGCGAACGGACGGTGGCGGGGGAGGAAGCGGGGCGGCTCGGGGTGAAACTGGGGTCGCTCGCCGATCCGGTGGGCTCGCTGTCCGGCGGAAATCAGCAGAAAGTGGTGCTGGGCCGGGCTTTGCTCACCGAACCGGTGTTGCTGATGCTGGACGAACCGACGCGCGGGGTGGACGTGGGGGCGAAGGCGGAGATCTATCGGCTGCTCGGCGAGGCCGCGCGAAGCGGCGTCGGGGTGCTGCTGGCGTCGTCGGAACCGGCTGAGCTGGTCGGGGTGTGCGACCGCGTGGTGGTGCTGCGCGGCGGACGCAGTGCGCACGAACTGGACACGGCCAGTGCCGGCGAGGCGGAATTGCTCGCCGCGTCGATGGGAGACGTCCGGTGAGGGGGCGCGCCGTGCTGGCCGCGGTGTTCCGGTTCCAGAGCGTCTTCGGGCTGGTGCTGGTCTTCGCCGCGGCGATCGTCTTTTCGCCGCATCGCGACGGGGAGCTGGTGTTTCTCGGCAGCGGCAACCTGTTCAACGTCGTCCGCGCGATCTCCGAGATCGGGATCATCGCGGTCGGCATGACGCTGGTGATCCTGGTCGGCGGCATCGATCTGTCGGTGGGCTCGGTGATGGGGCTGGCCAGCGTCGGCGTCGCGCTGCTGCTGACCAGCGGCGGCTGGGGCCTCGTGCCGGGCGTGCTGATCATTCTCGCGCTCGGCTTCGGTTTCGGGCTGCTGCAAGGGATCGCGAGCGCGCGGTTCCGGATCCAGTCGTTCATCGTGACGCTCGCCGGGATGCAGATCGCCCGCGGGATCGCCCGGATGTGGTCCGGCGGCGAGGGCGTTTCGATCACCTACGGCGACGGTCCCGGCCAGGCTCCGGTGCCGTTCTCACTGCTGGGCGAGCGGACTTTCGGCGGCGTGGTCCCGATTCCGGCGCTGTTCTTCGTGGTCGTCGCCGCGCTAGCGGTGCTCGTGCTGCGGGCGAGCGCGTTTTCCCGGCACGTGTACGCGATCGGCGGCAACGAAAAGGCCGCGGTGCTGTCCGGGGTGCCGGTGATCCGGGTGAAGGTGCTGGTCTTCGGTTTGTGCGGGCTGCTCGCCGCGCTGGCCGGGATCGTCCACGCGGGACAGTACAACTTCGGCGGGCCCAACGACGGCACCGGCTACGAGCTGAACGCCATCGCGGCCGTCGTGATCGGCGGAACCAGCCTGTCCGGCGGGCGCGGGTCGGTGTCCGGCACCGTCGCGGGCGCTCTGCTGGTCGGCGTGCTCGACAACATTCTCCAGCTCAACGACATCGATTCGAACGTCCAGCTGATCGTGGTCGGCGCGGTGATCGTGCTCGCCGCGGGCCTGCAGCGGCTGCGCCCGGCCACGGCATAAGGCGTTCGGGGAAAAGAGGAGCAGATGTCCGGCATCATCCGCGGCGGGTCGGTCCTGGCGGGGCTGGCCCTCGTCTCGGCCGTCACCGCCTGCGGCACCACCCACGAGAACGCACCGGGTGCGTCGTCCGGCACCGCGCCGGCCGCGAAGCAGTGCCACGGCCCCAGCGGGAAATACAAAATCGGGATGAGCCAGGCGAATCTCGCCGAGCCGTATCGCGTGCGGATGGACGACGACGTCCGCAAAGCAGCGGCCGGCGTGCCGCAATTCAGCGTCAGCTACGCGGATGCCGCGCAGGACAACGCGAAACAGGTCGAGCAGGTCAACACTTTCCTCACCCAGGGCATCGACCTGCTGATCATCAGCCCGAACGAGGCGACGCCGCTCACCAGCGTCGTGAAGAAGGCTTACGACCAGGGTATTCCGGTTCTGGTCCTGGACCGGAAAGTGGACGGCGACGGGTACACGTCGTTCATCGGCGCGGACAATGTGGACATCGGCCGTCAGGCAGGCAAGTTCTTCGCCGAGAAATTGCTGCCGCACGGCGGAAAAGTCGTCGAGCTGAAGGGGCTCGCCGGGTCGACTCCCGCCAAGGAACGCAGCGACGGATTCAACCAGGGCATCACTGACCGCAACATCACCGTCGTGGGCAGCGCGGACGCGGACTGGTTGCGGGACAAGGGACAACAGCAGGCGGACGCGTTGCTGAAGGCGCACCCGGACGCGCAGGCGATGTTCTCCGAAAACGACCCGATGGCCGAGGGCGCGCGCATCGCCGCGCAGAACGCGGGCCGCGCGGACCTGCCGATCGTCGGCATCGACGGCCTGCCGGTGCCCGAAGGCGGCATCAAAGCGGTAGAGGCCGGCCGCCTGTCCGCGACCTTCATTTACCCGACGGGCGGCAAGGAAGCCGTTGCCGCGGCGAAGAAACTGCTCGTCGATTGCCAGACCGTGCCGAAGACGCAGACCCTGCCCACCCGCCTGGTGACGCGCGACAACGCGGCCCAGGTGTACGCCGAGCTGAACCGGAGCTGACATATGGCGCGAATCGGTGTCCTTGCCGTATCCGACGGCCGCGACCACGTGCACCGGCGGAACACCGGCTTCATCCGGTCCAAAGTGGACGACTTCACCGCGGCGCTGACCGCGGCCGGGCACGACGTCGTCACCGGGGGACTGGTCGCCACGAACACCACCGCGACCGCGGCCGCGCGCTCGGTCGCCGCGAGTTCGGTGGACGTGACGGTGCTGTACTACGCGGTGTGGGCGTTCCCGCACTTCACCATGTTGGCGGCAGACGCGACACCAGGCCCGTTACTGCTGGTCGCGAGCACCGATCCCACTGAGCCAGGTTTGGTCGGAATGCTCGCCGCCGGAGGTGCGCTCGACCAGATCGGCCGCTCGCACACCCGGTTGTGGGGCGCGCCTTCCGACCCGGGGCTGATCGCCGACGTCGGCGCACACGCGAGCGCCGCGGCGGCCGTCGGTTCGTTGCGAGGTTCGACTTTCGGCCGTTTCGGCGGGCGGCCGATGGGGATGAACACCGCGGTGGCCAATACCGATCAATGGATGCGCCAATTCGGTGTGGACGTCGAGGAAATCGACCAGTACGAACTGGTCCGCCGCGCGGAGTCCGGTTCTTCCGCTGAAGCTGTCAGCGGTCGAAAATGGCTGGAACAACACGCCACTGTGCATTATGATGGAGATCGGCTCACCCCGGAATTGCTGGAACGACAACTGCGCCTGTACCTGGCTGTGCGCGATGTCGCGGCGGAGCGGCACCTGGATTTCTCCGGTATCAAAGCACAACCGGAGCTGACGGAGCATTTCGCGACGGCTGATGTCGCCGAGGCGCTGCTCAACGACCCTTACGACTGGAACGGTCCTAAAGCCGTGCATGTCACCGCCACCGAGGCGGACATGGACGGTGCGCTGACCATGCAGCTGATGCACCGGATCACCGGGACGCCAGTGCTTTTCGCCGACGTCCGGCATTACCACCCGGATCGGGACGTGTGGGATTTGTGCAACTCCGGCCAGCACGCGACGTGGTTCGCCGCGCGGAGCGAGGATCCGGCGGAGAATCTGGCCAAGGTGCACCTCTATCCGGAGGTTTTCTTCTTTCCGGCAGGAGGCGCCTCGGTGCAGCACATCGCCGCCCCGGGCCGGATGACCTTGGCGAGGCTGAGCCGGTTGGACGGGGAATACCGGATGCAGTTGATGCTGGGGGAGTTCGAGAACTACGACGAGCGGACGACGGAGGAATTGGTCTCGCGCTCCACGCGGGAATGGCCGCATGCGTTCGCGCGCCTGGACGTGGCCGCGGAGACTTTCTTGTCGCGCTTCGGGGCGAACCACATCCACGCGGTGCCCGGTGATCGGCGGAGGGAGCTAGGCGCAGCTGCTGGATTGATGGGGGTCCGGGTGGAGGAGTGGAGTCGCTGACCGGTTGATCTTGCGGCGCCTGGGGTTTCCGCGGAGGGAGTTGCGGGCGGGTTGATGGGGGTGCGGGTGGAGGAGTGGAGCCGCTGACCGGTTGATCTTGCGGCGCCTGGGGTTTCCGCAGAGGGAGTTGCGGGCGGGTCGATGGGGGAGTGGAGCCGCTGATTGGTTGATGTGCGGTGCCCAGGTTTCCGCAGTGTCCTGCCTGCCTCGGCTCAGTGGGCTGGAATCATGTCCTGACGACCGGACTTCCGCTCGTTTAAGGATTCCTGTTCCCGGGCGCGAGGCGCGCGGGGTGAAACGATGCGGATGGGGCCGGAGTGAGATGCGGTGGGCGGCTGGGATTTCGCCCCCTGCGGCATTCCTCCCGTCCCGTCGAGCCGGATGGAGAGAGGTCTGGAGCGATGCCCAGAGACCTGGAACGCCGCAGAGCAGCGGTCGGCACCCTGCAGCATCCCTGGCCCTGCCTGCCGCGCGGCGAGCTGGAGCGACGCTCGGTGTGGATACTGCGGTTCGGAGATCAGCTTCTCGCCGCCTCCGGCACACCCGCCTCGCCGCGGGGCCAGGTGCGCGGGGCTCGAGTGCCTTGGCCTCCCGGCCCCTGACCGGCTGGGCGCGGGGTTCTGCCGGGGACCGGTCCCGCTCTGGGCGGCTAGCTTCGCGGCATGGACGAAAAGCCGTCGACCAGGGCTGCGACCTCGGCGCTGGTGCTCAGCATTCTCAGCTGGCTCGTGGTCGTCGGGACCCATCCGAGCCGCAGCCGCAGCCTCGGGGACGCGCTCTACTGGGAGCCCGTTCCCGTTCTGGGGCCGCTGGTTCTTCCCCTGCTCGCGATTGTTTTCGGCCACGTCGGGCTGCGCCGGACCCGGCTCGGCAAGGGGCGCGGCAGGGCGGCGACGGCGCTGGTGCTCGGGTATCTGGCGCTTGCGTTCGGGGCGGCCCGGTTTGTCGGCATCGTGGCGGCCTTTTGAGCACAAACGTCCGCGGGGCGGCGGAGCATGCGTCGCCAATCGAGTCGTCGTTCGGGATTGAACCGATTCCGCCCGCTCGGTCTTCGCCATCGTTTTCGCGGCGGAAACCGACCTCCCCGCCGCCTCGGTCGGTCCGCGCTCGTCCGGTGCCACGATCGTGGCGATCCGTTTCCGCAGGTCGAAGGCGTCCGCACCCTGCTGGGGCACTGCCGTGCGCGCTGCCCGTTCCTGCTGTCAATGCTGCCCTTGCGTAGCCAACTGAGACGTAGATCTCCACCGTTGGGGTGAAATCTGCTCGGTTGGGCAGCTTAGGCTCTTACGGCGCGTTACTTATTGAGAAACATTCACTTCGGTCCGGACAGGTTCGCGACCGGGTAACGAAGGAGGCGCCGTCGTGGAAACCGAACCGCAGGTCGTCCGCGCGACGATCATCTTCGGGCTGCGCACGTTCGGGTCCGTCCCGCTGCCGGTGCGCGCCGATTTGGAATACGACCCGGCGGATCCGTTCGCGGTGTCGGTCGGCTACCACGCCGGCGGCGGCGTCGTGCGCTGGCTGTTCGGGCGCGACCTTCTCGCGGACGGCCTGCTCGCCCCCGCGGGCGACGGCGACGTCCAGGTGCGACCGGCCGCCGACGACAGCCGCGTGCTCGTCGAGCTGAACGCGCCGGACGGGTCCGCGGTGCTGGAGGCGGCGGCGAACGAACTCGCCGACTTCCTCGACCGCACCTACGACGAGGTTCCTGTCGGCTCCGAAGACCGTTGCTTCGACTTCGACGAGGAACTGGCGAAGCTCGCCCTCCGCGACTGAAGGTCCAAAATGGACAGCTGCCGCGCGCGGGCAGTTCCGGAGCAAGCGGACTGATCTGCCGCGAGACTGACCGGCAGTTGAGAGCCGGTCTCGATCGACGGCTGCGACACGCGGGAACGTCGCAGCCGCGTGAGTAGCCTGAGAGCCGCTTGCCACGAGAAATGAACCGCCGTCGCTGGGCGGTTCGACTCGGCCGCCGAGCATTGTGCGCCAGCGACGCCGAGCCGATGCGGCAAGCGCGGAGAAGCCCCGATGCGGGGCCGGGTTCGCTTGCTGAAAGAAGGAAACGGCTGCCGATGTGCGCCGCAGCCGGTCGCTGTGCGAATTGACAGCCGCAATGCGAACGGCGAGATCGTGGCGGTCAATCTCGCCAAAGGCTCGCAGCGGGCAGGCATCCCCCAACCAGGTGCCCTCGAGTGAACGCCCAGTGAACGAACCCGAGCCCGCACCACAACCCGGCAAACCCGCCCATCCCGGGCACAGCCCCTGCGCACCCCGTCAACCCGCCGCCGACCAGGCGCCCCCGAACAGGCGGACTCGGCCGTCACGGGAGTGAACCTCCCCGGCACCCGGGTTGACCGCACTCGCAGAACGCGTACGGTCGCCTGTGTTGGCTGTTGTCCGGAACCATACTGCGGTCAGCGCCCCAAGCAGATCTCTGCGAAAGGAGCGCAAACCCCATGACTCCCCACATTCCCGGCGTCACCGCGCCGGTCGAATTGACTGTCCGCGCGGCTCGGCGGGCGGATGCGATCCATCTCGCCCCGGTCGGCGACCTCGACGCGGCCACCGCGCACGTTTTCGAAGAGGCGGTCGCACCGTTGACCGGGCCGGTGGTCGTCGATCTGTCCGGCGTCGCGTTCCTGAGCTGCGCCGGCGTCCGGGCACTGCTCGACGCGCACGAGCGGATCCCCCTGCTCACGGTCGTGCCGGGGCAGGCGCACGCGGTCCGGCGGTGTCTCGCGGTGACCGGCGCGGACGAGATCCTCGGGGTCCGCGAGACCGTCGCTGCCTGATCGAGCGAGTTTCGCCGCCGCCGGGCACGGGTAGGCCGCCGACATGACGATCGAGACGAACCGCGTTCCGCAGCTCGAACTCAACAACGGCGTCCGGATCCCGCAGTTCGGCCTGGGCGTCTTCCAGATCCCGCCGGAGGAAACCGCCGCGAGGGTGCGGGAAGCGCTCGAGGCGGGGTACCGGCACCTCGACACGGCGCAGATGTACCGCAACGAAGAGGGCGTCGGCGCGGGCATCCGCGATTCCGGTGTGCCACGCGGGGAAATCTTCGTCACCACGAAGCTGGCGAACGACGCGCAGGGCCACGACAACGCGATCAACGCGATGGAAGGCAGCCTGCAGCGGCTCGAATTGGACTACGTCGACCTCTACCTGATCCACTGGCCGCTGCCGAAGCAGGACAAGTACGTGGCCACCTGGCACGGCTTCGAGGAACTCCAGCGCGCCGGCAAGGCCCGCGCGATCGGGGTGTCCAACTTCCAGCTCCCGCACCTGGAGCGGCTGGCCGCGGAGTCGGCGACGGTGCCCGCGGTGAACCAGATCGAGCTGCATCCCGCGTTGCAGCAACCGGAATTGCGCGCCTACCACGAGGCCCACGGCATTGTGACCGAGGCGTGGAGCCCGCTCGCCCAAGGCGAAGTGCTCGAAGACCCGCTGCTGGCCGAGCTGGCCGGGAAACACGGCAAGACGCCCGCCCAGATCGTGCTGCGCTGGCATGTGCAGCTCGGCAACGTCGTGTTCCCGAAGTCGTCGTCGCCGAAGCGGATGCGGGAGAACATCGACATCTTCGATTTCTCCCTCAGCGACAGCGACCTCGACGTCCTCAGCGGCCTCGACGAGGGCCGTCGCACGGGCTTCGACCCGGACACCTTCGAAGGCTGAACCAG
This sequence comes from Amycolatopsis albidoflavus, assembly GCF_039525725.1. Lineage (NCBI taxonomy): Bacteria > Bacillati > Actinomycetota > Actinomycetes > Pseudonocardiales > Pseudonocardiaceae > Amycolatopsis > Amycolatopsis albidoflavus. The sequence continues at coordinate 17,292 of NZ_BAAAHV010000019.1, forward strand.
ATCATCCGGTCGCACGTTGTCTCCAGTGAGGAAGGAGGCAGCGTGCGACTGTCCTGTTTCGTGGTGCCCGGCGACATCGACGACCGCGGCGTGCCCAGCGGCGGCAACACCTACGACCGCCGGATGGCCGAGCACCTGCGCGTGGGGCTGCGGCCGGTCGACGGCACGTGGCCGGACCCTGACGACCGCGCACAAAAGCAGCTGGACCAGGTCCTCGCGCAGGTCCCCGACGGCGCGAAAGTGCTGCTCGACGGCCTGGTCGCCTGCGGAGTGCCAGACGTCCTCGCTTCGCACGCGGACCGGCTCGACCTGGCTGTCCTCGTGCATCTGCCGTTAGCCGACGAAACTGGCCTTGACCCGCGGCGCGCGGCTGACCTCGATGCCCGCGAACGCGCAACGCTCCAGGCGGCCCACCAGGTGATCGTCACCAGCGCGGCCGCCGCCCGGGCCGTCGAGACACGCCACGGGCTCGCCAGTGTCCACATCGCACCGCCTGGGACCGACCCGGCGCCGCAAGCGACCGGAACCGACGGGGTTTCCCAGCTGATCTGTGTTGCGGCGGTGACCCCGCGCAAGGGGCAGGACATCCTCCTGAAAGCACTGTCCGAAGTGGACGATCTACGAGTGGACTTCGTCGGCTCGCAAACCCGAAACCCGGCCTACGCCAACAGCTTGAGCCACCCCCGAGCCCGCTTCACCGGCCCGCTCGACGGATCTGCGCTCGAAGCCGTCTACGACCGGGCCGACCTGCTGGTCCTGCCTTCGCGCGCGGAGACCTACGGCATGGTCGTCACGGAGGCGCTCGCGCGCGGCATCCCGGTGCTGGCCTCGGACGTCGGCGGCATCCCCGACGCACTCGGCCGCACCCCGGACGGCGAGCGACCCGGCCTCCTCGTCCCGCCCGGCGACGAAGCAGCGCTCGCGACAGCGCTCCGAAACTGGCGCGAAGACCCTGACCTGCGGAAACGGCTCTATGCTGCGGCTGCCGCGCGAGCGGGGACACTGGAGGGGTGGGCCGCTGCGGCGGCTCGGTTGCGCGGAATCTTGGCGGTGGGTTGATGCGGTGGCTGCGACTGCTGGCCGGGGCCGCGCTCATCGCCGTGCTGTGGTGGCGGCTGGGGACCGGGGCGTTCGCCGGTGGTCTGCGCGCCTTGGGCCCGGTTCCGATCGCGATAGCCCTGGTCATCGGGGTCGTGACGACGCTGGCGAGCGCGGCCCGCTGGCGGCTGGTCGCGGCGCGGCTCGGGTTGCACCTGCCGTTCCGCGAAGCCGTCGGCGACTACTACGGCGCGCAATTCCTCAACGGCGTCCTGCCCGCCGGCGTCCTCGGCGACGTGCACCGCGCGGTGCAGCACGGACGACGCTCTGGCGACGTCGGCCGCGGCATCCGGGCGGTTGTGCTCGAACGCGTCGCCGGGCAAACCGTGGTGGTGGTCGCCGGGCTGGCCGTCGTGGTCTTCCGGCCGGAGCTGCTGCCACGTCAGGTGCTGATCTGCCTGGGGATCGTGGTCGTGGCGCTGGTCGTCGTCGCGGTGGCGATGCGGCAACGGCTCAGGCACGTCTGGGCGGCCGACATCCGGACCGGCGTGCTCGGAGCGTGGCCCGGCGTCACCGGCTGGTCTGTGCTGGCGGTGGCCGGGCATCTGACGTTGTTCGTGGTCGCCGCCCGCGCGGCTGGCGCCACCGCGCCGCTCAGCGTCCTGCTGCCCCTGCTGGTGCTCGCGTTGCTGGCGATGGGCATGCCGCTCAACGTTGGCGGATTCGGCCCGCGCGAGGGCACTGCGGCGGTTTCGTTCGCCGCCGCCGGGCTGGGCGCGGAGCAGGGCGTGACGGTCGCGGTCGGCTACGGCGTGCTCGGTCTGGTCTCGACCCTGCCCGGCGGGGCGGTTCTCGCGCTCCGCCGGATGATCCGGCGGCCGGACCCGGACGCCGGGCCGGTATCGTCCGGCCAGTGGCAGCGGCTTTTCGGGCGATTCGGCGACGGTGGTTCGCGACGCTGGCCGTCGTCCCCGTTCTGGCCGCCTCGGCCTGCGCGGCTTCGGACGCGTCGATCAGCCGGGCAGGCGACGTCGTGCACACCGCCGCCGGCGCCGTGCGCGGCGACGTCACTCCCGATCACCGGCTCTTCCAAGGCATCCCGTACGCGGCCGCACCTGTCGGGCAGCGGCGCTGGCAGCCGCCCGCCCCGGTCGAGCCCTGGGCGGGGGAGCGCGACGCCACGAAACCAGGGCCCCGCTGTCCGCAGGCCGCCGACGGAGCCCTGAACAGCGAAGACTGCCTCTACCTCAACGTCTGGACCCCGCCGACCGGCCAGACCGGGCGGCCCGTCCTGGTGTGGCTGCACGGCGGCGCGTTCCTCACCGGAGGCGGCGACCGCTACGGCGCCGCCCGGCTCGTCGACCGCGGCGACGCGGTGGTCGTCACGCTCAACTACCGGCTCGGCGCGCTCGGCTTCCTCGCCGACCCGTCGCTCGGCCCGGAGCCGGGCAACTACGGCTTCCTCGACCAGCAACAGGCGCTGCTGTGGGTGCGCGACAACATCGAATCCTTCGGCGGCGACCCGAACCAGGTGACGATCGCGGGGGAATCGGCGGGCGGGATGTCGGTGTGCGACCACCTCGTCGCGCCCGGCTCGCGCGGGCTGTTCCGGGCCGCGATCATCCAAAGTGGACCGTGCCAGGCGCAGGCGACGCTTCCCGCCGCCGAAAACAAGAGCGTCGAGTACGCCGCCGCGCGCGGCTGCACCGACCGCAAGACCGCCGCGGAATGCTTGCGCGCGTTGCCCGTCAAGAAACTCCTGGCAGCTCCGGCGTACGGCTCGATCGCGGGCATCGAGATGCCCGGACCGGTCACCGGCGGCTCGGTGCTGCCCGCGAAGGTTCCGGCGACTCCGGTGCCGGTCATGCTGGGCACGACGCACGACGAGTTCACGTATTTCCTCGCCGAGCAGGCGGCGGCCGGTCGCGAAGTCACGCGGCACGGGTATCCGCAAGCGCTTGCCGCCGTGTTCCCGCATGCCGACGCGGTCGCTCGCGAATACCCGGTGGATGCGTTCAGCGGCAACGCTTCTCTCGCGTACGCGGCGGCTGTCACCGATTGGGCGTTCTCCTGTCCGACCGCCAAGCTGGCCAGTTCGCTGCCGAGCGTATCGACGTACGAGTTCAACGACCCGACCTCGCCAGCGGCCGCCGCGCTCCGAGCGCCGTTCCCGCTCGGGGCCACGCACACCGCGGAACTGCCGTACCTGTTCGATTTTGCCGAGCAGCCAACAACGTTCACCCCGGCTCAGCAACGGCTCGCGGACCGGATGGTGGACGACTGGACGGCGTTCGTCCGCGGCGGCCCGACCGGCCAGTCGGTGGCGTACCGGCCGGGCGGCGCGCAGCCGCTGACCGGATTCGCGAAAGATCACCACTGCGGCTTCTGGGCTTCTCTACGCTGACCGCATGACCGTGCGCGCCGAAGACCTCGACGAAGCCCTCACCTGCGTTTCCGCCGCCCTCACGCCCGTCACCGGCGGCGACTGGACGCGGCCGGCGGGCGATCTCGAGTGGGATTGCCGTTACACCGCAGAGCACCTCGGCGACACGCTCCTGTCCTACGCCGCGCAGGTCGTGAGCCGTCCGGCCGACCGTTACGTGCGCTTCCTCGCCAAAACCGAGGACGGCGCGTCCCCGGCCGAACTGCTCGAATTCGCGCTGACCGGCGGCCGTCTGCTCGCCGCCGCGGTCCGGGCCGGCCGGCCGGACGAACGCGCCTACCACCCGACCGGCAACTCCGATCCGGCCGGTTTCGCCGCGATGGGCTGTGTGGAACTCCTGTTGCACGGCGACGACATCGCCCAGGGCCTCGGTGTCGCGATCGATCCGCCGCGCGAGGCCTGCGCCCGCGTCGTCGCGCGGCTTTTCCCTGAGCAGGAGCCGATTCCCGACGCTTGGGACGCGCTTCGCTGGTGCGCCGGCCGGATCGGCCTGCCCGGACGACCGCGGCGGACCGGCTGGAAGTGGCGGGGCAGCCCGCTCGAGGATCGCTCGATTCCCGAGGAGTGAACACGCCTGCCCGCGGGCTGGTCACATCCGGTAGTCTTGACCACCAGGTCGAGAGGCGCTGCAACGGACCGGTGGTCCGCCACGCTCGGCCGGTACCACCATCCAAGGGCGCCTCCGTGGACTCATGCGGAGGTGGCGATGACCCAGAACCTGCGGAACCTGCTCGACCAGCGCGTCGTCGTGCTCGACGGGGCCTGGGGCACGATGCTGCAGGGCGCCGGTCTCGCTCCCGAGGACTACCGGGCGGACTGGCTCGAAGGGCACGAGAAGGACGTCACCGGCGACCCGGACCTGCTGAACCTCACGCGGCCGGACGTCGTGCTCGACGTGCACCGCCAGTACCTCGCCGCGGGCGCGGACATCACCACCACCAACACGTTCACCGCCACCAGCATCGGCCAGGCCGACTACGGCCTGCAGGACCGCGTGCGCGAGATGAACCTGCGCGCCGCGGAACTCGCGCGCCAGGCCGCGAACGAGTTCGACAACCGGTTCGTCGCCGGGTCGATCGGCCCGCTGAACGTCACGCTGTCGCTGTCGCCGCGCGTCGAGGACCCGGCGTACCGCGCGGTCACCTACGAAGACGTCAAAGCCTCGTACGCCGAGCAGATCCAGGCGCTCGCCGACGGCGGCGTCGACCTGCTGATGATCGAGACGATCTTCGACACCCTCAACTGCAAGGCCGCGATCACCGCGGCCCGCGAGGTCGCGCCGCACCTGCCGCTGTGGATTTCGGTGACCATCGTCGACCTGTCCGGGCGCACCCTGTCCGGCCAGACCGTCGAGGCGTTCTGGACCTCCGTCGCGCACGCGCGCCCGATGGTCGTCGGCGTCAACTGTTCGCTCGGCGCCGCCGAAATGCGGCCGCACGTGGAGGAACTGGCGAAACTCGCCGACACCTACACCGCGTGCCACCCGAACGCGGGCCTGCCCAACGCCTTCGGCGGCTACGACCAGACGCCCGAGGAAACCGGCGGCATGCTCGGCGAATTCGCCGGAGCCGGGATGGTCAACATCGTCGGCGGCTGCTGCGGCACCTCGCCCGCGCACATCGCCAAGATCGCCGAGGCCGTCAAGGGCCTTCCGCCGCGGCCGGTGCCCGCGCACGAGGCGAGCACGCGGTTTTCCGGCCTCGAACCGTTCAAGATCGGCGCGGACACCGGGTTCGTGATGATCGGCGAGCGCACCAACGTCACCGGTTCGGCGAAGTTCCGCCGGCTCATCGAGGCGGGCGACCACCAGGCGGCGGTGGACGTCGCGCTGGAGCAGGTCCGCGGCGGCGCGAACCTGCTCGACGTCAACTTCGACGCCGACCTGCTCGAATCCGAGCAGGAGATGACGACATTCCTCAACCTCATCGCCACCGAGCCCGAGGTCGCGCGCATCCCGGTGATGGTCGACAGCTCGCGGTGGAGCGTGCTGGAGGCCGGGCTCCGCTGCGTGCAGGGCAAGGGCGTGGTCAACTCGATCAGCCTCAAGGAGGGCGAGGGCCCGTTCCTGGAGCAGGCCCGGCGCATCCACGACTACGGCGCCGGCGTCGTGGTGATGGCCTTCGACGAAAAGGGCCAGGCCGACACGGTCGAGCGCAAGGTCGAAATCTGTTCCCGCGCTTACGATCTGCTCACTCGCGAGGCCGGTTTCGCCGGCGAGGACATCATTTTCGACCCGAACGTGCTCGCCGTCGCCACCGGCATCAGCGAGCACAACGGGTACGCGAAGGCGTTCATCGAGGCGCTGCCGCTGATCAAGGAACGCTGTCCGGGCGCGCACACCTCCGGCGGCATCTCGAACCTGTCGTTTTCCTTCCGCGGCAACAACGTCGTGCGCGAGGCGATGCACTCGGCGTTCCTGTTCCACGCCGTGCGCGCCGGGCTCGACATGGGCATCGTCAACGCCGGCCAGCTCGCGGTGTACGAGGACATCCCGAAGGACCTGCTGGAACTGGTCGAGGACGTCCTGTTCGACCGCCGCGAGGACGCCACCGACCGGCTCGTGGAGTTCGCCGAGACGGTCAAGGGCAGCGGCACCAAGCGCGTCGTCGACCTGTCCTGGCGCGAGAATCCGGTGGCGGAACGGCTTTCGCACGCGCTGGTGCACGGCATCGTGGACTTCATCGAGGACGACACCGAGGAGGCCCGGCAGAAGTTCGACCGGCCGCTCGAGGTGATCGAAGGCCCGCTGATGGACGGCATGAAGATCGTCGGCGACCTGTTCGGCTCCGGGAAGATGTTCCTGCCGCAGGTCGTGAAGAGCGCGCGGGTGATGAAGCGTTCGGTGGCCTACCTCGAGCCGTACATGGAGGCGGAGAAGGCCAAAATGCAGGCCGAGGGCCGCTTCGAGACCACTCGCGGGCAGGGCAAGGTCGTGCTCGCCACGGTGAAGGGCGACGTGCACGACATCGGCAAGAACATCGTCGGCGTCGTGCTGGGCTGCAACAACTACGAGGTGATCGACCTCGGCGTGATGGTGCCCGCGGCGAAGATCCTCGACACCGCGGTCGCCGAGCACGCGGACGTCGTCGGGCTGTCCGGGCTGATCACGCCGTCGCTGGACGAGATGGTGTCGGTGGCGCAGGAAATGCAGCGGCGCGGGCTCAAGCTGCCGCTGCTGATCGGCGGCGCGACCACGTCGAAACAGCACACCGCGGTGAAGATCGCGCCGGCGCACGACCACACGACGGTGCACGTGCTCGACGCGTCGCGAGTGGTCGGCGTGGTGTCCGACCTGCTCGACACCGACCGTGCGGACGCGCTGGACACCGCCAACCGCGCCGAACAGCAGCGGCTGCGCGTCCAGCACGAAAACCGGCACTCGACGCCGATGCTGACTGTCGAACAGGCCCGGGCGAACGCCGAGAAGGTGTCGTTCGACGAGATCCCGACGCCGGAGTTCACCGGCGTGCGCGTGGCCGAACCGTCGATTCCCGAGCTGCGCGAGATGATCGACTGGCAGTTCCTGTTCCTGGCCTGGGAACTCAAGGGCAAGTACCCGGCGATCCTCGACCAGCCGGTCGCGCGCGAGCTGTTCGACGACGCGAACCAGCTGCTGGACGAGATCATCGAGAACGGCTCGTTCACCGCGCGCGGCGCGTACGCGTTCTGGCCCGCGCATTCCGAGGGCGACGACATCCTGCTCGACGGCGAGTATTCGGACTGGAAGTTCCCGATGCTGCGCCAGCAGACGCAGAAGCCGGAAGGCCGCGCGAACCGGTGCCTCGCCGACTACATCGCCCCCGCCGGTTTCGGCGACCACCTGGGCGGATTCGCCGTCGGCATCCACGGCGCGGAGGACCTGGCTCGCAAGTACGAGGCCGAACACGACGACTACCGGGCGATCATGGTGAAGGCGCTGGCCGACCGGCTGGCCGAGGCGTTCGCCGAGTACCTGCACCTGGAGGCCCGCCGCCGCTGGTTCGAGCCGGACGTGCAGCCGGATTTGGCGGACCTGCACGCGGAACGCTTCCGCGGCATCCGCCCCGCGCTCGGCTACCCGGCGAGCCCGGACCACAGCGAGAAGAAGGACCTGTTCTCGCTGCTGGGCGCCGACGAGCTGGGAATCGGGCTGACCGAGTCGTACGCGATGACCCCGGCCGCGGCGGTGAGCGGGCTGATCTTCGCGCATCCGGACTCGCGGTACTTCACGGTCGGCCGCCTAGGGCGCGACCAGATGGAGGACTACGCGGTCCGGCGCGGCGAGGAACTGTCCGAAGTGGAGCGGTGGCTGCGGCCTAATCTGGCTTACTGAGCCGTCTTGGGGGAATGACCGGTGCGGTCGTTCCCCTTTTTCTTCAGAGTTCTGGTGGTTCGCTCTGTGCCGTCAGGGGCAGTCAGGGCCAGCCGCAGGCTGGTCGCCTTCGACGGCGTGCAGGAACGCGTTCATGCCGGACGACGGGTTGTCGTGCGGAAATCTCGTGCCGTCGCGGCGATGACGCTTCTCCAGGACGACAGCGCGGCGTACGGCTTGCGTGCGCAACGGCAGGTACTGGGAAGCGTCGATGCTTTTGCCCGCCCGCTTGTCCAGCGCGCGGCTCGCCCGCTCGATGTCCGCGGTCGTGCAAAACTTGTCGAAGTCTTTGTGGTGCAGCACCAGCCAGATTTCAAAGCACGGGTTCGAGATAGCCAGGCCGATGCCGTGCTTGCGGGCCAGGGAAACCGCGGTTTCGAGGTGCGGGTGATTTCTGGGCCATTCGACGTCGAAGATGCACCAGCACTCGTCGATTTCAGGATCCTTGCCACGCTCGACCGCAAGCCGAACGAGCGTGAGCGGCACTCCGTGCTGGGGATGCAACTCGAGGTTCAGCGCGACGTCGCGAGCGATGTGCGGAAGCCGCTTCAACCCGTTGACGTAGTCCGGCTCTGAGTTCTTTCCTTCGGTGAAGACCGCGATTGTCCGCCGCTCCGGCCGCTTCGCGGTAGCGCGCTTCAGTGATTTGGCTTGTGTTCTGCGGGGAGACAATGCCGTCAGCCGATCAGTCCGAGCGAGCGGAGGAAGTCTGCTTGGTCCACTTGCGGAAGTGCTCCGAATCGGCCGTGCAGATAGGCGGTCTCCAGGTTCTGCGACTTGCGGACTCGCTCTCCGGCGAATTCGGCGAGCGCTCCCAGCCGGGTGGCGCCGCGCGAGTTTTTCTCGGTGAGCCAGACCTCGTCCCGGTTGAGATGGTTGAGCAGGTTCGTGTCGTGGGAGGTGAAGACAAGCTGGGCGCCGAGCGGGTTGGTGCCCGGGTCGTGGAACAGTTGGACCAGTTGCGCGGACAGTGTCGGATGCAGGCTGGCATCGAGTTCGTCGAACAACAGCAGAGATCCCTCGTGCAGTGCGGTCAGAACCGGGCCGATGAGATGAAACCAGGTTCTGGTTCCATCGGACTCCGCCGCGAACTCCAGCGACGCACGCTCGTCGGCGATGCGGTGCACGAGCCGGATTCGCCGGCTGAGCGGTTCGAGTTCCGTCTGGCCCGGATCGATCACGACGTCGTCGATGCCCAGGTCCGCGAGTCGCAAAAGCGCCAGCGCGCGTTCCCGGTCACTGTCGCTCCGGACATGCGGAAATGCGCCTTCCTCGAAGAGGGACGGTTGGTCGGATTCCTGGAAGAACCGAAAGGTCGATCGCAGCTGATGGGTGGATGGCGGCCTCCCGTCGCGATTTCGTGCCGTGCCGTGCCTGCGGACCGGCCCGAGGGTTTGCGTGCGCACGATTGTCCGCGAAAAGTCGGAAACCAACGGCTCGTCGAATCGGCGTGCGATGGACAGGGCCAGCGTTCGCTCGGTCAGAAGCTCTCGGGTTCCGGAAAGCTTGCCGAGTCCGCGCTGGAGCTTCAGTTCCTGGCCCTCGCGCTCGAAAATTCGGCGCCGCTTCTTTTCCGGGTAGTGGAAGAGTCCCTCGTAGCGCACCTTGGCGGCATCCAATTCGAGGACGTACTCGAACCGTACTCCGTCGATCGTGGACTCGACTGTGAACTGGCTGGGAGCGGTGGGGCCGGTGCCGAAGGCGAACGGCTCGACCGGGATCTCCTCGTCCCATGTCCGCAGGGAATGCTGCACGGCGTCGCGAAGCCAGGCGAAGGCCGCGATGATGTTGGACTTTCCGGATGCGTTGGGGCCGAACACTGCTGCCACCGGCAGCAGGCTTTCGCCGAGCAGCGGCTCCTCCCTCGCGGCTTCGCGGTCCCGGTCGATCGCGACCATGGACAGCTCCACAGGGTCGTCGATCGACCGGTAGTTCGAGGCCTCGAAGCGGATCAACATGGACTCAGCATAGCTCCCTTCTCGCGGTAATGTTGCAGGAAGGACCCTGATTTCGTCAGATAAAGACGAATATGACCCTCTGTCGACACCTGTGGCGTCGTCAGGTTAGTCGGCTCAGGACAGCAGTTCCGCGAGCCGCTCGGTGTCGCGCAGGTACTGCTCGTACGGAAAGCCCGCCTTCAGCAAAGCCTCGCGGAACTCGTCCCGGAGCGGCTTTCCCGTGTCGTGGAAGGCCGCGCGGCCCGCGTCGGTGAGGGTGACCAGCCGTCGTCGGGCGTGTTCGGGGTCTTGGCGCACCTGCACGAGCCCGGCCGATTCCAGGGGGCGCAGCGCGCGGCTGATCGCCGGGTCGGATACCGACATCGCCTGCGCCAGCTGATGCTGCGTCGCGGGTTCGATGTCTTCCACTGTGCCCAGCAGCCGCAGCTGGCTGTACGTCAATCCGCCTGAGCCGTCCGCGCGCTGTCGCGCGGCTTCGCCCAGGAGGAACACCACTCGATGCAGCGCTTCGGCAAGTCCGTCGTCCACGAAGGCGAGCCTACCAGGAGTGTTGACGAGTTAATATTAACTATGCAAGACTCATCGGCATGGAGATCCCTTACGTCGCTCAGACCCTGTTCCCCCTGATCTGGCCGCTGATCGCGGTCGTCGGTGCGCTGGTCCGCACCCGGAAGAGCCCTTCGCCGCAGGCCAGACTCGAAACCTGGCAGCGGTGGTGGGCCGTCGCCGCGCTCGGGTGCGGCAGCTTGTGGATGGTCCTCGCGTTCCTCGGCGCGCCGGGCGTGATGGCCGAGACCATCGGATTCGCCCCGTCGGCGTTCCAGTTCGAGATCGCGTTCGCCAACCTCGGGCTCGCGGTGATGGGCTTCCGCGCCGCCTCGGCCTCGGCGACCGCCCGGGAACGCATCACCGTCGGTCTCGGGGCCGGGATGTTCCTGTGGGGCGCGCTGATCGGCCACGTGTACCAGTGGTTCGCGAACGGCGACCACGCGCCGGGCAACACCGGCGGCGTCCTGGTCTGCGACCTGCTGTTCCCGGCGGTGCTGATCGTCCTCGCGGTTCGCTCGAAGCGGCTGGCCGCGGCCAAGCAGCCGGAGCTGGTCTAGCCGACCTGCGCGGCTTGGCGGCGGGGTTTAGTTTCTACGCCGTGGCAAGACTCAGTGTGGTCCGATTCGGACTGGTCGCGGGGCTGGCCGTGCTCGCGGCCGGGGCAGTGGCGCTCAGCGCGGCGGTGTCGGCGTGGTGGTGGTTCCTGGCGGCGCCGTTGCTGGTGCTCGCGGCGACCGGGGCGTACGACGTGACCCAGCGGCGGCATTCGGTCCTGCGGAACTATCCGGTGCTCGGGCACCTGCGGTTCCTGCTCGAAAGCATCCGGCCGGAATTGCAGCAGTATTTCGTGGAACGCAACTTCGACGGTCGCCCTTACGACCGTGACGTCCGGTCCATAGTGTATCAGCGCGCCAAGGGAACGGCCGCGGAGGAACCATTCGGCACCGAGCGCGACGTGTACGCCGAGGGATACGAATTCCTCGTCCCGTCACTCGCGCCGGTGCCGGTTCCGGATACTGCGCCGCGGGTTCGGGTCGGCGGGCCGGACTGTACCCGGCCGTACGAGATGGCTTTGCTGAACGTGTCCGCGATGAGCTTCGGTTCCTTGTCCAGCAACGCAATCCTCGCGCTGAACCAGGGAGCCGTCCGCGGCGGATTCGCCCACGACACCGGCGAGGGCGGGCTGTCGGAGTATCACCTCCGCGGCGGCGGCGACCTGATCTGGGAAATCGGCACCGGGTACTTCGGCTGCCGAACCTCGGACGGCGATTTCGATCCCTCGACCTTCGCCGACAAAGCCGCGCACGATTCGGTGAAATGCGTTTCGCTCAAACTTTCGCAAGGCGCTAAGCCCGGGATGGGCGGGGTGCTTCCGGGAACCAAGGTGAACGCGGAAATCGCCCGGGTGCGCGAAGTTCCTTTAGGGGAGACCGTGGTTTCCCCGCCGTATCATCGGGTGTTCTCGACGCCGCGGGAACTCGTGCTGTTCATTGCCCGGATGCGCGAGTTGGCCGGCGGGAAACCGACTGGGTTCAAACTGTGTGTCGGTTCGCGGGTGCAGGTGCTGGCGGTGTGCAAGGCGATGCTGGCTGAAGGGGTCACGCCGGATTTCATCGTGGTCGACGGCGCGGAAGGCGGCACCGGCGCCGCTCCGCTGGAGTTCGCGGATCACCTCGGCACGCCGCTCACCGAGGGCTTGCACACTGTCCACAACGCACTGGTCGGCACCGGATTGCGGGACCGGATCCGGCTCGGGGCGAGCGGAAAGGTCGCGACGGGGGGCGGACGTGGTGAAGCGGCTGATCCAGGGCGCGGACTACACGAACGCGGCGCGGGCGATGATGTTCGCGGTGGGGTGCATCCAGTCGCAGCGGTGCCATACGAACAAGTGCCCGGTGGGGGTCGCGACGCAGGATCCGCGCCGGGGGCGGGCGCTGGACGTGGGGGACAAGACCGAGCGGGTGCGGCGTTATCAGGAGGCCACGGTCGCGTCGGCGATGCGGATCATGGCGGCGATGGGGGTTTCGGATCCGGCGGAGCTTTCGCCGCGGTTGCTACGACGGCGGGTGGATGCGCGGACGGTGCTGTCGTATGCGGAGTGGTACGACTGGCTGTCGCCGGGGGAGTTGCTGGGAGAGCCGCCGAAGGGCTGGGCAGAGGAATGGGCAGCGGCCGATCCGGACCGGTTCTCCTGAGTTCTCCTAAGCGAGGGATGGTGTGTGACAGTCCGTCGGCTGGCTGACGGCGAGACGGACACGCGGCCGCGCGGATCGCTGAGCACCGGCAGGCCCGCTCGCGGTACAGCGCCTGTAACTGAAAAACCTCGACCTGGGGTCGGGCACGTCGGCCGCGCTCGCGGCATCGGGGTCCCGGCAGGCGGATCGTTTCTGGCGGATCCCCGTGATCCCGTCGAGGCACCAGGTTCGATCAGTCGCTCGGGTTGACGTGCGGTTCACCGCAAGTGGCGTGCGCCGGGCCCGCTGATGGCCGAGCGGATGCGCGGCCGGGCGGGGGTCTCGCGTAGGGGCCGACCGGCGGTCCGCTGGCGATCCGTCCTCCGATCGGGCAGGATCGGGGGCCGTGGCTTCGGCAGACGGGCAGGACATGGGCGACCTCGAGGTTTCCGTCCGGTGGCGGGGACCGGCCGCGGTCGTGACCGTGGGCGGGGAGATCGATCTGGTCACCGCGCCGGAACTCGGCGAGTTCGTGGGCGGGGTGCTCGAGCGGGAGCCCGGCGTGCTGGTCGTGGACCTGCGCGCGGTCGACTTCCTCAGCTCGTCCGGGCTCCAGGTGCTGGCCGGCGCGCATCGCCAGCTCGACGCGGGCGCGTTGCGGGTGGTGAGCACGTCTTCGATCACCTCGCGGCCGTTCACGACCACCGGACTCGACGAGTGGATCTCGCTCTTCCCCTCGGTCGACCAGGCGCTGGCCGGGGTGGCCGGAGCGGGCGGTTGACCATGGACGTGCAGGAGGACACCCGCGCACTGAGCTGTCACGGGATCGTGGCGGAACCGGGGGCGTTGCGCGCGTTGCGGCACCGGTTGCTGGCGTGGGCGTTGGAGTCGGGCATCCCGGACGACCGGGCGCACGACATCGTGCTGGCCGGGTACGAGGCGCTGGCGAACGTCGCGGATCACGCGTATCCGGGCGAGCCCGGGCTGGTGGATCTCGACGCGGTGTGCCGGCCGGGCAGCGTCGAGGTCGTGATCGCGGACCACGGCGAGTGGCGTCCGCCGGACGACACCGAGGACGATCCGGTCTCGGTGCGCGGACGCGGGTTGCTGCTGGTGCAGGCGACGGCGGATCGGGCGGATGTGCGGACCAGCTCGGACGGCACGGTGGTCACGTTGGGATGGCAGCTGGACTGAGGACCGGTTTCGCCTGGTTCCCTCGGGGCGGGCGACGGTTGCGGCTGGACCAGGATCGGCTGGACGGGCTGGGTTTCGGCGGGCGGGCCGAGGAGTGCGGCATGGCGGTCGCATTGCGACGGCAGCTGGACCGAGGCGGTTCGGTTGAGGCGAGCGAGAATCCGGTTTCGGTGAGCGGGCCAGCGCGCGGAGAATTCAGCTCACCGGTTCGGCGGCGCGCCGTCGCAGCAGGTACCGCTGCACCTTCCCGCTCGGGTTGCGCGGCAGGTCCGGGATGAACTCCACCCGACGCGGGTATTTGTACGGTGCGGCAAGGGATTTCGCGAACTCCTGGAGTTCCTTTGCCTTCGCTTCGTCGCCGAGAACGCCGTCGTTGAGGACCACGTAAGCCGCGACAATCGAGCCCCGCGCGTCGTCCGGGGCGGCGACCACGGCGCACTCCAGCACGTCCGGGTGGCGCAGCAGTACCTCCTCGACCTCGGGACCGGCGATGTTGTATCCGGACGAGACGATCATGTCGTCGCTGCGGGCGCGGTAGTGGAAGTAGCCGTCGGAGTCGCGGACGTAGGTGTCGCCGGTCAGGTTCCAGCCGTCCTCGACGAAGACGGTTTGCCGGTCGTCGGCCAGGTAGCGGCAGCCGGTCGGGCCTTGGACGGCCAGCCGGCCGGGGGTGCCGTCGGGGACGGGGCGGCCTTCGTCGTCGACGATCTGCGCGCGATAGCCCGGGACGGCGCGGCCGGTGGCGCCGGGGCGGGCGTCCTCGTCGGCGGCGGAGATGAAGACGTGCAGCATTTCGGTGCTGCCGATGCCGTCGATGAGCCAGTGGCCGGTCGCCTCGTGGAAGTCGGTCGCGACGGATTCGGGCAAAGCCTCGCCCGCCGATACCGCGCGGCGCAAGCCGGACAGCAGCGGCCGGCGGTCGGACGCCAGGATCGCCCGGTACGCGGTGGGCGCGGTGAACAGGACGGTCACCTGGTGCTCGGCGACGAGGTCCGCCAGCTCGGCCGGGGTGGCGCGTTCGATGAGCAGCGTCGCGGCGCCGGCGTGCAGCGGGAACACCAGCAGGCCGCCGAGGCCGAAGGTGAACGCCAGCGGGGGCGTGCCGCAGAACAGGTCGGTTTCCTGGGGTTTGACCAGGTGCCGGGAGAACGTGTCGGCGATGGCGAGCAGGTCGCGGTGGAAATGCATGGTCGCTTTGGGACGGCCGGTGGTGCCTGAGGTGAAGGCGAGGAGGGCGACGTCGTCCGCGGCGGTGTCGACGTCCTCGAAGGTCTCGGGGCGGGTGGCGCAGCGGGCGGCGAGGTCGTCGGGAGTGTCGCCGCCGTAGGGGACCAGCGGAAGATCGAAGGACTGAAGTTCGTCGGGGTACCGGTGGTCGCAGAGGGCGATGACGGGCGAGCTGGCTTCGATGATCTTCGACAGCTCGTGCGCGCGCAGCATCGGCATGGTGGCGACGGCGACCGCGCCCGCTTTCAGGACGCCGAGCCAGCACGCGGCGAGCCACGGCGTGTTCGGCCCGCGCAGCAGCACGCGGTTCCCCGGCACGACGCCTTGCGCGGTGAGCTCGTGGGCGATCTGGTTGGCGCGGGTCAGAAGCTCGCCGTAGGACCAGGATTCGGTGGGGGACAGCAGCGCGGGACGGTCCGCTCCCCAGCGCGCGATCGTGTCGTCGAGCAGGCGAGTGGCCGCGTTGAGCCGGTCTGGGTACTGCAGTTCGGGCAGGTCGAACCACAACCGCGGCCACTGCTCGAACGGCGGGAGGTGGTCCCGGCAGAACGTGTCGACATGCGCACTCGGCTGGAGCTGCACCACGTGCCCCCAATTCAGACGACGGCCATTCACGCGTCCAGCTACTGTAATACGTTTTACGACCGTCAGGAAGACGCAACATCGGACGGCGCTCGCGGGGGCACGGAGCGCAGTCGGGACCTGGTTGATTGGGGGTGCGGGCGGCTCTGGAATGGGGTGGTGGCCGGGCGCGGAGCTGCTCGAGGAAGGCGGCCATCCGGTCGGCGAGCGAAGATCGCGCTGCGGGGCACGGCTGGTTGCGGACTTCGGGCGGGCTGCGCGGAGTGCCCTGGCCGCAGGGGGCCTCGCTCCGGGCCGCAGCTGGTGCGAACTTCGCGGGGTGCCCAGGCAGGGGCGATTGCGGTGCGCAGGCCGGGGCAAAGCCCTCGGCGCGGCCGCAGGTGGTCGGGCGGCCGCGGATTCTGCCGGTCAGGAGCGGAGTTGCTCGCGGAACTTGGCGATGGGCTCGCGGAGCAGGTCGAAGTCCTCAGCGGTGGTGTCGATCGCCGCGATGACGCGTTCGAGCCGCTCGAGGTGCTCCGGGCGGGCGTGCCAGTGGGACGGCGGAACGCGCAGCGCCGACGCGAGAAGGTCGCCGGGATAGAGGTCGCCTTCGCAGAGCGGGTCCTCCTCCAGCATCGTCAGCGCTCGCGGCAGGAGAATCGGCACGCCGACGTCCTGGCCGAGCAAGAGGCGGAGGTCCTCGGCGGTGAGCAGGCCGATGGGCTTGCGCCGCAAGCGATGCACGGTTTCGATGAGCCGGGTCGCGTCGGCGGGCGGGTCTCCCCAGTCGGAGTTTTCGATCTGCTCCAGCGATGAGGCAGACCGGTCGGCTCGACGGGACACGGCTCGATCACCTCCTTCCGGCGACGATCTTCGCAGCGCGCGGCAGAGGGAAGTCCGTGAGGGGAACCCCGAGGGAATCAGAGTCCCTCAGGGTTCCCCTCACGGCGCGCGCAAAGCCAGAGCGGATCAGGCGTGGGCGTCCAGGTAGGCAGGGTCCGGGGGAGGGATCGGGACGTCTGGCTGTCCGGCCAGGAGCTGGTTCATCGCGGTGAAGTACGGCGGCGCGGCGACCGTGCCGCCGAACGCGCCGTGGCCGCAGTTGCCAAGGTGGACTGGGGTGCCGGGGCAGATTTCCTGGGGGTGGGGGCCGTCGGCGAAGACCATGGAGGACACCGCGTAGTGGTCGACCCCGCCGACGAACGCGACGGATTCGCTTTCCTGCGTGGTTCCGGTCTTGCCGATGTCCGGGTGGGTCCATCCGGCCGACTGGGCCGCGCGGGCGGACGTGCCGACGGTGGTGTCCTGGCTCAGCCCGGCCTCCAGCGTGTTCGCGACGCCGGGCGGGATCACCTGTTCGCACGCCTGCTGGTGCAGGGAAACCGGCTGGCCGTGGCGGTCGGTGACGGACAGGATCGGGTCGGGCGGGCACCACATGCCGCCGCTCATCAGGGTGGCCGAGACGTTCGCCATCTCCAAGGGGCTCACCGGGCTGTTTCCCAGCGTGAAGGACAGCAGGTTCTGGAAGTACTGCGACTGCGGTTCGTTGTATTGCGGGTTCTTCGACCGCGCGTCGGACGGGTCGGTGATCGGCTTGCTGCCCGCGTCGTTGGTCGCCATCGTGTTGCGCAGGCCCAGTTTCCGCGCCATGTCCAGCACCGCGGGCATGCCCACCTGCGCCTCCAGGCCGACGAAGGCGACGTTCGGCGACGTCGCCAATCCCGTGGCCAGCGAGATCGGGTTCGGGTAGCTCGTGCCGTCGTTGCTCACCGGATAGCAGTGCGTGT
Organism: Amycolatopsis albidoflavus; assembly: GCF_039525725.1. Classification (NCBI taxonomy): domain Bacteria; kingdom Bacillati; phylum Actinomycetota; class Actinomycetes; order Pseudonocardiales; family Pseudonocardiaceae; genus Amycolatopsis; species Amycolatopsis albidoflavus. The sequence continues at coordinate 34,577 of NZ_BAAAHV010000019.1, forward strand.
ACCGGTTCATGTTGGGCGGGTTGAAACAGTCGCTGAACGGGTTCGTCAGCGGCGTGTTCAGGCCCGCTTTCCCGGTGACCATCGCCGCGGCCGAGGTGAAGATCTTGAACGACGAGCCGGCGCCGAACTTGTTGCTCGCGTCGGCCACGATGTTCGTCGACGTCTCGCCCTGGTCGGGATCGGTGCCGTAGTTGCGGTTCGCGACCATCGCGAGGACCTGGTGCCCGTCGCTGCCGGGCTGCACGATCGCGAAGGTGTTCGCGACGCCGTCCTGGGTGGTCGGCACGTTCGCGTTCACCGCGTCCTTCGTCACCTGGCTCACGTGCGGATCCATTGTGGTCTTCACGGTGTACCCGCCGGTGTCGATCTGGTCGGCGGTGAGCCCGGACTGCACGAGGTAGCGCACCGCGTACGCGCAGAAGAACCCGGCGTCCGGGGCCGCGCCGAGGCAGGTGCTCGACGGCGCCTGCGGCCGCGAACCGCTGAGGCCCAACGGAGTCGCCTTCGCGGTCGCCCCGTAGGACGCCGGGATCGAGCGCGCGGACACCATCGAATCGATCACCAGATTGCGCCGTTGGAGCGCCTTGTCCGGATGCGTGTACGGGTTGTAGACGTTGGGGTTGTTCACCATCCCGGCCAGCAACGCCGCCTGCGGCACGGTCAGTTTGTCCGCTGTCGTCCCGAAATACGCCTGCGCGGCGGCTCCGACGCCGTAGACCGTGCCGGTGTACTCGACCACGTTCAGGTAGTCGGCCAGGATGTCGTCCTTGGACACGGTCTGGCTCAGCTGCACGGCGATCTTAGCCTCGCGCAGTTTGCGCGCCAGCGAATCCTCCTGATCCCGTTGCTGCGCCGCCTTGTTGTCGCGGTCCACGACGTTCACGAGGTAGTTCTTCACGTATTGCTGGGTGAGCGTGGACGCGCCCTGCAGGTTCCCGCCGGAACTGTTGTGCACCGCGGCGCGGAGCATGCCCTGCGGGTCGACGCCGCCCTCGCTGTAGAACCGGCGGTCCTCGATGTCGACGATCGCGGCTTTCATCGCCGGGGAGATCTGCGCGGAAGTGACCGGAATGCGGTACTGCGCGTACAAAGTCGCGATCGTCCCGCCGTTCCGGTCGGTGACCGTGGTGACGAGCGGCGGCTCCGCGTGCACGAGATCGGCGGAAATGGAGTCGACGGAATCGCTCACCTGGTTGGACAGCACGCCGGCTCCGATCGCGACCGGGGCCAGCGCGCCCGCGACGAGAATCCCGGCCAGCACGCACAATCCGAGGAACGGGGCTATCCCCCTGCGACGAGACACGGTTCCCACGTTATGCCTGTCCTCGTGAGAAACCGGTGTGCGGACGAGGGTGTTTCATCGAGCCAACCTTCCGAGCAGAGCCGAAGCGACCGCGATCGCCAACGCGGTCGCACCCACTAAGACGCCGAAGTCGGCTCCGAGGTTCGCAGGGGTGCCGATCAAGAGTCCCCGCAAGGCATCGACTTGGTAACTGAGCGGGTTCGCGTGGCTCAGAACCTTGAGCCAGGACGGCATCAGGTTCACCGGATAGAGCGCGTTGGACCCGAAAAACAGCGGCATTGTGATCGCCTGGCCGATGCCCATCAGCCTTTCGCGCGAAAGCACCAAACCGGCGATAACGATCGAAAGACAGCAGAAAAAGGCCGAACCGAGCACAACGGCCACCGCGGTGCCCAGCAGCCGCAACGGATTCGCGGTGAGCCCGACGCCGAGCACCGCGGCGAGAATCACCACGATGAACGCCTGCACGAGCGCGCGCACTCCGGCCGCGAACGCCTTGCCCGCCACCAGCGCGGCGCGCGGCGTGGGCGTGACGAGCAGCTTCGCGAGGACACCCGCGTCGCGTTCCCAGATGATCTGGATGCCGTAGAAGATGGAGATGAACAGCGCGGACTGGGCGAGGATCCCCGGCGCGAGATAGTCGAGGTACGGCACCGATCCGGTCGGGATCGCGCGCAGCCGGGTGAACGTTTCGCCGAAGATGAGCAGCCACAGTGCGGGCTGGATCGCCCGGGTGAGCAGTTCGGTCTGGTCGCGGCGGAGTTTCTGCAGTTCCACCAGGCACATCGCGCCGATCCGGGAGAACAGCACGCGCAGCTGTCCCAGCGGGCCGGGGTCAGCCGAGACGGCGGGCGGTGCGGCGAGCGGCACGGACATCGCGGATCCCTCCTGTGTCGAGCGCGTTCCCGGTGACGGTCCGGAAGACGTCGTCCAAAGTGGACTCCGGGCCGAGCCCGGCTTCGAGGTCGGCCGGGGTGCCGAGCGCGCGGATCCGGCCGGTGTGCATCAGCGCGACGCGGTCGCAGTACTGCTCGGCTTCGTCCATATAGTGGGTGGTGACGAGCACGGTCATCCCGGTTTTGGCGCGGATCTCGGAAATCCGTTCCCAGACCGCGGAGCGGGCCACCGGGTCGAGGCCGATGGTGGGCTCGTCGAGGATCAGCAGACGGGGCGAGCTGACCAGTGCCTGCGCCAGTTCCAATCGGCGGATCATGCCGCCGGAGTAACGCCCGGCCGGACGGTCTGCCTCGCTCTCCAGCCCGACCAGTTCCAGTGCCTCACGCACTTGTGCAGCGCGCTGACCTCGTGGCACGTCGAAAAGCCGGGCGAACAGCGACACGTTCTCGCGGCCGGTGAGCGCGCCGTCGGCGGAAAGTTGTTGCGGGACATAGCCGATCAGCCGGCGGACGGCCATCCGGCGGCGGGCGACGTCGAGCCCGAAGACGCTGATGCGGTCCGCGGACACGGGCAGCAGCGTCGTGATCATCCGGATCGTGGTGGTTTTCCCGGCTCCGTTCGGACCGAGGAGGCCGAAGACTTCGCCGGGTTCGATGGCGAGATCCACGCCGTCGACCGCGACCGTGGTGCCGAAGGTGTGACGCAAGCCAGTGCAGCGGACAGCCGGTTCGCTCATGCCGTCGCCTCCTTGAGGAGTTTCACGCTGATTTCCTGAGCGGCGACGGCATGAATGGCAATGATTCGCTGGCAAGCTGCGCTCATGTCGTCGCCTCCTTGAGCACCTCGGTAAGCCGTTCGAGAGCGGGCAGCGCGGCGACGATCGCCGAGGTGTCCTCTTCGGACAGTTGGGTGAGCGCGGCGGAAACCAGCCCGATGCGAGTGCGCCGCCAGGCCGCCATCCGATCTCGGGCCGCGTCGGTGAGCTGCAGCCGCGCGGCGCGGCGGTCGGCCGGGTCGACTTCGCGGCGCAGCAGGCCCGCCTCGGTGAGCACGTTCACGAGCGTGCTCACCGAATTCCCGGCCAGGCTCAGTTCCCGGGCCGCCGCCGCGACGCCGATTCCCGGGTTCCGGTGCACCACGCGCAGCAGTTCCACCTGCGAGCCCGGCAGATGCGGGCCGGGCAGTTCGGCGCGCACCCGGCGGCGCACGACGCGTCGTACGCCCAGCACGGCGGTGAGGACGCGTTCGGCGAGGTCGATCCGGGGAGCGGGCATGCCGCCAAGTTAGCTCTGACTCAGAGTCATTAGCAACACTAAATGTCTCGTTCGCCGGAAGCCTGCCGGTTCATCCCCGGTGCAGAAGCAGGGCGACGCCCAGCGCGATCATCGTCGCCGCGATCACGCCGTCGAGGATCCGCCAGGCCGCGGGACGGGCGAAGACGCCGGACAGCCGCCGCGCGCCGAGGCCGAGGGCGCTGAACCAGACCGCGCTCGCGACCACCGCGCCGATGCCGAACAGCCAGCGGCTGTCGCCGTGTCCGGCCGCGACGGAGCCGACGAGGAGAACGGTGTCGAGGTAGACGTGCGGGTTGAGCCAGGTGAGCGCGAGGCAGGTGAGGAGCGTGCGCTTCGGGGAGCTCAGGTCCGCGGGCGAGACGGTCAGCGTGCCCGGCCGGAAGGCGCGGCGCGCGGCGAGGATCCCGTACCCCACAAGGAAGAGGCCGCCGACGATCGCGATCGCTTTGATCCCTGACGGCCACCGCTGCAGCACCGCCCCGATCCCGCTTACCCCGGCGGCGATGAGGATCGCGTCGGACAGCGTGCAGACGAGGATCACCGGCACGACGAGGCCGCCGCGCAGTCCTTGGCGGAGCACGAAGGCGTTCTGCGCGCCGATGGCGACGATGAGGGACATGCCGGTGCCGAACCCGGCGCTGAGCGCAGCGATCACCCCGCCGACGTTAAGAGCCGGGCCGACCATTATTCCAGGTAAAGATTCTGAACTAAGATAAGCGATCGTGATGTCCGATCTTCCGCTCGACCAGGTCCGCACCTTGCTCGCGGTGGTGGACGAGCAGTCGTTCGACCGCGCCGCGGCGGTGCTGCACGTGACGCCGCCCGCGGTGAGCCAGCGGGTGAAAGCGCTGGAACAGCGGATCGGCCGGGTGCTCGTGCTGCGGTCGAAACCCGTGCGGCTCACCGAATCCGGCGAGGTGCTGGTGCGGTTCGCGCGGCAGCTGACCCGGCTCGAAGCGGACACGCGCGCGGAACTCGGCCTCGGCGGTCCCGGCGTGGCGACGACGCTGCCGATCGCGGTCAACGCGGACTCGCTGGCCACCTGGTTCCTGTCCGCGCTCGAAGAGGTGCCTGCCGAACCGCCGGTCTCGTTCGACCTGCGCAGCGACGACCAGGACCACACCGCGGCCCTGCTGCGCGAGGGGCTGGTGATGGCCGCGATCACGGCGACGCCGCAGCCGGTGCAGGGCTGCACGGTCAGCCGGCTCGGCACGATGCGGTACCGCGCGGTGGCGTCGGCGGAGTTCGTGCGGCGCTGGCTCGACGGCGGTTCGCTGGCGGAGCGGCTGCCTGCCGCGCCGGCGGTGCTGTTCGATCGAAAGGACGATCTGCAGGACCGGTTTCTGCGCCGCCTGACCCGCCGCAAGCTGCCGGGCCGGGTGCGGCACTACATCCCGGCTTCGGTGTCCTTTGTGGACGCGGTGGCCGCGGGGCTGGGGTGGGGAATGGTGCCGGACCTGCAGCTGTCCGGGCGGGAACTGGTCGATCTCGCCCCGGACCGGGCGGTGGACGTGGCGCTGTACTGGCAGCAGTGGAAGCTCGACTCGCCGCCGCTGGCCGCGGTGGCGGAGGCGGTGGGCCGGGCGGCCAGGCGCGCGCTCGGGCCATGACCGCGGATCGGCAGACAGAACCTGTCCAGACCAGGCATGCTGTGCGCGGGCTTTGCGAAGGAAAGGGACTCCCGTGACGGAACCGGCCACCGCCGAGGCGATCGACCGGCTGAGCGACGACTGGAAGCTGGACGAGGCCGAGGAACTGGGCCGCCGGGCGGTGCGGGACTTCCCGGACGACCCGGCGCGGTGGATCGCGCTGGGGAAGGTGCAGCTGATCCAGTACCGCCGGGAAGAGGCGCTGGAGTCCTTCGCGCACGCGGTGAACTGCCCGGAGTCCCCGGCTCTGGCGGCGGCGTGGCTGGTGGCCGCGTTCAGCCAGCTCCGCCGGTTCGAGGAGGCGCACGAAGCGGCCGAAGCGGGGCTGATCCGGTTCCCGGACGACGCGGAGATCCTGCACGCCCGGGCGCGGATTTACTGCGATCAGGAGGATTGGGCGAGCGCGCTGCCGATCTTCGAACAGGCGCTGGCGGCGGATCCCGGGCGCATCGACACGGAGCGCTGGCGAGTGATGGCGCTGGCTTCGCTGAACCGGTACGAGGAAGCGGAGGCGGCCGGCCTGCGGGCGATCGAGCGGCATCCGGGAGAGCCGGATCCGCTGACGACGATGGGCTGGATGGAGGACCAGCGGGACCGCGACGAAGAGGCGCTGGCCTGGTACGAACGCGCGCTGGCGGTCGATCCGCGCAGCGAGTGGGCACTGCGGTCGAAGGTCAGCACCCTCTGGTACCTGGACCGGGCGGAGGAGGCGGAGGACGCGGCCAAGGCGGCGCTGGAGCTGCTTCCCCGCGAACCGCGGCTCCTGGCCGAGATGGGCTGGGTGGCCGATTACCGGGAGCGCGACGAGGAGGCGTTGACCTGGTTCGAACGAGCGCTGGAAATCGCTCCGCGGTTCGGCGTGGCTCATCGGTGGCGGGTGCGGAAACTGCGGCTGCTGAAGCGGTTCGGCGAAGCCGAGACGGCCCTGCGGGACGCGCTCGAAATCCGCCCCGATGACCCGGACCTGGTGAAAGAGGGCTGCTGGCTGGCCAAGGACCAGTCGCGCTTCGAGGAGGCGGTGGGCTGGGCGGACAGGCTACTGGCGGTCAAACCGCGGGACAAACTCACCTTGCTGTCGAAGGTGGACCTGCTGTGCAAGCAGCGGAAGTTCGCCGAGGCGGAGGCTGCCGCCCAGGAGGCGATCGACCTCATGCCGGGCGACGTGGGCGGTCTGCTGACAGCGGGCGAGGTGGCCGAGGACCAGTTCCGCTTCGAGGAGGCGCTGAGCTGGGCCGAGCGGGCGTTCGCCGTCGATCCGCAGGACCTGAGCGTGCTGCAGAGCCGGGTGTTCGCGCTTCGCGGGCTGCGGCGGTTCGAAGCGGCCGAGGAGGTCGTGCGAGAGGCTGTCGGACAGCATCCGGACGACCCCGCTCGCTGGGTGCTCGCCGGGTGGGTCGCCGGGGATTTGCTCCGGCACGAGGAGGCTCTCGAACGCTACGATCGGGCGCTGGCGCTGGAGCCCGCGCATCTGCCCGCGCTGCGGTCGAGAATCGAGACGCTGCGCGACCTGCGCCGTTATTCCGACGCCGAAGCGGCGGCGGAGGACGCGATCGCGCGCTGTCCGGAGAACGCGGACCTGCTGGTGCACCGGGGCTGGGTTTACAGCGAACAGCACGAATACGACCGGGCGCTGGACTGGTTCCAGCGAGCCGCCGACCTCGACCCCGGGTCCTCCTGGGCTTGGCGGTCCCGGATGTCGGCGCTGGTTTCGCTGCGCCGGCACGGCGAGGCCGAGGCGATCTTCGCGGAAGCGGTCCAGCACTGCCCGGACGAACCGGAACTGCTGATGCAACGGGCCTGGCTGGCGACCGATCGGTTCCGGTTCGACGAGGCGCTTTCGTGGTGCGAACGGGTGCTGGAGTTCGATCCGGCGCACGCTCGGGCGCTGGGGGAGCGCGTGGCTTCGCTGCGCCAGCTGCGGCGGTTCGAGGAGGCCGAAGCGGCGGCGAACGAGGCGATCGAGCTGCGTCCGGACGAGCCGGACCTCCTGGTGCAGCTGGGCTGGGTGCGCTACGACCAGTCCCGGTTCGAGGAGGCAGTGGACGCGTTCCGCCGGGCGCTGGACCTCGATCCGGGACGGGCCTGGGCGTTGCTGGCCCTGTCGGTGGCGTGCTTGCGGCTGCGCCGGTTCGACGAGGCGAAGGAGAGCGCACAGACGATCCTCGACCGGCAGCCGGGCAACCCCGCCGGCCTGATGCAGATGGCGGCGCTCTGCCGCACCCACGGCAGCGCCGAGGAAGCTCTCCAATGGTACGACCAGGTGCTGGCGGTCGACCCGAAGCACGCCAGCGCGCTGGAATGGCGGGTGACCGCGTTGCGTCGGCTGCGGCGGTTCGGCGAAGCGCGGGCCGCGGTGAAGGAAGCGATCGCGCTCTGCCCGGATACCCCTGACCTGCTGGTGGAACGCGCCTTGCTGCTGGGCGACGAGGGGCATTTCGAGGAGGCGCTGGACAGCATCCGGCAGGCCCTCGACCTCGATCCGTTGCACAGGCTGGCGCTGGAATGGCGGGTGACCGCGCTGCGGCGCCTCCGCCGGTTCCCGGAGGCTGAAGAAGCGGCGAAGGAAGCGATCGAACGGCGTCCGGACGAGCCCGACCTGCTCGTGGAAATGGGTCTGCTGCACGACGAACAGCTGAAGTACGAGGAGAGCATCGGCTGGTTCGACCGGGCGCTGCGGATCGATCCGTTCCTCGTCGACGCGATCACCGGCCGGTCTGCCGCGCTGCGCTCGCTGCGCCGCTTCGACGAGGCCGAGCGGGGCGTCGCCGAGGCGCTGGAACGGATGCCGTGGAGCCGGTCGCTGCGCGAGGAACTCGTCTGGATTTACCACGACAGCCGTCGGCTGGACGAAGCTGACCAGCAGCTCGCGTTGTTGCGGGCCGATGCCCGGAATTCCGGCGAGGAGGCCGAAACCGCGGCGCAATCGGGGTGGATCCGGTTCGCCTCGGGGGATTACCCGGCTGCGGAGGAACGGTTCCGTGCTGCGTGCGAGAAGGAGCCGGACAGCGCTGATCACCAGTTCGGTCTCGCCTGGTGCCTGGTTCGGCAGGCTACGCCGCAGCGTCGGGACGAAGCTGAGAAGCTTTGTTTTTCCGTACTGGAGAAGGAAAAGCAGTATCACGCCGCGCACACCTGCCTTGGGGTGCTCAATTTCCAGCGGCGGCAGTTCGCTCAGGCGGAGCAGCATTTCCGCCGTGCGGTCGAACTGGATCACCATCACGCCAGCTACGTCGATCTCGGCGCGCTTTACTCGCAGCTCGGCCGGTTCGACGAGGCGGAAGCGCACCTCAACGCGGCGCTGGAACGCGATTGGTTCGACGCGCAGGCGCACGTCGAACTCGGGTATCTCCATCTGCAGCAGGGAATCGACGATCCGGCGGGCAAACCGAGCGCCAGTGCCGCGCGGCATTTCCGGCAGGCGCGCCAGATCGATCCGGCCAACGGCAGCGCGAGCCTCGGGCTCGCGGTCGCGCTGATGCGGTCGGCGGGGGATTTCGTCGAGGGCGAGGACGTGCTGCAGCAAGCGTTGCGCCGCGACGACTGTGACCTGCCGCGGTGGCAATTGCTGGTGGCAGTGGCCAAATTGCTCATCGAACGCGGCGACGCCACCCAGGGACGGCAGTTCCACGCCGACGCGCTCGCTCGCGCGCAGGAGGCGATTTCCCTTGCCTCGAACGAAGCCGAACCGTACTTCGTCGCCGCCGTCGCGCGGTACAAACTGGCTGAGTCCGCCGGGGACTTTCCCGCGAAGCCGATGCAGCGGCGCAAGGCGATCCGCGATCTGCGCCGGTGCGTGAAACTCGATCCGGGGAACGTCGAGGCGCAGCGCAGCCTGCAGATCATGGAGGAAAGCCTGCGGATCACCCGGAGCAGCACGGCGGGCAGCGTCATCGTGGTGGTCGTCGGGATCGCCGCGCTGATCGCGTTGTGGGTCGCGTTCTTCTTGTCGGACAAGATCACCGGCGTCATGCTGACGACGCTCACGCCGGTGCTCGTCGGGCTGATGGTCGTGGGATTGGTGCTGCCGTTCCTGATCAGGTTGAAGCTGCCCGGCGGGGTCGAGGCAGATCTGAGCGCGAGCATCCGGCAGATCTCGTCCGGCCCGACCGGCGAGGAGACCTTCGGACCGGGCCGGTTCAGCGTCACCGCCGCCGCGTCGAGCCCCGGACCGCAGGGGCAGCTGGCGCGGTTGTGACCGTTCAGCCTTGGGTGATGGGCCAGAGGTCGTCGTTGAGGAGGCGTTTGACGATTTTTCCGGTGGCGTTGCGGGGGAGTTCGGGTACGAAGTAGACGTCGCGGGGCACGGCGAACCGGGCGAGTTTCTGGTGGATGTAGTGCCGGACGTCTTCGGCATGCATGCGCGCGCCGTGGCGGAGCACGACGTACGCGGCGAGGCGTTGGCCGAATTCGTCGTCGGGAACCCCGACCACGGCTGCGTCGGAAACACCGGGCAGCGCGGCTAAGGCTTCCTCGACCGGGCGCGTCTTGGTGAGTGAGTTCAGCCTTGGGTGATGGGCCAGAGGTCGTCGTTGAGGAGGCGCTTCACGATCTTCCCGGTGGCGTTGCGGGGAAGTTCGGGTACGAAGTAGACGTCGCGCGGCACGGCGAACCGGGCGAGTTTCTGGTGGATGTAGTGCCGGACGTCTTCGGCATGCATGCGCGCGCCGTGGCGGAGCACGACGTACGCGGCGAGCCGTTGGCCGAATTCGTCGTCGGGAACCCCGACCACGGCTGCGTCGGAAACACCGGGCAGCGCGGCCAAGGCTTCCTCCACCGGGCGCGGGAACACGTTCTCGCCGCCGGACACGATCATCTCGTCGGCCCGGCCGGTCACGAACAGCCGGCCCGAGGCGTCCTGGTAGCCGACGTCTCCGGTGGCCATCAGGTCGTGGGCGCGCGGGACGCTGGAACCGTTGGTGTAGCCGTCGAAGAGCATGTCGTTGCCGACGAAGATCTGGCCCTCGTCGCCGGGCGGGACCGGGCGGCGGTCCTCGTCCAGGATCGCCACCTGGGTGCCGGGCGGGCAGCGGCCGGCGGACGTCGGGGCGGCGCGCAGGTCCGCGGGGTCGGCGATGCTCGCCCAGGAAACCTCGGTGGAGCCGTAGAAGTTGTAGAGGACGTCGCCGAAGGTGTCCATGAACGACGTCACGAACGCGCCCGGCATCGCCGACCCGCTGCTCGCCACGATCCGCAGCGACGACAGGTCGTAGCGGTTGCGCACACGTTCGGGCAGGTCGAGGATCCGCTGCAGCATGATCGGCACCGCGAACAGCGCGTCGCAGCGGTGTTCGGCGATCGTGCGCAGCGTGTGCTCCGCGTCGAACCGGCGGATCAGCGACAGTTCCGCCCGCAGCGCCATGCCGAGTTGCATCGCGGCCAGTCCCCAGCTGTGGAACAGCGGGGCGGCCACGGCGATCTTGTCCCTGGCCCGCAACGGGATTCGCGACAAAACGGTCGCCGACGTGCTCACGCCCTTCGGCGTCGGACGGCGCGCGCCCTTCGGGGCCCCGGTGGTGCCCGAGGTCAGCACGACGATCCGGCCCTCGCGTTCGCTCGGCTTCGGGCGCGCCGTCGGGGCGTCCTGGAGCAGCTCGTCCAGCGTGCGGTAGCCCTGATCGGCGTCGTCCCACGTGCTCACGCGCGGGAATTCGCCGGGCACTGAAGCGATGATCGGCGCGAACTCGTCGTCGGCCAGTACCGCGGCGGGCGGGTGTTGCGTCAGCACTTCCTCGACGGCGGCGGGGGAGAGGCCGGTGTTGAGGAGGACGACGTCGACGCCGAGCTTGCTGCAGCCGACGAACGCCTCGACCATCGCCGCGTGGTTGCGGCACATCAGCGCGACCCGCGAACCGGCCTCGACGTCGAGCGCGGCCAGCGCGTTGGCCAGCTGGTTGCTGCGTTCGTCGATTTCGCCGAACGTGCGCGTGTTGCGCTCGTCGTGCACCGCGATGTCGTCCGCGCCGCGGGCGGTCGCGGCGAGGTATCCGCCGGCCAGTGTCGCGCCCCAGCGGGCGAAAGAACTGAGCTGCTTGACCATTTTGTCCGGCCGTCCGGCGGCCAGCACGCCCGCGCGGACCAGCGTGTTCGCCGTGCGCATCGCCGTCGCCGGCTCGTGCTCCGGCGGGTCGCCGGGCAGTCCGGACAGCTGCTGCCCGATCCGCTTCGACAGCTGCTTGAGCAGGCCTTTCACCGTGCCGCGGGCAAGCAGGCCGGAGTGTTCCGGCGGCAGCGACGGGAGCATCATCCGCAGCACGATCTCGGTGCCGCCGCGCGGGACCGGGCGCAGTTCGACCGACACCCACGTCCGCTCGTCCGGCAGCCCGCACCAGACGACGTGCTCGCCCGGCCGGTACACCGCCGCGTGGATGGTGCCCTCGGTCATGGTTTCCCGGTCCGGGGCCAGCCGGATCAGGCAATGCGGGCCGCGGCCGCGTTCGGCGGGCACGGTGACCTCGCACCAGCTGATCGCCGGGACGAACCTCGGGTAGAGCTCGGGGGTGCCGACGATCTGCCACACCTGTTCGGGCGAGTGCCCGACCACCGCACTCGCCTCGACTACATCGTCTCGCATCGCGATCCGCCTCGCCGCCGCACGCGTGTGGGCTCCCCGGTCCTTTCCGGACGCGTGTGTTCAGGTTGCGGGGACGCTACCAGGCACGAGAGGCCTGGGGTACTCCGAAAGACCGGAAATCCAACCAGGTGGGAATTTTCTTGCGGCGTTTTACCCGCCGTCGACGGGCGCGGCCCGGCGGGTTCCGGCGCCACGGACATAATGGGCCGGGTGGAGCAACTGGTCGAGGAATACGGACCCAGCTGGGACCCGGGCCCGTACGAACGGGGCACCGACGGACCGCGCGTGATCCTGGTCGGCGCGGACACGTCGCCGACCGGGCTGCGGGCGACAGCTTACGGCGGCGGTCTCGCCCGGAGGCAGCGCGCGCGGCTGGTCGTCGTGTACGTGGCGGCCCCGACGGTGTGGACCGGGCTCGCCGCGGCCGCGGTCGTCGACGTGCAGCAGCAGACCTTCGAGGAGGAGATCGAGCAGCTGCGCGCGGAACTGCGCGACCGGGCGGCCGACCTGCAGGTGCCGGTCACGTTCGTGGTCCGTCGCGGCGAGACGTTCCCCGAACTGCGCCAGGCCGCGCAGGAGGTGAACGCGGACATGGTCGTGGTCGGCGCGTCCGAACAGGGCGGGCACCGGCTCGTCGGCTCGGTCGGCAACCGGCTCGTGCGCGCCGCGACCTGGCCCGTCGTGGTGGTGCCGTAGGGCTCGTGAGCGGCAGTGCCGGTTCTAACCGGCATAACCACGCACGAGGCTCCGACCAGGTGGAGGCGCAGTGGATTTCGTCGAGGTCGTCGCGCGCTTGCGGGCCGCCGGATGTGTCTTCGCCGAGGACGAGGCCCGGCTTCTGCTGGGCCAATCGGGCGATCTGGCCGGGATGGTCGAGCGGAGGGTCGCCGGCGAACCGCTGGAGTACGTCCTCGGCTGGGCGGAGTTCGCCGGGCGCCGGTTCGTCGTCGCGCCGGGCGTCTTCGTGCCCCGGCACCGCACCGAACTGCTGGTGCGGCTGGCCGTCGGATTCGCGCACGACAAAGCAGTGGTGCTCGATCTGTGCTGTGGTTCCGGTGCACTGGGCGCAACGGTCGCGGCTGAGCTGCCCGGAATCGAACTGCACGCCGCCGACGTCGAGCCCGCCGCGGTCGACTGCGCTCGGCAGAACGTGCCTGGTGAGGTCTACCAAGGCGATCTCTACGCCCCGCTTCCGGCTATTTTGCGCGGGCGCGTGGACGTGCTGATCGCGAACGTCCCCTACGTCCCGACCGACGACGTCGCGCTCATGCCGCCCGAGGCGCGCGACCACGAACCCCGCGTCGCGCTCGACGGGGGAGCCGACGGTCTCGACGTGCTCCGTCGCGTCGTCGCCGAGGCCCCGGTGTGGCTCGCGCCGGGCGGGCACGTGCTTTTCGAGGCCAGTGAACGCCAATCGGCCGCCGCTGTCGCCGAGGTGCGCCGGGCGGGGCTGGCCGCGTCCGTCGAAGAGGATGACGAACTCGGCGCAACGGTCGTGGTGGGACTGCGCGAACACTGAACGGCGAACCGGATTCGCCCGCTTTCCGTACTGCGTGCGGCCGGTGGGGCCGTCTAGGGTCGACGCATGAAGGTCGGCCTGCTCACCCGGGAGTACCCGCCGGACGTGTACGGGGGAGCGGGGGTGCACGTCGAGTTCCTGGCAAGGGAACTGCGGTCGCTGGTCGACCTGGACGTGCACTGCTGGGGCCCGGACCGCCCGGACGGCGCGCACGGGCATCGCGACGCGCACGGTTACGCCCAGCCCGCGTTCGCCACGATGGACATCGCGGTCTCGATGGCCGACGCGCTCGCCGGCCACGATCTCGTGCACAGCCATACCTGGTACGCGAACCTCGGCGGCCATCTGGCGAAGCTCGCGCACGGCATTCCGCACGTCATCACCGCGCATTCGCTCGAACCGCTGCGGCCGTGGAAGGCCGAGCAGCTCGGCGGCGGCTACCGCGTGTCGTCGTGGATCGAACGCGATGCGTACGAGGCGGCGGACGCGATCATCGCGGTCAGCTCCGGCATGCGGCGCGACGTGCTCGCCGCGTACCCGAACGTCGACCCGGCGCGGGTGCACGTGGTGCGCAACGGCATCGACACCGAGCTGTACCAACCTGATCCCGGCACCGATGTGCTCGAGAAGCACGGCATCGATCCGAACCGGCCGTACGCGTTGTTCGTCGGCCGGATCACGCGGCAGAAAGGCGTGCCGCATCTCGTGCGCGCCGGGGCGGCTTTGGACGAGGACGTCCAGCTGATCCTGTGCGCGGGCGGCGCGGACACGCCGGAGCTGGACGCCGAGTTCCGCGGGCTGGTCGCGGACCTGCAGGAAAAACGGTCCGGCGTGCACTGGATCCCGGAAATGCTGCCGCGCGCCGAAGTCGTCCAGTTGCTGACGCACGCGCTGGTGTTCGTGTGCCCTTCGGTGTACGAGCCGCTCGGCATCGTGAACCTGGAGGCGATGGCGTGCGGCACCGCGGTGGTGGCCAGCGACGTCGGCGGCATCCCGGAGGTGGTCGCCGACGGCGAGACCGGGGTGCTGGTGCATTACGACGAGACCGAGCCCGGCGCTTTCGAGGCCGGGCTCGCGCGCGGGATCAACGACCTCGCCGCCGACCGAGAGCGAGCCACCCGGCTGGGCCTCGCCGGACGGGACCGCGCGGTGGGAGAGTTCGGCTGGGCAGCGATCGCCGCCGCGACGGTCGGGGTTTACGAGGCGTGCGGGAGGGTTTCGTGATCGACGGATCCGATGTGCTGGGGATCGTCCTCGCCGGGGGCGAGGGCAAACGGCTGATGCCGCTGACCACCGACCGCGCGAAACCCGCGGTCCCGTTCGGCGGCGTGCACCGGCTGATCGACTTCGTGCTGTCCAATCTGGTGCACGGCGGGATCCGCCGGATCTGCGTGCTGACGCAGTACAAATCGCATTCGCTGGACCGCCATATTTCGACGACCTGGCGGCTGTCGTCGCTGACCGGCGAGTACGTCACGCCGGTGCCCGCGCAGCAGCGGCTCGGCCCGCGCTGGTTCCAGGGCAGCGCGGACGCCATCCACCAGAGCTTGAACCTGGTGCACGACGAATCGCCCGCGTACATCGCGGTGTTCGGCGCGGACAACATCTACCGGATGGACCCGCGGCAGATGATCGACGCGCACATCGCGTCCGGCGCGGGCGTGACGGTCGCCGGAATCCGGGTGCCGCGCGCGGAGGCCCGTTCGTTCGGCGTGATCAGCACCGAGGACGGGACGAAGATCGACGCGTTCCTGGAGAAGCCCGAGGACCCGCCGGGCCTGCCGGATTCGCCGGACGAATCGTATGTGTCGATGGGCAATTACGTTTTCACGACGCAGGTGATGCTCGACGCGCTGCACGCGGACGCCAAGAACCCGGCGTCCAAACACGACATGGGCCGCGACATCATCCCGGCGCTGGTGGAAAAATCCGAGGCCGCGGTCTACGACTTCAACGGCAATGAGGTGCCCGGCGAAACGGGCCGGGACCACGGCTACTGGCGCGACGTCGGAACGATCGACAGCTATTACGACGCGCATACGGACCTGATTTCGACGCAGCCGATTTTCAATCTGTACAACCGGAAATGGCCGATCCTGGCCCATCCCGGCCAGCGCGCGGCGGCGAAGTTCGTGGAGGGCGGCACGGCGACCCAGTCGATCGTCAGCAACGGCTGCATAATTTCCGGTGCGCAGGTGGTGGATTCGGTGCTGTCGCCGGACGTTTTCGTGGAGAACGGCGCGGTGGTGCAGGGTTCGGTGCTGCTGGACGGTGCGCGAGTCGGCCGCGGTGCGGTGGTGCGGCGGGCGATTCTGGACAAGAACGTGGTTGTCCCGCCTGGCGCGCACATCGGGGTGGACCTGGCGCGGGACCGCGGGCATTACCACGTGAGCGATTTCGGGATTGTCGTGCTGGGCAAGGGAGAAACCGCGATCTAGCCGACGGGTGTCGATGGGGCTCGCTGCCCTGTCGTCCCGGTTGCCAGGCACATTTGGTCAATGAATGAAGCACGGCCCGAGTTCGTTCTGCTGTGTCGGCCCCGCGACGTTAAAGTCGCGCATCCGGCAGGCACTGCGAAAAGGACTCCCGCACCGTGAACCACGAGACCTCGTTCAACCCGGCACTCGGCTTCAGTTCTGCCGGATTAGTGGTCACAGTCCTCGCCATCGTCGCACTGTGGCGGGTCTTCGCCAAGGCCGGATACCCCGGGTGGGCGGCGATCATCCCGATCTACAACGTCTACGTCTGGCTGAAGGTCGCGGGCCGTTCCGGGTGGTGGCTGCTCCTGCTGCTCGTCCCGCTGGTCAACCTCGTGGTCGTCATCGTCGTGTCGCTCGACATCGCCAGGGCGTTCGGCAAGAGCGGCGTCTTCGGGTTCTTCGGCCTGTTCGTGTTCTCGATCATCGGCTACCTGATCCTGGGCTTCGGCCGGGCCCGGTACACCGCGCCCGGCCCGCGGTGACGAACCCGGTTCAGCCCAGTGCGGCGACGGCGCGCGCGATGACGTCGGAAGGGCTCGCCTGCCCGGCGATTTCCGCGCGCACCTCAGCCGCGGTCGAGGAGAACGCATCCTCTTCGAGCAGTCGCCGCACCAGTTTCCGGATCGTCTCAGCGTCCACAGTGGCCGGATCGTGGCTCAGGCCGACGCCCCGCTCGACCACCCGCTCCGCCGACATCGGATTGTCCGCGAAACTGGGCAGCACCAGTTGCGGCACCCCGTAGAACAACGGCGCGGCCGTCGTCCCGGACCCGCCGTGATGCACAATCGCCGAACACTCCGGCAGGAACACCGACAGCGGCAAATACCCCACCGACCGGACGTTCTCCGGAAGCTCCCCCAGTTCGCTCACATCAGCGGTGCCCGCCGCGAGCACGACCTCGACGTCCATCCCGCCGAGCGCGTCCAGCACCACCTTCAGGCTGCTGATCCCCGCCATCGCCGGCACGACAGTGCCCAGGGTGACCGCCACCCAGGGCCGCTCCGGCTTCCGCAGCGCCCACTCCGGCACCACCGAACCGCCGTTGTACGGCACGAACTGCATCGGCCACCAAGGCGCGCCGTCGCGTTCGTCGGCGTGCTCCTCGTCCGCGCGCAGGCCGCCCATGCTCGGCGCGCGCGGGTCGATCCGGGCGAGGACGTTCGGCGGGGCGTCGCCGATGCCGAGCTTCTCGCGCATCAGCGTGGCGAGTTCGCCGTCCAGGAAGTCGTGGTGCTCGGTGCGCCACGAGAGGTCCCGGGCCGACCAGGAGATCCGGTTGCCGACCTCGAGCGCGGGCACGCCGAGCGCGACCGCGGCGAGCGCGCCGGCCCCGTGGTCGGACGGGTAGACGACCAGGTCCGCGCCGAACGCCCGGCCGGCTTCGATCGTGCCCTCGGTCATGGCGGCGGTGAAGAGCCCGAACGGACCCTGGTGCTGCCGCGCGATCCGGTACTCCTCGGGTTCGTCCGGATCCGGCGCGGCGCCGCCCTTGACGGTGGCCATCAGGTCGGCCCAGATGTCGCGGCCGGGGAAGACGTCGGCGACCGGCAGCCCGGCGCGCGCGGACACCTCGGCGATCTCCGCGGTGGTGGCCAGCAGCACGTCGTGCCCGGCGGCGCGGGCGGCCCAGACCACTGGGATCAGCGGAAGCGTGAGCCCGTACCCGGGCGCGGACGCGAACAGGATCTTCACCTCTCCGAGACTGCCAGAACCGTGACGCTCCCCGCATCCCGGTTTCTCTTTCCGCACAGCGGTAACGCGCGGGGCCTTCCCGGCGACACATCCGCAGATCATCACTTCCGGAAAGGCCCGGTCCCCATGCGTAAAGCCCGTGTCGCGGCGTTGCTGACCCTGGTCGGCCTCGGCATCGCGATGTCCCCCGCCGTCACCGCCGACGCCGGCCAGACCAGCACCTGGTGCACCAAAAAGGAGCAGGTCGCGATCCTCGGCACGTCGGCCGACACCGGTTACGGCACCACGGGTTACCAGTCCACTACGGACACTTACGCGCCGACGACCTACGGCTGGACCACGAAAATCGCCAACGACCTCCGCGCGCAGTGGAACACCACGACGAAGAACTACGCGCACAACGGCGCGATGGCCACCGACTACCTCCCCGGCGGCCGCTGGCCCGACACGACCGGCGCGCTCGCCGACATCACGCAACGCCAGCCCGACCTGGTCCTCGTCGACCTCGGCGGCAACGAACTGATCTCGCAGGCCGACCCGGCGGTGTTCAAGGCGAACCTCGGGAAGGTCATCGACAACATCCGCGCCGCGCGGCCCGGGGTCGACATCCTGCTCTCGATCTACGCCGAGCTGAAGTGGACGCCCAACCAGTGGGGCGGCCAGACGCAGAAGTACTTCTGGTCGCAGTACGCGACGTCGATCTATCAGACGGCGGTCGAGAAGGGCACCGCGCTGGTCGACCTGCGGCAGTACATCCCGCCCGCGGGGTCGGCGAATCTGCCCAACCCGAGCCCGTGGCTGGCGGACAACGTGCACCTGAACGACGCGGGAAACCTCGCCGAGTACGGGATGTGGTGGGGCTGGACGTCGAGCCTGGGAAGCATTTGCTGAAAGGTCCGTGAAGGGAACCCTGAGGGACTCTGAGTCCTTCAGGGTTCCCCTCACGGACTCTGGCGATCGCGTGCGCCAGAATGAGGGCTGGCTAGGATCGGTGTTGTGGCAGAGGTCGTCGACTATGCGTCTCTTGGGCCGTTCACCAGCCTGGATGGCGTGGATCCGCTCGCGTTCGAGTCGCTGGCCGCTGATCCCGTGGGCATCTGCACGCCAGTTCACGACCTGGTCGTCCAGCCTGCCGATGCGGACGCGCTGGGCCTGCCCGGCGATCGCTTCGCCGAGAACCGGATCCGGCCCGCGAGTTCGCTGGTCCGTCAGTTGCTCGCACTGGACCCGGCACCGTTGACCACTGCTCGCGTAACTGAGAAGCGCGTGATCGGGACCTGTCGGCACTTCGCCGTGCTGAGTTCTGCGCTATCGCCGCGCGCGTCCGATGCGGCTTCGCCACCTATTTCCAGCCCGGGCAGGGAGTCGACCACCGGCGGAGATTCGGGGCAACGCGGTGAAGGACCTCGCCGCGTTGAACAAGGTCGAAACCCTTCCGTGGGACGAGTGGGGGCGCATGACCGACGCCTATGCCGGGAAGACCGGCGCGGATTACGACGCTTTGCTCGACTACCTCGCCGAGGTGTGTGCCAGCGACGATCTAGCAGCCGTGAACGCGCTCTACGCGCATGAGGATCTCCGTGTGCCGGAGAGTCTGATCCGCTGACGACGGCGTCAGCGTCCGATCGCCGCACGGACACCCGGCACGACCTCGTGCAACCACCGCTGCCGGGATTCTTCCCGCTCAGCAACGGTGCCGACGTTCGGGAAGAACACGAACCCGTCCGCACCGTGCTCTTCGCTCGCCTCGGCCAGTTCGTCGATCCAGGACCGCACTGACCCGGCGAGCACGCCCATCCCGTGCTCGCCGGTGCCTCGGGAGAGCGGGGCGGCACCGCCGCTGATCGTGCCGAAGACGTTGTAGAGAGTGGAAATCGCCGCCGGATCGCGACCCGTCTCGGCGGCGGCCCGGTCGATGAGCGGACGGGACTTCGCGACCGTTTCGCTGCGCCAATCCTGGGCGACGGCGGGAAACCAGCCGTCGGCGAGCCGTCCGGTCACGGCGAGCGAGGCGGGGCCGATCGAGCCGGTCCAGATCGGCGGTGTCGGAGCGGCGGACGGCAGCACGCCGGCGACGCGGTGGAATTCGCCGTCGAAGGTGACCGGTCCCGTGCCGCCGCCGGTGAGCGCGCGCAGCAGCGTGATGCCTTCGGCGAACAGCCGCACCGCCTCGGCCGGAGTGCGGCGTTCGACGCCGAACGCCTCGATCTGATCCCACAGCGCCCCCGCGCCGACGCCGAGCCGGACGCGGCCGCCGGACAGCTCGGACAACGCGCTGACCGTCCGGGCCAGCACGGGCACCGGGCGGACCGGCAGGTTGGTCACGGTGACCGCGCCGCTGATCCTGGACGTCGCGCCGAGGACGAAGCCGAGCGTGGCGTACGCGTCGAGATGCTTCGCGTGGTACGGATGATCGGTCACCGTGACGACGTCCAGCCCGGCGCGATCGGCCTCCTGCGCCTCGGTGATCAGCCGCGCGGGATCGCCCTCGCTGACCGCGGTGCCGTTGAACCCGGAATCGAGCCGGACTCCGAAGACGGTCATGATCCCCTCCCTGTTCCGACCTTGCCGGAACTCTCGCGCCGGTGCCACCAGCCCGCGGTGGCGGAACGCGCCGACGGGGGCGCTGTTGCTGCTGCTCACAGCGTTTCCGCAGGTCAATGTGGGTGGCGTAACCTCGGCGTAATCAAAATCCAGGTAGCGTCGCCGACGTGGTGACTACGCAGCGGAGGGCGGAACGGGCCCGGCAGGTGGCCGACGGCCTGCGGCAGCGGATCGTCGCGGGCGAGGTCGGCGAGCTGCTGCCGAGCGAGCGCGCGTTGGGCGAGTGGTTCGGCGCGTCGCGGAACGTCGTGCGGGAAGCGCTGGGTTTGCTGCGGGACGAAGGGCTCGTCGAACGCCGTCAGGGCGTCGGGACGCTGGTGGTGCGCCCGAAGTACGGCCACGGCCTGGACCGGTTGGCCGGGCTGGCGGAGGCGCTCGAAGGGCACGGCGAGGTCGTGAACGAGGTGCGCACCGCCGAGACGGTCGCCGCGCCGCCCGCGGTGGCGGAGCGCCTCGGCCTGGCGGCGGGGGAGAAGGTCGTGCACCTGGAGCGGGTCCGGCGGCTGGGCGGGGCGCCGTTGTCGCTCGACTCGACGTATTTGGTGCCGGATCTGGGGATTCCGTTGCTGGGGAAGGATTTGGCGCACCGGGACCTGTTCGCGTTGCTGGAGGAGACGAACGGCATCCGGCTGGGGCGGGCGGAGGTGGAGGTCCATGCGGTGTCGGCTGGGCCGGATACGGCGGCGTTGCTGGAGATCGCGCCGGGGACGGCGGTTTTCGCGCTGGACCGGTTGACGCGGTTGCCGGACGGGCGGCCGGTGGACGCGGAGTGGCTGCATGTGCGCGCGGATCGGTTGACGTTGCGGGCGACTTTGCAGCGTGGAGCGGTGCGCTGAGATCGGCAGGCGGCGGACAACGCACGGCCTGCTTTGTGGCGCGCGCCCTCGGAGCGGCGCTCAGACGAGAGAACGACTTCCGGAGGCAGCAGAAATGATCCCCGCACTCATCGTCACCGGATTGCTGGCCGGGATCGGCATCACCGCGGTCGGACCGGGCGGGGTGCTGGCGACCGTGGGACTGTTCGTCTTCACCTCGCTCACCCCGGCGCAGGTCGCGGGAACGGCGATCGTCACGCACGTGGCCACCGGGATCCTCGGCAGCGCCGCCTTCGTCCATTCCGGACAGTTGCGCGAGCCCGAAACCCGGAAGATCGCCGGAGTCCTCGCCGCGGTCGCGGTGGCGGGAACACCGCTCGGGGTACTGCTCAATTCCTGGGTGTCCGCAAAGGCCTTTGGAATTGTGCTCGGCGGGTTCGCGCTCGTCGTGGCGGTGTTCGTCGGGTTGAAGGGACGGGAGCGGGCCGTCGGGCTGCCGGTCGCGGGAGCGATCGGGGCGGGAGTCGCGGTGGCGGCGGGGCTGGTCGGGGTCGGCGGGCCGATGCTCGCGGTGCCGTTGCTGGTCGTCGCCGGAATGCCGGTGCTGGGGGCGCTCGCGGCGGCGCAGGTGCAGTCGGTGGTGATCGCCAGCGTCGGGACGCTCGGCTACGTCCTGCACGGAGCGGTCGACTGGCGGCTGGCGGCGATCGTCGGGATCCCTGAGCTGGCAGGCGTTCTGATCGGCTGGCGGATCGCGCACGCGTTGCCGACCAAGACGCTCAAGGCCGCACTGATCGCGGTGCTGGTCGGGATCGCGCCGTATCTCGCGTTGCACGGCTGAAGCCGGGCGGCGACCGCCCGGCTTCAGCGGGTGCGTTACCGGTCGAAGGGAAGTTCCATGACCGCTCCCGATACCTGCTTCCCGGCGCGGACAGTGGTCAGTTCCGCAGTGGACAGAGCGCGACGGTAGAGGCGCGCGTCGTCCAGCGCACCGGTCAGATGCTGCATGCCGTCCAGCCGCTCGCCGAGCCACAGCTGGAACGAGACGGTCTGGGTGACCGAACCGGGGGAGTCCGGACCGGACGCCGCCACGGTGCCGTCGACCAGGATGCGGAGTTGGCCGCCCGATCGCTGGAGCGCCACGTGGTGCCACTTCTGATCGTCGTACGCCGATTGCGTGGTCACGGACTTGCTTCCGGCGGCGGTGGTCATCATCGCGATCAGACGGTGGGACGCGGGTTCGGCGCGCAGCCACAGTTGCGGCGCGGTCGAGCCCATTCCGCCCAGCCACAAGATGGGTTGCGGGTCCTGTGAAGAACCGTATTTGACCCAAGTAGAGAAGGTGAAATCGCCGGAGCCGACCAATTGCGCTGGCGAGTACGGGACGCGCACGAAGCCGTTCTTCAGTTCCACAGCCTTGCCGAATTTGCCGGCCACAGCATTGGCATCGCCGAGCACGCGCGCGGGCTGTCCACTTGCGACGTCCGGAGTGGACACTCCGGGCGAACGCTTCCAGCCGAGGTAGTTCTCGTCGAAGCGGGCGAAGCGGATCTCGTCGCGGGCGTCCACCGCGCCGCCCTCGTACATCAGACCGATCTTCGCGTTCTTGTCTTGCGGGCCGCTCAGCTGGACCAGGTCGGAGTAGCCCGACCAGTCCGTCGTGATCCGCGTGCCCTGGTCGGCGTTTTCCCAGGTGCGTCCGTCGTCATAGGACGAACGGATGGTCATCCAGCGCCGCCGGTCGGTGTCCGCGGGCGAGGCGAACAGGATCCGCTTCCCGCCAGGACGGTCCAGGCGCAGCAACGAACCCTGCACCATCGGCGTCACGAGATCGGGAATCGTGGTGAAGCGCTGGGAGAACGTCTCGCCGCCGTCGCGGCTCAGTGCGTAGTCGCGGTTGCCGATATCGGTGCCGCTCTGTTCGCGACCGCCCGCGTAAATGGTGCCGTCCGGCAGTTCGACGACGCTGACTTCCGACGGCTTCTGCGTGAAGCTGCCGCCCACGGGATGCAGGTAGTTGTCGACAGCGCCGACGTGCCAGGTGGAGCCGCCGTCGTCGCTGTAGATGAGACCGGCGTAGTTTTCGACGGAGTTGGTGCCGTCACTGCGTTCGGCGTTCACCCCGAAGACTAGCCTGCCCGCGTGCCGGCCGTGCTGGAGCTGGATGCCGTGCACCGGACCCGAGGCGTACCAGGAGTCCCAAGCCGGCAGCTTCGCTTGCGCGCTGATGTCGACGGGCGTGGACCAGGTGCGGCCGTCGTCGGTGCTGTACTGCGAGTGCGGCGTGCGCGGGCACGGCACGGAGCAGCCCTTGTCGTCGGTGCGGCCCTTGTTGTACGTGGTGATCAAGACGATGCGGCCGGTCTTGGCGTCCACAATGGGCACGGGATTGCCGTGGGTGTCCCCGCCGCCGTAGTTCACCACCTGCAGCGGCGACCAGGTGGTGCCGCCGTCGGTCGAACGCTTCAGCACCAGGTCGATGTCCCCGGTGTCGCCGCAGTTATTCTTGCGCCCCTCGGCGAAAGCCAGCAGCGTGCCGTGCGTGCTGCGGACGATGGCCGGGATACGGAAGCAGGCATAGCCGGTTTCCTGGTGCGGGTTGAAGAGCGCTTTCTGATCGAACTGCGGGGCGGCTTGCGCTGAAGCCGGCGCGAGGAAGGCCAGCAGCACGAACGCCAGCACCACGCGAAGGGCGGTTCTCATCTGGTCTCCGTTCCGAACTGTCCGGAAAGGACGGCCACGCCGTGCGCGGCCAGTTCCACTTCGGACGATGGCTGAGCGGGATCGGTGAGCAAATCCGTACCGGGCGAAGGCAAGGAAACAGTGACGGCTTCGGCGTTGTGGTTGAGCAGGAACAGATAGTCGTCCGCACCGTGTCGCACGATCGCCTGGACGCCCTCTGGCAAACCGGGCAGCACCGGCGAAACTCCGGCGTCCGCGGTAATCCGGTCGAAGAGCGTGCGCATGACGTCCGCGTCCGGTCGGGTGCCGAGGTACCAGGCGACACCTGAGCCGAACTCGTGCCGCGTAACAGCGGGCCGACCGGCCAGCGGGCCTTCGGCGAAGGTGGCGACGACGTCCGCGCCCTCGGTTTCGATCCATTCGGACCAGATCGTCGCGCCGACTGTCATACCGTCGAGGACCAGCGTCGTTGAACCGCCTTCGGGCAGCGGCCAGAATTCGTCGACGCACAGGCCGAGAATGTCGCGCAGCGGAGCGGGATAGCCGCCGGTGTACACCCGGTCGTTCTCGTCGGCGATACCGGAGAAGAACGACACCACCAGATGCCCGCCACCCTCCACATAGGATCGGAGATTGGCGGCGACCGCACTGTCCATCAGGTACAGATTGGGCACGACGACGAGCTTGTACCCGGAAAGGTCCTTCGCCGGGTGCAAGACGTCGCAGGTCACGTTCGCGTCGAACAGCGGCGCGTAGTGCGCGAGGTGCGTTTCGAGCTGGTCGAGGTCATCCGAGGGATGCGAGTTCAGCTCCAGCGCCCACCAGTTGTTCCAGTCGTGCAGGAAGGCGACGTCGGCCCGCACCCTCGACCCGGCGAGCTGCTGCACCGTGGCCAGCTCCTGGCCGAGGTCGCGGACACTCTGGAAGGTGCGGGTTTCCGGGCCGCCGTGCGGCACCATCGCGGAGTGGAACTTCTCCGCACCGCCCGAGGTCTGCCGCCACTGGAAGAACAGCACCGCGTCGGCGCCGCGGGCGACCGCCTGCCAGCTGTCCAGCCGCATGGTTCCCGGCGGCTTCGGGCCGTTGCGGGTGCGCCAGTTCACCGCGCTCGGAGCTTGTTCCAGGAGCAGCCACGGCTGACCGTCCTTAAGGGACCGGACGAGGTCGTAGGCGAACGCCGCCTCCACGTGCGAACGCGGATCGTGCGGGTCGGGATAGGAGTCGAGGCTCACCACGTCCTCGTGCGGCACCCACCGGTGCCAGTCGAGCGACTTCTGCACGCGGCCGACGAAGTTCGTCGTCACCGGGACATCAGGGGTGATGCGGGCGAGCACCTCGCGCTCGTTGAGGTAGCAGCCGAGCGACGCGTCGGAGGAGAACCGGTGGAAGTCCAGCTGTTGCGCCGGGTTCGGGAAGGTCGGCGCGACGCGCGGCGGCTGCACCTCGGCGAAATCGGAGTACCGCTGCGACCAGAAAGTGGTGCTCCAGGCTTCGTTCAACGCCTCGATGCTGCCGTAGCGCTCGACGAGCCAGCGCCGGAAGTCCACAGCGGACTCATCGCAGTAGCAGGCGCGGATGTGGCAGCCGAATTCGTTGCCGATGTGCCACATTTCCAGCGCCGGATGCGCGGCGTACCGAGTGGCGACCTGTTCCACCAAGCGTGCGGCGTGCTCGCGGAACACCGGGCTGGACGGGCAGAACTGTTGCCGCGCACCAGCGGACAGCCGGGTGCCGTCCGCGCGCACCGGCAGGATTTCCGGATATTGATGCGAAAGCCACGGCGGCGGCGACGCCGTCATAGTGGCGAGACAGGCCCGGACCCCTCCGTCGGCGAGGTTGTCCATCACCGTGTCGAACCAGCCGAACTCGAATTCTCCGGGTCGCGGTTCGACCTGTGCCCAGGAGAAAATCCCGACAGTCACCATCGAAACCGAGGCCTCGGCCATCAGTTTCAGGTCTTCCGCCCACACGTCGGGCGACCAATGCTCGGGGTTGTAATCCCCGCCGTAGTACAGCCGATCCATCAGAGGAGACCCGCTTCCGCTAGTTTTCCCTTGATCTGCAGCAGTTCGTCGTCGTTGAGGGGGAGTTGCGGCGGCGCCATCACCGCGTTGTCGATAAATCCGCGCATCTTCATCGACGCCTTGAACGCGCCGAGCGCGGCCGAACCGCGGCCCATCCGGTTCGGCGGCGCCACATCGGTGATGCTGAACAGCGTCAGCAGCCGTTCCTGCTCGCGGCGCGCGGCCTGTGGGTTGCCGCCGCGGAAGTGGTCGTAGATCAACACGTAGCCGACCGGGTCGACGTTTCCGAGCCCCGGCACCGCGCCGTCCGCGCCCTGCGCGAGCGCGGCGTCCACGAGCAGTTCGGAGCCGGTGAACACGGCGAAGTGCTCCAGGCCGCGCTCGCGTCGCTGCTGCAGCACCAGGCGGAACCCGGCCTCGTCGCCGCTGGAATCCTTGAGCCCGGCCAAAACGCCGTCCGCGGCCAGGTTCAGCACCATGTCGCGGTCGAGCTTCGTGTGCACGGCCATCGGGATGTCGTAGGCGAAAATCGGCAGCGACGTCCGCTCGTGCAGCAGGCGGAAATGCCGGTCGATCTCCGCGACGTGCGTGCGGGTGTAGTACGGCGCGGTCACCACGATCGCGTCCGCACCGGCCGCTTCGGCGGTCTTCACGTGCTCCGCGACGCGCAGGGTCGTCATGTCGATACAGCCGGCGAGCACCGGGACCCGGCCGGCGACCTGGTCGACCGCGGTTTCGACGGTGATCCGCCGCTGGTCGTCGGGCAGGAAGGCGACCTCGCTGGACGAACCGAGCACGAAGATCCCGTGCACGCCGGCGTCGAGCTGGAATTCGATGTGCCGCCGCAGCGACGCGGTGTCCACGGTGAAGTCGTCGTGGAACGGCGTGCACAGCGGCGGGATGATGCCGGCGAACTTGGGCGCAGTCATGAGGCAGTCACTCCGATTTCTGGGTGGATGCAGCGATAGGTGTGCTCGTCCGGCCCGGACTGCGGTGGCAAGGCCAGTGAGCATTCGTCGGTGGCTTTCGGGCAGCGCGTGTGGAACGGGCAGCCGGGCGGCGGCGCGGTCGCCGACGGCACGGGTCCACTGAGGACAATCGGCTCCACTGGGTGCAGCAGGCTCGGCGTCGCGGAGAACAGCGCGCGGGTGTACGGGTGGTGCGCGTGGTCCGGCAGTTCGGCGGCCGGGGCCTGTTCGACGATCCGGCCGAGGTACATCGTCACGATGCGGTCGCTCATCCGGCGCACGGTTTGGATGTCGTGCGACACGAACACCATCGCGAGTTCGAGCTGTTCACGCAGTTCCAGCAACAGGTTCAGGATCTGCGCTCGCACCGAAACGTCCAAAGCGGACGTCGGCTCGTCGGCCACCAGCAACGCTGGCCGCAGCGCGAGCGCACGGGCGATCGCCACGCGCTGCCGCTGTCCGCCGGACAGCTGAGAAGGCAGCGCGTCGGCTACGCTGGACGGGAGCCCGACAAGGTTCATCAGCTCCCGGACCCGTTTGGCGCGTTCGCCAACCGTGCCAACCTGATGCACGTCGAGCGGGTCGCGCAGGATCTTCGCGACGGGCAGCCGTCGGTTCAGCGCGGTCGACGGATCTTGGAAGATCATGCCGACCGTGCGCCCCAGTTCGGCCGGACGCAATGCGGAAAGCGGTTGGCCTGCGTAACGGACCGTACCGGAAGTCGGCTTCTGAAGTCCGACCAGCACTTTGGCCAAAGTGGACTTTCCGCAGCCGGATTCCCCGACCACACCGACGGTTTCGCCTTTCGCGATGGCGAGGGTCGCGTCGGTGAGCGCGTAGACCCGGTCGTGCCCGAACAGACCCGAGCCGCGGATCTTGTGCACCACATGCACGCCGTCGACTTCGACGAGGCTCATGCCGACGCTCCTTCCGCCATCGTCTCCAGGGAGTTCTCGGCGGGGTAATGGCAAGCCACGAGATGCCCTTCGCCCGCCGGTTCAGGTGCGACCTCGAAGCAGTGCCCGCGAGCGGCAGGACACCGGCTCGCGAACCGGCAACCGGGCGGGAAGTCCGCCGGGGCGGGGACGACGCCCTTGATCTGGGTGAGCTTCGCTTCGTTCTCCTCCAGCGACAGCACCGCGCTCAGCAGGCCGCGGGTGTAGTGGTGCTGCGGCGCACCGACGACGGCCGCGGTCGCGCCGGTCTCGGCGACCTGCCCGCCGTACATCACCACCACCCGGTCGGCGATGTCGGACACCAGCGCGAGGTCGTGCGACACCAGCACCAGCGCGAAGCCCAGTTCTTCCTGCAGCCGCAGCAAAAGCGCCATGATCTGCGCCTGCACGGTGACGTCGAGCGCCGTCGTCGGCTCGTCCGCGACGATCAGCTTCGGGCTGCGGGAAAGCGCCATCGCGATCAGCACGCGCTGCCGCTGCCCGCCGGACAGCTCGTGCGGATAGGCCCGCAGCGTCCGGCCCGGATCGAGGTTGACCAGTTCCAGCAACTCCTCCGGCGTACGGGTGCCGCCGCGCCGGGTGAACTGCTTGAGCTGCGCGCGGATGGTCATCGCCGGGTTCAGCGAGCTGAGCGCGTCCTGGTACACCATCGCCAGGTCGTGCCCGAGATGCCGGCGGCGGACGCTCGGCTTCATGGTGAGCAGGTCGTCGCCCGCGAACCGGATCTCGCCGCTGAGCCGCGCGGCGTCCGGCTGCAGTCCCATGATCGACAGCGCGGTGAGCGACTTCCCGCAGCCGGATTCGCCGATCAGCCCCAGCACCTCGCCGGAACGGACCGAAAAGGACACTCCGTCGACCACGTTCACGCCGTTGTGCCGCTCCGGGAAGGAGATCGCGAGATTCTCCACCGCCAGCACGGTTTCCCGGCCGGACAGATCCCGCGCCTTCGCCGCCAGCCGTTGCCCGGCTTCGCGAAGCCCGCGCAGCGGCAGCACCGCGGCGGTGGCCTCCGGAGCCAGTTCGATCTGCTGTGCCGCTTCGGCCGCCTTCGCGGTGCGAGCCGACGGCGCGGCCCAGGCGTCGGAAATGCCTTCGGAGAGAATGTTCAACGCCAGCACGGTGGCCAGGATCAGCAGACCGGGGAACAGCGTCGCCCACCAGCCGCCGGTCAGCACGAGGTCCTTGCCGTCCGCCAGCACCGAACCCCACGACGGATCGGGCGGCTGGATCCCCGCGCCGATGAACGACAGCGAAGCCTCGAACACGATCGCGTCCGCCACCGTGACCGTGCAGTACACGAGGATCGGCGCGGCGCAGTTGACCGCGACGTGCCGGGCGAGGATGAACAGCCGTTTCGCGCCGATCACGCGCTCGGCCGCGACGTAGTCCTCGCCGTACTGCGCGAGCACGTTCGCCCGCACCACCCGCGCCACCGGAGCCATGTTGAGGAAGCCGATGGCGAGGATCAGCACGAGGATGCCGCGCCCGAACACCGCCACCAGCACCGCGGCGAGCGCGATGCCGGGGAAGGCCATCAGGACGTCGAGGACCCGCATGACCAGGCCGTCGACCCGGCGGCCGGACGTCGCCGCGAACGACCCGACGACGATGCCCGCGACCAGCGCGAGCAGCGTCGCGCCGAGGCCGATCGCGAGCGACCAGCGGGTGCCCGCGACCAGCCGGGAGAAGATGTCGCGGCCGGACTGGTCGGTGCCGAACCAGTGCGCCGCGCTGGGCCCGCCGGTGTCGGTGCTGAGCAGGTCCGGATTGTGCGTGGCCACGACGGTGCCGAGGACCGCGACGAGCCCGAGCACGATCAGCACGGCCAGCGCGATCCAGGAGGACAGGGGAAGCCGCCGGAACCGGACGCCGGGCTGCGACAGCCGGGCGGTCAGGTTCGGGCGGAGGACTGGGCGCATCACGAGCGGCTCCGCGGGCGGGGGTTGGCGACGGGGCGGATCACGAGCGGCTCCGCAGACGGGGGTTGGCGACGAGGTAGAGCACGTCGACGATCAGGTTCACCAGCACGAACCCGGCCGCGATGGTGATGACGAAGCCCTGCACCTTCGCGGTGTCGCCGTCCTGCACGGCCTGGATCATGTTCTGCCCCATGCCGGGCAGCGCGAACATCGTCTCGATCACCACCGCGCCGCCGAGCAGGTAGCCGACGCGAAGGCCGAGCACGGTCAGCGGGTTGACCAGGGCGTTGCGCAGCACGTTCCGCCCGACCACCACGACCGGCGGCAGCCCGCCGCCGCGCGCGGTGCGCACGTAGTCCTTGTCGAGTTCCTCGACCATCGACGTCCGGATCACCCGGGTCAGCTGCGCCGCGACCGGCGCGGACAGCGCGATCGCGGGCAGCGTCAGCGAGTTCAGCCAGCCGGAGAACGAATCCGCCGGGCTGACGTATCCGCTGGTGGGGAACAGGCCCTTGCCCACGGCCAGCCACTGCACTAGCAGCAGCGCGATCCAGAACGCCGGCGCGGCGACCCCGGCCAGCGTCACGAACCGGATCAGGTGGTCCGGCCAGCGGCCGCGGAACAGCGCCGAGGTCACGCCGAGCACGACCGAAACGACAAGCGCGAGAGCCAGGCCCAGCAGGGTCAGCTGCAGGGTGAGCGGGAGCGCGGTGGCGATGGTCTGGCCGACCGGCTCCTTGGTGACCACGCTGGTGCCGAAATCGCCTTGCAGCAGATGCCACACGAAGTGCACGTACTGCAGCGGCAACGGGTCGAGCAGGCCGTTCTGCTCACGGAACTGCTGGAGCTGATCGGCGGTGGCGTTGGCTCCGTTGAACGCGGCCATCGCCGGGTCGACCGGCGAGAACCGCATCACGATGAACACGAACAGGATCACGCCGAGCAGCAGCGGGATCAGGGCGAGGATGCGGCCGGCCAGCATCCGCACGACGACTGTCACTTCCGTGCCCTCCCGTCAGACCGGTTTGGCCTGGTTGAGATAGATGCCCGGGTAGCCCTGGGCGCGCACGCCGCTGATCGCCTTCGGGTCCCACGCGGTGCCCATCTGCGTGAAGACGATCGGGTAGATCACCGCCTGCTCGGAAATCTGGTCGAGCAATTGCTTGTACAGCCCGTTCCGCTTCGTTTCGTCGGTTTCCGCGGCGGCCTTGTCCTGCAGTGCCAGCAACGCGGTGGTGTCGTCGCCGCTCCAGCGCGCGTACTTCGTCATGAGCACCGATTGCGCGTCGTAGTAATAGCGGATCAGCAGATCCGGGTCGTTGCCGAACTGCAGCGGGTTGTTCGTGGTGGCCACGACCTGGAAGTCGTCGCCGTTGTCCAGTTTGGAGAACAGTGCCTTGGTGTCCTGGGAGTCCAAAGTGGTCTGCACGCCGATCGCGTCCCAGCCCTCCTTGATCACCTTGACGCAGTCGAGCACCAATGAGGTGTTCGTGGTGGACAGCGAGATCTTCAGGCCGCTGACCCCGGCTTCGGCGAGCAGTTGCTTCGCCTTCTCGGGGTTGAAATTGAAGTCTTGCGCCGCGGGCTGCGAACCGGGCAGCTTCGGGTTGATGAACGAGGTGCCCGCGGTTCCGGTGCCGCGCAGGCCGATCTCGATCATCTTCTTCTTGTCGATCGCGTAATGCAGCGCCTGGCGGACCCGTTTGTCGGCGAACGGCGAGTGCTTGGTGTTGAAGAGGAGGAACAGGTTGTTGCCGCCGTCGGCGAATTCGACCGTGCGGCCTGCCTTGCGCAGCTGCTCGGCGTTGGCGGGCGGGATGTTCTCCGCGATCTGCGCGTCCGGCTTGGCCCCGGAGATCGCCGCGACCCGCGGCGCGGAATCCACAATGGACTTCCAGAGCATCTTGTCGTACGAGGCCGGGCGCGGGCCGTTGTAGTCGGCGAACTTCTCGAACGAGGTGTGCGACAGCGGGGCCTGCTCGGTGATCTTGTACGGCCCGGAGCCGACGACCTTGCCCGCCGCGGCGGCCTTCCAGTTGTTCTCGAACACATGCTTGGGCACGATCTTGCAGATCTGGATCCGCTGCAGCGCGTACGGGAACGCGAACTTCAGGCTGAACTCCACCGTCTTCGCGTCGACCTTGGTGACCGACTCCAGCCACTGCGAGAAGAAGCTGTGGATGAGAACGTTTTCCTTCGGGTCGAGCACGCGGGCGTAGGTGAACACGACGTCGTCGGCGGTCACCGGCTGTCCGTCGTGCCACTTCGCGCCGTCGCGGATTTCGAAGCGCAGCTTGGTGCTCTTGAGGTCCGACGGCAGCGCCTTGGCCAAGCCGGGGAAGGGTTCCCGGGTGACCGGGTCGCCCTCGACGAGCGACTCGTAGCTGTGCAGGATCGCCGCCATCGCGAACGCCGACGCGGTCTGCAGCGGGTCCCAGGTCTGGTTGTTGCCGTACCCGATCACCGCGGTGACGGAACCGGACGAACTGCCGGTTTTGTTGGTCGACGCGGGGCCGCCGCACGCGGCGAGCGTCGACGAAACCGCTGCGGCAGCCCCGGCGAGGCCGGCGTAGCGCAGCAGTGCGCGCCGGTTGAACTGAGTCCCCATGGCGGTTCGGGACATGGCGTCTCCTGACTTGATGCGGTGTTCCACCCAGAAAGCATCGAGAAGTAGGACGTGGGACGTCCTATGACTTGCCGGAACCCTAAGTCCCGTTCCCGCCCCGGTCAAGAGGCTTGTTCCCACCCGCGCGGGTGCAGCGGGGGAAGCCGATCATGACGTAGGATGTCCTCCGATGGCGACGT
This sequence comes from Amycolatopsis albidoflavus, assembly GCF_039525725.1. Lineage (NCBI taxonomy): Bacteria > Bacillati > Actinomycetota > Actinomycetes > Pseudonocardiales > Pseudonocardiaceae > Amycolatopsis > Amycolatopsis albidoflavus. The sequence goes on from NZ_BAAAHV010000019.1 coordinate 66,756, forward strand.
GCCAGTGCAAGAAAGACATCCGGGAGACACGTGTGGCGCGCCCGCAACGCAGCGAAGAGATCACCAAGCAGATCATCGACCTGATCGTCGACCGGCAGCTGCCGACCGGCGCTCCGATGCCGACCGAGCTGAGCCTCGCCGAGGACATCGGGGTCAGCCGGAATTCGATCCGGGAGGCGGTCAAGGCGCTGCAGGCGCTCGGCATCGTCGAGGTCCGGCACGGGTACGGCACGTTCGTCGGCTCGGCCGGGTCGGAGGCGCTGCAGACGTGGCTGCTCTTCCGCACGCGCAGCCGCGGCAGCACCGACGCCGGGCGGCTGCGCGACCTGCTCGAGGTGCGCGAGATGATCGAAACGGAGCTGACCAGCCGGGTCGCCCGCGACCACCGGCCGGAGCTGATCGGCGAACTGCAGGCGTGCGTCGCCCGGATGCGCCGCAAAGGACCGGACGCGGCGGTGGCCGACCGCGAGTTCCACGACCTGATCTGCGCCGAGGCGGGTTTCGATCTTGCGCGCGAGCTGACCGGATTGTTCTGGGACGTCTACCGGGCCGCGGAAGGCGAAATGGGCGGTCCGGTGTCGTCGGCGCCGGCCACCGCGAAACGGCACCAGGCGATTGTGGACGCGCTCGTGAGCGGCGACGCGGAGGCGGCCGCGCACGCGGTGCACCGGCATTTCGACGAGGTGCGCAAGCGCGCGAAAGCCGGTCGTTACGGCGGCTTCGGCGAGGCCCGGCCCGCGGTATCCGGCTCGGCCGCCAGCTGATTGTGGTTACCTGGAGGAGTGACGACTCCGGAGATCGCTTTCCTGCCGCCGCTCGCTGCCGAGGACACCGCGCTCGTAGCTCTGCTGACTGAGCTGGTGAACACCGTCTACGCCAAGGCTGAAGCCGGATTATGGGCAGGTTCGGCCGATCGGACGAATGCCGCGGAGATGGCCGGGCTGGTCCGCGCGGGCGAGATCGCGGTCGCCCGGCTCGGCGGGGACGCGGTGGGTTCGGTCCGGATCCAGCGGCTGACGGAGGATTTGGGGGAGTTCGGTCTGCTCGCTGCCTCGCCGGAGGTGCGCGGCGCGGGGATCGGACGGGAGCTCGTGCGGTTCGCGGAGGACCACTGGCGGGCCGCCGGGTGTACGCGGATGCAGCTTGAGCTGCTGGTGCCGCGCGAGTGGACGCATCCGTCGAAGGAATTTCTCGCGCAGTGGTACACCCGGCTCGGGTACCGGGTGGTGGAGACGTCGACCATTGACGGGCCGCATCCGGAGCTGGCTCCGCTGCTGGCCACTCCGTGCGATTTTTTGATCTGGCACAAGGATCTCGGCTGATCTTGGTCCCGGAATTCCGTCCGGTTGTGTCCTGGTGTCAATTCTGACCAGGTGGTAGAAATTGGCGAAAGCCCCTCTATCGCTGGGAGTTGGCATGGGCGGACCTTCGGTGCAGCTGTACTCGGTGCGCGACGCGTTCGCGGCTGATCCGGACGAGACGTTGCGGCGGTTGGCCGCGATCGGGTTCCGCCGGGTGGAGCCGTACGGGGTGGTGGAGAACGTCGGGGCGCTGCGGGCTGGGTTGGCGGCGCATGGGCTGAGTGCGCCTACCGCGCATGCCGCGTTGGTCGGGAAGGATCTGGACGCGGTGTTCGCGGCGGCCCGGGAATTGGAGATCGGGGTGGTGATCGAGCCGTTGGTTCCTGCTTCTCAGTGGGGGAGTCCGGCGGATATCGCTGATACTGCCGCGGCGCTCAATGCCGCGGCTGAGGTCGCGGCGGGGTATGGCGTTCGGGTGGGTTATCACAACCATTGGTGGGAACTGGAATCGCGGATCGACGGACACAGCGCGTTGGAGGTTTTCGCTGAGCGGCTTTCTCCGGAGGTTGTGCTGGAGGTCGACGCTTACTGGGCTACTGCGGGCGGGGAGGACGCGCCCGCGTTGCTGCGGCGGCTGGGGAAGCGGGTGTGCGCGATTCATGTGAAGGACGGGTCGCTGGCTGTCGACGCTTCTGGGCAGGTGCCCGCGGGGCAGGGACGGGTGCCTCTGGGGGAGGTGCTTGCTGCGGCTCCGGCGGCGTTGCGGGTGGTGGAGTTCGATCAGCATGAGGATGTTTTCGGGGGTATTGCCGAGAGTTTCGCCTATCTCGCTGAGGTGGGGAAATGACTGTCGGGGTCGGGGTTGTTGGGGCTGGGTTTATCAGTGATACCTATCTGGAGAATTTGACCGCGTTTCCGGATCTTCGAGTAGTGGCGGTTGCTGATCTCGATGTGGAGCGGGCTTCGGCGCAGGCTGCGAAATACGGGGTTCCTCGTGGCGGGTCGGTGGCGGATCTTCTTGCGTCGCCGGAGGTTGAGATCGTCGTGAATTTGACTGTGCCTGCGGTGCATGTCGAAGTCAGTCTCGCGGCGGTGGAGGCGGGGAAGCACGTGTGGACGGAGAAGCCGATCGGGCTGGATCGGCAGACTGTGCGGAAGCTTCTTGACCGAGCGCGGGAAAAGGGGGTGCGGGTGGCTGGGGCGCCGGACACCGTGCTTGGTGCTGGGCACCAGACTGCCTTTCGTGCGCTTGAATCCGGTCGGATCGGTACGCCTTTGACCGCGTTGGCGTTGTTTCAGACGCCGGGGCCGGAGAGTTGGCATCCCGCGCCGGAGTTCCTGTACCAGGCGGGTGGCGGGCCGTTGCTGGATATCGGGCCTTATTACTTGACCCAGCTGGTTCAGGTGTTCGGGTCCGTGCGGAAGGTCACGGGGGTCGGCGGGCGGGTGCGGGAGACCCGGGTGATCGGGTCTGGGCCTCGGGCTGGGACTGAGTTTCCGGTTGCTGTGCCTACTTCGGTGAGCGCGTTGGTGGAGTTCGTGCGCGGGGGTAGTGCGCAGGTTGTGCTGACGTTTGATTCCGCGTTGCGGCGTACGGGGTTTGTCGAGGTGACCGGGTCGCTGGGGACTGCGGTTTTGCCGGATCCCAATCGGTTCGACGGTTCTGCTGTGGTGCATGTGGGCGGGGGGTCGGAGGAAGTGGGTGCGGTGGGGCATTCGGCTTCTCGGGGTACTGGGGTTCTTGATTTGGCCCGGTCTGTCCGCGCGGGGGTGCCGGAGAGGGCTTCTGGGGAGTTGGCTTATCACGTGTTGGACGTGATGGTGGCGGTTGAGGAGTCCATGGCTCGTGGGGTGGGGGTGGAGGTGGTTAGCCGGGTGGAGGTGGCTCAGGCGTTGCCCGTTGAGTGGGATCCGTACGTGGGGACGTTGTAGGGCGGCTCGTCGCCTGGCGGCGACATTGCGCTTGGGTGGGGGCCACCACCCCGAAGTTTTATTGTGCTGACGGTTCTGGGGTGCTTGTCAAGGCGGGAAAGATGCCTTGACAAGCACCCCAGAACCGCAGGGGAGGCTTCGTATCGGGGTTGGGGGTGGGGTGGGTGGCTCCACGGGTGGGTGCGTCGGCGGCGGTTGGTGGGGTGGCCAAAGTCCGTGAGGGGAACCCTGAGGGACTCAGAGTCCCTCAGGGTTCCCCTCACGGACGCGGTGGCGGGATGGCGGCTATCTGGGCGAGATTTCCGGAATTCGCCTAATTCGGGAACAGGGGGACAGTCAGGAGAGTTTGGAGAGAGAGGCGGAGGGAACCGACCGTATCTACTTGCGTGGGGGTGGTGAGCCACTGGACCTGGAGGCCGTCCATCAGTGCGATGAAGGTGAGTGCCGCCAAGTCCGGGTCTACGCCGGGGCGCAGCTCGCCTGTTTCGGCGAGCGCGTGGAACGACTGGGCGATGCTGTCGCGGGCCTCGCGGTAATGGCGGGCGAAGTAGGCGTGCGCGGGGTGGTCCTCCGACACTGCCTCGGCGGCGAGGCGCGAGTACACCTCGACGATGCCTCGGTGCCGGACGTTGTGTTCGGCCAGCGCGATGAAGCGGCGCAGGACGTCCAGGCCGGGCGGGGCGGCGGTCAGTTGTTCGCGGGCGGCGTCCTCGGCGTCGCGGCGTTCCAGGACTGCGGCGAGCAGCGCTTCCTTCGTCGGGAAGTGGTACAGCAAGCCGGCGTGGGTGATGCCGGCTCGTTTGGCGATTTCCCGCAGGGACGACGCGTGGTAGCCCGCCTCGCCGTACACCGCGGCCGCCGCCGAAACGATGTCGTCGCGGCGGATTCTGCCCTTCAGGTAGCCCCCGCTCACGGGGCGGCGATCAGGTCGGCTTCCACTCGCCCATCATGCCCCAGCCCCCTTTCCCCCGCCCGTGCCTGTGTTCCTGACTGGACCCGACCCCCGAAGAGGAGCCGAGCCCGATGACCGAGCTTTCCCCGCCTCCGGTGCTGCCCCGCGCGGCCCGCGTCGCCACCTGGATCGTGTTCGCCCTCTGCGGGTTCGCGGTCGGCATGTGGGTGGTGCACATTCCGGTGATCGAGCGCGCGACCGGCGTCTCGCACACCGCGCTCGGGGCGTTGCTGCTGGTGCTCGGCGGTTCGGCGTTGATCGGGATGCAGGTGACCGGGCCGCTCGCGGACCGGTTCGGGCATCCGCGGGTCGTGTCCGTCGCGGGGGTGCTCGTCGGGGTCGCGGTCGTGTTGCCGGGGTTCGCGGCGAACTGGTGGACGCTCGGGCTGGCGCTCGCGGCGTTCGGCTTCTTCAACGGATCGCTGGACGTCGCGATGAACGCGCACGCGGTGGTCGTGGAACGGGCTTATCCCCGGCCGATCATGGCGGCGTTCCATGCGATGTGGTCGATCGGCGGTGCGATCGCGGCGGTCGTCGGCGCGGCGGTGCTGGGGGCGGGCGTGCCGACGCTCGTGTCGCTCGGCGGTACCGGCGTGCTGTGCATTGTGGTTTCGCTGCTGGTCCGCCGGTATCTGCTCGACTCGTCGGACGAGGCTGCCGAGGAAACCGCTGAGGAAGCCAAACCGACGCGCACGCCCGCCCGCGTGGTGTGGCTGCTGGGTCTGCTGGCCTTCGCGCTGATGCTGTCCGAGGGCGTCGCGAACGACTGGGCGGCGCTGTATCTCCGAGACGGGCTGGGGACGTCCGAGAGCACCGCCGCCCTGGCGTACGGCTCGTTCGCGGTGGCCATGACAGTCGGCCGATTCGCGACCGACCGGGTGGCCGCGCTGGCCGGTCCGGTCGCGGTGGTGCGCTACGGAAGCGGGTTGGCCGCGCTGGGGCTCGCGATCGCGTCGCTGGCGCCGTGGGTTCCGTTGTCGTTGTGCGGCTGGGCGTTGTTCGGACTCGGGCTCTCCGGTGGCGTCCCGCAGCTGTTCACCGCGGCGGGCAATCTGGACAAGCGGGCGTCGGGGGCGTTGATGGCGCGGGTGGTCGGCGTCGGATACGTCGGGCTGCTGGCCGGTCCGGCGATCATCGGCGGGCTGGCGCACTGGGTGCCGCTGAACGTCGCGTTCCTGCTGCCGCTGGCGTTGTGCGTGGTGGCGGTGGTGTTCGCGCCGGTGATGAAGCCGCGCGGCTGAGCTATCTGCCGCAAGCCTGAGGATGCAGCGTCTGGCCCCCGCCGGAAAGCGTGATCGTGCCGGACGCCCCGCCCCCGCCCGCCGCGAGCACGGTGCACACGATCTGTGATATGGCATTCGGCGACAATTCCCGGACGTTGACCCCGATCTCCGCGTCGCTCACCCCGATGGCGATCGGCTCGAACGACGGCGGCAGCTCCGTCGTGTACCCGCCGGCCCGTTCGTCCTCGTCCGGCCCCCGCTCCAGCACCCGGACCCGGTCCGCGGCCACGTCGCCGACCCCGTTGCGCACCACCGGCGCGACGTTCCCGTTCAGCACGAAATACACCGTCGCCGTGGAGCCGAGGTTCCCGTTCGGCGGCCCGCTGGGCGCGTTCTCCCCGGTGATCACGCCGCTGGGCCGCACCCCGCAGCCCGCCGTCAGCGCCAACACGGCGATCAGCGTCAGCAATCGCTTCACTGCCGCACCTCCCGAGGCAGCCACAACGTGAACACCGCACCGCCGCCGGGCCGGTTCCCGGCGGTCAGCTCCCCGTGGTGCAACCGCGCGTTCTCCCAGGCGATGGCGAGCCCGAGCCCGCTTCCCTCGGACCGGCTGCGAGCGGTATCCGCCTTGTAGAACCGGGCGAACACGTGCGGAAGCACCTCCTCGTCCAGGCCGGAGCCGGAGTCTTCGACGGAAAGCGTGATCCCCGCCTGGTCGCCCCGCAACCGGACGGTCACCGGCTCCGCGCCGTGCCGCAGCGCGTTCCCGACGAGATTGGCCACGATCACGTCCAGCCGGCGCGGATCGACGCGCGCCCGGATCCCGTCCGGCAAATCGGTCTCCACCGCGAACCCCCTCGCCCGCAGCGTCGCGCGGACCGCCTCGGCCACGTCGACGTCGTCCACCGCGAGCGACGCGGTGCCGGAGTCGAAGCGGGTGACCTCGATCAGGTCGTTCACCAGCCGCGCCAGGTTGTGCGTCTCCTGGCTGACCAGCCGCACCGCCTCGCCCGCCGCGTCCGGCAGCCGCTTCGCTTCGGCGTCGAGCATGTCGGTGACCGCGGTCATCGCGGCCAGCGGCGTGCGCAGTTCGTGCGACACGTCGGCGACGAACCGTCGCGCGTCGGCTTCCATCCGGCGCAGCTCGCCGACGTGGCGCTGCAGCGAGTCGGCGGTCGAGTTGAACGTCTCGGCGACGCTGGCCAGTTCGTCGCTGCCGCGCACGGCGATCCGGGCGTCGAGATCGCCCGCGCCGAGCCTGCGGGCCGCGCGCTGCAACTCGCCCACCGGCCGCAACACGCTGCCGGCGGCGAGTACGGCGAGGATCAAAGCCACCACCAGCGCGGCCCCGCCGGCGAGCCACGCGTCCCGGGCGAGCCGGTTCACCGCCTCGATTTCCGCGTCGAGATTGCGCAGCTCGTAGACCTCGATCCCGGACGGAACCGTCGGATTCCGCCGGTCGCCGGTCGCGATCAGCAACGGCGAGCCCAGCACCAGCTGCGTCACGCCGCCGACGTCCACCCGCTGCCACGCCACCCGGCCGGACTGCACGGCCCCGCGCAGTTCCGGCGTGATCACCGAGGCGGGCATGTTGCCTTCGCTGTGCCCGCCGCTCGTGACCAGCGCGGAGTTCCTCCGGCCGTTCAGCCGGTCGGCGGCCAGCTGCAGCGCGCTCGAGTTCACCGGCCGCCGGGGGAGCGGGTACAGCTGCTTGAGCTGGTTCGTCATCTCGACGGCGGCGTTGTCCTGGGTGCGCTGCAGGATCCCGTCGCGGGCCTGCACATACCCGATCCCGGCGACGGCCAGCGCGGTGAACACGCTCAGCAGCGCGAACGCGACCAGCAACCGGGTGCGCAACCCCCGGAACAGCCAGCCGGTCACAGCGGCCCGAAGCGATAGCCGAAACCGCGCAGGGTCTGGACGTACACCGGTTTGGCGGCGTCGTCCTCGATCTTGGACCGCAGCCGCTGCACGCACGCGTCGACGAGCCGCGAATCGCCGAGATAACCCTGGTCCCACACGGATTCGAGCAGCTGCTGACGGCTGAGCACGCGGCCGGGGGAGGCGGACAGCTCCAGCAGCAGCCGCAGTTCGGTCGGCGCGAGCCCGATGACCGTGCCGTGCTTGCTGACCACGAGACCCTCGCGGTCGATCGTCAGGTCGCCGTGCCGTTCCGGACCCGGTTTCGGGCCCTGGCCGCGCGGTTCGCCGCCGGTGCGGCGCAGCACGGCGCGGATGCGCGCCTCCAGGACGCGGGCCTGCGCGGGCTTCACGACGTAGTCGTCGGCTCCGGCTTCGAGCCCGGCCACCACGTCGATGTCGTCGTTGCGCGCGGTGAGCATGATGATCGGCAGGTCGCCGGACGCGCGGATGCGCCGGCACACCTCGAAACCGTCCATCCCGGGCAGCATGAGGTCGAGGACGACGACGTCGGCCGGGTCCCCGGCGAGCCGGGCGAGGCCTTCCTCGCCGGTCTCCACCGCTTCGACCGTGTGGCCCTGGTACGTCAGGGCCAGCCGCAGGCCGTCGCGCACGGCCTGGTCGTCTTCGATCAGCAGCACCCTCGGCATGTCTCCCACTATCGCAGCCCGCCCGTCCGCCCGCCCGGACAGTCCACAGCGGACGACCGGGTCCCAGCCTGCCCGGCCCGGATCCCCGCCCGGTGCGTGCCGTGTCATCGTTCGGTAACAGCGCGGCCGTGGCGAACTGTTACAGAGCTGTCAAACTCCGTGCGCAGTGCGCGCACACTGGGGTCCGAAAGTGGACCTCATGATCGAATCGCTTCGCCGGCCCCGGGTCCTCGCGGCCGTCACCCGCCTCCTGGCGGTGGCGCTGCTCCCGGCGGCTTTCCTGCGTTCGCCCGGCCGCGGCCGGTATCTGGCCTGCCAGTGGGCGCTCGCGATGCGATACCCGGCCGAGGACCTCGCCGGCCTCAGCGAACCGGCTCGCGCCGCGTTCACCGCGGCGCGCACCGAGGCGTTCTGGCAGCACCGCCAGCTCATCGGCCTCACCTCCGGACACCGCGACGCCGCTCATCAGCACCGGCTGTTCGCCGAAGAGGTGCACCGCACCGGTTCCGTCACCGCGGCTCGGCGCCGGGTGCTGCCGCCGCACGAATCGGCGCATGTCCGCGGCACGGCACTGGACGTGCGCCCGAGCGAGGGCGCGGCGTGGCTGGAGCGGCACGGGCCGGAGTATCGGCTGTATCGCCGCTACGACAACGAATGGTGGCACTTCGAGTATCACGCGCACACTGTGCCGATGCGGTTGCCGGACCCGGATTCCCTGCGTCCGCCGTCGATGGCCCGGGTCGCCAGCTAGGGTGATTTCCCGTTCGCGGCGCGGGATTCCAGGTATCGTCGTTCGGGAACGCTGAGTGTTTTCTGTGCCGCTGAACGGTAATAGGCCTGGGCTTGCCCGTGCTCGCCCGCCAGGTCGAGCAGGTGCGCGCGCACGACGTCGACGCGATGGTGCTCGTCCAGCCCGGCGATAGCGTCCAGCTGCCGCAGTCCCTCGCGCGCGCCGTGGACCATGGCGACTCCGACGATCCGGTTCAGCGCCGCGACCGGGCTCGGCGCGAGGGCGAGCAGAAGGTCGTACAGGGCAAGGATCTGCGGCCAATCGGTGTCCTCGGCGCGGGCCGCCTCGTCGTGCACGGCGGCGATCGCGGCCTCGAGCTGATACGGCCCGAGCCGCGCTGTGGCCAGGGTTTTCTCGATCAGGCCGAGCCCTTCGGCAATCGCCGCGGCGTCCCAGCGGGTGCGGTCCTGTTCGGCCAGCGGAACGGCGGTGCCGTCGGGCCGGGTCCGCGCGGGCCGCCGGGCGTCGCTGAGCAGCATGAGCGCCAGCAGCCCGGCGACCTCGCCGTCGTCGGGGACTTGTGCGTGCAGCTGCCGGGTGAGCCGGATGGCCTCGGCGGTGAGTTCGACCCGGTTGACCGCGGTTCCGGAGCTGGCGGTGTGCCCCTCGGTGAAGACCAGGTACAGCACCTGCAGCACCGCGGCCATCCGCTCGGCCCGTTCTTCCGGCGGCGGCATCCGGAATCGCGCGCCGCTGAGCCGTTTCTTCGCCCGGTTGATCCGCTGGCTCACGGTTTTCTCCGGCACCAGCAACGCCCGGCCGATTTCCGCCGTGGTGAGGCCGCCGACGGCTCGGAGCGTCAACGCGAGCTGGGACGCTTTGCCGAGTTCGGGGTGACAGCACAGCATCAACAGGGTCAGCGTGTCGTCGTCGGCCGGTGCCAGTTCCGGTTGCGGCACCGCCAATCCGGCGGCCGTGTGCTCGCGCTGCCGACGGGCTGTCTCGCTGCGTTCGATGTCGATACGCCTGCGCGCGGCGGCGGTGATCAGCCAGCTCTTGGGGTTGTCCGGCAGGCCCTGCTCCGGCCACTTCAGCGCGGCGGACAGCAGCGCTTCCTGCACCGCGTCCTCGCAAAGCGCGAAGTCGCCGAACCTGCGGCAGACAGCGGTGAGCACCTGCGGCGCGAGATCGCGCAGGAGCTGTTCGAAGCCGGGCGGGGGAGTCAGAGATCCAGCTCTTTCACGTTGCGGAGCGGTCGTACCTCGATCTTGCCGTACAGCGCGTCCGGCACCCGGGCAGCGTGCTCCAGCGCCCGTTCCATGCTCTTGCATTCGACCAGGTAGAAGCCGACCAGATGCTCCTTGACCTCGGCGAACGGCCCGTCGCTCGCCACCGCCTTGCCGTCCCGCACGGTGACGCACTTGGCTTCGGCGGGATCGGCCAGCCCGTCGCTGAGCACCAGCTCGCCGGACTCCTCGAGGGACCGGTTGAGCGCGAGATGGCTGCGGCCGAACTCGGCCTTCTTCTCGTCCGGCAGTTCCTCCCAGAGAGCCCGGAACCGCGGATTGCTGTGGATCATGATCAGGTACCGCACCGCACCGCCTTCGAAAATTTCTCCGCCGCCGGTGTCGCCTTCCGGATTCCGGCTCCGACGTCCCCGGTGAATGTCAGCTGAGGAAGGAGCATAGTCGTGCGCAAGATCGTGGCCGGGCTGTCGGTTTCGCTGGACGGAGTGACGGAGTCGCCGCCGGACTGGCTGATGCTGAACCACGAGGCGGACGAGGTGATCCGCACCAGCATCGCCGAGTCGGACGCCATCCTGCTCGGCCGGAACACCTACGCGGACTTCGCCCGGATGTGGCCGGAGCTGGGCGACTCGTCGCCGGTAGCCGCGTTCATGAACAACACCCCGAAGTACGTCGTGTCGAGCACGCTCGCCGAACTGGACTGGAGCGGTTCGACGCTGCTCGGCGCCGACCTGGCGGCCGAATTGACCGCGCTCAAGAGCAAGCCGGGCAAGAACATCCACATCCCCGGCAGCCCCCGGCTGGTGCGGTCGCTGCTGCCGGCGGGTCTGCTGGACGAGCTGCATCTGCTGATCCACCCGATCGTGCTCGGCTCGGGCGCGCGGCTGTTCGAGGCGCCGTCCGATCGGGCCGATCTCGAGCTCTCCGCTTCCCGGACCTTCGAAAACGGGGTCCTCTCGGTGACCTACCGGCCGAAGCGGCACTGACAATTCTCAAGGAGCAATAATGTTCGACACCAGCAAAGCGTTCAGCGGTTTTTCCGTGGACGACATCCCGGCCGCGCGGAAGTTCTACGCCGAGACGCTCGGCATCGAGGTCACCGAAAACTGGGGGATGCTGCGCCTGCGTCTCGCGGAAGGGCGCGAAGTGCTCGTCTATCCGAAGGGCGACAAGCACGTTCCGGCCGAGTACACCGTGCTCAACTTCCCGGTCGACGACATCGACCAGGCGGTCGCGGACCTTGGTGCGGCAGGGGTTTCGTTCGAACCGTTCGACGGAGTCGACGAGAAGGGCGTCTTCCGGCTGGGCGGTCCGCTGATCGCGTGGTTCAAGGATCCGGCGGGGAATATTCTTTCCGTCCTCCAGGAAAACTGAAGCGCAAGACTGAAGATGCCGGACCGGGCGCCCGGGTGAGAAGTTGGAGGCATGACGACGATTTCGGCGCCGGCTCGGGCGGGCTGGCGGGGATTGCTCGCCGTGGCGGCGGCAGTGGTTGTGGTCGCTTCGGCAGTGGGCTTTTTCCGTGCTTTCGCAATGCCCGGTACGGACCCGGCCGGCGCGATGGGTTCGATGGGTTCGATGGCCGACCGGCGGCTGCACGGCATGGCGCTGGCCGACATGCCGGAGATGTTCGTGGCCGGAACGGCATTGCTGCTCGCGCTCGGAGCCGCGCTGGTCCTCGGCCGGACGCGGCACAGTGCTTCCCCCGTCGCGCTGCCACAGCCGAAAGTCCGGGGAAGGCGGACCATCGCGGTGGTCGCCACTGCCGCGCTGACCATCGACATCAGCAAGACGTCGACGCTCGGGTTCGTCATTCCCGGCCTGCGCGCGGAATACGGCATCGACGCCTCGACCGCGTCGCTGCTGGCGGTGAGCGGGCTGTCCGGCACCGCATTGGGCGCTCTGCTGTGCAGCCAGCTGGCCGAGCGCGTCGGAAGGCGGGCTTGCTATCTGCTCGCCACGCTCGGGTTCACCGCGACCAGCATGTGCGGAACGATGCCGAATTTCGGCGGCAACGTGGTGATGTGCTTCCTGATGGGCATCGCCGTCGGCGGGCTGGCACCGATGCTGATCACGGTGCTGAGCGACCTGTTCCCCGGACGCGGCAGGGGCGCGGTGGTGACCGGGTTGTCGATCGTGGCGACCGCGATCGGCTACCTGGTCGCGTCCGGTTCGGCGCTGTGGCTGGAGCCGGTGTTCGGGTGGCGGGTGCTGTGGCTCATCGGCGCGCCGACCGGCCTGCTGCTGGCCGCCGCCGCGGCGGTCATCCCGGATCAGCGCGGCGCCCCCGCACAACCCGCGGCGGAGACGAACTGGCTGGCCCGGAACACGCTGACGACCCGGCTGCAATGGGTGTTCGCCTTCTCGATCGGCCTGACCACGTTCGGCCTGACCACCTGGGTGCCGACGTTGTCCCGCGTCGGCGGGCTGTCGCTGACCACGGCGAACGCCCTGCTCACCGGATCCGCGGTGGCGATGGTGCTGTGCGCGGGACTGCTGGTGCTGGGCTACCGCCGTTTCGGCCCGACCGGCGTGACGGTGCGATTGGCCGTGTGCACCGCGGTGCTGTTGCTGGCACTCGCGGTGTCCGGATGGGCAGTCGCCGCGCCGTGGCTGTCGGGCGCTGTGCTGACGGTCGCCTTGCTCGGCGTCAACACGATGGCCGCGGTGTTCCTGCCCGTCGCCGCCGACGTAGCCGACGACGGCCAGCGCGGCCGAGTCGCCGGGTCGGTGTCGTTCTTCAACCGGCTCGGCGGATTGGCCGGTCCGCTGGTGCTTTCGCTCCTGGTCACGTGTGCTGGCAGCAGTCGCGTTCCTGGCCTTGCTGT
>NZ_BAAAHV010000020.1:0-3845 GCF_039525725.1 Amycolatopsis albidoflavus
GCATCACCCAACGCCTTGTCAAAAGCCTTATCCACCGCACCCTTCGCATCCGCCACCGACGGATCCGAGCCGGACGAACCAGCTCCCGGAAGGGAGCCCGCGACGGGCACCGTGCCTGGCTGGCCGGAGCCGGACCCGCCGGGGGCACCGCCGGCGACCGGCACTGCGCCCGGATCAGCCGAGCCCGAACCGGCACCGGCCGCGCCGGAACCGTCGATCGCCTTGTCCGCCGCCTGCTTCGCGGCATCGAGCGCCTGCTGCGCGGCCGGATCGGCGGTCTGCGCCTTCACCCCGTCGACGGCCTGACCGACCGCATTCTTCGCGGCATCCCGAGCCGCCTGATCGGAGCCGGCACCGCCGCTGGAAGACGAAGCGGGCACCTCCTGCGGGCTTCCCTGCGGAGCCTGCAGCGCGGGCTGATCTTGCTGCGCCTGCTGGGCAGCAGGCGCCTCCTGGCTCGGCTGCTGGTCGACCAACTGCCGCGGCTGCATCTGCGGCTGCTCTGCCTGCGTCTGCGGCTGCTGGCTCGGCTGCTGCTCCACCAACTGCCGCGGCTGCATCTGCGGCTGCTCTGCCTGCGTCTGCGGCTGCTGCTGAATTACCTGCGGCGCTTGCTGTTGCTGCGGAGGCGGTTGGACGTCGTGCTCCTGCATCGGCGCGGGTCCGTCGACGTACTGCGTTCCCCCCGGAGGCGCCGGCAATGGCTCCCCCGGATGGGAGTCCATCCACGACGCGGTGTCCTGGTCCACGCTCTCGAACTGCTTGGCGTTGGCCATCGTATTGTCCGCGGCCTGCGTGATCGCATCGCCGATGTCCTTGCCATTGGCCAGCGCCTGGTCCCCGTACTTGCAATACTGGTTCGCGAAGGTGTTACCGATTTCGTCGCCGCCCCAGGAGCCGTAATAATAGTCATTGGCATGCTGGAGGACGTCTTGCGCCTGCAGCATTTCCTGGCCGGCGCTGCGCAATTTGTCCATCAACCGGGCCAGCGTCGGCCCGTCCAGGTAGAACGGCTCAGACATCGCCGCCGCCCTTGGCGTCCTTCCGGCCGGGCCTCTTCGCGATCGAGTCCACGTCGAGGCCGAGGCCCATCCCGCCCAGGCCCTGGAGCATCGGGCCGAGCAGCGACTCGAACATCTCGTCCGGCCGGACCTTGCCGCTGGCCAAGCCCGCGACGTCGAGCCCGGGGATCCCGATGCCGCCGCTCATCGCCCCAGCCAGCTTCTCCTGCGCCTGGGCCCTCCCCTTGCGCAGCGTTTCGAGGATGATGCTGGCCAACTGCTGAGGAGCGAGCTTCCGGTACTTGTCCCCGTTGAAGGTCAGCTCGGCCAACTCTCCCCTGCCGTCGAACGTCATCTCCAGCGAGCGGTCCTTGGCCCGGACTGTGATCGCCTCGTCCCAGACCCTGCCGAGCTCGTCGAGTTTGCGACGTTCGGTCTCGAGCGCCGCCATCGCGTCTTCCAGGCCGGACTCGGCGTCGCCGCCCAGCGAACCCCAATCGATGGTCATGGCTTCCTTCTTTCCAGGAGTTTGTCGACTTCGGCGAGCACGCTCTCCGGGGTGATCGGTTCGGGCTTTTCCGCTGCTTCGGACGCCTGCGGCGCCGGCTCCGCCCTTCCCAGCACGACAGGAAGGACACTCGGAGGATTCCAAATCTCGGGCTTCGGCTCGGCAGGCACGCCGGCCATCCGCCCGTTCTGCTGCTGTTGCTGCCCTTGCATACCTCCGAGCATCATCGGGGACATCGGCATTCCGCCGCTCTGCGCACCCGCCCCGTCACGATCAGGTGCATCGCCGTGCTGGACCGCGGGATACGGCCCGGCAGCCGCCAGTTCCGCCGGATACGTTCCGGCGGCACCGGGCGCGTGCATCGCCGCAGCCATCCGCGAAGGTCCCGCCCCGCCCGGGTCCGCGGACCCGGAATGCAACGCCGCGGTCGCCCCGCCCGGAACGCTCAAGGTTCCGTCCACAGTCGCCGCAGCGACTTCGTGTGCCGGCACGCCATCCGCGATCGTGGCCGGGAGCCGCGCGGCCGATGCGCCGCCGCCCTCGGAAGAAACCGTCGCCGGCCGCCCGGCATGCGCGGCCACGTCGTGCTCGGCCGCGACATCGAAATCGGCCGTTGTGCCGTGCTTGGCCGCGACATCATGCACGCCTGCGGCGTCGTGCACGCCCACGACATCGTGCTTGGCCGCGACATCACGTGCGACCTCCGCGCCAGGCTTGGCCGCAACGTCCTTTTTGCCTTCGACAGCCCGTCTGCCAGCACTGTCCTTTTTGGACTTGCCCCGCTTCTCGGCAGGCTTCACGCCATGCACCACCGCCGGCCGCTCCTCGCGGCCGAGGACGACCGGCCCGACGCCGACGCCGACATGGAGGGGCGCGATGGGCGTGGTGCGCTCTCGCGCCACCACTCCCTGGCCGAGTACCGGAGGCGGCGCACCGGGTTCGCTGCGGAAAGCCGGTCTGGCGGTGGCCGGTTCCGGATCCGCCGACCGCTGGCCCCGGCCGAGAACAGCCCCCGGCTGAAGCTCGTCCACTGGCGACGAGAACGAGCCCCGGCGAGTGCCGAGGCCTTCCGAGTGCGGCGTGTACCCGCCGGTCGTCAGCAGTTGCCACGGCCGATCTTGGCTCCCCGCCGGACCGCCGGTCCAGTCGGCCGTCTTGACGCCGACCGGAGGCGCGTTCACGACCGGCGGCGGCACATGGCTCGTCCAGCTGTCGTCGCCGACGGCGGGCGGCAGCGGCGCGATCGACTTCCCGATATCCTGATAGGCGGTGCGCAGGTCGTTCATGATCTGCTTGACGGACTGGTCGTTCATCTGCGCGGCTGCCTCCGGTGTCGGGGCGCCAGGCGCCGGCGGAGCGCTCTCCTGCTGGGCCTTCTGACCCTGCAGACCGCGCAGCCGCTGCTGATGCGCGGCCAGCACATCGCCAGCCTGGCGGAGAACCTTGCCGTAACCCGGATTCTCAAGCGCCAGCAGGACAGTCTGGGCGCGGGCCACGACCTCGTTCGCGATGCTGTCGAAATCTTCCGAGCCTTTGCTGGTCCAGGCTTCCTGCACGTACCGCAACTGGCGGCGGACCTGGTCAAGCACGTCGTGCAGGCGGGCCGCGGCCCGGTCGAACGCCGCGGCCCGCTGGTAGAAGGCGTCCGGGCTGACCTCGCTGATCAACTGTGCGAGCTGGTCGAAGGTCAGGGCGTCCAGCTCCGGATTGTCCAGGACCGGCTGGCCGGGCATGGCCAGCGATCCGCTCCCGGGGCTGGTCATGGCTGCTCGCTCCGGCCCAGCACCGTGGAGTCCGGCGCGTGCTCGTCCCCGGACCAGGCACCCTTGTCCGCCTGCAGCCAGATCTGCGGATCTCGCTCTTTGTTCTGCTGTCCGCCGCCGCCCATGCCGCCCATGCCGCCGCCCATCGGCATACCGCCCATCTGCGCGGCGCCTTGGCCGCCCGCGCCACCGGCCGGCGAACCGCCGGCCGGAACCGCCGACTGCTGTGCAGGCAAGCTGCCAGCCTGTGCCATCCCGCGCTGCTGAGCGACGTCCGTGTCGAACTGCGCCGGCACCTGCCCGCTCGAACCGCCGGCCGCGCCGCCCGGGCCCGACGACAGCACAGCCGGATGGTAGGGAGTGCCTCCGCCACCGCCGCCGCCACCGCCGTGACCGGGAGCAAGCGCTCCGCCGCCCGGACCGCCCGCAATGTTGTCCGCGGGGCTCGAACCGCCGAGGAAGTCGTGCAAGGGCGAGGCCGGGACCCCGGCCGACCGGAACGCTTCCTTGACCGGGTTTTCGATTCCGGTGATCGCGTTGTCCAACGCACCCTTCGCATCACCCAACGCAGCC